>JBMDXB010000003.1:0-6642 GCA_048594885.1 Vicinamibacterales bacterium
GACATCGATCAACGCCGCTGGCGATTGCGACGCCGCCACGTGGAACGGCGCCGCCGGCGCCCCCGTCCCGACGCCGATGTTCGCGCCCGTCTGGAACACCACCGAGTCCCCCAGGTCCGTCGCCGTGGTGAACACCGCGAGGCGCCCAGGCGTGCCGACCGTGACCAGCGGATCGATGGTCGACGATGCCGCGCTGAGGGTCCCTTTCGCTCCCGCCGTCGGCTCGCCGGCGAACACGAACGCCGACGCCGGCTTGCCCCCCACCGTCTCCGCATCGGCCGCCTTCAGCGCATACGGCACCGCGACCAGCATCACGCGCGGCAGGTCCCGGCCCGCCACCGACACCTGCAGCCAGCGCGCCTGCTCGCTCCGGAAGATCTCCAGCGGCAACGCCACGGCTGCTCCGAGATAGGCCACATAGCGACCTCGCTCGTCCGCCGTGACCGTCTGCGTCTCGCTCCACAGCCGCGTGCCGCGCTCCATTTCGTCGAACAATGCCAACGTGATCGTCTGCGCGCCGCTCAGCGGTGTGCCTGTCGCATCGGTCAAGATGCCCGAGACCGGCATGAGGCGCGTGGTTGGTGAGGCTGCCGGCGTGTCCTGCGCACCGACGACCGACGCAGTAAAGACCAGCGCGACCACGCACGCGATCGAGAGTCCCTTGTTGAGTCGCATGACACACCTCCGTGTGAGCGCGGGGCAAAACCGGCGAGAAGACTATATCTGCGCCAGAGGCGGGACAAACGTGTCCCTGAGCTTTGTCGCTCCTGCTTTCTACCGCGCCGCGCGATGAGCGCCGCCGCCCCGGGGATCGTGTCAGCCGATGCCGACCCTCTCGCGACGAACCTCTCCCGGGCTGCTCACGCTTGGAGGACTGGTACACGACGAACTCAGACGCCTGGCGCCCGAGCACGCGTCGTTGTTATCGGCGTGCCATTGACGGATTCCTGGTCCCCGCGTTCGGCGCCCTGCGGCTCGAGCAGTTGACGCCGCAGCGCCTCCAGCGAGGGCTCCTGCGATACAAGGCCGAACACGGCCCCCGCCGGCGTATGACGCTCACGCACGCCACGCTGCGCTCGGCTCTCGCTGAAGCGCAGCGCCCGCAGCTCGTCTCATTGAATTGAGATTGCGGATCGGGCGTCGACCCTTGCCGCTATTACGCGCCAGCTCCGAGGCCTTCATGGGAAACGTCGAAGACCTGCCCGTCCAGGAGCGCGAGGGCTGATGGCCCGCTACATGCTCGACACGGACACGTGCTCCTACATCATGAAGCGTTCGAGCCAGAACGTAATCAAGCGGCTACGCGCCCCTGTCGCGGACGTCTGCATTTCGGTCAACACTAAATCGGAGCTTTTGTACGGTGTTGAAGTGTCGCCGCGCCGAGAGCAGGATGCCACTGCGCTGCGGGCGTTCCTTCCGCACGTCGAAGTTCTCGAGTTTCCCGACGCCGCCGCGCCCGACTATGCCGAGATTCGTGCTGACCTGAAGAAGCGCGGGTTGATGATCGGAGCCAACGACCTCTTCATCGCCGCTCACGCGCGCAGGCTCGGGCTCCGGCTCGTCACGAATAACACTGGCGAGTTCGGCCGCGTGAAGGGACGCACGCTCGAGAATCGACTTCATGGCGCTGTTGTTGTGAAAGTACGGCGTCGTGTTGTATTCCGCGCAGGCCAGGGACATCGAACTTGTTCCAGTCGTCGCGCCGCCGGCCCGCCGACCAATCCCGTCAGCAACGCTCGCCCCGATCCGAACTCGTGCGCCGAATCCTCGTGCCATCCGTGAGCGTGATCTCGTAGGTTCGGGCATTACGAGCCAAGAAGATCTGGGCGAGGGGAAACGCCAAGGCGGCTCTCCGATTTGTCCCAGATTTGTCCCGGAACGAGAATAGGCGACTCCCGGTGCGGAAGTGAATCGTCCGGATTTCATCGTGAAAACTGGAGCCGGCGCTCGGACTTGAACCGAGGACCTGCTGATTACGAACTGTCGGCAGGCGAAAGTCAGTGGACTCGCGTGGACGCTCCTGGACGATTTTCTCAATGATTCCGTCCAGTGACGTCCAGCACTTTCGCCCAGGTCCACCGCTGGGGGTGTCAGTAGGGTGTCAATTCGGCCGAGATGTCTTGCCGCGTGGCGATCTATGGCGCGGACTACGCCGGCGACGAACGTCAGGCGAGGCAAAGTTCTGGTGCGCGCTGGCCTCGCCGCTGCTGTCGGAGATCGCGTCGCGCCTCGAACAGCTCGCGCCGGCCGTCCATCTGCGTGTACGCGGCGTTCTTGACCTTGAGCCAGCTCGTGCTGCTGCCGTTGCACTGGTAGACGCCACGAGCCCACTTCCCGACGACGCCTTCCAGCTCGTGCCGGCACGCCGCTTCGTACAAGGCGACGCCGCGCCCGACGACGTGGTCGCAGATAGAGTACGCGGGACTCGACCCGCGGCATGACGGCGCGCAGCTGCCGCTTGCGCTCCAGCAGCGGCAGAGCGCGGACGTCGCGGCCATTCAGCGCCAGACGTCGAAGACGTAGAAGAACGGCCAGTCGCGACGGAACAGCAGCTTCTTGAAATTGCTGCGCCCGTGGGCGTCGAGACAACAGATTTCCCCGTCGATGACAGCACTGTCGACAGGTACGCTGTGCGCGATCTCCTTGGCGAGCTGCGGCCAGGACTTGAATACATGGCCGTTCCGTGACACGAGCGTGCAGCGGCGGAAGCGATCTGCGTCAGGCTGACAGTCGCTCTGCGCGGAACCTGCCGGTCGTCTCGTCCAGCTCCACAAGACGCCTCGGGCCAATCTCCCGCGCTGCGATTTGCTCCGCCCCGCCGGGCGGCTCCGTGATGATGATCGAATCGAACACGCCCGCAGCGTGGAGGCGTGCGTATTTCAGATGTTCGATTCGTCGTCGATTCGCCGGCAGCGACATCCATCCACCTGCAGGCGTGTCCATGATGCGAAATATGCCGGCTATCGATTCTGCGTAATCGTGAGCGTCAGACCTGCGACGGTGATTCTTCCAACGCGCGTGCCCGTTCCACTCGGCAGCGCCGCGACAGCGTAGCGCACGAAATCGTCGCCGTAGCCGATGGTGCGCGTCAGCGTTATCCATGTTGGCGAGTCCGTGCTCGCGGTCCACGGACAACCGGGTCCCATGGGCGCGTCGCAGCCCGGGTCCGTCGGTGTGCCGAAAACTGCAAGGGACGCGCGCGGATCTCCCGCCGCGGTGAACGTCTTCGACGTCTCGCCGATGGCGTAGTTGCACCCTGTTTGCGTGACCCAGACGTTCTGCCCCTGCGTCGGCGTCGGCCAGCGGACCTCGAGCTGTCCTTTGCGCGTCGGTGCGCTGGTATAGGAGTCGACGGTGTATCGAACCGTTTGCGTGCCTTCGCCGGAAGTCACGCTCGTCGCCATCCACGGTACCGCCGACCGCACCGTCCATGGGCACCCCGCCTGTGCGCTGATGTGCAACTGCCCCCCTGAAAACCCGAAGAAGCAGACGGAGAGCGCCGTCGGCGTCACCGCGTACGCGCACACTGGGGCCGGGGGATCCCCGATCTGCCGGACCGTGAACGTCCGATCGGCCACCGCGATCGTGTCCTGGCGATCGTCGACATCGAAGTTGCGCGTGATCGCGTAGGTGACCGTGCCGTCGCCGGAGCCCTGGCCCGAGCTGATCGTGATCCACGATGCGGCGCTCGCCGCCGACCAGGCGCAACCGGCGGGCGCCGTGACGCCGAAGCTGCCGGTTGCCTCGTCTTTCGAGAAGGTCGCGCCGCTCGGAGAGATCGCATAGGTGCAGATCGGGGCCGGGGCCGGACGGCCTTCCTGCGTGACCGTGTGCGGCTGCCCGGCGATCGTGAGCGACCCGGTGCGGGCGCCCGTGTCAGCGTTCGCCTCGACCGAGTACGCGACGGTTCCGGGGCCGTTCCCGGATGCGCCCGCGCTGATCGTGATCCAGCCGGTCCCGGCGGACGCGCTCCACGCGCAGCCCGCGGCCGTCGTGACCGTCACGCTGCCGGTTCCGCCCGCGTTGGCGAAGCCCTGCGTGGCGGGGGCAATCGCGTACGAGCAGACGGGCGTCGGCCCGGTCGACTCGTGGCCGCAGCTCGTGATGGCGATGATCAGCGCAACCGTCACAGCATAGCCGCACCCGTGCAATCCTGATCGCATGGCCAGCTCGAAGTACAGGCCATGCGCAATTCCCCGGCCACGACGAGTCGAGGCTTCGTGGCCGTCAATGGCCGGAATGTCGCCGGACCGACCCGCCCGGCGTCGACCGCGCGCCGCCCGTGACGGCCTTTCGCCACCGGGAACCCGGCACCGATCGCGTGCACGGCCGGGATCGGCCGGCCCGAGCCGTCATTGGCAGATGTTCGAGTTGAGCGCCTCCGGGCAACCCGCGGGTGCCAGCCCTTCCCTGACAGGCTCGGAACTGAGCCCGCGCCGCGAGCACGCACGGTGTGGCGCCAACGACGTCGTCTGTCGTCAATGGCGCGTTGCGCGAGCGCCACCGCGCGCCGGCTCCCGTTCTTCGGCGAGCGCGCGCGATGAGCGCTTCCGACTCGGCTACCAGCTTTTCGAGCGCCACGACGTCGAGGTCGCGCAGCAGCTCGCGCTGAGGAGGTCGGTTTCCGACTTCAGCAGATCGTTTTTCGCCTAAGAGGTCCTTGATGGCCTGCAGCATGTACATCGGCAACTGGTGGTACTTGACCGCCTTGTATCCCTCCGCGTCGGTCGTCACGAGGTCCGGCAGCACCGCTTCGACATCCTGCGCGATGAGGCCGAACGAGCGCGTGGAGCCGAGATGCCGCTCGGGAAACTCCTCGGCGCGCCAGGCGAACGACACCGGCTGCAGGCGCGCGACTGTCTCCAGACTTCGCGCAAACGGCGTCACCGCCTGCTTCAACCGCCGGTCCGAGGAACAGGTGCCGGCAATCACGCTGCCGTTCGCGTCCTTCACGCAGCCCACGAGGCCCGACACCGGGATGAGACGCGTGGTCGGCGAGGCGGCCGGCGGAGACGGCGGTTCCTGCGCCACGAGGACCGGCCCAGAAAACTAGGATCCGGATCGCTGGGTGCATGGGGAGTGTGGCGGCAGTGTATTACCTGCACCAGCGGCGGGACAATGCATACAGCGCCCGCCGGACCGGGCTGGGGTGGTCTATCTGCGGAGAGCCTCTTCCAATCGCTGCAGTCGCTCGTCCTGCGTCTTGAGTTGCTCTTTCAATGCGTCGTTTTCCGCCTTGAGATCCTTGATCGCCTGCAGCATGTAGAGCGGCAGCTGGTTGTACCTGACGGCCTTGTAGCCCTCGGCATCGGTCGTCACGAGCCCCGGCAGGACCGCTTCCACGTCTTGCGCAATCAGGCCAAACGAGCGCGCCGAACCGAAGTGGCGCTCGGGAAACTCGTCGGCGCGCCACGTGAAGGACACGGGTTCCAGGCGCGCGACCGCCTCGAGACTCCGCGTGAACGGCGCAACACCCTGCTTCAAGCGCCGGTCCGAGGAACACACGCCAGCGATCACGCTGCCGTCCGCGTCCTTCACACAGCCGGTGCTGCCGGTGCCGACGCGGATGTCGCCGACGACCTGCAGCTTGTCAGCCGGAGAGGTCGTGTCGATCCCGACATTGCCTGGCCCCGTGAAGGTCGCGATGTAAGTGCCGGATGACGTGGCGTGTAAGGCCCTGCCCGTGCTCGATTGGGCCCACACTCCATAACCGCTGGTTCCCTGTCCGAGGACACCGATGCCGCTCTCGGAGAGACCTCGCACGCCCCAGCCTCCCGACACGGACGTTTCACCATAGACGCCATCGATGGCCCCGGCGCCAGGTGATGTCACCGCTCGTAGTCTGGCGAGCGATGTCGAAGTGGTTCCCACCAGAACCTCCCCGGCGGGAGTGATGCGCATCCGCTCGGCAAACGTGGTGGACCCATTCGGGGTCGTCATGAATTGCAGCAACGTCCCGTTGGCCGTGTCCGTCCAGTTCTGCGCCGCGCGGAACATGATCTGCCCCTTGCCCCCGGTGAATCCCGACGGCGCGTAGCCCCGCACCGCCAGCCCGCCCAGGATGTCGTTGGTCTGCACCGGCAACGGCGCGAAGACCGTACCGCGGGCCGCGCGCGACACCAGCGGCAGCGCGCCCAACGCGTTGCTGTAGACATCGATCAACGCCCCTGGCGATTGCGACGCCGCCACGTGGAACGGCGCTGCCGGCGCGCCCGTCCCGACGCCGATGTCCGTCCCCGTCTGGAACACGACCGAGTCCCCCAGGTCCGTCGCCGTGGTGAACACTGCCAGCCGGCCCGGCGTGCCGGATGTGACCAGCGGATCGATGGTCGACGATGCCGCGCTGAGGGTCCCTGTCGCTCCCGCCGTCGGCTCGCTGGCGAGCACGAACGCCGACGCCGGCTTGCCGCCGACCGTCTCCGCATCGGCCGCCTTCAGCGCATACGGCACCGCCACCAGCATCACGCGCGGCAGGTCGCGGCCGGCGACGGACACCTGGAGCCAGCGCGCCTGTTCGGCGCGGAAGATCTCCAGCGGCAACGCCACCGCCGCCCCGAGATAGGCCACATACCGGCCCCGGTCATCCGCCGTGACCGTCTGCGCCTCGCTCCACAGCAGCGTGCCCCCCTCCGCCTCGTCGAA
>JBMDXB010000030.1:0-308018 GCA_048594885.1 Vicinamibacterales bacterium
GTCGTTCTTCAGCGCGCGGATGCTGAGACCGATCTTCCGCTCCGACGGAATGAGCTTGATGATCTTCATCTGGTAGCTCTCGCCCACCTGAAGATCGAGCTTGCCTTCCTTGCCCGCGTGCTGCGAGTCGTCGAACTCGGAGACGTGGATCAGCCCCTCGATGCCCTCGGCGAGCTCCACGAACGCGCCGAAGTTCGTCAGGCGGACCACCTTGCCCTCGACGACGTCGCCGACGTGATGGTGGGAGAAGAATTCGTCCCACACGTCGGTCTGGAGCTGCTTGAGGCCGAGCGACAGCCGCTGGTTCTCGGCGTCGATATTGAGCACCATCGCCTCGACCGTGTCGCCCTTCTTCAGGACTTCCGACGGGTGCTTCAGGCGCTTGCTCCACGACATGTCCGAGATGTGGATCAGGCCGTCGATGCCCTCTTCCACCTCGACGAACGCGCCGAACTCGGTCAGGTTGCGGACCTTGCCGGTGATGGTCGTGCCGATCGGGTACTTCTCCGACAGCTCGTGCCACGGGTTGCTCTCGACCTGCTTCAGGCCGAGCGAGATGCGCCGCGCGCCGGGATCCACGCCGAGCACCATCGCTTCGACGGTGTCGCCGACGTTGAGGATCTTCGACGGGTGCTTCACCCGCTTGCTCCAGGACATCTCGCTGACGTGGATCAGACCTTCGACGCCCGGCTCGAGCTCCACGAACGCGCCGTAGTCGGTGAGGCTCACGACCTTGCCGCTCATGCGCGCGCCGACCGGGTAGCGCTCGATGACGTTCGACCACGGATCGTTCATCAACTGCTTGTGGCCGAGCGACACGCGTTCGGTCGCCGGGTCGTACTTCAGCACGATGACGTCAATCTCGTCGTTGACCTTGAACAGCTCCGACGGGTGCGAGACGCGTCCCCACGACATGTCGGTGATGTGGAGCAGGCCGTCGATGCCGCCCAGATCGATGAACGCGCCGTAGTCGGTGATGTTCTTGACGACCCCGCGGAGGACCTTGCCCTCGGCGAGCGTGTCGAGCGTGTGCTTCTTCTTCTCCGCGTTCTCCTCTTCGAGGAGCACCTTGCGCGAGAGCACGATGTTGCCGCGCTTCTTGTTCACCTTGATGACGCGCATGCGCAGCTCCTGGCCGCGCAGGGCATCCAGGTTGCGGACGGGACGCACGTCGATCTGCGAGCCGGGGAGGAACGCGCGGACGCCGATGTCGACCGCGAGGCCGCCCTTGATCCGCTCGATGACGCGGCCGATGACGACTTTCCTCTCCGCGTAGGCCTTCTCGACCTCGTCCCAGATCTTCATCTTCTCGGCCTTCTCGCGCGAGAGGACGACGTAGCCGTCGCGGTCCTCGGTGCGCTCGAGCAGCACGTCGACGATGTCGCCGGGCTGCACGGTGATCTGGCCGTTTTCATCCACGAATTCGTCGACGGGGATGATCCCCTCGGACTTGTAGCCGACGTCGACGATGACTTCTGACGGGGTCACTTTCAGGACGGTGCCCTTCACGACCTCGCCTTCCGCGATGTTGCGGAAGCTGTTATCGTAAAGGTCCAGGAGCCGCGCGTATTCCTGCGGATCGACGTTGTCGTCGCTCAGCGGGTTCATCGGGGAGAAAGTTGACGTTTTCTCTGCCGTGCCGGTAGCGCCACCTCCTTTGGAATTGTTGGTCTGCGATTCGTCTGTTGCCATGCTGAACGGGTCCTCCTCGATCGAACGTCTACCGGCATCTCAGCTCCGGCGGGCTGTATTGGGCTTCGCTTTGATTGCGATAAGCACTAGAAGATACATCACTTAGGGGAACGGAGTCAATCTCATGGCCAAGAAACGCCCGGCTCGCCGAAGCCGCCGAGCGGCGAAGGCGGCGTCCCAGAAGAGCGGCAGCCGAACAGGACAAAGGCGTAGCCCAGCCGCTCGACGTCAAAGACCAAGGACCAAGAGCCGAAGGCCAAAATCCGCTGCCCAACGGCCAAAGTCCAAAGCAGCAAAGGCCAAGGGCCAAGGGCCAAAGGCCAAGGGCCAAAGGCCAAAGGCCAAGGGCCAAAGGCCAAAGGCCAAAGGGCCAAGGGCCAAAGGGCCAAGGGCCAAAGCGCCAAGGGCCAAAGCGCCAAGGGCCAACGCCCAACGGCGGGGCGGGACGGGCGCCGAATCGACGCTCGCGCAGACGCCCGAAACGGGCCGCACCGTCAAGGGCCGCACCAACCCGATGCCCACGCGCCGCTCGACCGGTACCGCCGCCGGCGCCGGCAGCACGAGACGCGCGCCCGGCCTCGAGCGCGCCCGACGCCAATTGCGCGAGATCGAGGAGTCTCTCCCCTCGCCGCCGTCCAGCCTCGATATGAACCGGCAGCCGTCAGCCGCGCGCACCGGGCGTGCCGAAATGCTCGAGGCGCGCAAGGAGCACACCGAGACCAGCCCGGTGCTGACCGGCGGTGATGTCGACGCGGATTGGGCAGATGCCTACGCCGTCGGAGACGAGGCGCCGGGCGGCGACAACCCGACGCCCGATCAGGATCGGGTCGACGACATCGGCAAGGCGCTCGGCGTCGAGTACCAGGACAACGAGGAGCTCCGCGCCGCCGACAAGATCGCCGACCGCGACAAGAAACGCTGGGAGCTCGACCCGGCGTCGTCCGAGGACTATCGCGATCGCGAGTAACGGCTACTGCGCGATGCAGTAGAGATTGCGGTAGCCGCGCAGGTAGATTTCCTTCTCCACCAGCGCGGGAGACGCGTCGAAGCGATCGTCGAGCTTGTTGGTGGCGATCGTTTCGAGCGCCTTGCCGTGTTTCAGCACGACAGCCGTGCCATCCTGCCCGAGCACATACACGCGGCCCGCTGCCGCAACCGGTGACGCGAACACCTGGCTGGTGAGACCGTCGATCCGCGCCGCCTGATAGTGCGGCGTGCCGGTCTTCGCGTCGAACGCGCTCAGGAGCGCGTTGTTGCTCTTGAGGAAGTACAGGATGCCGTCGTAGAGCAGCGGCGACGGCACGTACGGCGTATCGCGATCGAGTGTCCACGCGATGGCCGGAGTGCCGGTGATGTCCCCTTTCGCCTCCGCGACGCGGATCGCCTTCAAGCTGTTGCCGCGGAACCCGGACATCAGAAACACGAGTCCGTCTCCCGCCACCGGCGATGGAATCGGATTCATCGTCAGGCCTGACGTCTCCCATACGACCTTGCCGGTCGCGGCGTCGTAGCTGACAACGCGTCGCATCGCGCCGGTGACCACCTGCGCGCCGCCGGGCGTTTCGACGACGAGCGGCGTCGCCCAACTGTCGATCTCCTGGCGGCCGGCCTTCCAGATCTGCTTGCCCGTTGTGCGATCGAGCGCGGCAACGAACGACTCGCCCTGGTGATCCCAGACGACGAACAGCATGTCTTTGTACAGGGCCGGCGACGTCCCCTCGCCGAACTCGTTGCGCATCCGCTTGTCCCCGAGATCGGTCTGCCACAGGAGCTTGCCGTTCATGTCGTAGGCAAATATCCCGCGCGACTCGAAGGAGGCGATCACCACTTCCCCGTCGGTAACGACTGACGGCGATGCCATCGTGCCGAACTGCTGATGCGTGCCCTCGTGCGGCGCTTCTTCCTTCGCGGTCTGCTGCCAGGCGATCTTTCCGTCCTTGCGTTTGATCGCCATGACGATGAACCGCTGCACGCCGCGCGCGCCGGCGGCGGGATCGACGGGGACGGCCGTCGAGACGTACACGCGGTCGCCCCACACGATCGGCGTTCCGGCGCCGCGGCCGGGAATCTCGATCTTCCAGCGGAGGTTCTTCGTCTCGCTCCACTCCGAGGGCGGCTGCGCGGTCACGGACGCGCCGGTCGCTGCCGGCCCGCGCCACTGCGGCCAGAAGCGATCGACCGGCGCCTCGGCGGCGATCGCGACTGCGGTCAGGACGATTGGTGCAAAGAGCATGACGAACGGACGGGCTCGGCGGATCTCACGCACGGCGACCTCCCTCAGCCGACCGGATACGCCGCCGCCCGGTCAATTGTTTCTGCGGCTTGCGACGACGTCGAGGACGCGCTGGACGACGGCGTCGATGGGCATGCGGGTCGTGTCGATGACGGTCGCGTCGGCCGCCTGAGTCAGCGGCGAAACGGCGCGCGTCGAGTCGCTACGGTCGCGCTCGGCCAGTGCCGTGGCGACCTCCGTCAGTGCGCGTCCTTCGGATGCGGCGTGCGCCGGGTCCGCGGCGCGCCGCCGGGCGCGCTCATCGGGCGACGCATCGAGGTAGATCTTGACGTCCGCATCGGGAAACACGACCGTGCCGATGTCGCGCCCCTCCATGACGATTTCCCCGCCGGCGCCCATCTCGCGCTGTCGTGCCACGAGCACGTCCCGTACGGCCGGATGCCGCGCGACCGTCGCGGCCGCCTGGTCGATCTCCGGCGTGCGGATCGCGCGCGCGACGTCGTGGCCGTCGATGACGACCCGACCGCCTTCGAGATCGAACGTAGCGCGGCGGCCAAGCGAAGCGACCGCCGCTTCATCGCGAAGGTCGATCGCCTCTTGCATCGCTTTCCAGGCGACGGCGCGGTACATCGCGCCGGTGTCGACGTGACGGTAGCCGAGCCGGGCGGCAACTTCGCGCGCAACCGTTCCCTTGCCGGCGCCTGACGGTCCGTCGATGGCGATCACGAGCGGTCTCATATCCGACTGATTATGGATCACCACGATTTTCACGACGGTTCTGACGTATCTTCCATATCATCCAGAAACGATGACGCAACGCCGACGCATGGCCGTGCTGATCGCCGCTCCTCTGCTGGTGGTCTTGACCGCAGCGATCGCCGGCTTCGACTACCTCCGTGGCGCATCGTTCATCGTCCTCGCCGCCGATCTCAAGGGCCGCGCGTTGACGGCGGCGCAGCTCGTCGCGCAGGAAGACATCCGAGAATCGCCGGCGCGCGTCCCGTCGCGCGAGGGGGAGCTCGCGGGGCGGTGGTATGTCCCCGCGTCGATCACCCACCGGCCGGTGTTGATCGTTCCGGGCGTGCATTCAGGAGGCATCGCCGAGCCGCGGCTCATCGCCTTCGCGCGCGACCTCGCGGCGATGGGACATCCCGCCATCACGGTGGAGCTGCCGGACCTCACACGCTACCGCATCACGACGCGCACCACCGACATGATCGAGGACGCCGCCGTGTGGCTGGCGGCGCACAATCGCGGGTCCGGAGACGGCCGCATCGGCATGATGGGCATCAGTTTCGCGGGCGGGCTCTCGATCGTGGCCGCGTCACGGCCCGCACTGAAAGACCGCGTCGCGTTCGTCATGTCGTTCGGCGGGCATGGCGATCTGCCGCGAACCCTGAAGTACTTGTGCACCGGAATCCTGCCGAACGGCGAACGCAAGCCGCCGCACGACTACGGCGTGGCGATCATCCTGCTCAGCGCGGCGCCTCTCGTCGTGCCGACGGAGCAGGTGGAGCCGCTCAGGGCCGCGATCCTGACGTTCCTGGAAGCGTCACACGTCGACATGGTCGACAAGCCGCGGGCGCAGCAGATCTTCGCGCGGGCACGCGAGCTCGCGACCACGCTCGACGAGCCCTCGCGCACGCTGATGCAGTACGTCAACGACCGCGACGTCGCGCGGCTCGGGCCGATCCTCGCGCCGCACGTCGAGGCGTCCGGGGGGAACGAGGCGCTGTCGCCGGCGCGATCGGCGGTGCCGGCGTTCCCGGTCTACCTGCTGCACGGAACGGACGACAACGTGATCCCGGCGATGGAGTCGACGCTGCTGGCCGAGACGCTGCGCGCCCGCGGCGCCGTCGTGCATCAGCTCTCGACGCCGCTCATCACGCACGCCGAGGTCGATCGATCGGCTGCGGCTCGCGCCTTCTGGGACTTGACGAGGTTTTGGGGGCGGCTGCTCGCCGAGTGACAACCCCCAAGACCCAACGACCAACTGCCAAATCGTTCAACCTTCAAGGGCAACTCCCAACATTGCTCTTGGAAGTTATCCGTTTGGCCCTTGGAGGTTGGCAGTTGCCGTTGTATTACTTGGCCTTTGGGAGTTGGGCCTTTGGGAATTGACGCGGCTGCCGCCTCTCCACGGCCTTCTGCAGTGCCGCGATCTCCCTGGGCGTCAGGTCGCGGAACTCACCCGGCCTGATGTGCGGATCGACGATCGGCCCGATGCGCACCCGCCGAAGCCGGATCACCGGGTGCGCGACCGCCTCGCACATCCGGCGCACCTGACGATTGCGGCCTTCGTGGATCGCGATCGACAGCACGGCCTGCGCGCCCGACGCGGACTCTGACTCGTCGAGCAACTTCACCTGGGCCGGGGCGGTGCGCCGGCCATCGAGCACGACGCCGTTCGCCAGGCGCTCGAGCGCGTGACGATCCGGCACGCCGCGCACGCGTACCTCGTACTCGCGGGCGACGCCGTGGCTCGGGTGCGTCAGCTTCGCGGCCAGATCGCCGTCGCTCGTGAGCAGCAGGAGCCCTTCCGACTCGTAATCGAGACGTCCGACGGGATAGACGTACTCGCGGACGCCCCCCTTGGCCAGCAGATCGATGACGGTCGGCCGCCGCTGCGGATCGGAGCGGCTCGTGATGTAGCCGCGCGGCTTGTAGAGGAGGATGTAGCGGCGGCGTGAGGGCGCCTTGACGCGGCGGCCGTCGACCCGGACGTCGTCGACATCGGGATCCGCCTTCGTGCCGAGCTCGGTGACGGTCTCGCCGTTCACCGAGACGCGGCCCTGCCGGATGTACTCCTCGGCCGCCCGGCGTGAGGCGACGCCTGCGGCGGAGAGGATCTTCTGCAGACGCTCGAGCATCACTACACGATCGTAGACGGATCGCTGGCGCGGCGCGAAGACACGAAGGCTCGAAGACACGAAGCTAATCTGTTGTTTCGTGCCTTCGTGACTTCGTGCCTTCGTGGCTGGCGCCTGCCAAACCGTCGGTCAGTGTACCTGCTCGTCCCGCGCGGTCTCGGCCGTCAGTGCCGCCGCGGGCTGTTCGGCTGCCTCGTCGAACGGCAGCGGCGATGTCGTGGCCGTCGGCTCGGCGAGCGCGTTCGGCAGGTCGAAGCCGAGCGCGTCGGACATCTCCTCCACCTTCGGCAGATCGCCAAGATCGTTCAGCCCGAAGCGCTCGAGAAACTCGCGGGTCGTCGCATACATGAACGGCCGGCCGACGACCTGTTTGCGGCCGACGGTCTTGATCAGGCGCCGCTCGACGAGCGTCGAGAGCACGCCGCCGCTGCTGCTGACACCGCGAATCTCCGCGATCTCGGGCGCGGTGATCGGCTGCTTGTAGGCGATCACCGCCAGCGTCTCCAGCGCCTGCACCGACAGCTTCTGCGTCGTCCGCTCGTGGAACAGCTTGCGGACCCACTCGTGCAGTTCGGTGCGCGTCACGATCTGGTATCCGCCGGCGACTTCGACGAGCTGCAGGCCGCCTGGACGCTCGTAATCCGCCTTCACCGCCGCCAGCGCGGCGTCGACGTCTTCGCGGGGCTCGCTGTCGAGCAGTTTGTAGAGCGTCTTCGCCGTCAGCGGTTCGGGTGACGCGAAGATGAGCGCTTCAACGATCGGTTTCAGATGATCAGACACGATATCGCCTCTTCGAACTTGGTACGCCGCGTTTGAACACGGAGCGCACGGACATCACGGAGCAACAAGAGAAACCCATCGTTACTCCGTGTCCTCCGTGTCCTCCGTCTTGAGAGGCAGTGTACGCCCTTCGACCTCATGCGCGTGCCGAACCTCCGGATCGAGTATCGGCTTCGGCGCATCCGACGGCCGGGCGCGCTTGTAGATACGGATCGGCCCGGTCGCGCCCGTCTGGAACACGCGAATCAGCTTCAGCCGGATCATCTCGAGCAGCGCCAGGAACGTCACGATCAGGCCCGCGCGCGTCTGCATGTCGGCGAAGAGATCCTCGAACCCGCACGCCTCGGTCTCCGAGAGACGCGTCATGAGCTGCTCGATGCGATCCTCAATCGGCATCTGCTCGCCCGGCAGGTACATCTTGGGCCGCTGCTTGGCGCGCTCGACGACGGCGCGGAAGGCGCTGATCAGGCTGAAGAGATCGACCTCGATCTCCGGCTCGGGCGCCTCGCCGGCGATCTCGGCGATCGGGCCGTCGGGCCGCGTCCACTGCGCGCTGCGCAGCGTCTCGCGCTCGTGCAGCAGCTCGGCAGCCGCCTTGAACTTCTGGTGCTCGAGCAGCCGGCGGACGAGCGCCTCGCGCGGATCTTCTTCCGGATCCTCCTGCGTCGGATCGGGCCGCGGCAGCAGCATGCGCGACTTGATGTGAATCAGCGTCGCCGCCATGACGAGAAACTCGCCCGCGACGTCGAGGTTCAGCTCCTGCATCAGGTCGATGTAGTCGATGTACTGCTGCGTGATGAGTGCGATCGGGATGTCGTAGATGTTCACCTCGTTCTTCTTGATGAGGTGAAGCAGCAGATCGAGCGGCCCCTCGAAGTTCGCGACTCGGACGGGATACGCCTCGAGAATGGATTCGAATTCCTGTTCCATTAGGTGTATTTCAGCTTCACGGCCGCGCGCACGCGCGCCATGGTGTCATGGGCGATGGCGCGCGCCTTCCCCGATCCTTCGTGGAGGATCTCGCGCAGCCGCGAGGGGTTCGACAGCACGCCGGCGCGCCGCTCGCGCATCGGATCGAGATGCGCGTTGAGCGCCTTCGCCAGCTTGTTCTTCACTTCCACGTCACCGACCTTGCCGGCGCGGTATCGCGTCTTCAAATCCTCGACCTCGGCGGCGTCCGGATTGAAGGCGTCGTGATACATGAACACCGGGTTGCCTTCGACGGTGCCCGGGATGTCCGCCCGGATCCGCTTCGGGTCGGTGTACATCTGCATCACCTTCTTCCGCACCGTCTCCGCATCGTCCGAGAGGTTGATCGTGTTGCCGTAGCTCTTGGACATTTTGCGGTTGTCGAGGCCCGGCAGCCGCGGAAAACTCGTGAGCAGCGGCTGCGGCTCGACGAACAGTTGCCCGAAGAAGTTGTGAAAACGCCTGACGATCTCGCGGCTCAACTCCAGATGCGCGACCTGATCCTCGCCCACCGGCACGAACTGCGCGTCGTACATGACGACGTCGGCGGTCTGCAGCAGCGGATAGCCGAGGAATCCGAGCGTCGAGAGGTCCTTCTCGGAGAGCTGCTCGATCTGTTCCTTGTAGGTCGGCACGCGCTCGAGCCACGGAATCGGGATCACCATCGACAGCAGCAGGAACAGCTCCGCGTGCTCCGGCACCAGCGACTGGACGAACAGCGTGCTGCGCTCCGGATCGAGGCCCGCCGCGATCCAGTCCGCCACCATGTCGTACGCGTTCTCGACGAGGGCTGACGTATCCGCGTAATCGCTGGTCAGCGCGTGCCAGTCGGCGACGAAATAGAAGCAGTCGTACTTGTCCTGCAGCGGCGACCAGTTGTTGAGCGCGCCGACAAGATGCCCGAGATGGAGCTTGCCGGTCGGGCGCATGCCGGAGACAACACGCGGTTTCACGGAAGCAGCAGCCTCACGAGGAAAACGGCCGGCGGCATGATGATCATCATCAGCACGTCGGTGAGGATCAGCGCATACAGCACGAGGAAGCCGTAGGGCCGCAGCCGGACGAAGACGTCGGCGGCGGCCGGCGGCAGCAACCCGGCGAGCACGTTCCCGCCGTCGAGCGGCGGCACCGGCACGAGATTGAACACCGCGAGAAATACGTTGATCAGCACGAACCGGACGAGCGGCTGCTCGGAACTGAGGCCCACGTCGCCCATCGTGAAGCGGATGGCGATCGCGGCCATCAGCGCCAGCAGCAGATTGCTCGCCGGTCCGGCCGCGGCCACGAGCATGAAGTCACGCCGAGGGTTGCGCAGGCGGCTGATGTTCACCGGCACCGGCTTCGCCCAGCCAAGGATCGGGAAGCCGGAGATGACCGCGATGAGCGGCATGATGATGGTGCCAATCAGATCGATGTGGACAACAGGGTTCAGCGACAGACGGCCGAGCAGCCGCGCGGTCGGATCGCCGAGACGATCGGCGCTCCAGGCGTGCGCCGCCTCGTGGACGGTCAACGACCCGAGCACTATCGCCAGACCAACAGCTATCGACGCGAAATCCAAGGAAATGCTTTGACTGAGTGCTGAACGCCGGGGTGGCCTCAGGAGGGATTAGGTTACGGCAAAACTGCTTCGTTTTCAAGAACTTGTCGCGAAATACGCGAGGACCGCGTCGGCGCACTTGCGGCCGACCACCTTCACCAGCTCTTCGCGCGTGGCGCGGCGGACGCCCGCCAGGCTGCCGAACGCAGTCAGCAGCGCCTTGCGCCGCCGGGGCCCGACGCCGGCAATCACGTCCAGTTCCGACCGGAGATCGCGCTTCGTGCGCGACTGACGATGGAACGTGACGGCAAAGCGGTGCGCCTCGTCGCGGATTCGCTGGATCAACAGCAGCGCCGGACTGCCATCCGCCAGCGCGATCGGGTCCTCGCGGTCGCGCGTGAACAGCAATTCCTCTTTCTTCGCAATGCCGGCGGCGACGAGATTCGCGAGTCCGAGCTCCTGCAGCGCCTCGTAGGCTGCCGAGAGCTGCCCCTTGCCACCGTCGATGAGGATCAGATCGGGAAACGGTCCGCCGTGTTCCAGAAGCTTGCGATAGCGGCGAAACACGACTTCGCGCATCGACGCAAAGTCGTTGAGCAGCCGCGAATCGCCGATCGCTGTTCGCTGTTCGCTGTTCGCGGGCTGCTGATTGGCAGCCGGCGCTTCTCCGTTGCCTCCGGCGATCGGCGATCGGCGATCCGCGATCAGCGATCCCCGGATGCGGAACCTTCGGTACTCCGAGCGCTTCATCCGGCCGTCTTCGCACACGACCATCGACGCGACCGTCTCGGCGCCCTGGATCGTCGAGATGTCGAAGCACTCGATGCGGCGCGGCACGGATGGCAGGCCGAGCACGACGCGGAGCGTTTCGAGCGCGTCGTAATGGGCGGCGACGTTTTCGTTGAAGCGCGCCTGATACGCGACCTGCGCATTGCGCGCCGCGAGCTCGAGCAGTCCGCGCTTTTCGCCGCGCTTCGGGACGATGAGGTGGACGCGGCGCCCCGCTTCCTGCGAGAGCCAGCCTTCGAGCAGCTCGGCATCCGCCTGCGGGAACGGCACCGGGATGTGGATCTCCGGCGGCGCAGTGCGCTCGGCATAGAACTGCTGGAGCGCCGCCTGCAGGATCTCGACCTCCGTCAAATCGGGCTCGCGAGCATCGAGCCCCGACTCCGTGACGAGCTCGATTCGCTCGACGACCTTTCCGCTGCGCATCTGGAAGACCTGCACGATGGCCCCGGCGGGTCCGAGCTTCAGGCCGAACGCATCGCGGTCCCCGAACTCGACGCTCGCCATCTTCTGCTGCCGCGTCTTCAGCGTCTCGACGGTGCGGATCGCATCGCGGATCTGCGCCGCCTGCTCGAAGCGCTCCGCCTGCGCCGCGTCGATCATGCGGTCGCGCAGGTCGTGCAGCAGCTCGTCGTTGCGTCCTTCGAGAAACATGCGCGTGTGCTCCACCGCGGCGCGGTACTCGTCTCCGGAGCACAGCTCGTGCACGCAGGGCGCGACGCATCGCTTGATGTCGTACTCCAGGCACGGGCGCCCGCGCTCGCCGGTGATCGTCTCGTTGCACGACCGCAATCCGAACAGCCGGTGCGTCAGCGACATCGTCCGGCGGGCCAGCGACGCCGGCATGAACGGTCCGGCGTAGTAGTCGTCGCCGCGCTCGACGCGACGCGCGACGAGCACGCGCGGATAGTCCTCGCTCGTGGTCAACTGCAGGTACGGATAGGTCTTGTCGTCGCGCAGCAGGATGTTGTATTTCGGCCCGCGCTGCTTGATCAGATTGTTCTCGAGCGCCAGGGCTTCAACGACCGAGTCGGTGACGATGACCTCGAGCCGGCTCGCGTCGTTCAGGAGGGCGTCGATGCGCGGACTGGTGCCTTCGGCCGCCAGATAGCTGCGCACGCGGTCGCGCAGCACGCGTGCCTTGCCGACGTACAGTGTTTCTCCGGCCCCGCTGTAATACAGGTAGACGCCGGGCTGTTCCGGCAGACGGGCGATCTGGGCCTTGAGATCACGGATCGGCATGCGGTAGACTGCGCGTTTGGGCGCTGTTGGAACCCTTAATTATAGCCACGCGAGCGCAGCGGAGCCGACGGCCAGCGTCGGCGGAGCGGCGTGAGCTTGGCGGGGCGCCGGGGACCCCGCCATCCACACAAAGATGACCTTCACCGGCCTCGTCGGGCGGATCTTCGGCTACCCGCTTCAGCTCATCATTCGCGCCTGTGTCGCCCTGCGAATCCATCCCAACACGCTGACGTTCATCGGCGTGATCATCAACATCGCGGCGGCGTGGGCGCTGGCGCTGGGCAAATTCGTGACGGCCGGTCTGATTATGGTCCTCGCGAACATCTTCGACTTCATCGACGGCAAGGTCGCCCAGGAACTGAAGGAGGTGACCGCCTTCGGCGGCTTCTGGGATTCGGTCATCGATCGGTTCTCCGACCTCGCGCTGTTCATCGGCCTCATCGCGCTGTACGCGTCGAAGGGACGCACGGATTACGTGATCATCACCGCCATCGCGATGGTCTTCGCCACGATGACCAGCTACACCCGCGCGCGCGCCGAATCGCTCATCAGGAAATGCAAGGTCGGCTTCATGGAGCGGCCGGAACGCATCGTCCTCTTCATGATCGGCGCCTTCACCAACCGGATGGCCGCGGTCATGTGGGTGATCCTGGTGCTGTCGGTGTTCACCGTCGCCGATCGGATCATCTACACCTACCGCGAGCTGCGCGCGCCGCAGGTCGTCGCATGAAGACCGCGGCGACGGTGCCCGGACGGATCCTCTGGACCGCGTTCTTCTGGACCTACGAGCGGGCGACCTGGCAGTACGACATCATGGTCATCGCCATCCTCGCCTTCGTGTGGCTGACGCCGCCCGACTGGCTCGGCGATCCGATGGCCACAGGCTGCGGTCCGATCGGATGGATCTGGTCAATGCTGAATGCCAAATGACAATGCTGAAGCTACTCTCTTTCAGCATTCCATTCAGCAATCAGCATTTTGCATTCATCATTGTCACACGTCGTCGCGCTCGTCGTGCACGCCGAGGTCGAGCGTCTTCTCCGGAAACTGAATATCGTGGGCGGCGATCTTGTCGCGCAGCAGCCGCCGCACGGCGCCGTAGTAGCTTTGCGGGACGATGAGCGAGCGCGCGAAGCTGCGCATGCGGTACATCAGCACGAGCGTCAACTGCTCCCCTTCGCGCCACGTCAGGCCGCCGATATGTGAGTAGGGAATGAAGCCGCTCTCCGTCCAGATCCCTTCCTCGTAAAACCCGCGTCCGATCCGCAGGCTCAGCGGCATGGTCCCGCTGTCATAGACGAGCATCATGCTCTCGCCGAAGACGTCGATCGGCCGCAGGCGGAGCGCGACGATCTTGTAGATGATGATCAGGCTCAGGATCGCCCCGAGGCCGAGGAGCAGTCCGTAGAACGGGGGCTTGGTGCCAGGCCAGGTCAGGATCGCCGACGATCGGAGGCGCAGAAAGCGCAGGAACTGGAAGAGCGCTCGGAGATTGGCGAGCAGAAAGCCGATGCCGAGGACGAAAAGAACCGCCGGAAGTGAATCGAGCAGGAGGTGCGAGTCCATGGGCCTACGGGGATTAGACCCCGTTTCCGTCTATTTTACTGCCCGAGGCGGGGATCGAAGCACCGGCGGCAGCGCGCCTCGTAGGTGCCCTGCGCGCCGACGAGGACGCGCTCGCTGCTCGCCACCAGGCGCTGCGTGTGGTTCGCCGGGGACCCGCACACCATGCAGATGGCGAGCGTCTTGGTGATGTATTCGGCAATGGCGAGCAGTTGCGGCATCGGCTCGAACGGCTTCCCCAGATAGTCCTGGTCGAGGCCGGCGACGATGACGCGGCGGCCCTGGTCGGCGATGGTGTTGCAGACGGCCGGCAGCTCCTGATCGAAGAACTGCCCTTCGTCGATGCCGACGACCTCGGTGTCGCCGAGGACGTGCTCGAGCAGCTCGCGCGACGTCGTCACGTTCTCGGACGCGATCCGCATCTCGCTGTGCGAGATGATGTGGTCTTCGCTGTAGCGATTGTCGATGCGCGGCTTGAAGATCTGGACCTTGCGCTTCGCAATCTGCGCGCGGCGCAGCCGGCGGATCAGCTCCTCGCTCTTGCCGCTGAACATGCTGCCCGTAATCACTTCGATCCAGCCGTGATTCGGGTGATGAATGACGTCCATCGTAATGCTGAATGCCGAATGCTAAATGCTGAATGCCGACCGACGGAAGCCTTTTGTGATTCGGCGTTCCACCATTTTCAGCATTGAGCATTCAGCATTCAGCATTGACTAGGCGCGCGAGAGATACTCGCCGGTTTCCGTGTTGACGCGGATCTTGTCGCCGGTGTTGACAAACGGCGGCACCTGCACGACGAGCCCCGTCTCGAGGCGGGCGGGCTTGACCTGTGCGCTCGCGGTCGCACCCTTGATGCCGGGCACGGTATCGGCGACCTTGAGATCGACCGTCTGCGGCAGTTCGATGCCGACCGGCTCGCTGCCGTAGAACTCCACCGTGATCAGCGCGTCGGGGATGAGGTAGTTCACCGAGTCGCCGAGCACTTCCGCGGGAATGTGCAGCTGCTCGAACGTGGTCGTATCCATGAAGTGGAACGAGTCGCCGTCCTTGTACAGATACTGCATCTCGCGCTCGTCGAGCGTGGCCCGCTCCACGTCGTCTTCCGATCGGAACTTGTGATCCGAGAGCGTCTGGGTGCGGATGTTGCGCATCTTCGCCTGCACGAAGCCGCGCTTGTTGCCCGGCGTGAAGTGCTGGAGGTCGAGGACGCGAAACAGATCCTGACCGAGCTTGATCAGCATCCCGCGCTTGAGCCGTGTCGCTTGAATGGAAGCCATAGATACACTCTGGCGCCCGTCGGGACGCCCAAAACCTCCGATTTTAGCACAGGGGCCGTGGTACTATCGTTGATATGCCGTGGGACCCGATACGCGATCTGCGCGCATGGCAGGAGCGGCTCGAGCGGCTGTCCGTCCACCACCCCGATTCGTGGGCGCCGCCCATCGACGTCTACGAGACGTCGAATCGGTACATCATCTCCGCCGAGGTTCCGGGCCTCGAACGCAACGACGTGGACATCTCCATCGAGGACAACCGCATCACCATCCGCGGCCATCGTCCCGATCGCGGCGCGGCCGGCGGCGAGATCACGCACTACCATCAGATCGAGCGCGGTCACGGCCCCTTCACGCGCACGTTCGAGTTCGCCGAGAAGATCGACGGCGACAACGTCGCAGCGGATCTGCACGACGGCGTGCTGACGGTGATGCTGCCGAAAGCGCCGCTGCCGCCTCCGCGCCGGATCGACATCAGGTAATCGACGACAAGTAGGCCGCTCTCATGCTCCGACGTTTCCTGCTGACGGTGTTCCTCATCGGCATCGGCGTCATCGCCAGTGTGGTGATTACCGACCGCATCCGCTCCGCGGGTCGCGACGCCGAAGCGCAGCGCGAGCGCAGCGAGGCCGCGCAGCCGCCACGCCCGCTGCCGTCGGTGCCTTCGGGGCTCCCGGATCTCACCGGCGTGGCACAGCGCGCGATCGACAGCGTCACGAACATCTCGTCCACGCAGGTCGTGCGCACGCCGAATTCGCCGTTCGCCAACGATCCGTTCTTCCGCTATTTCTTCGGCGACAACCCGTTCGACTACTCCGAGCGGCGGGCGCAGAGCCTCGGCTCGGGCGTGGTGGTGTCGCGTGATGGCTACCTGCTCACGAACAGCCATGTCGTCGAAAACTCCGCAGGCGTCACCGTCACGCTGCCCGACAGGCGCGAGTTGCGCGGCACGATCGTCGGCGTGGACGAGTGGACGGACATCGCCGTACTGAAGGTGGACGCGGGCGGTCTGCCGACGCTGCCGTGGGGTGACTCGTCGAAGCTGCGGGTGGCCGAATGGGTGCTCGCGATCGGTAACCCGTTTCAGTTGAACCAGACCGTCACGCTCGGCATCGTCAGCGCAACGGGTCGAAGCCTCGAGGGCCGCCTCGCGCGTTACGAGGACTTCATCCAGACGGACGCGGCGATCAATCCTGGCAACTCCGGCGGCGCGCTCGTGAACGCGCGGGGCGAGCTGGTCGGCATCAACACGGCGATCTACTCCGAGTCGGGCGGCTATCAAGGCATCGGATTCGCGGTGCCCAGTAACCTCGCGCGGCACGTGATGAACGAGCTCATCAAGCACGGCGAGGTGCGGCGCGGCACCATCCCCGGCATCTGGATCCAGC
Organism: Vicinamibacterales bacterium; assembly: GCA_048594885.1. Classification (GTDB taxonomy): domain Bacteria; phylum Acidobacteriota; class Vicinamibacteria; order Vicinamibacterales; family 2-12-FULL-66-21; genus JBMDXB01. The sequence continues at coordinate 16,341 of JBMDXB010000030.1, forward strand.
CGCTCACGACGGAACTGGCCGAGCGGCTGAACGCTCCGAATACGCACGGCGCCCTGGTCTACCGCATGGATCAGCGCTCCGATGCGTACGGCGCAGGCCTGCGGCCGGGCGACATCATCGTCTCGTTCAACGGTACGGCGGTTGACGATGTGGGGCAGTTCATGCGGCTGCTGGCGGACGCGCAGATTGGCAGCACGGCGACGCTCGGCATCATCAGCGAGGAGCGTCAGCGGACGGTGAAGATCCCGATCGAGAAAGCGACCGGCGGCCGCACCTCCCGCCGCCGCTGAAAAACCGTGACACTCACCGTTTTACGTTTTTCGAAAAACGGTGAGTGTCACGGTTTTTCGAAATGGAACATGAACGGCGGCAGATTCTGCAAACGGAGAGTGTCACGGTTTTCTGGACGCTGGTCGCCGGGGCGGTTCCTCGCGAGGGTCAGACGGTCGCCGTTTCCGACGCGAAGCTGGCGACCGCATCCTCCTCGGAAGCGTAGGTCGCGAACACGTCGAGCAGTCGCGTAATTTCGAGCACGCGGCGCGTGCGATCCGTGAGACCGACGAGCCGCATGTCGCCGCCCTGCCGCCTGGCGGACAGGTACTTCGCGACGAGCGTTCCCACGCCGCCGCTGTCGAGCGACGCCACTTCGGCGAAGTTGACGACAATGTTGTGGCAGCCGGCCGCGACGAGCGCGTCCACGTGGCAGGTGAAGATGAAGTCCTCTTCGTCGGCAACCAGGCGCCCCTTCAGGCGCAGAATGCCGACAGAACCGACGCACCGTTCTTCGACTTCAAGTTGCGCCGCCATGAACTTCCCTCCGGTGGTCCGATGGCTACGCTGGGGGCCGTTGACAGTATACGCTCGTTATCCCCCTAAGGAGCCACATTCACCGGCGCAGGCGCCTGCCTGACACGGCCGGGGAATCGACCGCGTAGCACCGCCATTCCTGCTCGACCCCGACCGTTATTCCGATACGCCGGCTCCACCCAGTCGGGCGGGGCGGCAGCCCCCAGTTCTCAATACGAAGGGACCCTGAGGTCAGATCGTGTCGATTCTGTCGGAGCGAGATGCCGAGCGCCCTTGTAAGGTTGCCTGGCCCCCGGCAGAGGTCGGCGACCGGGAGGCCGTCGACGCGGCGGCCGGTGCTGCGCGACCGTCTTCGCCGCATCAGCGCTTCCCCGTTGAGCGGCTCCAGCGCCCGAATCAACACGGCAGCCGGCGAGCCCTCCGGCTCGGTGACCGCGTTGACCAGGTAGTGAATGCCGTAATTCAGGTAGACGTAGGCGATTCCGGGTGGACCGTAGAGCGGCGCGTTGCGCGCCGTCGGACCGGGCGCCGCATGGCACGCCGGGTCCGACTCGCCAATGTAGGCTTCCGCCTCGACAATGACGCCGGCGGCAGCGCCGGCCGGCGTCTCGTGGACGAGAACCTTGCCGATCAGCTCGCCCGTTACGACCAGCGTCGGGCGCCCGTAGAACTCACGACTTAGCGGCGGCAAGCTCGGAAGCCAGTCTGAGCCGTTCGAGTGCTCGTGCGGCCGCTCGCGCGACGTCGCTGTCGCGATCCCGGGCGAGCGGCTGCAGCGCGCCGGCAGCGGCGTCGCCGCCCATCGCGCCCAGCAGCTGCGCGACGTTCGCGCGGATGGCGGGGTCCTTGTGCTGCAGGTGCGGCACCAGCGCCGGCACGGTCGCCGGGCCCAGCTCGAGCAGGTACTCCGCGACCTGCGGCGCCATGCTCGAGGAGTCCATGAACGCGACGAGGTAAGCGATGTAGTCGCGACCGAGCTTCTGTAGCGCGAAGGCGGCCGCCGCGCGTACCATCTCGGACGAATCCTTCGCCGCTGCCGCTTCGAGCGCCACGATCTCCGATGCGTCACCCGAGCGCGCGAGCCCTTCCGCAGAAGCGCGGCGCAGGAATGCGTCCTTATCGGTCAGCCGCCACTTGAACATCGGCACGCTCGACGCGTGTCCGACCCGCGCCAGCGCATCGAGCGCGGACCATGCGCCCTCGCCGCGCCCGTAGAACTTCAACTGCTCGGTGAGTGCCGCGATCGCGCGCTCCTCGCCGAGAGAGCCAAGCGCGCGCATCGACGCATAGCGGACCGCCGCGTTGGAGTCGTTGATGCCCCGGATCAAGGCGTCGGCCGCGCTCTTCACCTGCAGCCGGCCCACCACGCGGGCCGCCGCGGCCCGCATCGCCGGATCGTAGTGATCGAGAACCTTGATGAGCGTCTCGTCGAACTTCTGCGGAAACGGGTTCCGCGCGATCACGCCGAGCGCGTAGATCGCCTCGATCCTCACCTTCGGGTGCTCGTCGTCGGCCGCCTTCAGCAGCGATTCGATGAGCGCGTCCGGCAGCGGCCGCGGCCATGCGGCGAGCGGACCGGCGTCGAACGCGGCTACGGCATGGCCTGCGCTGCGCTTTTCGACGACGAATGCGAAGCGCTTCCGGCTGGACACGTCCTCCGGCATGAAGAACGCGAGCTCCGCCGAGATCGCTTCGAGCTGGATCTGATCGACAGGGTCGTTGACGAGCGGCGCGATCGGCGTAATCGCCTCGGCGTACCGCGCCTCGCGCAGCATGCGCACCGCGTCAATTCGCGCGTTCGGATCAGGGTTCCTCAGATTGCGGACGACGTCGTCGAACCGGATCTTCTGCGCGGCGGCGGGAAGTGCCGTGACGAGGGACAATGCAGCGAACAGTGTGACGATGGCATGCTTCATATATGTGAAGGTAGGGCCCGACCTTGGTCGGGCCGGTACGTTACCGCGTTCCATAGGCGTTGGCGCGTCCCACGGCGAGCACCTCGCGAAGGTACCGGCCGGTGTGCGACGCGTCGATCGCCGCGACGTGCTCGGGCGTCCCTGCGGCGACCAGGGTTCCGCCTTCCTCGCCCCCTTCGGGGCCGAGATCGATGATCCAGTCGGCCGTCTTGATGACGTCGAGGTTGTGCTCGATGACGAGCAGGCTGTGGCCGGCCTGCAGCAGCTTGCGGAAGGCGGCGAGCAGCTTGGCGATGTCGTCGAAGTGGAGCCCTGTGGTCGGCTCGTCGAGGATATAGAGCACGCGATCGCCGGTGTGCGACGACAGGTGCGCGGCGATCTTGATGCGCTGCGCCTCGCCGCCCGACAGCGTCGTCGCCGGCTGACCGAGGCGAAGGTAGCCAAGGCCGATCTCGTCGAGCACCTGCAGCCGCCGCAGCACCTTCTGTGAGCTGCTGATGAAGGTCAGCGCCTCGCGAACCGTCATGTCGAGGACTTGATCGACGCTCCGTCCGCGGTACTTCACGTCGAGCACCTGCGGCTTGAACCGCTTGCCCTCGCATTGCTCGCACGGGACGAAGACGTCGGCGAGGAACTGCATCTCGACCTTGACTTCCCCCTCGCCCTCGCACGCCTCGCAGCGGCCACCGGGAACGTTGAACGAGAAGTGACTCGCGCTCAGGCCGCGCGAGCGCGCATCCTTGGTCGCCGCGAACAGCTCGCGGATCGGATCGAACGCCTTCAGGTAGGTCACCGGATTCGATCGCGGCGTGCGGCCGATCGGCGCCTGATCCACGAGCACGACGTCGGTGACGAACTCCGCGCCTTCGAGCTTGCGATGGACGCCGATGCGGCGGTCCCAGTCACCCTTCAGGCGCTTGAGCGCGGCGTAGATGACGTCGTGAACGAGCGTGCTCTTGCCGGATCCGCTCACGCCCGTGACGCACGTCAGCATCCCGAGCGGAATCTCGAGGTCGAGGTTGCGCAGATTGTGTTCGGTGGCGCCGAGCACGCGGATCTTCTGATTCATCGGACGCCGCCGGATTGCCGGCACCGGAATCGCGAGCTCGCCGCGGAGATATTTCGCGGTCAACGAGCGCGGCTCGGACATCAGATCCGGCAGCGTTCCGGAGAAGATGACGCGGCCGCCCTGCTCGCCGGCGCCCAGCCCCATGTCGACGACGTTGTCCGCGACGCGGATCATGTCGGCGTCGTGTTCGACCACGAGCACCGTGTTCCCCTGATCGCGGAGCTGGCGCAGGATCGCGATCAGGCGCTCGTTGTCGCGTGAGTGCAGGCCGATCGACGGCTCGTCCAGCACGTACAGCGTGTCGACGAGCGCCGAGCCGAGCGAGGTCGCCAGGTTGATGCGCTGCGACTCGCCGCCCGACAGCGTCGACGAGAGCCGATCGAGCGTGAGGTAGTCGAGACCGACGTCGCGCAGGAAACCGAGCCGCTTACGGATCTCGCGCAGCACCTTGTCGGCAATCGCGGCTTCCTTCTCCGAGAGACGCAGCTCCGCGAAGAAGCGATCCGCGTCGCGCACCGTGAGCGCACAGAGCTGATCGATCGTCTGCCCCGTGCTGCCGTTCGACGCGCCGACGCGGACGTCGCGGGCTTCGCGCCGCAGACGCGCGCCGCTGCATTCCGGGCACGTGAGGTAGCCACGGTAGCGGCTGAGGAACACGCGGACGTGGACCTTGTATTTCTTCCGTTCGAGCCAGCGGAAGAACCCCTTGATGCCGTCGTAATCGGAGCCGTTGCCGTCAATGACGAACTGCTTCTCCCCCTCCGTCAGCGACGACCAGGGCACGTCCATGCGGACGCTGCGCGATTTCGCGGCCCGCTTGAGCGCGGCGAGCTGCGCGCGGTAGTGCGGCTTGCTCCACGGCTCGATCGCGTGCTGCTGGATCGACTTCGACGGATCCGGCACCACGAGATCCATGTCGAGCTCGATGATGTTGCCGAAGCCGTGACAGATGGGACACGCGCCGAACGGATTGTTGAAGGAGAAGAGCCGGGGCTGCGGCACCTCGTACGCGATGTTGCAGGGCTGGCACTCGAAGCGCTCGCTGAAGCGGTGGATCTCCGGCAGGGCGTCGCCCTCCGCCAGCGCGATCGCGAACGCGGCGCCGCCGCCTTCCGTGTACGCCGTCTCGATCGAATCGGTCACGCGCGTACGCAGCGCCGGCGAACCGTGCTCGACCTTGATGCGATCGACGATGACCTGCAGCACGCTGCGATCGGCGAGCGAACCCGGATCGATCGCCTCGAGCGCCACGGCGCGGCCGTCCGCGTAAATCCGGCCGAAGCCTTTCCGCCGCAGAATCGCCAGGGTCTCGGCGACTGGATCGACGAGGTTCGGCAGCACCGGCTGCGGCGCGGTCGCGCCCTCGTCGAGCCCGTTCGCTTCAGTCTCGGCGAGTGCATCCTCCTCTTCCGGCTCGGGCTCGTGCGCCAGCGGCGCGGAGGTCACGACGGGCATGTCGAACCCGATCAGCAGACGCTTCCCTTCGGGCAGTTCCAGCAGCCGGCCGGCGACGATCTCCGCCGTCTCGCGAATCACCTCGCGGCCGCAGTTACGGCAGAACGTCCGCCCGATGCGCGCGTAGAGCAGGCGCAGATAGTCGTGGATTTCGGTCGTGGTGCCGACCGTCGAGCGCGGGTTGCGGATACTGTTCTTCTGGCGGATGGCGATTGCCGGACAGATGCCCTCGATCGAGTCGACGTCCGGCTTCTCCATCCGCTCGAGGAACTGCCGCGCGTACGCCGAGAGCGACTCGACGTAGCGCCGCTGGCCTTCCGCGTAGATGGTGTCGAACGCGAGCGAGGATTTCCCCGAACCGCTCACGCCCGTCATGACGACGAGCGACCGCGGCGGCAACGTCAGGTCGACGTTCTTCAGGTTGTGGGTGCGGGCGCCACGAATGACGATCTGGCCCCGCTGGGCCTCGGTTACTGCTGACATGTACCGCGGACTATTTCGGGGAAGCCTGAACAGTCCATGGTATCGCAGCGGCCTCAGTCCCACAAGCCTCGCCCGTGGAAGAGGATGCCGGGAATATTCGCCGCCACGACGTTTTGGCGCGAACCGTGCTATTTTGTGTGGTCTTTCCGCGTGGTCGCCGGGGGAAGGTCTTCCGCCGCACCACCGGATCAACCTCGAGGGGGCTGTGTCAGTCCGTTTGTTTGTCGGCAACCTGCCTTATGCGGCGACGGAGGCAGAGTTGCGAGAGCACCTGTCCAGCGTCGGTGATCCAACCCAGATCGTCATGCCGGTCGATCGCGAAACCGGCCGCCCGCGCGGATTCGCGTTCGTTGACTACGCCGATCGCGGCGTGGCCGAGGAAGCCATCCGCCGGTTCCATCAACAGCCGTTCAAAGGACGTCCGCTCGCCGTGAGCGAGGCGCGGCCGCGCGAAGAGCGGCCCGCCGGCCCGCGTCCCGGCGGCTTCAGCGGACCGCGGCCCGGTGCACCCGGCGGCTTCGCGCCGAGGCCGGGCGGCTTCACGCCGCGTCCGGCTGAGGGAGGCGCGGCGCCGCCCGCGCGCGCGCGCAACTTCGGCCCGGATGCGCCACCCAAGAACAAGCGGAAACCACTGCGCAAGGACGACCGCGGACCGCGCGGCCCGATCAAGGAGCGGCCGGTCGGCCGTCTCTACGACGCCGACGAAGACTGGCGCGCGGAAGACGACGACCTCGACATGGACAACTTCGCGACGAGCGCCAAGGACGACGACGACACGACCGACAAGGGCGACGAAGAGTAGCAGCGGGGCCGGCACGCGAGCGCAGCGAGCGAGCCAGCCCACGCGAGCGGCGCGGGGCATGGGGCCCCCGCGAGCGAGCGTGTAGGGGAGTCCAAGGGGCGAAGCCCCTCGGGAAAGAAGGGACATGGAGACACACGTCAAGGTGCTGGCGATCCTCTATATCGTCCTCAGCTCGCTGATGGCGATTGCAGCGCTGTTCCTGCTGCTCATCGTCGGCGGCACGACGGCGATCGTCGGCACGACGGCGCCCCCGCACGACGCCGAGATTGCGCTGCCGATCATCGGCATCGCCGGCACGGCCCTGGTCATCATGTTGCTCGTGCTGTCGCTGCCCGGTCTGCTCGCCGGCTTCGGGCTCCTGAAATTCCGGCCGTGGGCGCGGATTCTGACGCTGGTGCTGTCAGCGCTCAACCTCATTAACATCCCGTTCGGCACGATCCTCGGCGCCTACGGGCTGTGGGTCCTTCTCACCAAGGAAACCGAGCGGCTCTTCGAAGTGCGCGCGGTGGCTCAACCTTAACGTCGCTGCCGCGGCTGGTACAATCGAACAATCATCCGCCGCTTTCTCCTCCTCGCGTGTCTCGCGTCGCTGCTCACCGCCTGTTCCGGCGGGTATGCACTCGCCCGTCTCGACATCGCCGACCAGCGGCTCGACAGCGCAATCGCGTGGTTCAGCCCTGCGCTGTCGGCCGATCGCCTGACGCTCGCGAAATGGCGGGCCAGCGTCGGTCCGCCGATCGTTCGCGCCGCACCTCTGGACCCGCCGCCTGCGCGCGCGGACGAGATCACCGTCGTCTCCTGGAACACGGCATTGGGCGACGGCGATATCGTGCGGTTCTATCGTCAACTTCCGGAGGCGACAACCGGACGACCCGTCGTGCTGCTACTGCAGGAGGTCTACCGCCGCGGTTCGTCGGTGCCCAAGCTCCTCGAGGCGGGCGCGGCGTTTGCGCGCCGTCTCGGCGGCGCGACGGATGGCACGCAGGGGTCGGACGTCGACGCGATCGCCGGCGCGCTCGGCATGCGTGCCTACTACGTGCCCTCGATGCGGAACGGCGGTCCCGATTCCGATGAGGATCGCGGCAACGCGATCCTGTCGAACGTGCCGCTCGAGCGGTTGACTGCCGTCGAACTACCGTTCGAAAAGCAGCGTCGCGTCGCCGTCGCCGCTGATGTCGTGGGAACGGCCTCCGACGGCTCGCCGTGGAGGCTGCGGGTGGTGAGCGCGCACCTCGACAACGCCGTGCCGCGGCGTGGTTGGGTCGCGAGCGAATACGGCCGGGGGCGCCAGGCGCGCGCACTCGTCGATTTCCTCCGCGAGGAGCACGCCGCCGTGCTGGCGGGCGACTTCAACACCTGGTTCGGCTTCTCCGATCAGGCCTACCTCGAGACTGCGCTCGCATTTCCGCAGACCGTTGCCACCGATCGGCGCCCGACCTTCCGCGGCCTGCTGCGGCTCGATCACGTCTTCTACCGTGTGCCCGCGACCTGGCCACGCACGCTCCGCCGCGCGGACGACCGCTTCGGGTCCGATCATTCACCCCTCATCGGAACGATCCGCTTTCGTTAACCCGACCCAGGACCCGGGACCCGAGATCCAGGACCCCGGGACCGCGGACCAGGGACCAGGGACTTGACATCTCCACTACCTATGTAGCAAAACTACCCTCATGCCGCGCGCCCTCAGCTTCGCCGCTGCGACCGTCCTCCACGCCGTCGCCCGCGGCCGTCCCTACGGCTTCGAGATCATCGAGGACACCGGCCTGCCGAGCGGCACCGTGTATCCCGCGTTGAGCCGTCTCGAGCGCGACGGCTACCTGAAATCGGGTTGGGAGGATGCCGCGACGGCGCACGCGCAGAAGCGCCCGCCGCGGCGCTACTATCGCGTCACGGCGCACGGCGTCCAGGCCCTCGAGGCTGCCGTCGAGCGCTTCCGCGCGCTGAAACCCGTCCGCCTCGTTCCTTCACGCTCTCGCGGCTAGTCATGTGGATTCTCCACCTCATCGCGGCGCTCGTGCCTTCGTCGCGGCGTGACGAGTGGCTGCGGGAGTGGTCCGCCGAGGTGACATGGTGGCGCCGTGAGCCGCGGCCGCCGGGGCGGCTACGGATCGCGCACCGGCTGGCTGGCGCGTGTGTTCACGCCTTGTGGCTGCGCAAGGAGCACTGGAGCTTCGACATGTTGTGGCAGGACCTGAAATACGCGGTGCGGATGCTGGCGGGTGGTCCCTCGTTCACGGTCGTTGCCGCTCTGACGCTGGCGCTCGGCATCGGCGCCAACGCCGCGATCTTCAGCATCGTCTATGGCGTGTTGCTCAAGCCGCTGCCATTCGAGGATCCAGACCGGCTCGTGCAGATCTGGGAGACGAACCCGCTGCGGAACTGGTCGAACGCAACGGCGGCGCCGGCCAATCTGCTCGACTGGAGAGCGCAGAACCGTGTGTTCGAGGACATCGCGTATTACCCGGGGCGCGACGAGAAGACGCCGATGTCCTCCGACGTGTCGCTCGCCACAGCCGAGGGAGAGCCGGTGCCGCTCAGAGCGCTGCGGATCTCGACGAACGTGTTCGACGTGCTCGGCGTGCAGCCTGCCGTCGGCAGGACGTTCGACGCCGGACACCGCGTGCCCGGCAGCCACCGCGTCGCCATTCTCGGCCACGAGCTCTGGAGCTCGCGGTACGGATCGGCGCCCGACGTCGTCGGCCGCGAGATTCGCATCAATGCCGTCGGCTACACCGTCATCGGCGTGATGCCGCGCGGCTTCGTGTTTCCGGCGCCCGATATTCAGCTGTGGACTCCGTTCCCGGAGCCAACGAACTTCGCACAGCAGCGGCGGCCGCATTATCTGCGGCCGATTGCGCGCCTGAAGCCGGGCGTCACCCTCCAGCAGGCGCGCGGCGACTTGGAGGCGATCGCGCGCAGTCTCGAGCAGCGGTATCCGGACACGAACACGCAGATGGGCGTCGGGATCGGGCCGCTGCACGATTGGGTCGTCGGCGACGTGAAGACGGCGCTGGTCCTGTTCGTTGCAGCCGTCGGCCTCGTCCTGCTCGTCGCCTGCGCGAACGTCGCGAACCTGCTGCTCGCGCGGGCGGCGGGTCGCAGCCGCGAGTTCGCGATTCGCGGCGCGCTCGGCGCGGCGCGGGGGCGCATCGTCGCGCAGTTGCTCACCGAAAGCCTGCTGCTGGTGGCGTTGGGCGGCGCGCTCGGATTCGTGGTCGCGCAGTGGACGCTGTCTGTCTTGATTCGGCTCAGCCCTGCCGATCTGCCGCGGCTCCACGAGGTGCACCTCGATCGCGTCGTCGTCGTGTTCATGATTGCCGTCACCGGTTTGACGGCATTCCTGTTCGGCCTGGCGCCGGCGTGGCAGTCGTCTCGAATCGATACCGCCGCGTTGAAGGACGGCGGGCGGACCGGAACCAGCGATCGGCGTCGGACGCGGCGCGCGCTCGTGGTGGCGCAGGTCGCCGCGTCGGTCGCGCTCGTGGCGTGCGCGGGGCTTCTCGTGCGCAGCTTCGAGCGGCGGCAGTCAGTCCCGCTCGGCTTCGATCCGGAGAACGTCCTCACCTTCCGGATCAACCTGCCGGCGATCAAGTACGACAGCGACGGCGAGCTCGTGGCGTTCTACGAACGTTTCATGGAGCGGCTACGCGAAGTGCCCGGCGTGACGGCTGCCGGTGCGTCGACGGTGCTCGGGCTCGAGGGCTCGGGCTGGACGGGCGATCTGTTCATCCAAGACCGTCCCGAAGTGCACGGGCGCGAGCTTCGGCACAAGACGATTGTGCCGGGCTACTTCGCCGCTGTCGGTCTGCCGCTGCTGCGCGGCCGTGACTTGGCCGCCACGGACGATGGGCAGAGGGCGCGGGCAGTGGTGGTGAACGAGGCGCTGGTGCGCGCGTACTTCTCGGACCGCGATCCGATCGGTCAGTGGATCGCGTTCGACAGCCCGGCTCGGAACCCGAACGTGAGGTGGTCCACGATCGTCGGCGTCGTCACCGACGAGAGACAGGACAGCCTGGGCGAAGCCGTCGCCCCCGAGGTGTACGAGTCGCATCGTCAAAGCGCGGAATACGGCATGGCGGTGGTCGTGCGGGCGCGAGTCCCGCTTGACGGGCTGACGCCCGCCGTCCGACGCGAGCTTGCCGCGCTCGAGCCCAGCGTTGCGATGTACGACGTGCGCACGCTGGAGGAGGTGCTCACGCGTTCGCTGTCGCGTCAGCGGTTCACCACCTGGCTCGTGACGGTGTTTGCCGCGGTCGGCTTGACGCTTGCCGCCGTTGGCGTCTATGGGATCGTCGCCTTCTCGGTCAGCCGGCGGACGCGCGAAATCGGCGTGCGCGTTGCGCTCGGCGCGACGCGGCGTCAGGTCATCTCGCTCGTCGTGCGCGAGGCGGGCGGCGTGGTCGTCATCGGACTTGCGCTGGGACTCGTCGGGGCCGCCATCGGCGCGCGTTCGATCCGATCGCTGCTTTTCCAGACGGCGCCCGGCGATCCGCTGACGTATCTACTGGTCGTCGGGTTGCTCGGGCTGACCGCGCTCATCGCCGCTGTCGTCCCGGCCCGCCGCGCGCTGGCAGTTCAACCGACCGAGGCGCTGCGGTACGAGTGAGGGTTGGTCAATGCTGAATGCCGAATGCTGAATGCTGAATGGAGGCTGCTGACTCCGTTTCCTCCGTCCCCTCGTTTCAGCATTGAGCATTCAGCATTCAGCATTGACTCCGCTACGCGCACGCGTCACGCTGATGGCCGTGACGCTTCTCCATCTGGTGCTCGCCGCCTCCGCCGCCGTTGCCTTTCCGCTCACGGCGCCCGTTGATGCGCCTCCCGTTTCGCCGATTCGCTTACCCGACGGCGGCATCCAACCGCAGGCGGCGATTGACGAACGGGGCGTCATTCACGTCGTCTACTTCACCGGTACTGCATCGAGTGGCGACTTGATGTACTCGAGGCTCGAGGGGACGCAGTTCTCCGCCGCCGTCCGCGTCAACAGCATCGCGGGCAGCGCGATCGCGACCGGTTCGGTGCGCGGCGCGCAGCTCGCACTCGGGCGGGGCGGGCGCGTGCACGTCGCGTGGAATGGCTCCAGGGCGCTCGGCGAGAGCAAGCGTCCGCAGATGTGGTACGCGCGGCTGGATTCATCGGGCGGCGGTTTCGAGGCGCAGCGCGACGTGTCGATCGACGCCGACGCGCTCGACGGCGGCGGATCGATTGCCGCCGATCGTTCGGGCAACGTTTACGTCGTCTGGCACGCGCGCGGCGAGCAGCAGGGCGAGGAGTACCGGACCCTCTACGTCGCGCATTCCTCGGACGATGGGAAGACCTTCGCAGCGGCGCGAGCGGTGAGGAACGGGACGGGCGCGTGCGGCTGCTGCGGCCTCCGCGCACATGCCGCGCGAGATGGTCGCGTCCACATCCTTTATCGTGCCGCGACGGGCGGCGTGCAGCGCGATACGACCTGGCTCTCGTTCAAGTCCGGCGCTGTTGCATCGGCAAAGACGCTGCGCCTGCATCCGTGGGAGCTGCGCCAGTGCCCGATGTCGATGTTCGCACTCGCGGAGGACGCCAGCGGCGGCATCGTCGCGGCGTGGGAGACGGAGAAGCAGATCTTCCTGTCGTCGCTCGACGCGGGGCGAGAGACGTTCTCGACGCCGGTCGCGATGAGCGGGTCCGGCGTCCGCCGGCTGCCGTCAGTCGCCATCAACGCATCGGGCGCTCGGCTCGTAGCCTGGACCGAGGACACCGCCTGGCAGCGTGGCGGCATTGTCGCGTGGCAGCTCTTCGATGCGGCCTGCCGTCCGCTGGGCGCCGCCCGCGGCGTCGGCGAGGTGCCGGTCTGGAGCCTGGTCGCCGCCGTCACGCGGCCCGACGGCTCGTTTGTCGTGATCCACTGACTTGGTGCGGTTGCCGTCGGGCTCCGCCACCGTGTTACAATGCTCTCTTCCCGTTGACGCTCAGTCGCTTAGCGTGCGAGTGATGACGGGCCCACCCAGTTCGCCGGCGTAGCTCAGTTGGTAGAGCAGCTGATTCGTAATCAGCAGGTCCTCGGTTCAAGTCCGAGCGCCGGCTCCAATAAAATCAACCACTTACAGACCCTCGTCGATTTCACCAGACCAGCGAGCTACCACATAGCTACCACGCGGCAACAGTCACTCACTTGGGTTCGTTGCGCAGCTTCTTCCGCGCCTCAATGCGGCGCGCCATCTGCTCGGTCTTGGCTCTCAGCCACTGGATCTCTTCCCGAACCTCGGCCTCGAGCTGGGCGCGCTCGGCACGTTCCTCAGCTGTGAGCGGAAGCGACGGATCAAGCGGCGCGAAACACGCGAAACTCGATCGGTCATCCCGCCACCGCAATTCAGCGAGGCGAACCGAAACACCCTCAGCCTCCGCCAGCGCGAGTGTCGCCGCCCTATGCTCTTGCCACAGGGCGTTCCACTCGGGAAGGAGCTGATTCGCCGTAGCCTCGTCATGGCACCAGGCGTCGACGAGGTTGGCTAACTTCTCCCTCACGTCCGTCAGGCGTTCGACTGCTAGCCGATGTCGTTCGACAGGGTCCCCCATCACCATGTGTTGTCACCGCTTCAGCGCTCGACTATCGCGCGACGGACTTCTGTTCGTCGGCGACGCCGGCCTGCTCAGTGCTCTTGCGAGCGTAGATGGCGGCGATCACCGTCAGCGCCCCGGGTACCGCTTGTCGATGGCGTCGAGCTCCTCCTCGTAGACCCCGATGAGGACGTCCGCCTGCTGTTCAATTGTCAACTGCTGGCCGAAGCGAGTCCATAAGGCGACAAGCGCACGCTCCTGAACCATCCCGGCGAGATCCGCATGCTTGACGTCGTGGCCGTCGTTGGCCGCCTCCTCGATGCGGTCCAGGACGCGAAACCACGCCTCACGCACCCGTTCGGCGGAACGGGCGGCCCGCGCTCGCGGGCTGCTCACGGCATCCGTGGCGACGTCAGCGTGCGACCCGCTTTGGTCTCGGTCCGGTTCGCGTAGCTCTCGGGCCGTGCACTGCGGCATCTCCGACGTCTCTGGGTACAGTGCCGCCCACGTCCGCGACGCTCGAAACTGCGCGCGGGCAATTTCGCACGCTTCCTCTGCGGAAGGGGCATCGATGACCTGTCGCCATTCGCCATCGACATCGAACGTCACATCCCACTGCTTCAAGCGTGCTATTTCATCGGTCATGCCCTTTACCCCTTCCCTGTTTCCGCTTGCCCCCCGCACGGCCGGGCGTTCGGTCGCCGGCATCTCCGGATCGGAAACGTGCTGTGTCGGCGACGCCCGCCTGCTCGGCGGTGCTCACGCCTCGGCATCTATTACAGGCTCCTGCTCTGTGATCCGGCTAACCTCGTGCCCGCAACTAAAACAGTGCGAAATCAGCTCGACCATGTTGCAGGTCGCGTCCTGTGGCCGCACCAATCGTGCCTCACGATCGGTCTTGAATTTCGGGGAGCCGCACTTCGGGCACGGCCCCCATCTCTCTTCAACGCCTCGCTCGGCGGCTATCAGCAGCTCATTGATGCCATCCGCGATTGTTGGCCGCCGGATCTTTCCGCCGTGGCCGATGAAGAGGCCGCTGCCCTGATGTCTCCAGGCGAGGCGATGCCCTGGAGCGACGGAGACGATGTACTCGCCCGGTTCCAACTCGATCGCGATTCTGGGCTTCGTCACCTTCGCCAATTGTGTCTCCTAATTCATCGCCACGACCTGCGCAGCGCGCTCGTACAGCCGCTCCACGTCGTCGATGATTTCCTGGGCCAGCGATTCGAACGCCTGCGCCGCTTCCGGATCGAGTGGCGCCACGTCCCCGCTGCTGCAGGATTCCAGATCGAAGTGTCGCGCCAGCACGCGCGCATTCCGGAGGGCGCGCATCCGCGCCTGGTGCAGGTCGGCATCGGCCTGTTCAGCCCGTCGGCGCTTCGGGGTGATTGGTGTGACGTCGTTCGGCACGGTGAACCTCCTCTGCAGGTCCACGTGCTACGCTCGTCGCAGCCGCGGGACCCTGCGTCTACCAGGGTTGACGGTTAGGAGCGCTTGCGGGTGCCGGCCCGCCGGCGCTCCGCCTTCTTCGGCGATGGCACGTCCCGACCCGCAATCCACGCCGCGATCGCCCGGCGGATCTGCTCACTCTCCGAGATCCCGTCTCGCGCCTTGATCGCGCTGAGGGCCTCGCGCTGCGCCGAATCGATGTAGAACGTGTAGCGGGTGCGGCTGTCCATGCGCGTCAGTATACGTTCAGACGTATGCACACGTCAAGCCGGCGGGTGCGCCGCACGCGCGAGCGCGGTAGACTCGTCGCGTGACGTATCCGCCGCCCGCTGGCTGTCGGATCGTGGCGCCGGATCGCGCGCACGCACTGGCCGGCACGTACACGCCGCCTCCGCCGTACGACGTGACGCCCCCGCCGTCTGCTGGGCCGCGTGATATCCCGCCTGGTACCCCCGCTGATAGACGCGCTCCAGGAGCACGAGCAAATCCTCGCGGGTGACGGTCGCCGCGAGCTGCGCCAGATCGGCTCGAAACCGGCGCGCCCGTCGTCGGTAGGTCCCCATCTGCGGACCCTGACGCGCCCACGCGGCGCGGAGCTCGCTCGGGATGCACGCGCGGCTGCACCAGCGGTACGCTGGATCCGTGACGCAGTTCGGGCAGCCGTCGCGCGCACAGCGAGGTAGCGTCGGCGTGGGGCGATCTCCTCTGGCGGGTCATTATCGCCCCGTCACGAGGCCCCGCGCGACGTCGGCAGGTCCTTCCGGCTCAACCTCGCCCTCCTGGACGTCGGCGAGGTAGCCGAGCGGACGACCGAGCGGCGCCACGGGGAGGCCGGTCAGCAGGCCGATCGTCGTCAACGTGTCGCGGATCGCGGTCTTCTTCCGCCCGTCGTTCACGATCGCTTCATAGACCGAGTGCGGCGCACGCGCCGCGCTCTCGAGTGCCGTCACGGCGGGGGAGACGGAGATCCGATCGTCGTAGCGGACCTTCGTGAACGTGCCGATGCCGGCGTTGATGATCGGCCCGACGAGCGGGACCATCGCCGTCGCGGTCCGCTGCTGCGCGCCGACGAACAGCGCCAGCAGATCGTCAAGCACATTGCCGTCCTCGTCCTCGTCCCACTCGCCGCGGCCGGCCTGGATGATCAGCTCCGACAGCACGGCCGGAATCAGGAAGCCGAACGTGTAGACGTACAGCAGCCGGCCGGCGCCCGCCTTCAGCCCGAGATCGCGGATCGCGATCGCGAATTGAGAGCCGAGCAGGTTCGCCTGCATGTTGAAGTACGAATAGAACATCGAGAACATCCGCCACGCGGGCGAGCCCGTTTCCCACTTCGACAGATCCTCCGGGTTGAACGAGCCTTGCGTTTCGCGCACGGCGGCGTCGGCCTGTCTGACGGCGTTCGGTTCTGTCGCGCCGTCGGCGATCGCCTCGTCGTACCCCGCGCTCCAGGTGATGACGTCGACGACGTTCTGCAGCCCCGCCTGGAGGAAGTACCCGTGCTTCGTCGCGAACGCCCGCGCCTGCTCGTAGCGCGTCGGGTTGAGCAGCAGATCGTCGATGTGCTGCTGGATCTCGATCGTCTGTGTCGTCGTGCGCGTGCGCATGAAGGCCGACTTCTCGCTCACGAGATCCGCGAGGACCTTCGGCCCGCGCACGTAGCGCCAGAGGGCGCGGGAGAGCGCCGGCAGCGGGACCTTCACGCCCGCCATCGACAGCCCGGTGAGCTGCTGCAGGGCGTTGAGGACGTTCCCGACCATGATCTGCAGCCCCGTGCGCCGACGCAGCGCGCGGAAGAACCGATCGGCCCCGCGGCCGCCCCAGCCCTGCGCGGGCGTGTCGACGGTCTGTCGTGCGGCACGCTGCAACCAGGGAATCAGTAATTCGCCGGCGACGGTCGGATCGAGCTCGCCCAGCGCGCGCCGCAGCGACTTGTTGATCAGCAGCCGGCCGCGTTCCTTCACGACGGGTTGCAGGTGAATGAAGCGGAGGACCTTGTCGAGGTGCAGCGGGAGCACGCGCAGATCGAGCATCAGCGGACGGGCGTACTCGTCGATGCGCTGCATCGTGAAGCCGCGGCCCGTCGTCGGGAACATGAAGCTGTTCGGCGTGTGGTCGACCGCCTCTTTGTCCGCCCGCCGTGCCGCGTCGTCGTCGAGGAACGGATCGTAAATCGCCGGCACGTAGCCGCCGCGGTAGGTCCCGAACGGCGTCACGAGTTCGCGCGCGGTGATCTCGCTGAAGTAGTAGCCGTAGATGTCGTGATGGACCTGCTGCGCCTGCGGCTTCTGCTCCTCGAGGAGATCCCACACGGCCTGAACGTAGTCGTACTCCGCCTTCGTGAGGACGCTCTCGCTCCAGAGTCGACCGACGAACCCGTCCCATCGTGACGTGTCGAGTGTGCCGTCGGGCCGCACCTCGCCCCACCGCGGCCGCGATTCGTGATCGCCGAGCAGCAGCTTGCGGAGGTTGCTCTCGTTGCCGGTGTGCAGCAGCGCGTGCAGCAGCTCCGCCTTCCCGCTGAACGTGTAATCGAGCTCCGGCGCGGGAATGTCCTGCGGGGTCAGCGACGACTCGACACCCTTCACGATCGCGAGGTACCGCTCGAGCGTGGTCTTCTTGGCTTCGCGATAGCGCGACGCGGCCTCGCTCACCGGCGTGAAGAGCACCCGCCGGAACACGCCGCGGGGATCGCCGCCGTCGATCGCGTCGACCCAATGCTCGACGCGCCGCAGCGCCGCCCGAAACCCCAGCAGATACCGGCGCGTCTCCGCCCACGTCGTCAGCTTCCGCTTGTACGCCTGCCGCCCCTTCGGCGTGATCGCGGCTAGCCGGGCCTGGAGCTCCTTGCGGACGTCGTCGAGCTCGCGCGCCTGGCCCTCGATGACGATCTGCCGGGATCGCCGCGCGGTCTGCCACAGGTTGCCGACCGCGTCGCGGACCGCCGCGAACTCGTCGACGGTCAGATCCCGGTACGGCCGCGGCTGCTCGGCCGCCGCATCGATCGCCGCCTGCAGATCGTTGAAGAGATCCGGATCGTAGGCGGCGACTTGGGAGAGGTAGGTGTGCGCCGCGGCGCCGGCCACGGTGGGCGCGAGGTGGAACTGCGCGAGCAGCGCCCGTGCCGCCTGTACCAGGTCCATGTTGTAGCGCGGCGCGAGCGAGGCATCCGACGCGAAGATCCGCTGCCGCCACTCGGTTACGTTGCTCTCGACCATGTCGAGCGCGCCGACGGCCGCGCGATAGAGCTCCGCATTCAGCACCTGACGGCGCTTCGCGTCGAGGGCGCGCCTGAACTCCTGCCGGCCGGCGGCGTCGATGGCCTCATCGGCCGACCGGCGCGCCGCTGCCGCGTAGAGCTGCGGTCGAATCTCGCGAATCGGCAGGCCCGCAATCCGCTGCTCGGCGAACGCTCGTACGGCGGCGAGCGGCAGCACGGAGACGGGCCGGGCGCCTGGCTGCCGGCTGACCGCGTCCCGGAGCGCCCGGAGCTCTTCGACGATGACGTCCGTGCTCGCGTCCAGGACGGCCCCGCGTGCGTGCTCCAGCACCGTGCCGTCGAGGAGCATGTCCCCGTGGCGCGCCTTCAGGCGTGCGTCCGTCTCGCGCTCGATCGCCTCCTGGAGCGGCTGCACCTGCGCGAGGGCCTTGACCAGGTCACCTACGGAGCGGAAGCCCAGGAGCTCCGCCGCGATCGCCGGCGCGACGCCATTGCGTTTCGCCGTGATGCCCGGCGGCAGCCGAAGCGGCGCCTCCGGCCCGACGTCGCGCATGAGCGCGCGGAGATCCAGCTTGAAGGCCTGCACACCCGGCGGCAGCGGTGACCCGTCGGGCCGGCGTCCGTGCTGCAGCAGCGCGAGCGCCCGATAGACGGGCCGCTCGTGCAGTTCCGCTGCGACGTCCGCGCGGATCGTCGCGCGTTCCGCGGCCCACCAGTTCGCATGTTCGCGCTCGGCTTCCGCGAGCAGGCGTCGATCGAGCGTCTCCCGGGCTCGCTGATCGGCCGCTTCGACGGTCGCGCGGTACCGGGCACGGTCCGCCTCCGACAGGCCCGCGGCGGCCGCGATCGTCTCGGTGAGCAAGGGGACCGCCCGCGCGTCCCGCTGCGCCGCCGCGATCGCCTCGTCGGTCGCGAGCAAGCGATCCAGGACGCCGCGAATCTCGGGCGAGAGCTCCACGCGGAGACTCCCGAGCGAGCGATACACCTTCAGGAGCCACGCGCGGACGCGCCCGAAGATCGACCGCATGGCCGGCGAGGGCGCCTGGCCTTCCATCAGGTACGCTTCGAATCCGCGCGCGAACTGTTCGTGCTGCGCGCGCCCGATCTGGTCGCGCGAGGGCACGCCGAGCCAGCCGAGCAGCGTGCGATAGTCGGCCAGCACCTGACGCTGCAGGTCGGTGAGGCTGTCGGCCGGCCGGCTCTCCACGTCCGCGACGACGTCGCCGAACACCTCGAGATACAGATGCGCGCTCTCGTGCAGGAACGTCGAGAGGTCCGCCTTGCCGAACAGTTCGATGACGGTCTGGCGATCCGGCCCGAACCGGATGGCGCCGCGCTGTGTCCCGTCGCCCTCTCGCTCCGGCTGTCCGAACGACTGATCCGCCTCGCGCAGCTCCTGCAGCGCGCGGACGGCGTCGAGATCCTCGCGGCCCTGCTCGCGCGCGACGCGGATGCGCGTCTCGAGGTCCGCGCGCTGCGTCGTAGGTGCCGTCTCGCCTGGCCGCGCGAGGGGACGATCCGAGGCCTGACGACTCGGCTCGAGTGGCGGCACCGGCTCGCCGCGCGCCGCGGCCCGCGCCGCCGTGACGCGCTGACGCAGGGCGTCCGCCTGCGCCGGCAGGTCGGGATTCTCCGTGAGCATCCGCGCCGCTGCGGCGGCAATGTCGCGCATGGCGGCGATCGGCTCGTCGACGTCCGGCCGCGGCGTCTGCGCCTCCTGGACGCTCCGCCGCTCGGCCGCCTCGACCGCTTCTGCCCCGAGGGCGACGAACTCTGGCTCGGGTGCCGGCTGCCCGTACTGCGCGGCCGCCGTCTGCCCGGGCACGAGCGACCGCTCCACGCTGAGCCCGTATCGTTCGAACAGCGTGATCGGATCGACGCCCGCCCGCGCCGCGATCGTCTGGAAGGTGGATTCGTAGAAGCTCGCGTACACCCGCGCGATCGGCGGCGCGATACCGACGCTGGTCAGGAGCGTCGTCACGGCGTCACGGATTAGCCCCTGCGTGTCTTCGTTCGCCGCGACGACGGGCTGCTGCTGCGCCGCGTGCAACTCCTCGACGAGCGTCTGCTCGAGCGTGCGCGTCTCGCGCACGTTGAGCGCGTTCGGTGCGAGGCGTGCCTCCTCGCTGAAGAACGCCGCGTGTGGCGTGCCGGCGAGCTGCGTCAGGTAGCGGCCCATCGGGACGGCGAGGTCTTCGCCGGTCTCCCGCGCGCGGGCGAAGGCCTCCGCCTCGCCGGTGAGCTGCTGCGCCACCTGCACGGGATCGAGCTGCTGCGATTGGAAGTACTCCGTGAACCGATCGAGCGGCACGTACACCGTGGCCGGGCCCCCGTCGCGCGTGAGGGCCGCGGCGAGGTGCTCGAGTTGATCGGGCGTGCGCGTGCGGGTCTTCGAGTCACGCGCCGCGGCGTCGAGCTGCTCGAGGACGCCCGCGGTGCCGTGCGCGATCGTCGTCTGGAGCCCGACCGCGGTCAGCGTCGCGATCGCGGTCGCTGCCGCCGCGGACGGCCGCTCGCGGAGATAGTCGCCGAACGTGCGCGCGCGATTCTCGGGAAGGACCGCCCACTCGTTCAGGTCCTGCAGCACGGTCGCGATCTGTTCGCCGGGGATCTCGCTCGTGACCTGTCGCGCAAGCGTCGTGAGCAGCCCCGACTGCTTCGCGAGGTCCCCCAGGAGCCGATGGGCAGGAATATATTCGGTGGCCACCTCGATCGCGCCCTGGAGACCGCCGAACGCGAGCGCGGGCCCGACGTCGACGCCCTGCTCCCGCGCTTCCGCGTAGCTCTGCCCGCCGGTCGTGACGCCTGCCGTCGCGAGGAGGGCGCCCGGGCCCGTGAGTGCGCCGATCACCAATGCCGGCGCCATCTGCCCCACGGACTCAATCCCGCTGTACACGCCGCGCTCGACGAGCCCTGCGTCGGTCGCCCGCCGGCCGCGCGCGCGTGTGGCGAGCTGCTCGGCGATCTGCGCGCTGCCCGCGGCGAACGCGCCGACGTCGGACGCGCCGACCGTCTCGGCCCCCGCCTGGATGGCTCCCCAGACACCGCGCGAGAAGCCCATCACCCCCGCGCCGAACGCGCCGACGACAGTCCGGCCGACACCGAGCGCGCGCTCGAGGCCGACGAGCGGGCGGAGGTCGTCGTTCACCAGGGGCAGATGCGCGGGATGCTCGGCGAGCCACGCCGCGAGGCGCGGACTCTCGCGACGGAACCGCTCGCCGTCGAAGTCCGCCGCGGCGGTCTCGCGCTCGATCTCGTCGAGGTTGCGCTCGAGCAAATCCACCGGGAACCCGGTCCGCTGCTGCAGGCGGAGCATCCGCGCGGCGCGGTCGGGTGATGTCGAGGCGGTGCGGCGGGCGGCGTCCTGGAGCCGCGCGTCCTCATCGACGAGCGAAATCAGCGAGGATGGGCGCGGTGGGGGAGGAGCCTGGCCGATCTCGCCCGGCCGCGGCGCCGTCGTCGCCGCCGCGAACGGATCCGAGATGAGCGAACGCAGTTGGTCAGGCATCAGCGGCCTCCGAGTCCGAGCCGGCGCCGTTCCTCATCGCTCCCCAGGCCCAGCACCGCAGCAGCGTGCGCGCGTTGAATGCGATCGCGGTACCGTCGCAGGATGGCGTCTCGGCTGGCCTGTTGTTCCCGCGGGAACGTCGAGCGAATCACGTTGACCCATTGCGTCAGCGCGTGCTCCGGAATCTGCTCGAGCGGCACGTACGCCTGCTCGCGATCGTCAGGGTTCACGATCGCGGCCGGGAAACTCGGGTCCGTGCCCCAACGATCGAGCATGACGCGGCGGTCGATCATCCGCTGCATGACGGCCTGCTTTTCGTCGCGGGTGAGCGTACGGTTGCGGGCGCCCTGCTCGCTCGCAATCGCGCTCTCGACTGCGTTGCGGAGCTGCCCGAGCGTCGACTTCTCGCGTTCGCTGAGCTGCGGTTTGTACGGCTGCAGCCCGGCGG
Source organism: Vicinamibacterales bacterium (assembly GCA_048594885.1). GTDB lineage: Bacteria > Acidobacteriota > Vicinamibacteria > Vicinamibacterales > 2-12-FULL-66-21 > JBMDXB01. The sequence goes on from JBMDXB010000030.1 coordinate 38,035, forward strand.
ATTGCGCGAGCGTGTTGAAGAGTTCCTGGTCGATCGTCGCCTCGCGGGCCTTCGTCGCGGAAGCGACGTACTCGCGTCGCTGCGTCATCAGGCGGTTGACGTGGTCCACGCCGAGCTCCGGGATCAAGCCGAGGATCTGGTTCTCGGTCATCGTCGTGAGCGTCTCGGGCCGGCTCACTTCCCACATCCGCGCCCAGCCCGCCTGTTCTTGCTCCGCCTCCTGCCGGCGTCGCACCGCGTACGCGCGCTCCGAGAGCACGTGTGCGCGATCGGCGCGATGCTCCGCCTGGCTCACGACGTAGTCCCGGACTTGACGCTGCAGCGCCCCAGGCGCCGACACGTACTCGGGCAACCGCTCGAGTTCGTTGACGGTCGTCCCCGCAGCCGCCGCCCGCCACAACGTGCCGGCGAGCGCCTCCTGGCGGTCCTGCCGTCCCGCGTCGGTTGCCGCCTTGCGTTCGCGCAGCCGCGCGATCGTGGCGTCGAGGACCTTCGGCGTGTCGCGGAACCGCGCCCGGGCCGCGTCCTCCATCCGATCGAGCTGAATCGGATCGGCGTCGCTCTTCGGACCGTGCGCGCGCCAAATCTCCTCGGAGGCGCGGAGGCCTTCGCCCGCGCTCGTGCCGGCCTCGATCGCGCGCAGGACGCTGTCATAGCGGTCACCCGCGATCTGATCCTTCGTCGCCTCGAAGTACGCCGCTGCCGCGCGGTCCTGGCCCTGCGCGATCAACTGCCCGATGACGCCCATGTGCGTTTTTGTCGTGACCGCCCGGACCTGCTCGGCGATGGCCTCGCGCCCGAGCCCCAGACTCGGACCGTTCATCTGGATCGCGGACGTCGCTCTAGTGAGCTCCACCGCGACGAGCCGCGGATCGGAGGCCGACGCAATCGCGGCGTTGACCGAGTTGTCGACGAGGGCTTTCAATTCATCGGCGCGAAACCGCTGCATTTCGCCGGCGACGTGCTTGCGCACCTGCAGATCGAGTGCGGTCCATTCCTGCGATCGCAGGTTCGCGAAGGCCTGACGCTGCCGATCCGTGCTGAGGCCCATCTCGATCTTGCCAGCGAGATCGTCGAACTCCTGACGGATGGTCTCCGGCAGCGGCTGTGCCGCTTCGCCCTGCAGGGTGAAGGCCCCGCGCTCCGTGTCATACAGCCGTCGGTTCTTCCACTCCGAGAGCTGATTGCTCGCTTTGAGCAGGGCCGTGCGGTCCGCATCGTCGCGGGCCTGCTCCATGATCCGGGCGAAGAGATCCTGACCGACGCGGCCCATCTGCTCGCCGAATCCTGCGATTGCCAAGTCTTTCTGCGCACGGGCCCGCGCGACGCCAGCACCCTGACTCGCTGGCGTCTCCGCGGCCGTGCGCCGTCCCCCGCGCAGCGGCGCGATCGACACCTGCCGCTCGTACCGTCGAACTGTCGGCATCGCCGTTCTCCTATCCGCGTTTGGCCGGGCGCCAATTCGTGCGCCGCACAAAGTCGACGATCTTCTTGACGACTGCCGGCTTCGAGCCCACGTGACGCGTGCCGAGCATCTCGCGCAACTTCGGGGGCGCCGCCAACACGAACGCCTTCGCGCGCTCGATCAGTTCCTCCGCATCCGTTGCGCCGTACACCTCGCGAAGCTCGCGTAAGGTCTCCTCGTTCCACGCCTGAATCTGTTTCGCGTCAGGCTCGGCCTCACCGCGGGCATCGGCGACCAGGGCGGCCATGTGTTCGTCGACCAGGAGCTTGCCCTCACCCAGCGAGTCGAAGCCGACATCGCTGACCAACTTCGTCACGCTGTCCTCGTGCGCCGTCCGCTCCTCCCGGGTCATCCCGAGCACGTCATGCATCGTGTCGGCGTGCTCCGCGTACGTCTGCTGCAGGGTGGGCCCGGGCGGGTACAACTTCGCGGCCGGGTCAACGGCCTTCTCGGGAGCTACGACTCTCCTACCTTCGTTCGCCATGTCTCAATACCTCTGCTTTCATCCGCTACTGATTCAGAATCCGCCGGCGGCAATCCGATCGACCTGCACGGTCCAGTGCGCGAGAAAGTCGGATCCGCCGGCCGGAACGTGCGCGACGCGACGCGCGATCGTCGGGTTGCCGACAACCGTCCGAAGGCCGCGCCGCCTCATCGACAGCGATCAGCGCATCGGTGAGTTCCACGATGGCCACGTCTCGCATCTTGTCCTCCTGTCGTCACGTGAAGGGGTCGAAGTCGTCCCCCGCCGAATCGTCGACCGGCCACGCGACGCGACGCGTCCGGCCGATCGGACTCCGATCGAGGCACTCGCCAGCGAGCGCCTCCTGAGCCGTCGTGTTCTGCTCGGGCGTGCTGTCGGCGACGCGCGCCATCCAGCGCGGCGAGAAATCGCGCGGATCGAGCAACTCGAAGACGTCGCCCGGCCGGCGGCGCTCGAAGTCGTAGTACCCGAGGCGTGTTGCCCTGACCTTCATCGGCGGGTCTCCGATCGCGGCTGGCAGTACGGAAGATTGGGCCGTCGATTAGCCTTGCGGCGAGCCGCCGTGGCCGCTCGCTCGAGGATGTCGGCGAGCGGGTCTCCTCCCGGTTCGACGTCGCACTCCGCGTGCGCGTGCTCGAGCGAGGCGCCGGGCTGTGGCGGAACGTGTCCAGCCGGCACGAGATGCGCCGCATGTTCGCCTTCGCTGGCGCCTGGCCCGTTCGCATCAGCCGGCCGCGACGGATTCGCGCTGCCCGGGTCTGTGTCCAAGCCGGCGAGGTAGGCGACATGGTCGAAGACGCCGACGTCGACGCGCTGCGTGGGCTTGCCGAACGCGTACGCCCACACCATCTGCTCGACGCGCCACGACAGGCGCCGCGTGAGGAATGCTCGCGTGAACTTCTCGAGGTACGCGGGATGGCCGACGAGCGCCCGACAGAAGTCTTTCGCCTCGATCGTCGCGCGGTTGAGCGCACCCTTCGGGCGGCCCCGCGGGTTGCCGCTGTGGCCCTTGCGGAAGCGCCCTGCTGTCCGTCTGTTCTTTACAGACCGTCGCCTCTTCGCCCTCACGAGACTGCGCTCCTTTGACGCGCTCCAGTGGGCAGCCTGAGTACGGGACGGGACGGGACATCCCCCTCTAAAGAGGGGGGATGTTGTCCCGTAGGACAATGGGACAGTGTCCCGTGACATGTCCCGTTCATCTCACCGCCCGCAGTTCGGCTAGCCCCCAGCGATGGATTCCGTCGTCCGTCTTCGGCAGCCGCGTGAACTGCCGGCCGCGACGAAGGGCCGCCCGCACGCTATTCGCCTGCCTCTCGCCTTGGCCCAGACCTAACCGCTCGAGGATCTCCACAACGGTGCAGGATCCGTGGCGCAGCACCTCACGGATGCGATCGTTCAACGGCAGCTCTGCACTCAAGGCGTCAACCGATCGCACGTCGATTGGGCGGAACTCCGTCCGGTCGTCGCTGAAGTCGATCTCAAATCCAACGGCCGGCTGCAGGCGCCCCAGATTGGTCTTTCGATGAAAGAGCCCGATCGTGATGGTGTCACCGTCGGTCGCGGCGAGCTTGACGAACCAGGTGGAACGGGCAGCGTTATGCCAGAAGGCCGAGCCGAATGGCTGCCGCTCATGCTCGGCGACGTCGCCCTGCGTCTTCCGCCGTGTGTGCGCGCTGTGCAACCCGCCGATCCGGAGTTGCCGGACCGCCCGGAAGTACCCGAGCGCGCTTTCGGCCGCCTCCGGTGGGCCATCGCAGGCGAATCCGACCGAGTCGAAGAGCCCGTACTCGATCTCGTCGCGCTCGATGATCTTTGCGAGCCGATCGACTTCGTACACCATCGGGCGCTCACACCGAACGTAGCGGACGTCCGGCAGATCGGGTCCGAAGAGCCGCTCGAGCCGGTCCCGATGCGTATGCGCGTCCAGTTCCCAATCGAGGTACAGGACGCGGAGCCCCGCCCGTGCGAGCACCCCGCCGACGTAGAGCAGTAGGTACGATTTGCCCGTTCCGCCATCGCCGAACACGATCGACGCGTGCTTGCTCGGTAGACACAGGCCCTCGATGGTGAACGCGTCCTCTGCCACGGTTTTCGGCAATTCCCGCAACACAACCGCCGGCGTCCCTTCGCGCTCCGCCTTCAGCACGCGCTGACAGAAGGCCTCCGCGAGCCCGTGCCAGTCGACCGTGTTCCGGGTGCGGGCGCGCTCGCTGAGCAGTTTCGCGAGGCGCGCGCGTTCATAGGGACGCGAGAGGTTAAACGTTCCGATCGACAACGCGCCGTCGATCGCCCGAGTGCCCAGGATGCCGCAGCTCACCGCGAGCTCGCCGATAAGGTCATGGCGCTCCCGGTGGAGGCGATCGACCATGAATTCGATGCCGTACTCCGCCCAGGCGGCCGAGTACCGCCGCCCGTCATCGGCCGCACGGAAGATCACGCGGAACGTCTCCGCGGCGTGCGCGCGCCGTCGCCGAACGGGCGCAGCGTCCGATCGATCGCGTCAACGTCATCGACGACACGGGAGAGCTGCCGCTCCATTCGCTCCAGGCGCTCGAGCATCAGGCGCAGGAGCAATCGCAGGTCGGTGGGCTCGTCAGGTCCTCGCGCGTGCGTCCGTGCTATCGTGTCCATGTCGTCGCGGCCTCCTGCACCGCGATCGATCCGGCCCGTTTCCGCGTGCTACCGCGGACGGGCCGTCCGCGTTTGAGGGGGACGGCGCTACGTACGCAAGTTTTCGAGCGCCCGCGAGAACGCGGCCTCATCGCCGCCCGTGTGTTCGCGACGCTGCGCGCGCAGCCAGGCCTCGAGGTCCGCGCGGTCGTAGCAAACGCGATGACCGACCTTGATGAAGGGCGGGCCTCCGCCGTTCGTGCGCCAGCGTTCCAGGGAAGCCGAACTGACCCGCAAAAATTCGCTCGCCTCTGCGGTGGTCATCAACTCCATGCGTCGATGATCCACTGCGGGTCAATCCCGATAATTCCGCGAAAATCTAAGGCGTGAGGAGTGAAAGGTTTACGCGGGAGGGACGACTCGGCGTTGCTTGGATCGGTGCTCCGACAGACGCTTCATTAACCGTTCGAGTGTATCGCCTTCGAGGTGCGTGACGGCTTCGACGATCGCGCGGGCTTGTTGACGCTTCGTCATCGCATCCCGCATCCATCGGTCCCGAGCTCTCTCGAGCGCGCGACGCATAGCCGGCTTCGCGTCCTCGAAGATCAAGTGCGCGAGCGCATCGCGGTCGCTCGGCTGCCGACCGGTTCGCTGTGTGGCGCGGCGTTTCCACTGATCAACGCGCCAGGGGAGCGCGGCGTACTTCGGGGGCCGACCTTTCCCCGGCCTCAGCCACGACTTCGGCGCCGTGAACTTCGTCCGCGGGCGCCCGCGCCTGCGTCGCCGTCGTCGGGCGGCGAGTAAGACTTTGGCAGACCAGGATGGGAGTCCCATCACGCGCCGCCCGTCTGCCCCCGACGTCTCGGCCGCAGCGCCGCCGCGATCGTGGTCCCGATCGCCGTGGCGTTCTGCTTCGCGACGTCGTCGTGTAGGTGCGCATACCGGGCCGTCGTCGCTGGCTGGCTGTGCCCGAGTTGCTCCCCGATGGCGGCGAGGCTGAGCCCATGCCGTGAGACCGCCACGGAGGCATACGAGTGCCGGCAGGCATCGTAGAGCCGCACGTCGTCGAGTTTCGCGGCCGTCCGCAGGTCGGCCCACACGTGCGCGAGCGTCGAGGCGTGGAGGTGCGCCCCTTGCCGCCGTCGACCGTTCCCCGGAAACACGTACACCGAGCCGACGAACCGCGGCCAGCGCTTTAGGAGCGTGACGGCCGCCGGCGAGAGGTGAACCGTCTTTGCGCCGGTCTTCGAGTCCGGCAAGTGCAGCGCTGCGCCGGGCAGGTCGACCTGCACCCATTGCAGCGTGGCGACTTCCAGCGGCCGACAGCCGGTGAGCAGCAGCAGCTCGATCGCCGTGCGGGGTGCCGGCGCGATCGCCGCCGTGCGCAGCGCCCGCCCGAGGCGGGCGTACTCCGCCGCGTCGAGGTAGCGCTTCCGCCGTCGCTCCGCGTACTTCTCGATCCCGTGGCAGGGATTCGCGCCGGCCGGTCGGTACTTCGCCTTCGTCATGCTCCACGCCAGGAGCTTCGAGAGCACGGCCAGGACGCGGTTCGCGAGGATTGGCGTGGCCCGGAGGCGATCGTGGAGCTTCACGGCGTCTTCGTGGCTCACGTCCGCAATGGGCACGGCGCCCAGCCGCGGCACGATGTGCACGTCGATCGCGAGGCGATAGAGCCGCAGCGTCGACGGCTTCTTCCGCGGGGTCACGTAATCGTCGAGGAACCGCTGCGCGACGATCGCCACGGTGAAGGCGCCGCGCGCCGCATCCGTCGGCGCGAGCGGATCGCCGCCGCGGGCGACGATGCCGATGTCGTCCTTCGCGTACTGCCGCGCCTTCTCGAGCGGGACTTTCCCGACGCGGCCGAGCGTCTTCCACCGCACGCGGCCCGACGCGAGGCGGTACTTCAGCGTGAACGTCTTCGTGCCGGCCGGCGAGACGCGGACGCCGAAGCCGGCGAGCGCGGGATCCCAGGCGACGTACTGCGTGCCGGGTTTCGGCTTGAGCGCGGCGATCGAGGTCTTCGTAAAATGACCTGCTGACACAACGTCCTCCGGCCGGTTAGCTACCAAACGAGCTACCAAACGAGCGGTTGATTTCCCCGTTGATTTATGGAACCGACGCTTCTAGCTACCACATAGCTACCACGCGACTGCGGTTTTATGCGTAGCCGTGCGGAAGTGTATCACGAAAACGCTAATGTTTTCGGGGTTCTGCGGAGGGGTGCGAAATAGGGCTGGGCGACCTGAATTGATTCGTAATCAGCAGGTCCTCGGTTCAAGTCCGAGCGCCGGCTCCAGAAATCGCGAAATCTATTCAACGTTTTGCTGGGAGAGATTCGGCACTCGCAGCCGCCATGGTTCACGGTTTCCGCGGGGGTCTGAGCAGTACGCGACGCTGTCGCGCAAGAGTCACTGGACCGATGGAGATCGCAGGTGCTTTGCTGGAAAGCCTTGCGACGCATTATGTGTTGGTGATGCGAGTCTCTTCTAGGACGCGACAAATGGGACACATGGTGTCGGTTTTCAGAAGGAAGGGACCCTAGCTTTTCAAAACCTTTCCCCCCTGACTTGTCCAGTCGCCTGAGCGCGCGTTGCGCGCCGCCAGGGTGCCCTAATCAGCCTCAATCTGTCTACACTTTCGCCTCCTGTCCTCGTCGCTGGAGGGCTTGCAGGCGCTCGGCGGCGGTCGAAGGAGACGCGAGGGCGACATCGGTGTGCCGCCGAGGGCCCCGTCGCGATCGGGGCGATCGTCGCGCCTCATCGCGAGCGCTCCTTTCCCTCTTTGACGAGCCGCGGTTTGAGCCGCGGTCGGTACGATTCCCCCTCGATGACGAGATCGTAGGCATTGCTGGTGAAGCGGTCGATGGCGCTCTGTGCCCGCACGGGATCGGCAAATGTCGCGAGCCATTCGTCCGGGCCGCGATTTAATGCGGAGCCAATTGTTATGCGGAGTTGATGCTGGTCTCGTTCGTTGGATCGTGGCATCCTGTGCGGGATCGCCTTCCGACGACTCCGCATTATCGTGACGTCCCCACGAAAGGAGGACGTCATGTTCCCCGAGTACTTCCAATCTGCCTGGCGGGTTCGCGATCTTCGAGTTGGACCGGCCGCACCGCTCGTTACGAGCTTCGGTGACAAGCTGCGTCAGGACGGGTACGCGGAGCTCACCGCTCGTCGGCATCTCCGATCGGCTGAGCATCTGGCGCACTGGGCGAGCCGAGTCGGCATAGCCCTCGATGGACCGATCGAGGCGATTCTCGACAGCTTTGATCGTCATGTTCGGCGTCGACGACAGTGCCGCGCGCAAGCTGGTCGTCCATTCGGTCACACGTTTCGGGTGCAAATCCTCGGCAGCGCTCGCCTGTTCTTGCGGCACCTCGCGGACGCGGGTCTCGCTGCCCACCCTCGTGACAATCGGATGGCTTCGTCGCCTCCGATGTTCGTTGATTTCTGCCAATGGATGCAGCAGCAGCGCGGGACCTGCGACAGCACGCTCTCCAATTACGGCATCGACATCTGCGCGTTGCTCAAACGCGTGGGCGACGAGCCTGGTCGATGGGATGCTCGGAGTCTGCGTGAGTTCATCATGGAAGGCAGTCGGACGAGCGGGTGGGCGGCAGCGAAACGGCGCACGACCGCGCTTCGGATGTTGCTCCGGTTTTTGATCGCCGAGGGCCGGTGCGCCAGCGGGTTGGTTGGAGCGATTCCTGTGCTGCTCCATCGACGCCTCTCGTCTCTGCCGCGCTACTTGTCCGCCGACGATGTCGAACGCGTCATCGCATCCTGCGATCGCGCGTCAGCCGTGGGTCAGCGGGACCACGTCATTCTGCTCCTGCTCGCGCGTTTGGGATTGCGCGCCGGCGACATCGTACAGCTGCGACTTCGCGACATCGATTGGAAAGGCGCCTGGATTCACGTACTCGGCAAAGGCCGGCGTGAGACGCGCCTCCCACTGACGCACGAGCTCGGCGAAGCGCTGGTGACGTATCTCACGCGTGGCCGACCGCAGACGGACACCGACGTCGTGTTCGTCCGGATCCGACCGCCCTTTCGCCCGTTCCGCTCGCACTGTGCCGTGTCGGTGATCGTCGATCGAGCATTCGCTCGCGCGGCGGTCAGCCGCCCCAGTCGTGGCGCCGCCCACTTGCTGCGACATTCGGTCGCGACGTCGATGCTGCGTCACGGCGCGTCGTTACAGGATGTGGCGTCACTGCTGCGCCACCGATCGGTCACGACGACGGAAATCTACGCCAAGGTGGACGTCACGGCGCTGCAGATGATCGCGCAGCCGTGGCCGGAGGTGCCGTCGTGTTAGCCGCAGCCGTCGACGCGTACGTCGCGATCCGGCGCGCCGCAGGCTTTACCTTCCGATCCGAAGCGCGGCAGCTGGCCAGCTTCGCGGCGTTTTCGGAGGCCAGGACCGAGTCGCTTGTGCGGGTGTCCCTCGCAATCGAATGGGCGGCGCTCGCCCGATCAGTGTCCCAGCGTGCGCGGCGGCTGGGTCATGTCATTCGACTGGCTCGCTACCTCCGCGCGGAAGACCGCGACCACGAGGTACCGCCAGCGGTCTTCGGTGCCGAGAAGCGTTCCCGTCCTACGCCGTACATCCTCTCGCCGGAGCAGATTGGCCAGCTGGTGTTGGCTGCGTCTCGTTCAGGGTACCGGACGCTGCGGCGCGACACCTACAGCACCCTCTTTGCGCTGCTGGCGTCTACCGGGTTGCGCGCGTCGGAGGCCATCCACCTCCGAATGGACGACATCACACCCGACGGCCTGGTGATCCGGTGCTCGAAATTCCGCAAGAGCCGCCTCGTCCCGCTGCACGCGACCGCCCGAGCAGGACTCGAGCGGTACCTCCAACGCCGCCGTCCGTATGCGCCGGCCGAGCCTCACGTCTTCGTCTCGCTGCGGCGGAAACCGCTCTTGCTCCACGATCTCGAAGTCGCCTTCCGCACCGCGGCCCGCGCCATTGGTTTGCCGGACTCGCCGCGGGCGCGACCGACGCCGCACTCGCTCCGCCACACGTTTGCCGTGAGGGCGCTACAGGCCTGCCCGGACGGACGCGACGCCATCACCCGGCACATGTTGGCACTGTCTACGTATCTCGGGCACGCCAAGGTCGCCGACACCTACTGGTACTTGGAAGCGGTGCCGGAGCTGATGACGGACATTGCCGATCGGTGTGAGCGCTTCGTCATGGGAGGGCGGTCATGACCCCGCTCGCCCCACACGTCACCGCGTTCTTTCAGCAGCGGCTACCCGTCGAGCGTCGTGCCAGTCCTCATACCGCCGACTCGTATGCGTACGCGTTCAAGCTGCTTCTGGAATACGCGAGTGAGCGACTGCACGTGCCGCCCTCAGGGTTGCATTTGGAGCAGATCGATGCGCCGCTGGTCGTCGCGTTCCTGAATCATCTTGAAGCCACGCGCGCCAATCGCCCGAGTTCCAGAAACGTCCGCCTGGCTGCCATCAAGTCGTTCATGCACTTCCTGGAGTTTCGTGAGCCCGCGGCGATCGATCAGATTCGGCGCATCCTCGCGATCCCGCCGAAGAAGGCCGACACGCGGTTGGTGCGACATCTGACGGTCGAGGAAATGCACGCGGTCTTGAATGCACCAGAGCCGTCCAGTTGGGACGGTGTTCGAGATCGCGCCATGCTCCACCTGTGCTTCGCTGGCGGGCTGCGGGTCTCGGAGCTGGTGGGCTTGCAGCTCCGCGACGTGGTCCTTCAGCCGCAGGCGAGTATCGTCGTCCACGGTAAAGGTCGACGCGAGCGTTGCCTGCCGCTGTGGAAAGTCACCGTCGCCGCGTTGCGCGCCTGGCTGGGTGTGCGGGGCGCGGTGCCCGCACCCGAAGTCTTCGTCAACGCACGCGGCCAGCCGCTGACACGCGCCGGTTTCGAGTACATCCTCGCCAAACACGTCCAGTCAGCCACGAAGGACTGCGCATCGCTCGCGGACAAGCGCATCTCGCCCCACGTCTTGCGCCACACCTGCGCCCTGACCGTGCTGCAAGCCACCAAGGACCTGCGTAAGGTCTCGCTTTGGCTCGGACACGCTCACATGCAAACGACGGAGATGTACACCCGTGCGGATCCGTCGGTGAAGCTGGAGGCCCTCGAAGCGATGATTGCGCCGAAACTACGATCGGGCCGCTTCAAGGCCACTGACAAACTGATCGCCTCGTTGACACGAGGCTCCGTAATGCGGAGTGCCACGCAATCGAAGTGACGTGCTGGCGGAGCCTCGGCACCTCAGGCTCCGCATAACAATCAACTCCGCATTAAATCGCTTATGCGGTGCACCGCATAAGCGATTTGAGGTGACGATCACCGAGCCGGTACGATAGCGCTCGAGGAGCACGTCGTAGAGGTCGCGACTCTCGAGGGGATCGAGGACATCGATCGCGAAATCGTCGAGGATGAGGAGGTCGACGGCGACGAGTTTCCGCAGCTCCGCTTCGTAGCTGTTATCGAGACGGGCGTGCTTGAGTATCTTCAGCATCTGGTCGGTGCGCGTGGCGAGGACGCTGGCGCCGCGCCGGCAGGCGACGTGGCCGAGGGCATGCGCGAGAAACGTCTTGCCGACGCCGACGGGGCCGACGATGGTGACGTGGGCGTGCGCATCGAGGAAGCGGAGCGTGGCGAGCTCGTTGAGGAGCGCGCGGTCAAAGGTCACTTTCGCGGTGCTGTCCCAGTTCTCCAAACGCATCGTCGGGTCCAAACGAGCTTTCTGCACCCGCAAGCTGACGGCGAGGCTGTCGCGACGGCTGACTTCGTCGCTCAGGACCTGCAGCAGCAGATCGTGATGCGGCATCTTCTGCTGGCGCGCCAGCGTGAGGCGCTCGGGCAGCGTGTCGAGCATGCGCGACAGCTTCAGCCGCCGGAGGACGGTTTTCAGATCCAGGCTGATCCCATCGGTGGTCGTCATTGAGACTCCTCTCCTTCCGAGGCCGCGTGGAGCGGCAGTTTGTATTGGGAGGGCGGGCGGAGATAGCGCGCGATCGGAATGACACGCGCGGGCGGCGTGGGTGGGGGCGCCGCGACGCCCTGCTCGAGCATGCGTTTCAATCGATGCACGTCGAGCATGTCGGCGGCGAGTGCGAGGGTGCAGACCGCGGTCACGCGGGCCGCGCCGTAGCGGCGCACGAGGCCGAGCAGCGCGTAGACGCGCCGCATCCGCGTCCACGGGAGCGGGTTGTCGAGCAGCGTGGCGGCATAGCGGCCGATCACCTCGCCCGCGGTCTCGGCCTGGCGCCGCAGCGCGTCGACATTCCGCATCGCGTAGACGCTGCGTTCGATCGGATAGTCGCTCGGATCGATCGACTGGCCACCGGGCGCCTGCCGCGGATGCGTTTTCATCAGCAGGCCCCGCGCGTAGAACCGGACGATCTGCGCGTCGGCGCGCGCGGTGACGGATTGGCCGACGTACGGATGCGGGATCGAGTAGAGGGCCTTGTCGACGGCCGCGAGCTGATCGCGCCCGACTTTGGGCTCGCTCCAGAGCGGGATGTCATACGGCGTGCTCGGCGCCGGCAGCAAGAGGCCGTGCTCCTCGGCCTGACAGTGCTCGAGCGGCCGACGCTGCGTCCGGCTGTGCCGCCGCAGGCCATAGTCATTGAGGCACCAGTGCCGGCCCCACGCGCGCGCCTCGTCGAGGGTGGTCAGCACTTCGCCGGCGAAGCAGTCGTCGCGGACGCCCGGCACGGCCCGTTCGACGCGGCCCTTGTCCTGGGCATGCCGCATACGCGCCGGGTCGATGTGAAAGTCGCGCGCCTGCGCGTACTCGAGAAACGCGGGCGTGATGCGCGCGGCCAGCGGATCCGCGTTAATGACGATCGCCTTCGTGTTGTCTGGGATGAGCACCCGGAAAATCCCGCCGAAAAACTCCCACGCCGCTTCGCACGCCTCGATGGCACGCGCGGTCGTTTCTTCGAACGTGGGATAGACGAAGCGGTGGCGGGAGCGCACCGCGGTAAAGATCCACGCGCGAAACCGCCGTTTCTTACCGGGGAGCGTGAGCCAGCCGACCCAACCCGTATCGACCTGCACCTCCTGGCCCGGCTCGCCATCGAGGACCGGGATCGTCGTCGCCGTTTTCCCAAACTGCAGCTCGAGGATCGCGAAGCGGTGCAGTGTCGGATACGCGATCTGGACGCCTTGCCGGACGAGCAGCTTGCGAATCTTCGTGAGCCGCAGGCCGTCACCGAGCCAGCGTTCGATCGCGGCGCGATGCTCGCCGCAGAGCGTCCACCCGTCGCCCCGCGGCCGGCCACCAGCCGGCTGCAACGCGAGCAGGACCTGCCGGACCGCCTCATCGCTGATCGTCGCCGTCACCGAGACGCCGGCCGTTGCTGCGGCCGCCAAGTACCGGCGGACCGTCTTCGGGTCGAGCCCGAGCTGGGCGGCGATCCGCTTCTTCGGCAGGCCCGCACCGCGGAGCCGAAGGACTTCTCTGACTTCGATCATCGTGACCTCGCGATACATCCACGCCTCCTGCCCCGGGGCAACGGCCCAGGACTGGAGACCTCTATCGCGCGGTCAGGCGAACGGGGGGAAAGGTTTTGAAAATCTCGCCCCGGAAGGGGGGAAAGGTTTTGAAAAACCTCAGCCCAGAGGGGGGAATGGTTTTGAAAAAGTCGTCAGGAAAGGGTCCCTAGGTTTTGAGAACCGACACACATGGCACCGCATTTGCCCCCGCACTTCGTTTTTTGCGGAGGGTGGCTTTGGCCCTGATAACTCAGCTGACGCGAGGCTATTTGTCTCCGTGGAGGGAGACTCATACAAAGATGGTCGCGGACTTGTGGCTCGGTGCCATGTTTCTTGATCATCAGCGCCTGCCCGGCGGCAACGCCTACCTGCGATGCCCCCGGGTGGGTCTTCCGCAGACCAGATGCGACACGCGTCTCTGAGCGGAGAGTTCGGGCGTGGAACAAGCGTGATGTCGAACGACGACCGGCTCGATGGATGGAAATCAATCGCCGACCATCTCGGTCGCGATGCGCGGACTGCCCAACGCTGGCATCGCGAACGCGGGATGCCCGTGCACCGTGTTCCAGGGAATCACGGCGGTGCCGTGTTTGCGTACCGAGCCGAACTTGATGGCTGGTTGAACAACGGCGCGGCGAAGCACGTCGCTTCCCCTCTTGCCATACCGAGCAGCAAACCAACCGATCCAAAACCGAGCGAGTTCGCGGCGACAGGCTCGCAGAGCCGGGCGCGAATGCGGCCGCATCTGGTTCTCATTACGGTCGTTGCCGTCCTCACGCTCACCGGCGCCGTCAGTGTGACGTGGGTCAGGATTGCGTCGCACACGTCGCCTGCGGTCCCCACCCGGGTCGAACTGAACGGGCCGACGCTGTCGGCCTTCGACGACAAGAACGATGCGGCGTGGACATTTCAACTAGCCCACAATCGATCAGCCGCCGGCGATGCTGTGGTGCCGGCGCTCGAGAATTCGTTGCCCATTGATCTCAACGCCGACGGCAGCATGGAAATGGTCGCCACCATCAACTACACGCTGCCGCGTGGTCACATCGCCGAAAACGCCGAGGTGTATTGCTTTGGACCGCGCGGTAACGTGCTGTGGCGGTATGCGCCCGATCGATCGCTGTCGTTTCGTGGGCGCGAATTCGCCGTCCCGTGGAGAGTGTATGCAGGACTCGCCGCAGACCCCGAAGCGGATGGCGTTTGGGTTTCTTTCATCGACCGCACCTGGTGGCCGTCGTTCGTTGTTCGTCTCGACGCGAATGGACGTGAACGGCTGATGCTCGTGAATGCAGGACACGTGCAGACGCTCCAAGGAATGCGTGTCAACGGCAAAGCGTTGATGCTCGCAGGCGGATTCAATAATGAAGCGATGCTCCCGGCGCTGGCCGCGATCGATGCGCGCAGCGCAGGAGTGACCTCACCGCAGACTGCCGGCAGCGTGTTCGAGTGCGACAACTGTCCAACAGGACACCCGATGACGTACCTCCTCTTTCCCCGTTCGGACGTCAACGTCGCGCTCGGACGCCCGTTCATCTTCGTCTCACAAATCGACACACTCGACCAGGCTGGCAACATCGATATCTCGGTCCGTGACACGCAAGGCGTCACACGGGCCGTCTATCGACTCGATGCGGACCTCACGCCGAAGTCGGTTGCGTTCTCCGATACGTATTGGCAAGCCCACCGCCAGCTCTCCGAGGCAGGCAAGGTTGGTCATACGCCGGAGGACTGCCCAGAAAAGCGGCAGGGCGTCGTCGTTCGAATATGGCGACCGGCGACTGGTTGGAAAGACGTGCGTGTCGGCCCCAGGTTTCCGCCGAACACGGACTGATCCGAGTCAGGCTTTGGATGCCTGGACTTCAAGATATCCCGTTACGCGATACCAGCGCCCATGCGCGGTGGTGTAGTCATGGCAAGCTCGGCGGTCGCCCCGGCGCGGAGAGCACTGCCGCACCAATACTACATAGATAGGTGGTGCCTCCGGCGCTGCCGGTCCTTACGATCCAGAGCCGCGGCGTTCGTCCTGTCGCCGGTGACGACGTTCGGACGCGCGTCGAAATCGTCTTCAAGAGCTGTCGAGAGGAGAACGCCGATGGAGAAAGTGGACGCGGCAGAGCATCGGAACCGCAGGCGTCGTGCTGTTGACGGCCGCGATGGCGATCTTTCAAGCTCGCGCCGGCGAGGCACAAGGGGGGAGCGTTCAGGAGCAAATTACAGCGCTTCAGGCCAGGGTCGCCGAGCTGGAGCAGAAGCTTCAGGATGTATCGGTCTCGGGTACGGACATGCACATCACCGGCGCGAACCTGTACATCCTCAACGGTCTGGGAGCCACGAATGGTAATCCGGCGAACCCGAGCACCAACGTTCCTTCTCTAGTCCAGACCAACCGTCTCGGGAACCCATCATCGGCTACGACGAAATCGGGTCCAGCCATGGGCCACAACGGGGGCGGCTCGCACAATCTCGTGGTCGGGGCCTACCATGATTACGCGTCTTTTGGCGGTCTGGTCGCCGGCCGGTTCAACAGCATCACAGGATCCGCCACGCACGGTTGGTCTGCAGGCTGCATCGGGAGCGCCGTCTTTGCGGGCCGATTCCGTTCTTAGTAGCCGTGGGAGGCTCTGCCGGCATCACGCGCTCGGCATCCGAGCGTGGTTGCCAGGGTGACGAGCATGTTCCGCGCGACGTAAGTGCGAGCGCCTACGGCCTGCGCCTCGAGCGCCTCGAGCTGTCCGAACGCCGCCGGGCTGATCTCGTTCGGGACTCGAGCGGAGCTTCGGTTCCGGCATTCGAGCGTGGTACGCTCGCCCGGTGATGTTCGTACGCTGGGTGGTGAACTTCTTCCTGCCCGGGACGCCGCTGTTCCTGCTCCTCGGCCTCTGCGCCGGCGTGCTGCTGCTCTACCTCTCCGACCGCCTGCGCCGGCTCGGACGCCTGTGGCTCCTGCTGCTCGCGCTCTTCTACATCGTCGCCGCCAGCCGTCCGGGCGCCGATGTCCTCCTCGCGCCGCTCTATCAACACACGTCCTCGCTCGCGAGCGCCGCTGACGCACGGGGCGCGACCTCGGTCGTCATGCTGAACCCGGGCGCCCAGACCCACCGCGCACGCGGGCAGGAATACTTCGAACTGAATGAGGAGGCGGTGCTGCGGGCCCTGGAGACGGCGCGGGTGTACCGCCTGCTCGGGAAGCCGCTCGTGATCGTTCAAGGCGGGTTCCCCGAGATGAAAGACCGTCCGTCGTTGGGCGAGATCCATTCGAAGGTTCTCAGGGACCTCGGCGTCCCGGCGGACCGCATCGTCGTCGAACCGGATTCGAGGGACACGCGCGAGCACGCCGAGAACCTGAAGCCCTATCTCGTGAAGCACGGCATCAGGAGGTTCGTGATGGTCACCTCGCCGATGCACATGCGCCGGTCGATCGCCGTGTTCCGCGCAACTGGCTACGACTTCGTCCCGTCCGCCGCAGCCGTCGTGTCCGAGCTGGATCGGCGCGTCCTTCCGCTGAACGACGACAACCTGGATCGGGTTGTACTCGGTGCGCACGAGTACGTCGGGCTGGTCTACTACTGGTGGAACGGCTGGCTGTAGGCCGCACGCAGCCCAGGCGCGCTGCCCTTTGTCCTGGCGCCACAGGTTCATGCGCGTAAACCGCGGCCAGCCGAACCCATTCAGTTTTCTGAAGTTCTCGACCTGGAGGACCCGTCCCTGCACGAACACTTCGAGGCGTTCCTTCGGATACGCCGTCGAGCCGTTCCGCGAAATAGTGCACCGACCGGCCGCGGGCACTGCTCCGCCGCCGACTGTCAGCGCGCCCGGACACCCTATCGGCCTGCGTGAGTCCCGCTGCGGCAGCTTTCACGGACGATATACTGACGCCGCGCGATGCGGTACGTCCTCCTCCTCCTCACGCTGCCGCTCGCCGCGCAGGAGCCGCTGCGATGGGGAGGCGACGCGGAAGGCGGTGCGCCGTTCGTCGAGGCGGACCCGAACGATCCGCGGAAGCTGGTCGGATTCGACGTCGAGATCGCCGAGCTGATCGCGCGAGAGCTGGGACGCCCCCGGAATTCGTGCAGGTCACCTTTACCTCGTTCGATCAGTCCGTCGTCCGCGGCGACTTCGACATCGGGTTGAGCGGCATCGAGGACACGCCGGGACGCCGCGCAGCCGTGGGCGTCAGCATCCCGTACTACCGGTTCACGGAAGGCCTCACCGTGCGCGCGGACGATCGCGACCGCTTCAGGACGCTCGCCGATATGCGCGGGCGGCGCGTTGCGACGCTGGGCGGTACGATCGCCTACGAGATCCTGCTCCAGGCGGCACGCGATCACGGCATCACCGCCGTGTCGTACGACGATGACGTGCATCCGTACAGCGATACGCTGGCGGGACGCGTCGATGCGGTGCTGCTGGACAACGTGCTCGCGGCCCGCGCCATGTCGAGACACGCGGGGCTCGTCACGCAACCGGACGCGGTCGCGGCGGGACACTACGTCGTCATCGTCTCGCCGGAGAACACGGCGCTCCACGATCGCGTCGATGACATCCTCCGCCGGG
The DNA here is from genome assembly GCA_048594885.1 of Vicinamibacterales bacterium. GTDB lineage: Bacteria > Acidobacteriota > Vicinamibacteria > Vicinamibacterales > 2-12-FULL-66-21 > JBMDXB01. The sequence continues at coordinate 55,635 of JBMDXB010000030.1, forward strand.
CGATGGCCGATGGACGGCTCGAGGCGATCTTTTACAAATGGCACGTCTGGAACGATGAGCAGCCGGCGTTGTTCGCGGCGGTGCTAAACGGCGCTCTGGAGCCGGACGCTCGTCATGACCTCGCACGACGACGACTTCGTCCGCGATTTCGCCTCACGCGTCGTAGTGCTGGCCGGCGGATGCGTCGTCGAAGAAGGCCATCCGTCCCACGCGCTGTCGGCGCCGCAGCATGCGGCGACCCGGGAACTGCTGGTGGAACGCCAGCGATCCCAGCCGCGGGCACGCTGAGGCTACCCGCCTCACGCCCGCCTTTGTGCCTATAATCGCGGCGTGCGAAAGGTGCGAAGAGAGCGCAGAACGGCCGGGTCGCCGGCGAAACGACTCGCAGAAGCGGAACGGCTATTCCGTGATTTCTGCGAGCTGACTCCGCACAAGTTCAAACCGTTCGCGCGCAGTTTCCGATCATTTGCTGCATACGAGCGGTGGAAGCGTGCGCAACGCAACCCCTGGTACCGATAACCGCGTCGTGCGGGTCTGCCGGCTCCTCAACCGGCATCGCGCGCGCTACCTGATCGCTGGAGGCGTCGCAGCCAATCTGCACGGTTCAGTGCGGGCCACGCGCGACGTCGATATTCTGGTGCCGCGCGATGTTGCCAACACGAGGCGTGTCCTGGCCGCCCTTTCGGAGTTGCCGTATCGAGTCGCCGGCGAACTGGATCCGGAGGAAGTGACGACGTGCCCGGTCACGATTATTGGTGACGATCCGAGGGTGGACGTCCTCACCATCGCCTGGTCGGTGACATTCGAGCTGGCGTGGCCTCGACGCGTGGTTCGCCGCATTGCCGGAACGCGGGTGCCATATCTGTCGCTCGACGATCTCGTCGCCTCGAAAAGGACAGGCCGCGCCGCAGATCAGGCTGACCTCGAAGTGCTCACCGCCTCCATACCTCGTACACGGAGAAGACACCGATGACATCGTGCCGCTACGCGCTTCCCCTCATCGTGATCATGACGCTCGCCGCGCCCGCCGCCGCGCAGCAGCCGGCCGAGAGGACGATTCCCGACAAGGTCAAGCTGTTCATCCCCTACAAGGACTACTCGCAGGCGGAGAACCAGCGCATCCTCGGCATGTACAAGTACCTGCGCGTCGCCGACGTGTCCGACGGCATGGACGTCGTCGGGCTGGCGAATGTCGGGATCGTCGATCAGGAGATCCGCGCGCTCTGGAAGGACACCGACACGTTCACGCACCGCATCGTCGGCATCGCCGTGACGGCGCGCTACGTGCCGACGAACAAACGCGAGCCGAAGATGGACGACCAGACGATCGGACGCTGGTACAGCACGCTCACGTCGGAAGCGTTCATGGACGTGCTGTCGCCGGGATCGATCCTCGTCATCGATGCGATGGAGGACGGCGAGAGCCGCAGCATCGGTTCGAGCAACATCCAGAGCTGGCGGAAGCGCGGGATGGTGGGACTGGTGACGAGCGGCGGCCTCGCCGACACCGATGAGATCATCAATCAGAAGACGCCGGTCTACTTCCGAAGACTGGCGCGCGGCATCCGGCCGGGACGCAACGAGCTCGAGTCGGTGAACCGCCCGGTGACGATCGGCGGCGTGCTGGTGCGGCCGGGCGATGTCGTCATCGCCGACGGCGACGGCGTCATCGCCGTGCCGCGCGAGCGAGCCGAGGACGTGGCGAACGCGGCCCTGCCCTTCCTCGACAACATCGCGCGCGAGCGCTACATCAAAGAGACGGGAAAGAACCCCTGGAAGAAATAGGCGACACGCTCGAGCGAAGGAACGACAGGCCTTCGAAGGCGATGTCGTCCGGCGCCGGCGCAAGGTCGCGCCAGATGGCGGCGGCCGCCGCGAGCACACCGATCGTGAAGCCGAAGCTCTCGATCGTCAGCCACCGCTGGTAGCCGCACTCCGCGAGCGCAGCAAACACCTCCGCCCACTCGACGTGCCCCGATCCGGGAACGCCGCGATCGTTCTCGCACGTATGCACGTGCTTCAGGTGCGGCGCCGCAAGCCGCAACGCCGCACCGATCGACTTCTCTTCGATGTTCGCGTGGAAGGTGTCGAACAGGATGCCGATCGACGGATCGGCGATCGCATCGCACAGCGCCACGGCGTCCGCGGTGGTATTCAGGAAGTATGTCTCGAACCGGTTCAGCGGCTCGATGCCGATCTCGATCCCCGCGGCGTTGGTCGCCTGACTCAGCTCCTGCCAACTGTCGACGACCCACTGCCACTCCTCGTCCGTGCGGCGGCGGCCCGGTAGAAAGCCGACGGGCGTGTAGAAGGGACCTGACAACAGCCTGATGCCGGCATCGCGGGCCTTCGCAATGCAGAGCGCCATGTGATCGCGCGCCCGCTGCCTCGCGCTCGGGTCGGCGTCGCCCAGACTCGATCCCTTCGGAATGATCGTCACCGCCGTCAATTCGAGGTTCATGCGGCGCAGCTCGCGCCCGACGGCGTCGGCCTGGAAGCTCGCCGGATCGAAGATCGGGATCTCGATGCCATCGAAGCCGGCCGTGCGAATCGATTCCAGCAGGTGAAAGTCTTCGGGGCCGAAGCTCATGCCCCAGATGAGCGTGTTGACGCCGAATTTCATGGGGAGCACTCTACCCGATCACGGCCGCGCACGGGAATTGCAGCAGCCGGACGGTTGTGCCCCGGGCGCTGATACGACCTGATTCCCTTTACGCCTGGAAAGGCCCGAGCGTGCTCATTGTGAGCACCCGGGGGGATTGCGATTCCGACCTCCCGCTGTCCGGTTTCTATTTCCGCGAGGCGCGCTTCCTGCGCACCTGCCGCCTCGAGCTCGACGGTGAATCACCATGGCTCTGTGAGGCGGCGGCGATCGAGCCCGACACCCTCCGCTTCTCCTACACGTTCCCCGAGGTCGCCGAATACGGCGGCGGCGGCAGCGGCCAGTCCGGTGACGACGAGCCGCGGAACGCGCGAGGACTGCCGCAGCGCGGCCTTGTCGTCGATCTCACCTACCGCGTGCACGCCGGTTCGCTCGAGATCGTCACTTCGATCCTGAACGCGTCCAGGGAGACGCTGGAATTCGAGGTCGCCTTCGCGCTCGACGCGGACTTCGCCGACATTCAAGAAGCGCAGGGAACCCAACGGCAGCAGCAGGCGCCGGTCGAGACGTCGGAGACCGACGAGACGCTGACGTTCGCGTACGCGCACGACCAGCTTCCCTACCGCACGGCAATTCTCGTCGATCGCGAGAGCGGCTGGCGCATCGAGTCACGGCGCGTGATCCGCCGTGTGCGGCTGGCCGCGCGCGACTCCGCCGACCTTCGACTCACGGTGCGGCCGCTCGACGCACGGGGCGGGATTGACGCCGCGGACGCGGCGGCGCGCGAGGCTGCCGTCGATCGATGGCGCGAGCGCGGTGCGACGATTCTCGCGCCGCAGAACCGCCTGTTCGAAGCGATCGTCGCGAGCAACATCCGGGATGTCTCGTCGTTCGCGCTGCTCGAGGGCCCGCCCGACGAGTGGCTCGCGCTGCAGGCCGGCATGCCGCTCTATCCGGCGCTCTTCGGCCGCGACGCCGTCACGGCCGGATGGCAGGCGGCGATCGTCGACGGGGGCGAGTGCCTCGACGCCGCGCTGACGGTGCTCGGTCGCCGGCAGAGCACGCGTGCGGACGACTGGCGCGACGAAGAGCCCGGCCGGCTCCCCTACCAGATGCGCCAGGGGCCGCTCGCGATCCTCAATCTCAACCCGTATTCGGCGTACTACGCTGACTTCGCGAGCCCGCTGATGTTCATCATCTCGCTCGCGAACCTTTATGCGTGGACCGGCGATCGCGCCAGGCTCGACCGGCACTGGGACACCGCGGTACGGATCCTCGAGTGGGCCTCGAAGTACGGCGATCGTGACGGCGACGGCTACCTCGAATACGAGACGCGTTCGAGCAAGGGAACCAAGAATCAGGGATGGAAGGACAGCGGCGACGCCGTCATTTACGACGACGGCTCGCCGGTGCCGCCGCCGATCGCCACATGCGAGCTACAAGGCTATTGGTACGCGGCGCAGCTGCTCATGGGACTTCTGAGCTGGGTCACCGGTCGCGGCGCCGACGCCCGCGATTACTGGAAGGCGGCGTCGGACCTGAAGACGCGCTTCAATCGCGACTGGTGGCTGGAGGGCGACGAGTTCTTCGCGCTGGCGATGGATCCGCAGAAAAAGCTCGTGCGCGCGGCCTCTTCCAACGTCGGCCATTGCCTCGCCACCGGCATCATCGACCCGGAGCATGCTCCACCCGTCGTCGGCCGCCTCTTCGCGCCGGACATGTTCAGCGGCTGGGGCATCCGGACGTTGTCTTCCGATCACGCCTACTACAACCCGATCAGCTATCACCGCGGGACCGTGTGGGCGGTCGAACAGGCCACCATCGTCTTCGGGCTGCGGCGGTTCGGATTCGACGCCCGCGCGCACGATCTGTCAGAGGCGCTGTTCGACCTCGCGCAGATTTATCCCGAGTATCGCATCCCTGAATGCATCGGCGGCCAGCCGCGCGGCGACCGGCCGACCCCGGGCGCGTATCCGCAGGCGAACACGCCGCAACTCTGGAACGCGACGGCGTTTCCGCTCGTCGTGCAGAGCCTGCTCGGGATCGTGCCGTTCGCCCATTACGAACTGCTGCTCCTCGATCCGGTATTGCCGCCATGGCTGCCCGAGCTGATCATCCGTGACCTGCGCGTCGGCCGCGCGACGGTGACGCTGCGCGCCTGGCGCGACGAGAACGGCGCGACAGACTTCGAGGTGCTGCACAAACGCGGGACGCTGAGGATCGTGCGCCAGCCGCCGCCGGAGTCGCTGACCGCAGGCATCGGCGATCGGCTGCACGCGCTGTTCGACACGATACGCGCGTGACGGAAGTGCTGGCGCAACCAAGGTTGCGCCCTACGGACGCAGACATGGAGAGAGCAATGAAATTGAACCTCAAGCCCATCGCGGATCAGGTCATCGTCATCACCGGCGCTTCGAGCGGGATCGGCCTCGTCACCGCCAAGCGGGCGGCCGCCGGCGGCGCGCGCGTCGTCCTCGCGGCCCGCAACGAAGCAGATCTGCACGAGGCTGTCGTCGACATCCGCCGCGAAGGCGGCCGGGCGATTCATGTCGGAGCCGACGTCTCGGACGCGGCGCAGGTCGAGCGGATTGCTGACGCCGCAATCGCCGAGTTCGGCCGCATCGATACGTGGGTGAACAACGCTGCCGTTTCCCTCTACGGCCGCATCACCGAACTGTCGATCGACGAAATGCGGCGGCAGTTCGACATCAACTTCTGGGGGCAGGTCTACGGCTCGATCGCGGCCGTCAAGCACCTGCGTAACGGCGGAGGCGCCATCGTCAACGTCGGCAGCGTGCTGAGCGATCGCGCCATTCCGCTGCAAGGCATCTATTGCGCCGCGAAGCATGCCCTGCGCGCGTTCACCGACGCGCTGCGCATGGAGCTCGAGGCCGAGGGCGTGCCGATCGCGGTCACGCTCGTGAAGCCGGCGAGCATCGACACGCCCTTCTTCGACAAGGCGCGCACCCACATGGGCGTGGAGCCGCAGCCCGTCCCGCCGGTGTACGCGCCGGAGCTGGTCGCGAAGACCATCCTCCACTGCGCCAGCCAGCCGACCCGCGAAGTGATGGTCGGAGGCGCCGGCCATCTGCTGACCGCGGCGAACATGGCGCCACGCGCTGCCGATCTCTACATGGAGCGGACGATGTTCAAGGCGCAGCAGACCGACATTCCCGCCGAAGGCCGGCCCGACAATCTCTTCGCAGCCATGGAGCATGACGGCGGCGAGCGCGGACGAAACTGGCGCGGCCGTACGAAAGGCACGAGCGCCTACACCGCGGCCGTGCTGCATCCAGGCGTCGCCGCTGGCGCGGTGGTCTCGCTCGCGGCGCTCGCGGGTCTCGCGTACTTCAGCGCCCGGCCAGATGACGGAGATTGATGAGCTTTGTCGAATGGGTAGCCTTCGAGTAGAACAGGAGCGTGCACAGACGCGGTCCACGCTTCGGAGGAGACGTGGACAGATGATGACCGTTGCGCCTGCCGCCTTGCACCTCGCCGCCATCGTGGAATCATCAGACGACGCGATCATCAGCGAGACCGTGGACGGCACGATCGAAAGCTGGAACCACGCCGCAGAGCGGATGTTCGGCTACACGGCCGCCGAGGCGATCGGACAGCCGCTCGATCTCATCGTCCCACCCGAGCGACGCGACGAGGAGCGCGAGCTGACCGCGCGCATCCGCCGCGGCGAGACGGTCAGCCACTTCGAGACGGTGGCGTTGACGAAGAGCGCCGAGCTCGTCCCCATCGCCGTCACGGTATCGCCCGTGAAGACCGCGGACGGCGAGATCATCGCCGTCTCGCGCACCGCACGCGACATGAGCCAGCATCGCGCGCTCGAGCGCGAGGCGCTGCGGCTGGCCGCGATCGTCGAGTCCTCCGAGGACGCGATCGTCAGCAAGGATCTCGACGGCGTCGTCCAGACGTGGAACCCGGCTGCCGAGCGGATGTTCGGCTATTCGGCGGCCGAGATGATCGGACGCTCGATCAGGACAATCATTCCGCGCGATCGCTGGCCCGAAGAAGACGACGTTCTCGCCCGCATCCGAACCGGACAGCGCATCGAGCACTTCGAAACCATTCGGCAGCGCAAGGACGGAACGTTGATCGAGATCTCGCTGTCCGTCTCACCCATCAAGCAGCCGGACGGGACGATCATCGGGGCGTCGAAGATCGCCCGCGACATCACGCCGCAGCGCCGCCTTGCCCGGCAGGCAGAGGAAGCCAACCGCGTGAAGGACGAGTTCCTGGCGATGCTCTCGCACGAGCTGCGCACGCCGCTGAACGCCGTGCTGGGGTACACGCGCATGCTGCGCACGGGCCACCTGGCGGCCGGCGGACACGAACGCGCCATCGAGATCATCGAGCGCAACGCCAACATGCTGTCGCAGCTCGTCTCCGACGTCCTCGACGTCTCGAGCATCGTCACCGGCAAAGTGCAATTGAAGCGGACGACCTGCGATCTCGCGGGCGTGCTCGCGACGTCCGTGGACATCGTGCGGCCGGCGGCGGACTCGAAGGGGGTGACGCTGCGGCTGCAGGCACCGCACGCGTCGATCCCGGCTCACTGCGACGGCGATCGCCTGCAGCAGGTGTTCTGGAATCTCCTGAGCAACGCCGTCAAGTTCACGCCGGGCGGCGGCAGCGTCGACGTGCGGCTCACGACGCAGAGCGGCACGGCTCACGTGACGGTCACCGACACCGGCATCGGCATCTCCGCACAATCGCTTCCGTATCTATTCCAGCGATTCTGGCAGGCGGAGCGTCCCGAGAGCCGGCAGGTCGGCAGCCTCGGGCTCGGACTGGCGCTCGCGCGGCACTTCGTCGAGCTGCACGGCGGCACAATCACCGCCTCGAGTCCCGGCGAGGGTAAAGGCGCCACGTTCACGGTCGATCTGCCGCTCTCGGCGGAGCGATCCTAGAAACTATCCCACCGCGACTTCATGACACGTTCGGGCCGCCAGTGGCGCGACGTGTGCTGGGCGAGACGGTCGCGACGCTCGAAGACCTTCACGAGCACGACGCCCGCGACGAACCCACCGAGGTGCGCCCAGAACGCCACGCCGCCGGCCCTTTCCGACACGATGCTCGTGACGCCGCCGGCGAACTGGAGAAACGCCCAGTAAATCAGCATCACCCACGCCGGCAACGCCATCGACGTGATGAAGAAGCCGAGCGGCACCATGGTGAACACGCGCACGCGAGGAAACAGGACGAGATACGCGCCCATCACGCCGCTGATCGCGCCGGATGCGCCGACCATCGGCACCTCGGACGCCGGATTCGCCGCCACCTGCGCCAGCGCAGCCGCCAGACCCGTGAGCAGGTAGAAGGCCACGAACCGCGGCCGCGTCATCGAGTCTTCGATGTTGTTGCCGAACAGCCAGAGGAACCACATGTTCCCGAGCAGGTGCATCCACGATCCGTGCAGGAACATCGATGTCAGGACGTTGGTCACTTGAGACCCCGGGTCTGTCACGCACAGCCACCGCTCACCCATCGGGAACTGCGTGCCTGGCGGCACCGACGTCGTCAATTCTCCTGGGATGAGTCCAAGATTACAGACGGAGCGCGCGAGTGCCTCCTCGGACCCGGCCCCCTGCACGAGCAGCCACGCCAGGACGCTGAGCGCAATCAGCACCATCGTGACAACCGGCGTCCGCAGCGTTTGATTTTCGTCGTGATAGGGAAACACGCCAGCCCTCCGCTGCGGCGATCATAGCCGTGTGGGCGCTACTTGTCTCCTGCGCGCGTGGTCGTGCCGCGCCGCATCTTCTTGGGTCCGGCGTCCGCTGGCCGCTGGCCGCTGGCCGCGGTCCGTCGGCCGCTGGCCGCGCTGTCCGCTGGCGCGCGGTAAGCGGAAAGCGGTAGGCGGTAAGCGGAAAGCGCTCAGCGGCATGCGCCGCTGGAACTGCAAAAGCGGGACCGCAGAGTAGGATAGAGGCAAGGCTGGTGCATGCGATGGCGAGTTCAATTGGCAAGGCAGTCACGGTCAAGGGCAGCATTCAGGGTGGCGAGGCGATCGCGATCAGCGGCGCCGTCATCGGCGACGTCGTCGCGATGAACGAGAATGTCACGATCGAAGTCGAAGGCCGCGTCGAGGGCGTCATTACCGCTCGCGAGATCATCGTCCGCGGCACGTCGTCCGGACGCCTGGTGGCGACCGAACTCGTCCGGCTGCAGTCGGGTTCGCAGGTGAACGCCGACGTCGCCGCGCCGAAGCTCGCCATCGAGGAGGGGGCAATCTTCAACGGCCGTGTCGATCCGGGCCGTGCCGAAGCCGCCGCCCGCGTCACCGCCTACAAAAAGGGCACCTAAGGGACCTTACGCCGACAAAGGCCAAGGAGCCAAAGGCCAAAGCCCAACGTTGGTCCCGGCCGAAGGGCGGCGAGGCGCCAGCTAATCGTGGCGGAGCGCTGCCGCGGCATTCACGCGCGCCGCGGTCAGGGCGGGCACGAATGAAGCCGCAAGCGCGATTGTGACAAGCACGGCCGCGATGAGGCCATACACGACAGGATCGCCCGTCAGCGGGACACGCGAGTCTCGGACGAACGGCACGATCGCGAGTGCAGCGGCGGCGCCGGCGAGCAGGCCCAGAGCCGCCAGCCGCACCGCGCGTCTCAGGACCAGCCACAGGAGATCGAGCGGATCCGATCCGAGCGCGAGCCGAATCGCGAACTCGCGCATGCGGGACGTCACGCCGTACGAAATCACTCCATACAAGCCAATCGCCGCGAGCACCAGCGCCAGCGCCGCGAACAGACCAATCAGCCAGCGGTAGAGATTCAGCTCCCACAACGAGTCGCCGATCACCTGCTCCATCGTCTTCACGTTGAAGACGGCGAGGTTTGGCGAGACCTCGCGAATGACGGATCGGATCGGCTCGATATGCGGCTCTGGACGTCCGGTTGTGCGGACGAAGAGCGTCATACCGAGATCGGACGCCATCGTGACGTTCTGCGCGGCGGGATAGTAGATCTCCGGCTCGGCCGGTTTGTCCAGACCCGCCTGACGGACGTCGCCGACGACGCCGACGATCGTGCCGCGGTCGAGCGCGATGCCAACTGGATCCTCGTCGCCGAAGTAACGCCGCGCGAGCGCCTGGTTGATCATGACGACGGGCGGCGCGCCCGCGCTGTCCTGGCCGGTGAAGCTGCGGCCGCGCATCACGGGAATGCCCAGCGTTCGGAAATATCCGGGCGTCACGTAACGAAGCCCGGCAACCGGACGACCCGCCAGCGTGCGCCCACGGACCGCGAAGTCCGCCTCCCAACCCCAGTTCTGGAGCGGCACGAGCTGCACGAATCCCGCCGACGCGACGCCGGAAAGGTGGCCGACGCGCTCTTCGATCGCGTAGTACTCCGCTGCCATGGCTCGCGGCGTCATGTGAAACGTCACGACGTTGTCGGTCACCATGCCGGCCGGCGTGCTTTTCAGCCGCGCGACTTCGCGGACGACGAGCGCGGCGCCGAGCGCAAGCACGAACGCCAGCGCCACCTCGACGATCACCAGACCGTCGCGAATGCGGCGATACCGGCGGCCGGCAGTCGCCGTGCCCGACCCGGATTCTTTCGTCACCGAGACAACGTCGACGCGGGCGGCGGCGAGCGCCGGGGCCAGGCCGAAGAGAACGGCCGTGACCATGCAGGCGGACAGCAGGAACACGAACGTGCGCCAGTCGAGCGCGATTTCGTGCGCGCGTGGCATCTTCGCCGCGCCAATCACGACGAGCAGACGGGTGCCCCACTGTGCGATCGCGAGGCCAAGCAGGCCGCCGGCGAGCGAGAGCACGAGGCTCTCGGCGAGGAGCTGACGCACCAGCCGCAGCCGTCCGGCGCCGAGCGCCGCGCGGGTCACGAGCTCGCGCGCCCGCGCCGTCATACGGGCGAGCAGCAGGTTGGCGACGTTGGCGCAGGCCGCTACGAGAACGAGCGCGACGGCGGCGAACAGAACCCAGAGCGCGCTGCGAACCGGTCCGAGCACGACGTCGGCGAGTGGTTCCACACGCGCGTCCACCCGAATCCGCGTGCCCTGAAACTGCTGCTCCGTCAACCGTGCCGCGATCACGCGCAGCTCGGACTGCGCGGCTTCGGAGTCGACACCGGGCTTCATGCGCCCCACCACGCTGACGCGGCCGCGCGGCCTGGGCGGCAGCGACAGCCAGAGATCGGTGCGGCTCTCGGACAGAACGCCCTGCATCAGCGAGCTGCCGCCGTACGGAAACTCGAATGCGTCCGGCATGACGCCGACAACCGTGTACGGACGGCCGTCGAGCGTCACGCTCGTTCCAGGGATCGACGGATCGCCGTTGAAGCGCCGGCGCCACAGTCCGGCGCTGATCACCGCCACGTCAGGTGGATCGCCTGGAGCGAACGTCCGCCCGAGCAGCGGCTCGGCGCGGAGCGTGGTGAACAGCGTCGCCTGCCCTTCCACCGCAGTCAGCCGCTCCGGACCGGATGGTCCGAGGAGGTGGCGCGTCGAGGTGAAGTAGCCCGCGAAATCCTCGAACGTCGTGCTCTCGTTCCGATACGCCTGGAGCTCCGGCGACGCGACAGGGCCGTTGACCGGATCCGCCTGTCCCCCACGATCCTCGCGCCACATCCGCCCGTAGACCTGAACCAGCCGATCGGGCTCGTCGAACGGCAGCGGCCGCAGCAGCACGCTGTCGACGATGCTGAAGATCGACGTCGTGGCGCCAGTGGCGAGGGCGAGCGTCAGAATCGCTGTCGCCGCGAAGGCGGGACTCCGGCGGAGCATGCGCAGGGCAAAGCTCGCGTCCTGCGCGAGCGCTTCGAGCCAGCGCCAGCCCCAGACGTCGAGGCTGCGCTCGCGAAGCGTCGCCGGGTTGCCGAACCGGTGTCGCGCCGCCAGGCGCGCGTCGCTCGACGAGAGACCGCTGGCGCGCAGCTTTTCCGCCCTGAGCGCGAGATGGAGCCGCATCTCTTCGTCGATTTCGTGCTCAACGCGCGCCCTTTGCACGAGTACGCGAAGCCGCCGGCCTATGGTTCGAAGCGTGTCCATCGCCTCACCCCGCATGCAGCACGCGCGCGATCGCGCCCGTGATCCGCTCGAACTGCGCCATCTCCGAATCGAGATGTTTCCGGCCCGATCTCGTGAGCTGGTAGTACCGGGCCCGTCGATTGTCCGCCGTCGTTCCCCATTCGGCCGTCACGAAGCCGTTGGCGAGCAGCCGCTGAAGCGCCGGGTAGAGCGAGCCCTCCTCGACCGTGAGCACGTCTGCGGAGTCGCGCTCGATCGCTTCCGCAATCTCGAACCCGTGCATCTCGCCGCCGCGGGCGAGCGTCTTCAGGATGAGCAGGTGCAGCGTGCCGGGGGGGATGGCGTCCCGTGACATCGTGACATAGACAGTCTATGCCAGTCTGACGGGGAGCTGTCAATGGCGAATCGCGAATGGCGAATAGTGAATGGTGAATGGTGAATGCGAATGGCGGACAGCGGACAGCGATCAGCGATCGGCGATCAGCGATCGGCGATCAGCGATCAGCGACCGGCGATCAGCGATACCCGCCGCGCGCCTCGGCGGCGACCTCCTCCAGAAGCACTTCGTCGGCAGCCGCATCGACGACGTCGAGCCGGCGGCGGATGCGGGCGGCGATCGCCGCGGCCGTCTCGACACGCTGGCGGTAGGGCAGATCGTCGCGGCGGCTGAGGAACGTCTCGATGACGGCGAGCTCCTGCGGTGTCAGCTTCGCGGCGCCACGACGCGCGACGGCCTGGCGGCGGCCGTGCCCGCGCAGTCCCTCGCTGGCCCCTACCAATCCAGCCGGCTGTTCGTGCACCACCACGGTATCGGCGGCGAGGTCGCCGAGCCGCTGGTTGCGCTCGGTGAAGAAGACGGACAGCAACCCGACGGTGTACACGATCGGCAACTGATCGACGATGCGCACGAGATTGCGCAGCAGCGACTCGTACGCGGTGATCGGCCGGCCCGACGCCGTGATCACGCGCAACTGCACGAGGCGCTTGCCCGGCGTCTGCCCGTTCCACAGCGTTTCGAATACCGCGAAGTAGCCGTAGTAGAGAACGAAGCCGAGAATGACGACGATCGCCAGCGCCCATGTGCCGAACGCCGCGTAGGGCGTGATGCGGAAGAACGCGCCGATGAGCGCGACGACGCCGAGCAGCGTGAAGCCGGCGATCTGCAGCAGCGTATCGATGGCGAGCGCCAGGAAGCGGCTGCCGGCGCTGGCGAGCGGGAACTCGAGCGCAATCTGCTCCGGCGTCTCGATGGTAAGCTTCTCCGATGCCGGCACCGGCACTATCCTCCCGCTGGATTCAGAAACGGAAAGCCCACTGGACGAGACTGGAAGCGCTCGTCGATCGCGGAGGCGCGAACGTGTCGGCGCTCACGCACCCCGAGCTTCGCGAGCTGGCGTTATTGTATCGTCAGACCGCGGCCGACCTTTCCGCGGCACGCGAAGGCGCCGCCAACGCGCAGCTTGCCGCGTACCTCAATCAACTGCTCGGCCGCGCGCACAATCTCGTCTACACGGCGCGCCCGGTTCGCCGACGCGGCATCGTCAGCTTCTACACGCGCGAATTTCCACGGGTGTTCCGCGCCACGTGGGCGTATACCGCCGGTGCCATCGGCCTGTTCGCCGCCGGCGCGATCGCGGGCATCGTGCTCACGACGATCGATCCAGGATTTCAGCGCTTCGTGCTCGGAGGCGAGATGATGGATACGATCGAGCGGCGCGAGATGTGGACGCACTCGATCCTCTCGGTGAAGCCGCTCGCGTCGAGCGCCATCCTCACGAACAACCTGAGCGTCGCGTTCAGCGCGTTCGCCATGGGAGCGCTCGCCGGCATCGGCACGATCTACATCTTGGTGTTCAACGGCCTGATGATCGGCGTGATCGGGACGGCATGCCAGCGGGCCGGCATGACCCTGCCGCTCTGGAGTTTCGTCGCGCCGCACGGCGCGCTGGAACTGCCCGCGATCTTCATCGCCGGGGGAGCGGGACTGGTGCTGGCGCGAGGCATTGTCGCGCCGGGGCTGCTGTCGCGCCGCGACGCGTTCGCCGAGTCCGGTGCGCTCGCGATCCGGCTGCTGCTCGGCGTCTTCCCGCTGCTCGTCATCGCCGGCGCGATCGAGGGATTCGTCTCCCCCACTCCCATCGACCCCCTGATCAAGTTCGCAATCGGCACGTCCCTCTTCGTCCTCCTGGTGGCATATCTGGGCTACAGGAGTCCGCGCTCCTTCACCTCCAAGTACCGATCGACGAGGCCTCCCGCCAGCGCCTCCGGCGAGGTCTCGACGATGAGCGCTCCGCGCTGACGCAGGCCGCGCAGCAGCGCGTCACGGCGCTCGACGGTCTCCTGAGCTGCGAGCACGCGGTACATGTCCGCTTCCCTCGACGGCCGCAACGCCGCCACCGTCGCCACTTCCGGCTGGCGCATCGTCGCAAACAGGACGACGTGGCGCGGAAGGAGACCGGTGGCCTGCTCGATGACATCGGGTAACGCCGCCGTCTCGGCGACGTCGGTCAGCCAGACGACGAGCGCGCGGCGCTTCTGTCCCGACCGCAGCGCCGCAGCCGCCGCGGCGTGATCCGCCTCGACCGCCTCGCCGCGGACGGTGGCGAGCGCCTCGAGCAGCCGCCGCAGGTGCGCGGGCCCGCGCGCCGGCGCAAGGCGGTGCTGGACGCGGCGGCCGTAGGCGACGAGTCCGACGTTGTCGCCTGAAACGATCGCCACCTGCGCAAGAGCGAGCGCCGCGGTCGTCGACCGGTCGAGCAGCGTCTGCCCGGCAGAGCGCGCTCGAAGCAGACGGCCCGAATCGACGAGCAGCCACACCGTCTGGCTGCGTTCCGGCTGATAGATCTTCGACACGAGCCGCGCGCGCCTTGCCGTGACCCGCCAACTGATGTCGCGCCGCTCGTCACCCGGCCGGTACTCGCGCAGGCGGTCGAACTCGCGCCCGCCGCTCAGGCGGCGCGCGTGCCGCTTCTCGAGCGCAATCTGGCGGCTGCGAATCAGGTACATCGAATGACGGCGTCCTTCGTGGATGTTCGGGTAGACGCGGACGGTCTGCTGCAGATCCGCCTGTCCCCACCGTACGACCAGGTCCCAGGAACTTCGCCACTCGATGACAACTTCGCCAGCCTGCGCGTCACCACGCTCGCGCGGCGAGACGGCGTACGCCGCTGTTGCCGCTCGACGCGGCGCGACGAAGCCGTCGATGCGGACGACCACCGCCTGCGGCTCGAGCGCGACGGCGAGACAATCCGTCAATTGCGCGGCGACAGGGATGCTTCCGCCGTTCTGCAGCTCCAGCGACACCGCGACCGGCGCGCCGAGCGTCAGCGGACCACCCCACCGTCGGGTGACGCGCAGCACGCTTGCGTGCGGCAGCCGCACGGTGTCGAGGACGACGAGCGTGAGGACGAGCGCATTCCACGCCAGCATCATGAACACGGCGCGACGATCGATCCAGGCGGGCACGAGCCAGAGCACGCCGACCGCGAGCAGCACCACGGTCCTGGCGGTAGGCGCGAACGGCACGCGGCGCACGGTTCGCGCGGTTGCGGATGCCGCGGGTGGCGCGAGGCGTGTGCGTATCACTTCGGGACGTCGACGGCACCGAGGACGTCGGCAATGACTTGATCGGCCGTGAGCCCGTCGAGATCCGCCTCCGGCGTCAGCACGAGCCTGTGACGCAAAACCGGCGGTGCCGCCCGCTTCACATCGTCCGGAATCAGGTAGTCGCGTCCGTCCATCGCCGCCATCGCCTTGGCGAGCTGCATCAGATGAATGGCGGCCCGCGGGCTGGCGCCGAGCGTCAGCGCCGGCCAGTCGCGCGTGCGGCGCGCCACGGTGGAGATGTAACGGAAGAGCTCCGGCTCCACGCGGACGGCGAGCGCTTCCTGCTTCGCCAACGCGATATCCGCCGTCTCCAGCGTCGCGAACGGGAGCGTGTCGAGGGCATGCACGTCGAATCCGAGGTGGTGCCGTTCGAGAATGGCTTCCTCCTCGCCCGCCGCGGCGTCGGGATACCCGAGGTGAATCTTCACGAAGAATCGATCGAGCTCCGCTTCGGGCAGCGGGTACGTGCCCTCGAACTCGATGGGATTCTGTGTCGCGAACGTCGTGAAGGCGGCCGAGAGGCGATGGCGCGAGGTGCCGATCGTCACCTGTCGCTCTTCCATCGCCTCGAGCAGTGCGGCCTGCGTGCGCGGCGGCATGCGGTTGATCTCGTCGACGAGCAGCAGGTCGGTGAACACGGGGCCGGGATGCAGTGTGAACGTGCTCGACGCCATGTTGAACACGTCGCCGCCGATGATGTCGGCCGGCCTCAGGTCGGGCGTGCACTGCACGCGCTGAAACCGCAGCCGCAGGATCTGCGCCAGCGCGCGACCCGTGAGGGTCTTCGCCAGGCCGGGCACGCCCTCGACGAGCGCGTGGCCGCCGCAGACGATCGTCAGCAGCAGCAGGTCGATCATCGCGGTCTGACCGACGATCACGCGTCCGAGCTCCCGGCGTGCGTGGGTGGTTACTCGTTCAAGGGTTCCAGTCATCAAGCAGCTCCTGAGTGGCGGAACTGAAGTTCCGCCCTACGCCTGACCTGAATGGCGGAACTAAAGTTCCGCCCTACGCCTGACGTCCGTTGGGCGCCTACGCCTGGCGTCCGTAGGGCGCGACTTCAGTCGCGCCGTGCCCGCGACTGACCCGCACGGGCGGCGGTGGCGGCCGCGGTCAGCTCCTGCAGTTCCGAGACGATGGCAACCGCCTGGCGCTCGCTGGCGCCGCGCCGCAGCGCGTCGGCGGCCGCCGCCAGCGCGGACCGCGTGCGCTGACGATCGATGCCGATTCTCGCTGCCGCCGCGTCCACGAGCTGCTCGTCCCGGGTGGATGACGGCAGTCCCGCGGCTGCGGCAAGCCGGCGGCGGAGACGCGCCCGCACCGATTCGATCGCGGCGCTGGCGGCACCGGCACGCTCGTACAACGCGCCCATCGTGTCGACGAACTCCAGCGGCGACGTGCGCGGCTCCGCGAAACGCGGCCGCACGGGCCCTCGACGCCGCCCGACACCCACGAGCATCGCCAGCGCCGCGATGCCGAGCTGCGCGAAGCCCCAGGCGAGCGGCGTGCCGGCGACGTACGACCAGAGCGATCGCCGCTCGCCGTGATAATGCTCGTCCCACAGGATTCGGCGCTCGCCGGGCGATCCGGCCGCGTTCGCGAGCACGCGGACGTTGTGCTCGCGCGCGATGCCGTCATTTTGGACCGGCGTCTCGTCCAGGCACCAAATCGCGCTGCCTGCGCCAATCCGCGCGACGACGAGTGCGGGATTCGACTCCGTTCCGTACACGACGGCGTAGGACAGGTCGAGCGGCGGCGACGACCCGCCGCGAGCGCTGAGCGTCTCCGCGCCGCGTGTGAGCGCGCCAGGCAGCGCCGCGGCAAATCGGCGCACATCTCCTCCCGGCGGGACCGGGACGTTGGGCACACCGGGAAGGAATCGGCCGGCGGACCGCCCGAAGGCGAGAACCACGCCGCCGCGCTCGACGAAGTCGCGCAGCGCGCGCACGTCCTGACTCGATGGCGGTTGCCCGGGATTCGCCAGCACGAGCGTCGTCGCTTCGGGATTGTCGGTAATCGCGGCGATCGGCTCGAACGAACGCTCGACGTCGTGCCCCAGCTCCTGCAGCACCAGGTACGCCGCCTTCGCGCCGGTGGGCTGAGCCGAGTAGCTCGATCCGGCGACGCGCGGCGCCGTATCGGTGCCGGAGAGCAGGAAGGAGAAGATCGCCAGCACGACGATCGCGATGCCGGCGGCGATCAACAGTCTCAGATCGTTCGATCGGCTGCGCGCAGGCATCCCAGACGCTCCAGATTGGCGGAGAGCCGCTCGGCGTCGACGGCGGTCGTGGGCCGCCGGCCGTACCAGATTTGCTCGAACTGCCGGGTAAGGTCGATGACCGGCTCGCGGCGCGGATCCCCGCTGGACAGCAGACCCGCGTACTCGCGCGGCGTGCGCGAGTCGTCAACCGTCCAGATGCCCTGCTCCTCGAGACGGCACAGCGCCGCGTGATAGCCGCAGCGCACCGCCTCACGAGCGTCGCCTTCGCGCAGCGCGGCGAGCGCGCGACGCGCCCATTCGCGCGCTGGCGCGCGTTCGGGCATCGACGAACCGAGCCCGAGCGACGGGTCGCGCGAGCGCGCCGCGAGCGCCGACACGAGCCACAGCGCGAGGGCGCCGAGCGCCGCCAGCGATGCGACCCACGCCAACGTGACCGCGACCGTACGCGCCGCGACCGGCACCCCGGTGAAGCGATTCAACATCCGCACGACCCACGCGGTGACCTTCTGGCGCAGCCGCTCGAACAGTATCGACGTGGCGCTTCGGCGGAATTCGGGCCTCGCAAGCACGCCTGCGAGCACGCCGTCGATGCGCTCCACAGGCGGCTCGGGCGACGGCGCCGCGAACGCAGCCATCGTCGCCAGCCGCGCCGTGATGCGCTCGCGGCGCGACGGCCAGGTCGCGGCGTCCGCATTCACGGCCAGCGCGTCGATCCAGCGCGCATCGACGGCGACGGTCCGGCCGCCGACGCGCACGAGCCACTCGTCTGCCGTCGCCGCCGCTGCCGCGCGGCCGCCCTCGAGCGTCGTCGCTGCCGCAACGCGCTTCGAGGTCAGCAGCAGCTCGGCGCGCCAGGTGTCGAGATCCATCGGTTCCACACCGCGAGGCGTGGCCTGAGTACCTGCTGACGCAAGGAGAGCGATGAAGAAGACGACGGACGGCACTTACGTCTGCGGCACGGGCTCCGCATCGAGGCCGGACAGCATCAACTGCATGTCGAGCCCCTCTTTGCGAATCCGGATGTCGTAGTAGAGCAGCGCCAGCGCGATGATCATCAGCGGACCCGTCACGGCGCCGCCGATCGTGCCGGTCACGGCGCCGGCGAGCTGCAGCCAGAACGCGGTTGTGGATTCCGGACCGGCGGCCATGGCGCCGACAATGAACGGGCCCTGGAAGATGGCCATCGCGGCGTAGGTGATGATCATCGCGAACAGCACGAGGACTCCGGCGCGCCAGCGGCTGCCGCGCGTCAACTCGACGCTGCGACGGATCGAATCGCCTGCGGTCTCGTTCTCGAGTACGAGCACCGGCACGGCCACGGAGTAGCGCAGCGAGAACACCGCCGTCCCGATCATCGCACCGAAGGCGCCGAGCACGCCGATCACGGCGCCCGCGGCCGCCGCGGCCGGCGACCGGCCTCCGGTTGCCGCCAGCGCAGCGAATAGCACCACCGGAATCAACACCGCCAGCAGCAGGCCGAAGAACACGCCGAACAGGCGCAGCCCGATGAACAGCATCAGCAGCATCAGCCGGCCGATCATCCCGCGCATCCGCGAGTACGATCCACCTATCGTTGCCGCTCGTCCGACATAAAGGTCCGAGACGGCCACGGTGGTCGCGCCAAGCGTCACCATGTAGGCAATCCAGTAGCCGGCGAACACGGCGATGAATGCCGCCGCTGCGCCGACCACGGCGGCAAGCACCATCGCGGGATCGGCGTCGGGAGAGAAGGGCCCGGCGCCCGGCACGCGCTGCAGCAGTTCCATGCCGACGGCAATCAGCAGCGTGAACGCCGAGGGAACGGCCATCAGACCAACAAATAGCCAGAAATGTCGTCTAAACAGGCTGAACGCGCGGTCGAGCAGCTCGCCCAGGGACAAGGGACGCAATTCCAGGGACATGGGCCTCGATCCTATCCTCATTTCCGTGAACGGGTAGTACGCCTCAGGGGAGGGGGGCGCACATGTCCGTGACCGCTTTTGTTCGGGACAGCCGCTACGCAGCACGGCTGCTGATGGCCCATCCGGGATTCACCCTGGTTGCGGTCCTCACCTTCGCGCTCGGCATCGGCGTGAACACCGCAGTGTTCAGCGTTTTCAACGGCGTGCTGCTGCGGCCGCTGCCCTATCCCGAGCCGGACCGAATCGCCATGATTTGGATGGACAACCGGCGACAGGGGATCAAGGAAGACATCACGTCGTATCCGACCTACAGGGACTGGCGGCGCGAGAGCACGTCGTTCGAGCACATGGCCGCTTTCACCAGCGCCTCCTTCAACCTGACAGGCATCGACGAGCCCGAGAGGCTCCGCGGGGCGCAGACGACCGCGAATTTCTTCGCCGTGATGGGCGTGCAGCCAGTGGCAGGACGCGTGTACGCGGAAGTCAACGAGGTGCCGGGCCAGGATCGCGTGATCGTCATCTCACAGGGCCTGTGGCAGCGGCGGTTCGGCGGCCGCGCCGACGCGATCGGCCGGACGATCACGCTCAACGGCCAGCCGTTCGAGATCATCGGCGTCATGCCGGACTATCTCCGCGTGCCGGAGAAGACCGACATCTGGAAACCGCTCGCGCCGCCGGAGGAGGTGCGCAACTCGCGCAACTCGTTCTGGCTGCCGGTCATCGGCCGGATGAAGCCGGACGTGACGATCGAGCAGGCGCAGACCGAGATGCACGGCATCGCCGGCCGCATCGAGCGGGCGTATCCGGAAACGAAGGGCTTCGGGGCCTACGTCGTGTCGCTGCACAAGCAGATCGTCGGCGACATCGAGCGCTCGCTGCTCCTGCTGATGGGAGCCGTGGGGTTCGTCCTGTTGATCGCCTGCGCGAACCTCGGCAACCTGATGCTCGGCAAGACGGCGACACGCCGCAAGGAGCTCGCGATTCGCACCGCGCTCGGCGCGCGCCGCGGACGCCTGATCCGGCAGATCGTGACGGAGGCCCTGATGCTGGCGCTCGCCGGCAGCGCCGTCGGGTTGCTGCTGGCTTACTGGGCCGGACGCTTCTTCGTCGCGGTCGGTGGCGAGAGTATCCCGCGTCCGGAGGCGATCCGTCTCGATCTGCCGGTGATGGCGTTTTCGTTGCTGCTCGCGATCGTCGCCGCGCTCCTCGCCGGACTGGTGCCCGCGTTCCAGGCGTCGAGAACCGACGTCGTCGAACACCTGCGTGAGGGTGGCCGCGAAGGGGGCACGGCGGCGAATCGTCGAACGCGGAGTCTGCTGGTCGCGGCGGAAGTGGCGCTCGCGTTCGTGCTCCTCGCCGGCGCCGGACTGCTGTTGCGCACGCTGTGGAGCATGCAGCAGGTCGATCGCGGCTTCCGGCCGGAGGGCGTGGCGATCGCCACGGTGAGCGTGCCCAGCGCGCTGTACGCGGGACCTGCTGACGTGCGCGGCTTCTACGCGCGTCTGCTCGAGCGCGTTCGCGCGCTGCCCGGCGTCGAGTCCGCCGGCGCGGCCACCGGCGTCCTGCTGCCGCTCCTGGCGAACTCAGGCATCTACACCATCGAAGGCAAGCCGCTGCCGCCACCCGAAGAACGCGTCGAGTACCCGCGCGAAATCGTCTCACCGGGATACTTCGAGACGCTCGGCTACGCGCTCGTGAGCGGCCGGACGTTCACGGAACAGGATCACGCGGACGCGCCGATCGCGGTGGTCGTCAACGAGACGCTCGCGCGCTCGGCCTGGCCCGGGCAGGATCCGGTCGGCCGGCGCCTGCGGCCGGGGGGCGAACGGTCCACCGCGCCGTGGATGACGGTCGTCGGGGTCGTCCGTGACGTCCGTCGCGGCGATCTCCGCGGCAGCGTGCGGCCGGAGGTGTACAACTGCTCGCTGCAGGTGACGCCGCGCACCCAGATGCTCGTCGTGCGCACGCGCCAGGACGCCGCGTCGATCCTGCCGTCGATCCGTTCGGCAGTGCGCGAGGTCAACCCGCAGGTGCCGGTGTTCAACGCCGGGCTGCTGGCGGAGGAATTCTCGGAGACGCTCACGTCGCCGCGGTTCCGGGCGGTGCTGCTGGCGGGATTCGCCTTGATTGCATTGGCGCTGGCGACGGTGGGGATTTACGGCGTGACGGCGCACGCGGTCAGCCAGCGCACGCATGAGGTCGGCATCCGGATGGCGCTTGGCGCGCGCGCCCCCGACGTGGTGTCGATGATGGTGCGCCAGCACCTGTGGCCGGCGCTCGCGGGGCTCGCCGTCGGCATCGTGACGGCGCTGGCGCTGAGCCGATCCGTCTCCGGGCTGATCTACGGCGTGCGGCCGACCGATCCGCTGACGTTCCTGCTGATGGCCGTCGCGCTCATCGCCGTCGCCGCCGGGGCCTGCTGGATTCCGGCGCGGCGGGCCACGCGTGTCGATCCGGTTATCGCACTCCGATCGGAGTAACGGTCGCGGGTTTGCGCAGGGTCCGCAGGATCTCGTCGATCATCGCCTCGGGCGTCTCCGGCATGGCGACGACCGGCAGGTTCTGCGGAATCTCGCTGCGCATCCGCGGCGCCTCGGCGGCGGGCGCCACCACCAGGTCAGGTCTCAGCTCGGGGACGACGCGGATGGCCTGATCGACGTCAGCGATCTTCGTCACGGCGAACTTGAGCTTCGCCAGGATCGCCTCGCACCGGTTCGTGAGATCCGGCTCGCTGCCGACAAGCATCACGAGCGGCGCGAAGCCGTCCTTGTCCTCCCTGCGGCGCCCGCCGCGCGGCTGGCGACGCCGATCCGGACCACGACGAAGATCAGGGATGTGCGGCATGCGCGACACCATACTACGAGCAGGTGTCGCGCCTGCACGCTTTTTCACGCTACCGGCGTTTCAGCCAGACGTCGTAGATGTAGAACTCGCCATCGCTGAATGTGCCCTTCGCACGCTGCCGGAACTCGTTGCCGTAGCGGTCGCGCCTCGATGCTGTCTTGTAGG
Source organism: Vicinamibacterales bacterium (assembly GCA_048594885.1). Lineage (GTDB taxonomy): Bacteria > Acidobacteriota > Vicinamibacteria > Vicinamibacterales > 2-12-FULL-66-21 > JBMDXB01. Next base: position 77,971 of record JBMDXB010000030.1, read on the forward strand.
CGGTGCTGATGGCCAGCAGCCCCGCTTCCGACAGCGGCTGCAGTTCGTCCGGCTCCGAGATGCCGTTGTGATTCGCGTCGCGCCATAGCAGCAGCCGTGCGTACGCGGCGTCGCCGGCATCGACCGTGTCCACCGCCGCGGTCAGTGTGCCGCCGTTCGCCGGTGATCCGAGGAATTTCAGCGCTTCGAAGCCATTCGCCGTGGTCACATCGGCGCCGGCGTACGCGGGCGTGTGATTGCCAAACAGCTCCGACCCGTCGTCTATGCGGCCGTTGCCATTGCGGTCCATGACGATGAACGCGTCGTCGGAATCCGGCGCGGTCCAGGCGATTCGTTCCGGAGTGCCGTCGGCGTTCAGGTCGAACAACACGCCCTCCTCGGCGCTGGTGAGGCGATAGCCGTCGTGGCCGGCGTCGACGATCAGCGGGCAGTCCGGCAGGTAGCAGTACCATCCGTCCCAATACCCGCCAGCCATGTAGCAGTCGTACTCGTTGTCGAAGCTGCTCGCCACCACTTCGGCGCGGCTCGCAGTCGAGCCATTCCACAGAAACCCGAGCGGCAAGGCGGTTGTCGCCCAGTGGCCACCGACGGTTGTCCAGGTCCCCGAGTGCGGCACCGGAACCTGCCGCTGGGCGGTGGCGACGATGAATCCTTGCGCGTAGGAGCCGGAGTTCACGACGCCGCTCACGCGCCCCTCGGCAGCCACGATCCACTGGCCGCACAGATTCAGCAGCCCACGCGTCTCGACGATGTACTCCAGCCAGAGGCCCCTTCCAGCCTGCCAGCTCGAATTGGTGTTGACGACGTTGCCGCAGAGCAACCTCAGCGCATCCATGTCATCCTCCGCACGAGCGGCGGTGGCGGATGCAAGCAGGGCAAACAGCGCGAGAGCAACGAGTACACGACGCAGCATCTCTCCCTCCTCATTCAGGCTCCAGAAACCGGGCCAGCCCGCGCTTCTGGATGGTGACCGTCATCCCGGCCTTCGTCGACTCGACGAAGGCGGTGAGCGCCACTCGCGCCTCGGGAGAGATGCCCGCCAACACGCGGTCGCGAAGGCGCAGCGTCTGCCGCCGGCAGTCGACGTTCAGCTCGTGTGCTTTCAGATCCAGCACGTCGAACCGCTCCGTCTTCCGCAGCGACCGAAGCTTGCTCATTCGCTCTTCGCATGCCGGCGTGATCTTCTGCGCTTCGTCAGCCGCCCTGCGTATCAGGTTCGCCTCTTCCTCGGTGACGGCGTCGAACACCGGCTTGGGGTACCTGTCCCTGCTCCTCGCTTTGAAGATGCTGAAGGCAGTTTCCCAGACGGACCACTGCGGAATCAGCTCCGGGTTCTTGCTGCCGTCGATCTGCAGGACCCCGTCGCCCTGCGGTGTCGCGCGGTTCTGAGCATCCGCCGTCAGAGGAATCAGCGCCAGGATGAGTGAGAGAACGAACAGTCGCATGGAGGTCCCTTTCTCCCGAAGGTTTGCGAGTGGCGATCGGCATCGGGACTCCGATCGCACGGGCAAGCGCGCGGCCTGGATCGCGTGCGCCGCCGCTGTTTGCGCAAATGCCTGATGTGGGGATGGTTGCGCAACACACGGGCATGCCGCGCCTGCAAGCGCCGTTCGCACCCGGAAGATAACGGAAACTGCGATTGACGTGGCGGCTGCGGGCAGTTGTTACCCGACGGCGGAACCGCGCGGGTCTTCGGTTCCCGGTGAGAGAAGTCAGCGGGCCCGACGCGTGAGGTTGAGCGTCTTGTTCTCCCCTTCGGCGAGCGCAAACGCCGTCGCGGCTTTCGCCAGGCGTTCGAGATTACCCGGCTCCGCCCACCAGCCGTCGATCAGCGCATCGACGGCGATGGCGAGATAGCTGCCGGCCGGCAGCGCATCAACGCGGAATGCGCCGTCGGCGGCGGCACGCGCGCTCGTCACGAACCGATTGAACGGCGCCTGCCAGCGCCGGCGATCCTCCGGAAAGATAATGATGGTCGCATCAGACGCAGGGGCGCCGTCATCGCCCCTGACGATTCCCGTTACGGCAGTCGGACGTGCGGTGATGATGATCTCTACGTTGTCGGCGTCGCTCGTGACGTCGAAGCCATCGTCCGTCACGTCGACGCCGTCGATCTGCACCTTCTTCAGCATCCAACGCCCCGGCAGACCGCTGGGGCGCAGGAGGCGCGTGCCGCTCACACCGCGGATCTCGAACGTGCCGTCGGGACGGACAGGCGCATGGGCGTGCAGCAGGACTGCGGACACGCCGACGCCTCCGCTCATGTAGCTCGCGCCGACGGTGACGCGCGCGAGATCCTCAGGCTGGGGAGTGACACCCTCGACGGTCACGCGACCGGCGAGGCGGAAGCCGGGGCCTGTGACGATCCGCATGCCGTCGATGTCCGCGCCGGAAATCACAACCGGCACGCTCGCGAACTCCGCGGCGTCCGCGTCCTGCGGTTGCCCGACGCCGCCGGTTTGCGCGATGCGCTCGATCGACGACTTCGACCTGACGTCGAGCCGATACTCACCCGGCGCGACGTTCGACAGCGTGAAGCGACCCTCGGCGTCCACTTCAGCCATGTTCGTGCTGGTGAGCAGCGCACGGTCGGAGCGCGCGCCGTTGAGCATGACGAGATAGCCCGTCTGAGTGCTGCCGCGCGAATCCACGACGGCGCCGGTGATCCGCGCGATCCTGACCGACTGCAGGGCGAAATCAATGCCGAGTGTCTCGACACCTGCCGCCACGTTCACCGCTTCCGCGGTGGCGGCGTTGACTGTGCCTGGAAAGAAGGTTGGGGCGAAGCCGGCACCGCCGCGTGCGACCTGGACGTCCGGCTCCGTCGCGTGGATCGGAGCAACGCCGCCCGCACGCAGCGTTCCGGAGACGTAGTACGTCCCTGGCTCCAGTCCGTAGAGCCTGAATTGACCGAGGTCGTTCGTAACCGTTCCGCGCACCGATGCCAGCCGGCGGATGCCCTGCATGTACTGCGCGCGGAAGGCGCGGATCTCGGCTTCGACGACCGGCTCGCCCTGCTCGTCGACGACGCGTCCGGTGATCACGCCGCCGCGAGGCAGCTTGAGCACCACGCGATCCAACGTCTCGCCGTCGCGCAGCTCGATGGGCTGCGGCCGGCCGGCCGCCATGTTCTGCCCCGCCGTCGTCGTCACGAATCCCGCTTTCGACGCTGACAGGCTGTAGTGACCGGCCGGCAGCTCGCCGAACTCGAACTGCCCCTGCGCATTCGTCGTCGAGACCCAACTACCCGCTCCAATAGTCACGAGCCGGACGCCGGCTCCGCGTACGGGCATGCCGTTCTCGGCGGCAACGACGGTTCCGCTGATGCGCGCGGTCCCCGTCCGTGACGGCTCACCGCGCCTCGGTGGCTGCGATGCGTCCGAGGCGACCCCGGCAAGCACGAAGGACGCAAGTACGACGAGCGACGCCACGCGGACCTGCATGGCTACGAGTTCGTTCCGCGCCTGCGGAGCACGAGGACCGCGGCGACGAGAATGCCTCCCAGCATGCCGAGCGCCGTCACGAACTGCGCCTCCGGCAGGGCGATGACGATGGCGGCGGCAATCGCCAGCAGCGCAAGGCCAACGCCGCCGGCGATGGGATACGACGCCGAGAAAATCACGAACGAACCGCGATGCGCTGTCATGGCGTCCTCCTCGCTCATTTGATGCTTTCTCCCCCCGGCATGCGCGCCTGCTGGATAGCGGCGGCGCCGAGCGCGCCGCCCATCCCCATCGACTCGACGATTGTCGTGGGCACCAGCATCAGCGCGCCCTTCTCCTTGAGCCCCTCGTAGAGCATGTTCATCGCGCGCAGGTGCAGCGCCGTGGGATTGCTTTCGTAGACGCGCGATGCGGTCTCGAACGACTGCGCGATGGCCATCTCCGCCTCGCCGAGGATGATGCGCGCGCGCTTCTCGCGGTCCGCCTGCGCCTCGCGGGACATTGCATCCTGGAGCTGCTGCGGAATGACGACGTCACGCATCTCCACTGCCTGGACGGTGACGCCCCACGGCGTCGAGCGTTCGTCGATCAGCCGCTGCAGCTCCTGCTCGATCCGCTCGCGGCCGCTGAGGAGATCTGTCAGCGAGGTGCGGCCGATGATGTCGCGCAGCGCGGTCTGCGCCGCCCAACTGACGGCCGTCGGGTAGTCCTGCACTTCCAGCGCCGCCTTCTCGGGGTCGTAGACGACCCAGAACAGCACGGCGTCGACGTTGACCGGAACGGTGTCCGACGTCAGCGTCTGCTCGGCGGCGAACGACGTCGTGATGACGCGCTGATCGATCGTCCGCGTCACCGAGTCGATGAGCGGAACGATCCAGAACAGCCCAGGGCCGCGCAGGCCGACGAAGCGGCCCAGCCGCAGCACGACGGCACGCTCCCACTGCTGCGCGACGCGCGGCGAGAGCGCGACGATGGCGCCGGCGATGACACCCGCCACGACCGCGGCCGGCGATCCGGTGGCCATCCACAGCAGCGCCCCGGCGCCCGCGAGAACGAGGAAGAGCATCACCGAGACGACGTTGATCTGCATCCACGGCAGCGGATCCGAGCGTTCCTGCACGAACTCAGTGTTCCTGCTCACGACGATGCTCCTTTCGAGATCGATTGGAGTTCACGGCGGAGATCGGCCGCGGAAAACCCGCGGGCGGCGGCGTCGGCAAGCGCGCGCGAGACGATCGCGCGCAACTCGGCCTCGCGCGCCTTCTCGTTCGACGAAGCGTCCGGCTGATCGACGACGAACGTGCCGACGCCGCGGCGCGTCTCGAGCACGCCCGTTCGCTCCAGATGGCTGTAGACCTTGGCGACGGTGTTGGCGTTGATGCGAAGCTCGACGGCGAGCTGGCGGACGGTGGGGAGCTGGTCGCCGGGCGTCAGCCGGCCTGAGGCGATCGCGACACGAATGCTGCGTTCGAGCTGCACGTGCAGGGGCAGCGGGTCACGTTGATCGACCGTGCTAGCCCAATCCCACTCGACCATTGCAACCCTATTGTACTAGTATAATAGGACAAGTCAAGGAGGATCGATGGGTCACCTGGCACCCGTGTTAACAGCCTTGTCGTTGCTGCTCGTGCAGGCTGGAGCCGCTTGGCGCGATCCGTCGCCGCACGAGATGCGCTTCGTCACGGTCGACTCGAACGTGCGACTCGAAGTCCTCGATTGGGGCGGCACGGGACGGCCGCTGCTGTTCGTCGGGTGCTATCTCACGGCTCACGTCTATGACGACATCGCACCGAAACTGACGGATCAGTTTCGCGTGTCAGCGGTGACGCGCCGCGGGGTCGGCGCTTCGGATCGCCCGCCGGCGGGGTACGATCCTCAGCGGCGCGCCGCCGATATCCTCGAAGTGATGGACGCTCTCGGGATCCACAAGCCAATCGTCGTGGGGAATTCCTGCGGAGGCGGCATTCTGCACTCGCTCGGTGCCGACCATCCGCAACGCGTGGGTGGACTCGTCTACCTCGACGCCGCCGAAGACCCGACGCTCAAACTAACGGACTATGGGTTCACTCCCGTCGCGCAAGGCGATCTGCCGAAACGGGTCGGAGAGCCTCGGCGCGTCGTTTTTCCCGAGGCCGAGACCCGGCAGCTCGCCGCACATCCTCTCGACCCTGCCATTCGCAAGGCCATCGTGGAAGACCACAACGTCAAGCCGCCATACGCGCGCATCAAAGTCCCCGTTATGGCGGTCTATCGCACCGACACGCTGGAGCAGATGCTCCAACAATATCGGCCGACGAACGAGAAGGAGCGCGCGGCTGTCGAAGAGCGGCACGCCGGCGGCCGAGCAATGCTGACGAGGTGGCAGAGCGATCTCCGGGCCGGTGTCCCGGACGCGAGGATTGTGGAGCTCCCAGGCGCGAGCCTGTACATGTTCCTCACGCACGAAGCCGACGTGGTTCGCGAATTGCGAGCGTTCGCTGCCACGCTGAACGTCCGGTGACCGGGATTGGTCGACGCGTGTGGGTCCAGCAGCGCGTTATCGCGGACTCCGCGGTGCCGCGCGATCCTCGCCCCGCACACCGAAGACGACGTCACTGACGATGTCGGCGACGAGTTGCGGCTCGTCGAGCGGCACCCAGTGGCCACTGCTCGAGGCAATCACGTGGCGGCCGCGCGTCGACAGCCGCGCGAGCGCCTCCTGTTGACGCATGCGGTGGCTCCCCGGATCGGCGCAGGAGATCGTCACCAGCGGCAGGTCCCCGTACCCGTCCTCCGCCGCCACCAGCGTTTCGGCGGCGCTCTCGCAGATCGATCCAATCTGGCTCTCGAGCGCCTCGAAGAACTTCGTTTGCGTCCAGAAGTAGCGCAGCGGCCGGCGCGTCTCGGGCGGCAGCTTCCACATCGGCGCGAGGATGCTCTCATCGGCCGACGCGAGCGCGCCGCGGCTCACGAGCTTGGCCAGCCCGCGCGCCGGCGTCAGCGCGCCGATGTTGACGAGCGCAACCACCGACCGTGCGATGCCCCACCGCGCGGCAATCGTGCCGCGGCGGCACAGGCGCACGCCGCGATCGATCTGCGCCTGTTCTTTCGGCGCGGGCCTGATCCAGTCTTCTGGATGCGCGGGGTCAACGAGGACGAGCGCGGCAGCCTCCTTCGCGTATCGCTTCGCGAAGATGCGCATCACCAGACCGCCGAACGAGTGGCCGACGAGCACGTACGGCGGCGGGATGGCGGCGCGTTCCAGCAGCACGCGCAGTTCGTCGGCAACACGGCCGGCGGTACGCGGCATCGGGCCCGCGTCGCTCCACCCGAGGCCCGCGCGATCGGCCGCGCACACCTGCGTGAACCGGGCGACCTCCGGCTGCACCAGGGACCAACTGATGGAGGACGCGCCGAGTGCCGCATCGAGGATGACCGCGGGCGTTCCCTCGCCCTGACAGTTCAGATGCAGCCGGTAGCCGCCGACGTCGATGAGCTGTCCCGGTGGAGCTGGCGGGCGCATCCGTCAATGCTAAATGCTGAATGCCGAATGCTGAACGCTCGAAATCAATACAGCGTCGCGGCCAATGCTGAACGTCATCGGACCAGCGTTGTCGCGCGTCCGAGGCGGTTGCCGAAGCGCATATCGCGCAGCGTGACGCGTGTGCCATCCGGCGTCTGCGCGATTTCGTAGTACGGAAAGCGCGACCACGTCAGGATCGCTCGAAAGTCGGGTTCCTGCCGCACGCGTTCGACGGCAGGCTCGCCGTCTCTCTTCGGCGTCAGGCCGTCGTCGAACTCGACGCGGGCGGGAAACCATCGGACCGTGCCACGAATGTATCCCTCTCCGTCGTCGACGATGACGCTTCGGCGAAACGGCGAGACAGCGACAGGTGCGGCCATCCACGCGCGCGGCGGCCGGCCGTGGGCTTCGATCCACGCGTCGCGGACCCGTTGTCGCGCGACGGCTGCAGACCACACCATCACGCCGATGTAAACCGCCGCTGCGAGCAGCGCGACTCTGGCTGGCCGGAGCGACAGCCGCCGCCGCGCGAGGAATACGCCGCCGCCGAACGCGAGCCAGAGCCACGGATCGACGATGAACATCGCGTCGCCGTAGAACCAGCGGTTGGAGAACGGCATCAGCAGGCGGATGCCGTACGCGTTCAGCCAGTCGAGGAAGACGTGCGAGAGTACGCCGGCGTAGCTGAGGAGGAGCACCTGCCACGGCCGCACGCGCCGGCCGTCTCGCGACCGCCAGAGACGATCGATGAGGACGACCACGCCGGTGAAGAGGATCGGAAGCAGCGCCTGTGCGAGCACGCCGTGCGTCCATCCGCGCCGGATCGCGACGATGGGCGTACTACCGAGGAACGCGAGCGCATCGACATCGGGCAGGTTGGCTGAGATCATGAGCACGGCATTGCCGAAGCGCGTGCGCGTCTTCAGCCCCGCTTCGCCGAGCGCCGCGCCAGCCAGCGTGTGGCACACGTTGTCCATCTCTCATCATCCCGACGCGAAAACCGTGACACTCACCGTTTTTCGAAAATCGTAAAACGGTGAGTGTCACGGTTTCTCAGAATTGAACACGGGGCGTGGCAGAATCTGCCAGCTGTCCTCGAAGGCGGGCGATTACATCCGCCGGCACGTCGTAGGACTTCAGCGTGCCCTCGACGGTCTTCCTCACCGGCACCGTCGTCATCGTCCCCGTGCCAATCAAACGATCGCCGTGGTGGACAGTGAACTCATAGCGGACTTTGCGCCGGCCGACCTCCGCGATCGAGACGAACACGTCGAACTCGTCCTCGAAGTGCAGCGGCGCCTTGAAGTCGAACGCCGCGGCGACGCGCGCCCAACCGGGGTCGCCGGCGGGCGCGATCGACAGGCCGGCGGCCCGCCACAGCGCGTGCTCGGCTTCCTCCATGTAGCGGAAGAACACGCTGAAGTGCGCGATGCCGGCAAGGTCGGTCTCGGCAAACTGCACACGACGTCGATAGCGGAAGCCCTGGGGATTCACGGCCGCCGGCCTTCGGGCAGCACCAGCTCGTTCGCCTTCTCCGTCGCGAGATCGGCTGGCGTGCCGGCATTCCATGACGGAATCGGCGCCTTGCCCGCGGGATAGAGCGACTCCATCGGCTGCCACACCTCGTCGACGCGCTCGGTGAACAAGTCGCCTATCAGCAGATCCGTAATGGTGCCGCGCAGCTCGGGATACTTGCGCACGAAAGCGCCAAAGCTGAAGCCATCGTAGAACTCGCACACGAGACGCCGCATGCGATCGACGCCCTCGTTGAATGCCGGCCCCCACTTCCCGAGCTGCGCGCCGCTCGTATCGCCGGCGGCGAGTCCCTCGACGATCGCGTCGGCCGCAAGCTCGCCCGACTTCAACGCCAGGAGCACGCCCGACGAATACAGCGGGTCGAGAAAGCCGAACGCATCGCCGACGAGAACCCAGCCGTCGCCGGCCACCGTCGTCGATCGATACGAGTAGTCGCGCGTCGCGAAGTACCCCGTTACGCGCTGCGCCGCCGAGACGCGCGCGGCGACTGCCGGGCAGCGCTCCACTTCGTCCTGATACGTCCGCCCGTGATCGCTGCCGTTACGTCCCTTGAACAGATAGTCGAACGGCGCGACAACGCCGACGCTGACGACGTCGTCGTGGAGCGGGATGTACCAGAACCAGCCGTTGCGGCTCGGCGTCTGGATGACCATCGTGGCGCCTTCGTCGCGGCCGGTGTCGCGATACGCGCCCTGCCAGTACGTCCAGATCGCGCCCTTGTTCAGGATCGGATCCCAGACGCGCAGGTTCATCCGGTTCTGCAGCAGCGCCGCCTGGCCGCTCGCGTCAACGACGACCTTCGCGCGGACCTCGCGACGCGAGCCCTCGCCGTCACGCAGCCTCACGCCGGTTGCGCGAGCGCCGTCGAACAGGACCTCGAGCACGTGCACGCCTTCGTGCGCGTCGACGCCGTGCTCGCGTGCGTTCTCGAGCATCATCCGGTCGAACTCGCTGCGCACCACCTGCCACGTCTGCGAGCACTCGTGCGGCTTGTTGTCCCAGAAGTAGAACGGCGCCGACAGCTTGCCCGAGGCGTTGACGAACTGCACGCTGTACTTCTTCACGAAGTGGCTGCGCTGCATCTTCGGCAGCATACCGAGCCGCTCCAACACCCAATAGGTCTCGGGAATCAACGACTCGCCGATGTGGAAGCGCGGAAACCGCTCGCGCTCGAAGAGGCCGACCCGCAGGGCGGCGTCCGCCAACAGCGTCGAGACCGTGGAACCCGCTGGCCCGCCGCCAATCACGATGACGTCGTATTCGGACTGGATCATCAGGTGTATCGAATCCCGGTGTGCTGCGGCAGGAAGAACCGCCGGAGCAGAACGTCAACGCGCAGGAGCCCGTCGCGCGTCAGCGCGATCTGCCGTTCGTCGTGTCGCGCCAGATAGCCGTCGTCCGCAAGACCGGCGAGCTCGTCGCGGAAGCGCACGAGCGCGTCGATGCCGTACTTGTCCGTAAAGTATGCAGGCCGCACAGAGCCGCGCTTCAATTGCAGCACGAACTCGCGGATCATCCGCTCCTCGCGCGTCGGGGTGTAGGCACGGCCGAGCGGCAGCTCGCGGCGGCCAATGGCGGCGCTGTAGGTCTCCCACGTGTCCAGGTTCTGCATGTGAACGCCGTTGACGTGGCCGAACGATGCGACGCCGAGGCCGACGAGATCCGCGCCCTCCCACAGCCGGTCGCGGTACAGGAACTTCGTCGTCGAGGGGTTGCGGACGGCCGTGTACGCGCTGCCGATGTGATACCCGGCGCCCTCCAGCGCCTCGAATGCTTCGGCCACCCATCGCCGCTTCGTCGCCCAGTCGGCGATCGGCTCGCTGAACCGTCCTGTTCCCTTCAACAGATCGCCAGTGATCGTCGTGTTGTACGGCAGCTCCATCTGGTAGATGGTCACACTGTCGGGCGCGAGATCGATCGTGCGCTTCACGCAGGCGCGCCAGTTCGCGTCGGTCTCGCCGAGCATGCCGGCAATCAGGTCGATGTTGATCTGCGGGAACCCGAGCCGGCGCGCGTACTCGTACGAGCGGGCGATCTCCGGCGATCGATGCGCACGGCCGTTCAGCTCGAGGATCCGATCGTCGAAATTCTCGACGCCGAGGCTGAGACGCGACACGCCCATGCCGCGAATCGCCCGCAGCTTCGCTTCGCTCAACGTGCCAGGCTCGCATTCGAACGTGATCTCCTCCGCGGTGGTCCACGGCGTTGCGGCATTGAGCCGCGAGACGAGCCGCTCAAGCTGACCAGTCGAGAGAAACGACGGCGTGCCGCCACCGAAGTAAACGAAGTTCAGCGGCCGCCGGGCAATGGCTGCCGTCTCCAGATACAGCTCCCACTCACGCGCGAGAACGTCGAGGTACTGCTCGACCTCGCGCGCGGACTTGTCGACGTAGACGCGGAAATAGCAGAAGTGGCACCGCTTCCGACAGAACGGGATGTGAAGATATAGGCCGAGAGGAACGTCCAATGGCGTTGTCGCGAGTGCGCGCGTCGCGTCGCTCGCCGCGGCCTCGGCGGTCCACACGGAAAACGGCGGATAGTTGGCGACGAAGTAGCTGCCGACGGCAGGCTGATCGATATCCGGAGCGGGAGACGCGCTCGCCATAAGGGATCTATACGCAGACCGTGAGCTGTCAGCTTACACGGTCTGCGCCGCTACCGCGTCACCCTCATCTTCACGCGCATCGTCGCCGTCTGCGGCCGCAGGCAGATTTGATCGGTACACGCTTGAAAGCGCGCCGTGATCTCGACCTCGCGGTCGCCGGCAGGCGTGCTCGGGGCCACCTTGATGGGAAGGCCGAACGTCGCGCTCTCCTCGTAGTAGGCCGTTTCGGTGCCGAAATTCGGATCCGGCGCACGCTTGGGCTCGGGGCTGTCGATGTGCTTTTCGTCGAGCGTGAACGGCGGGTCCGGCGCCGCCGCGATTCTGGTCGGCGTAGGGCCGCCGGGCACCGGCTCCAGCGCGTAGAGGTGCCAGCCCTCATCGATCTGTGCGGTGACCTGGACGGTGACGGTTCGTCCTGCCTTTACCGGATCCGCGACGCCGGCTGCGGTCCACCGAATCGGTGTCGGGGGAGGCTGCTGCGCGACGGCCGCGACTCCGATCGCGGCCGTCAGCACAACGGTGAGTCCCAACTTGCTCATTGTTCGCCGATGCTCCCGGTGCTCGTGGTCCAGGGACGCAGCCGCACGTAGCTGGTCTGCAGCACCTTCTTCGTCTTCTCCTCCTGCAGGAACACGACCACGGAGAGATTACCCTGGTTGATGGTGGTCGGCTTGCGCGAGAACGTGATCTTGCCGTGCCGGCCGTTCACCTCGTAATCATCGAGGTGCGCCTTGTGCTCGGCGCTGATCTGCGCGACGTCGAACGTGTGCTCCCTCGCCACCGGCGCCTTGCGATCGACGGTGAACCCGCCGTAGCTCTCCCCGGCGATGCCGCGTACGACCATCGGATGGAAGCGGACGCCGTTCTCACCCGAGTAGCTGAGCATCTCTTCGACGAGGAGGATCTGAAGTTTCACCGGCTCGCCGTCTGCCGCGAGACTCGATGGCGTCACCTTCACTTTGACGATGCCGCTCGACGGCATGGAGGCATCGACCGCGAGCTTCGCGCCGGAGGCGGTCTCGAGCGCCTTGTCGATCGTGCCGCGAATGCGGTCGTACACGCCCTTCGTCGCGGCGCGCGCGCCGCCGCCGACCGTGGCGACACCTTCGATCGCCGCCGTCGGCACGCCATTCACGGTGTAGTACTTCGCGCGCTCGATCGTCGCCTTGTTCGTCAGCGGATCGGGCTGCGGGATGTGCAGGTGGTACATCACGACCGCGAGCTCCTTGCGGCTGTACCGCTCGAGCGCCGCATCGAACGCGAGATCGGCGGCGACGCATGGCGGACAGCCGGCGCCGGTGAACACCTCCGCCAGAACGATCTTATCCGTCCGCATCGACGTCGGCTTGTACGGTTCCGGATGGACGGGCGGCTTGAACGCGTCCTTGTACCTCGCGTCGAGCGCCGCGTCGAGGCCGTCGAGCGTGCCGTTGTTCGCCTTGCGATACGCCGTCTCGAACTTCTCACGATCGTCCTTCGACAGCCGGCCCGTCAGCGCTGCCTGCATCCAGTAATTCAGCGCCGCCTTGGAATTCTTGCGGTGCTCGGACAGCTCGGCAAGGCCGATGAGCGCCGTCGGAATCTCGGGGTTGGCGGCGTAGGCGGCCTTCAGCGCCTTCTCGGCCGCGCTGATGCGTCCCTGCTTGAAGCGGATCCGGCCGAGTGTGGCGAGGTGGTTGGCGCGCGACTGTGCGACGCGCTTCGTCTCGTCCTCCTCGAACAGCGTCAGCCCCTTCTCAGCAAACCGCGCCGCATCATCCAGGAAGATGCCGGCGTTGAGCAGGGCGCCGGCGACGCGGCTGTAGGGCGACGAGCGGAACCCCTCGCTGCCGGTATCGAGGACTTTCTGCGCGGCGTCCATGATCGCGGCGCGATCGGTGGGCTGGTGCTTGACGAGCGTCTCGAACCGCAACGTCAGCGCCTGCGTCTTCCCGGCGCTGTCCGGAAAGTCCTTCAGCCATTTCTCGATCGCGGCGATCTTCTCGCCGTTGTCCGTCATCTTCTGAATGGCCATGAACGCCTGCCGGTCGGGAGGCGGAGGCGGCGGCGCCGGACGCGGCGGGGTGGTGGGCTCCGGCTTCTGCGTCTTCTCTTCGGGCTTCTGCGACTCCGCCTTGTCGGCGGGCTTTGCGGGATCCGGCTTTGCCGCATCCGGCTTCCCGGCCGGTTTCTGTACCGCCGGTGGAGCCGTGGGCTTGACGACGACGGTCTGCCCCGCGGGGGCTGCCCCGCTAAGCAGAACGGCGACGGCAGCGAGAGAGACGAGCGACGCGCAGCGAACGGGCTTCAGCATGCGGGCCTCCTCGGGACAGACGACTGGCTAATAGACGCTAGTTTACGCTCACGGGTTGGTCCCTGGTCACGGGTCCCTGGTCACGGGTCCCTGGTCACGGGTCCCTGGTCCCCGAGTCCCGAGTCCCGAGTCCTACCGCCCCGCCGTCGTTATTGCCGGGCGGGGCGGTACGTCCGGCATGTCGTTCCAGTTCAAGATGGCGTTGAACACCATGTTGAACTCGCCGTGGTTCTGCCAGCGGTAGATCGGGTTGTTCGCGAACAGAATCACGCGGCCCTTGCCGGCGAAGCCGCCCGGCATGTCCACCGCGAACGCACGCTCGCGGATTTCGTCGGCGCCGCGCATCAGGCCGCTCAGCACGGCGGCCTCGCCTCCGACATACCGTGCCAGGACCCGCGCCTGGTCCGTCTGGGCGACGCTGAGCAGCGGGCCGCCGAGATACTTGATCGGCATGATCTTCACCGTGTAGCCGTAGAACACGGGGTGATCGAGCCGCAGCACTTCCGCGTTGACGAGCGGCCGCGGCGCATAGAACTGATTGGACGTCGTGCCCGACGCGTCGGCGGTTCGCGCGAAGCCGAACTCCGCGGGGAAGCGGACGGCGTTGCCCATCGCGATCATCGTGCCGCCCGCATCGAGGAACTTCGCGAACGCGTCGACACCTTCACCGCCCATGCCGCCGGTGATATCCGGCGATTCGCCGTACATCCCGAGGAACTTGTACTTCGCGTCCTTCCTGTAGGGCACGGGACGCGCGGCCGGCGGCGCGAAGACCGCCTGCCGCGTCGCGGTCTGCGTCGGCATGACGATGACGTCGTAGTCGGCGCGGAGGTTGCCCTTCTGCACGCGCTCCTTGTAGATCAAGTCGTACGGAATGCCGAACTTGTCGAACGTGAACCGGACCCAGCCGATCTCCTGCGTGCCGTTCCACGACGAGTACATCGCAATGCGCGGCGCGTCGGCATCGTGCGACGCGACGGCCGGCGCCTCGGAGAGCGCCGCGGCTGTAAGTCCGAGCTGCTCGACGGCCGCGCGCACCGCAGCGAAGTCGGCCGGCGGCCGCACGATGAACGAGCCAGCCGGGAACTCCGTACCGTTCGCGGTGAAGCTCTTGTCGGCGATCTTCATCGGCACGCCGCGCAGCTTGTAGCGCAGCGCGACCATGTTGTTCGAGCCGAAGTGCGCGATCGCGAGCGCCGCCGTCCCGCTGCCGGCGATCGTGCCCTTCGCCGCCGCCTCCTTCACCGGCGTGACCGGCACCTCGAGGATCGCCTTGTCCTTGATCTCCTGCACCTCGGTGTTCAGCGCCAGCCCCATCGTCCAGCCGCTGTCGTCGTACGTGCGCAGGTTGGCATCGGGATAGACCTGCCGCTCGAGCAGGTTCTTCGCGAGCCGTCCGTACGGTTGATCGCGCTTGACGACGTAAGAGCCGGCCGGGAACGTGCCGTCGCTCACCTTGATCGCGTTCGTCGCCTGGCCCACCTCGATGCGCTGCGCGCGGAGGATGTTGACCAGCGTCGCGACGCGCGTCATGTCGCGCTGTACCGGGATGACGTAGCCATGCGGCGGTTCCGTCCTGCCGGCGGTGAGCGAGTTGGCCGTCTTCCGATAGAAGTTCTCGACGACCAGGTTCGGGAACATCGACGTGAGCTGCAGGGCGGACAGCACGCCGGTCTGCATGTAGTTCGTGTTGTTGCGGCGCGAGAAGTTATTGGCGGCGCCCGGCGGAATCGGCAGCCCGCGATACCACTCGCGCGGCTGCGACCCGCCGCGCCCGGTCGGCACTGCCGGCCCGGCGCCGCGCCCCGCCTCCGCGCCTGGCGCTACGGCGGGCAAGCCCCGGCCGCCCGGCCCCCCGCCCCTCTGGCCCCCCGGCTCCCCGGCCCCCCGGCCTCCCGGCCCCCCTTCCCGGCCCGACTGCGTCTCGTACATCCGCATCATGCCGTTGTGGTTGTAGGAGATCGATCCGAGGTAACCCGGCGACCACCCGTCCATGAACGCATGGGTGTAGACGCCGGGCATGCCCCACTTGGTCATCTGCGCGAGCTCGAAGTTCGAGAAGAAGGGCAACTCCGCAAACAGAATGGGATCGAGATTCGGATTCTGTGGCGCCCCGCCGCTGTAGGTGTACATGAGCGCGAGCGACTCGTGGAGGTCGTGCACGATCGGCGGATGCGCGGTGAAGTACCAGTCGGCGATCGCGCGCATCGAGACCTGCGACAGGTTTATGTCGCGATTGTTGTCGTGATAGACGTACTTGCCCCAGTACGGAACGCCCGGAACACCACCTCCACGCCCGCCGCCCGACTCTCCGGCCGCCTGGCTCCCCGTCCCTCCGCCTCCCTGGCTCCCCGGCCCTCCCGCCTCCGCGCTTCGCGCTGCGGCGGGCAAGCCGGCCCCCTGGCCCCCCGGCCCCCCGGCCCCCTGAAGTCCCAGCTCCTGGTTTCGATAGAACCAGTCCACGTTGCGATCGCGTCCATCGGGATCCGCCTGCGGCGTCACCGACACGATGACGTTGTCGCGAATCTCACGAATCAGCGGCGACGTTTCCGTCGCCAGCCGGTAGACGAGCTCCATCAGCATCTCCGACGGGCCGGTCTCGCCGCTGTGCAGACCGCCCATCAAGTGATAGTGCGGCTTCGTCGTGGCAATGAGCTGCCGGACCTGTTCGTCGGTCAGGCCGCGAGGATCCGCGATCTTCGCGAGCTGATCGCGGTTCTTCTGCAGGTTCTTGATGTTCTCGTCGGAGGACACCCACACGACGACGAGCTCGCGATCTTCGTCGGACTTGCCGATCGTCTCGATCCTGACGCGCGGTGTCGCGGCGGCGAGCGCGCGATAGTACTTGAGGGCGTCGGCGTAGTACGTGAGTTTCCCTGGTGCGCCGATGTGATAGCCGAGGACGTCCTTCGGCATCGGCACGCCCGCTACGCGCGGCAGGTGATCGACCAGCGGGCTGATGAAGTACGGCTGCGTCGTCCACTCCTTCACCGATTTCGCGAAATCCTCGTCCTGGGTCTGTTTGAGATCGCGCGTCTCGGTGACCATCTGCTGGGCAGGCAGCGACACGACGGTCATCAGCACGCCGGCGCCCAGGAGAACGCCCCAACGCCTCAACAGTTTCGTCATCGATGGCTCCTCGGAAGCTGTGGGATTCTATCAGAGGGATGATCCTGGTCCTGGCGGCGGTGGGCTTCGGCGCGCTGTTTCTCACGCACACGGCGCCGTTCCCCTTTCTGCTCGAGGCGTTCAGGCCGCGGCATTCGGTGTGGCACATGCCGAAGGAGCGCGGCGAACCGCGCGTCTACCTGACATTCGACGATGGGCCGAATCCGGCGGCAACGCCGGCGCTGCTCGACGTGCTCGCGCGCGAGCGGGCGCACGCGACGTTCTTTCTCATCGACAAGCACCTCACGAGCGAAACCGCACCGATCGTCCGGCGCATGTTCGACGAGGGGCACGCCGTCGCCCCGCACTCCGACACGCGCGCGATGATGGTGAAGTCGCCCGACGACCTCGCCGCCACGTTGACGGCGGCCGCGCAGCGCATCGAGCGGCTGGCCGGCGGCCGGCCGTGCCGCCTGTTTCGACCGCACGCCGGCTGGCGCAGCGGCCTGATGTACGCCGGCTTGAAGAAGATCGACTACCGGCTCGCCGGCTGGAGCTGGGGCCTGTGGGACTGGCATTGGTGGAAGAAGCGCGAAGCGCAGGACCTCGCGCGGCGCCTGTCACGCCGCGCGAACGACGGCGACATCATCGTCATGCACGACGGTCATCACGTGAACCCTCGGGCCGATCGACGGTACGCCGTCGAGGCCGCCGCCCTGATGATTCCCGCGCTGCGCGCCCGCGGCTTCGGCTTCGGGACGCTCTGCGGCTCGCGCTAGCGGCGAAGTGATCCGATCGCGGATGCGATGGCCTCGGGAGCGCAATTGCGTTAGCGTAATGCAGGCTCCGGCCCGGACGTACGGGCGGAAGCAGCCAATGAGCGACACCATTCGACGCCGCGAATGTCAGCAGAATGGCCCATGCGGTCCGGTCGAGGACGCCAGCGGCCCGCTGGCCGGCGAGTATCGCGCGCTGTACGTCCTGCCTGACCTGGCGGACATCGGGAGGACGCTGTGAGGCGCCGGCTGTGAACGGACGCGAGCGTTACCGCGGCGTGCTCGAAGGGCGCTCGGTGGATTGTCTTCCGCGCGTCCCGATTCTCATGCAGTTCGCCGCCGAACATATCGGCTCGCACTATGGCGAGTTCGCATCCGATTACCGGGTCCTGGTCCGGGCCAACACGGAGTGCGCGCGCACGTTCGGCATGGACCAGGTCAGCGCCATCTCAGATCCGTACCGCGAGACGCAGGGATTCGGCGGAACGGTCGAATTCGTGCGGGATGGCGTGCCGCGCTGCCCCCCTCCGCTCAAAGCAGCAAAGGACCTCGGGCGGCTCGCGCGGCCTGACCCGCTGCATTCCGAGCGCATGCTGGACCGCGTGAATGCCGTCCGCAGCTTCAGGGAATCGTGCGCAGAGGAATACTCGATTCTGGGCTGGATCGAAGGGCCGGCGGCGGAGGCGGCCGATTTACGCGGCGTCTCCGAGTTCCTCATCGATCTGCTGGACGACGAGCCCTTTGCCTGCGAGCTCATGGACCGCTGCGTCGCGGCCGGAATCGACTTCGCGCGCGCGCAGGTCGAGGCGGGCGCGGACACGATTGGAATCGGAGATGCGATCGCTAGCCAGGTCTCCCCGCGACTCTACGAGCGGCTGATTCAACCGCGCGAGAAGCGGCTGGTCGACGCGGTCAAGGCGATGGGCGCGTCCGTCAAGCTTCACATCTGCGGCAACACGACGCATCTGCTTCCCGGGATGGCCGGTCTGGGCGTGGATATCGTCGACGTCGACCACATGGTGAGTCTGACCCGGGTCCGCGAGACGCTCGGGCCCGGCGTGACCATCACGGGGAATCTCGACCCCGTGGGAGTGGTTCGATTCGGCACGCCGGACGGCATCCGCGACGCCGTGCAGCGAGCCTACGAGAGCGCCGGGAATCCGTACATGGTGAACGCGGGGTGCGAAATCCCCTCCGGAACGCCACCGCAAAATCTGCGGGCGCTCTGCGAGCCGATGCCCGTTCAGCGGTGACACGCCGCCATCGCTACGCGTCTTACTCGCAGCGCCCGGCGACGAGCGACTGCGTCAGCGCGACGGCACGACTCGCGTCGGGTGCATAGCCATCTGCGCCGATCGTGCGGGCGTAGGCGTCGGTCACCGGCGCGCCGCCGACGATGATCTTGACGCCGTCGCGCAGGCCGGCCGCTTTCAACGCCTCGATGGTCGTCTGCATCGACGGCATCGTCGTCGTGAGCAGCGCCGATAGGCCGAGCACGTCCGGACGGTGCGTGCGAACGGCCTCGACGAACGATTCGGGAGAGACGTCGCAGCCGAGGTCGCAGACCTCGAACGCCGCGCATTGAAGCATGATGGCGACCAGGTCCTTGCCGATGGTGTGCAGGTCGCCTTGCACCGTGCCCATGACGATGGTGCCCGCCCCGTGCGGCTCGGTTCGCGCGAGGTGGGGTTTCAAGACCGCCATTCCGGTCTGCATGGCGCGCGCCGAAATCAACATCTCGGGCACGAAGTACTCGCCCGCTTCGAACAGCCGGCCGACTTCCTTCATGGCGGCGATCATGCCGGCGTCGAGAATGTCGTCCGCCGGAACGCCGGCCTGCAACCCGCCATCGACCTGGTCGCGAACGAGTTCCTGGTCGCCGTGCAGCACGCCTTCGTAGATCCTCTGAATCCAGTCGCCCATCGGTCGGTCCAGCAACCCTCTTACTTCTTCGGCTTGCCGGTCATCGGCACGAAACGCACGGGAAGCGTGTCGATCGTCTCGAGGCCCTTGTCGGTCTTCCTGAGGATGCGAAGCTCCTGGATGACGTCGCCGACAGGAATGGCCATGAGACCGCCGGTCTTCAACTGCTCGACGAGCGCGGGCGGGACTTCCTCCGGCGCGGCCGTCACCATGATGCGATCGAACGGCGCCTGCTCCGGCCATCCGAGGTAACCGTTGCCAGCGCGCACCTGGATGTTCATGTAGCCGAGCGACGCGAGCGTCTTGCGCGCGCGCGCAGCCAACTCGTCGACGATTTCTATCGTGTAGACCTCTTTCGCGAGCTCTCCGAGAATCGCCGCCTGATACCCGGAGCCGGTGCCGATCTCGAGCACGCGATCGGTCGGACGCACGTCGATCGCCTGGGTCATGAAGCCGACGATGTAGGGTTGAGAGATGGTCTGGCCGTAGCCAATTGGCAGCGGATAGTCGCCGTAGGCCCCGTCGCGCTCGGCCTCTGGGACGAAGAGGTGCCGCGGCACCTTGCGCATCGCGTCGAGCACGCGCGGATCGCGCACGTCGCGCGCCTGTAACTGGCGCTCGACCATCGCCGCGCGGGCCGCGTCGTAATCCTTCACTCCACGCTGCCCATCATCGACCGGCGCGCCGCAGGCAAGGGAGATGAAGACGACGACCGTCACGCCGAAACCGGTGTATTGCATCGATGCAGCGTTCGCACACGGAGGGCACGGAGGTCACGAAGTCTGATCCTCCAAGATCGTACACAAAGACTTGCTCCGTGTTCTCCGTGGTCTCCGTGTTGAAACCCGGTGTACCAACCTCTCTCAGTTTACGGCCATCTTGATCGCGAGACCGAGCAGCGCGATGCCCGCGAGCGCCTCGAGCAGCCGCCGTGGCCGCCCGGCTGAGAGCACGCGAGACAACGTCCCGCCGGCCGCCGCCCACATCACATGCCAGCTTGCGGCAAGCGTGATGTGCACGGCCGTCAGCGTCAGCGCGCTGCGGACGACCGGCGCGCCCGCCGGGATGAACTGCGGCAGCAGGACGAGGTAGAAGGTCGCGATCGCCGGGTTCAACAGATTCGTGATCAGCCCCTCGTAGAGGTGCTGCCATAAGTTCCGCGCGTTGCCATGCGATTCGACGCGGGCGATGATGTGTTCGTCGCGCGTCGCGCGGTGCAGCGACTGAAGGCCCAGCCACGCCAGGTACAGCAGTCCGGCCGCATGCACCACGCTCCACGCCGACGGCCACCGCCGCAGCGCGACGGCGAAGCCGAACGCCGTCAGCAGCCCGTAGCACAGCGACCCTGTGTTGATGCCGAC
The DNA here is from genome assembly GCA_048594885.1 of Vicinamibacterales bacterium. Classification (GTDB taxonomy): domain Bacteria; phylum Acidobacteriota; class Vicinamibacteria; order Vicinamibacterales; family 2-12-FULL-66-21; genus JBMDXB01. The sequence goes on from JBMDXB010000030.1 coordinate 98,518, forward strand.
CGCGGTGATCACGCCGGCGCGCGTGCCGCCGGCGACGCTGTTGCGAAGCACGACGGCCGTCGAGGCGCCGGGGGTCAGGACCAGCGGGATCGTCAACATCAGGAACGACAGCAAGGGCAACGCGTCGAAGGTCACTGAAACTGGAGGCGGCGAGCCCTCAGTCTAAACGAAAAGTTGAGGCGCTCTTGACAGCAGCCGCGCGTTTGTCCTACCCTTCGTCTGTCTGCGCACGCTGCAGACGCTTATCCAGAGTGGCTGAGGGAACAGGCCCGACGAAGCCACAGCAACCAGGCGCTTAGGCCCAGGTGCTACTTCCTGCCCGATAACCGGGAGAGATAAGAGCCTCGGTAGACCGCTCCGGTCACTGAAGTATCTCAGCTCCCAAGGATCTCGCGGCTGACGAGCGGCCACACGTCGTGGCGCTGTTCGCACGGCCGGCTGACGGCATGCGCCGGCGCTCACGCGATCGCGCAGCCTGAGGCCGGGCGTCAGCCGCTCGTTGGAGACGACGGTATGACGATGACCGCCCACGTGCCCACGTATTCGACGCCGCTCGCTTCGGTGGCGTCGCTGCCCAGAACCGTCGACGTCGCTCTTCTCGGGCTCGGCCGTGTGGGCTCCGCGGTCGCGTCGCTGGCCATCAACCCTCCGGACACCTTCGGCGTGAACGTGCGCCTGGCCGGCGCGCTCGTGCGCGACTGCACGCGGCCGCGCGAGGGCGCGCTGCATCGCCGCGTACGCCTGTACGACGACGCGTCTCGCCTGTTTGCCCGGCGTCCGAATCTCGTGATTGAAGTGCTCGGCGGCATCGAGCCGGCGCGCTCGATCGTCCTCGAGGCGCTCGAACGCGGCATCCCCGTCGTGACGGCGAACAAGTCGCTGATGGCGGCGCACGGCGACGAGCTGCTCGCGGCGGCGGCGCTGAACGGGGTGTCGCTCCGCTACGAAGCCAGCGTTCTCGCCGGCGTGCCGTTCCTCGGCACGTTCGGCGCCCGGCCGCTCGCCGCACGCATCTCCCGCATCACCGGCATCGTCAACGGCACGTCCAATTTCATCCTGACGAAGATGGAGCGCGAGCGGCAGGACTTCGGCGACGCCCTCGCCGATGCGCAGCGGCTCGGCCTCGCCGAGCCGAATCCCGCGAACGACATCGAGGGCGTCGACGCGGTCGAGAAGCTCGCGGTGCTGATTCGCCACTTCGCGCGCCGCAGCGTGGCGCCGTCGGCAATCGAGACGTCGGGCATCGCCGGGCTGACGGCGCTCGACCTGCGCTACGCGCGCGAATTCGGCGGCGTCATCAAGGCCGTCGTCGACGCGGGTTGGACGCGCGAGGGCGTCAGCGCGTTTGCCGGCCCGGCGTTCGTGCCGGCGGAGCACAAGCTGTCGCGGATCGACGGCGTCGAGAACGCCGTCTGCCTGCACAGCGAGGCCGCCGGTGATCTGTTCTACAGCGGGCCAGGTGCGGGCCCGGCGGTGACGGCGGCGACGATCCTCGACGACGTCGCGGAGTGTTGTGCGACGGCAGACGAGAGCGTGCCGGCGTCGAGAAACGCGGCGCCGGCACGCTGTCGGATCGACGACTGCCACGCACCGGCGACCAGCTGGTTCGTCCGCCTCTCTGGCCGCCCTGCCCTTCCCCACGGCGCCGACCTTTCCGACCTTCTGGGTTCCTTCGGCATCTGGCCTCGCCGCGTTTCCAACGTCGACAGCTCTACCGGCCGCACCGTCTGCTACCTGCTGACGTGGCCGGCGACGCGCGAGCGGATCGGGAGCGCATTGACCGCGCTGTCGGATGCCGCAGGCTGCGAGACGTTCTTCATCCGGTCGCTGGAGCGATGAGTGTGACCACCCTCTCTGAACGTGCGGCTGCAGCGCCGGTGACCGTCGTGAAGATCGGCGGGTCCGTCCTGACGGGCCCGGCCGCGTACCGGCGCGCCGCGGAGTTCCTCAGCGGGCGGCTCGCCGAACACCCGGGCGAACGGCTGGTTGCCGTGGTGTCCGCGGAGAACGGCGTCACGGATTCACTGCTGGCGGCGGCGCAGGAGATCGTCGGCGATCCGGATCCGGCGACGCTCGACCTCCTGTGGTCGACGGGCGAGCTGCGATCGGCGGCGCTGCTCGCGCTGCATTTGCAGGCGCGCGGCGTGCGGGCGACGGCAGTCAACGTCCATCAGACGGGGCTCACCGAACCGGACCGGCGCGGCGACGCGGGGCACAGCGGCCTGCGCGCGCTGCGCCTCCTCTCGACGCTCGCGAAGCACGACGTCGTGGTGGCGCCAGGATTTCTCGCGCGTGGCGCCAGCGATGCGGTCGTGTCGCTCGGCCGCGGCGGCTCCGACCTGACAGCAGTGCTGCTCGCGGCCGGCCTCGGCGCGCGGCAGTGCGAGCTGATCAAGGACGTCGAAGGGTACTTCTCGGCGGATCCGAACGTCGATGCGTCGGCGGCGCATCTGCCGGACGTCGAATTCGACCGCGCGCTGGAGATGGCGGCGGCGGGATGCGACCTCGTGCAGCGTCATGCCCTCGAGGCCGCGCGCGAGCGCAGCCTGCCGATCGTCATTCGCGCGATCGACGGAGAACGGAAAACCACAGTGCGAACAGGCCCGGGCAAGCCCGGGCCCTACGGGATTTCGCAGTCGTAGGCGCCGGGCTTGCCCGGCGCCACGCGGCGTCAACAAGGAGAGAGCGCAATGGAGTTCGCCACGAGAACGATTCACGCAGGCCAGCCGTCCGAGCCCGAGACCGGTTCGCTCATCGCGCCGATCTTCGCCACCTCGACGTACGAACAGGAAGCTCCCGGCGTTCACCGCGGGTTCGACTACTCGCGGACGAACAATCCAACGCGGGCGCGCCTCGAGGCCGTGCTGGCGGATCTCGAGGGCGTCAAGTACGCGGCGACGTACGCCTCCGGGCTCGCCGCCGAGAACGCCGTGCTCCAGGCGTGGCTCAAGCCGGGTGACGAGATCGTCATCCCGCTCGACGTCTACGGCGGCACCTACCGCATCCTCAACAAGGTCTTCCAGCCGCAGGGCTGCGTCATCCGGCAGATCGACATCGGCAATCGCGCGGCGCTCGAAGCAGCGCTGAGCGAACGCACGCGTCTCGTCTGGATCGAGTCGCCGACCAATCCGCGGCTGCTCGTCTACGACATCGCCGCGATCGCCGCAGTCGCGCACGCGCGCGGCGCGCTGCTCGTCGTCGACAACACGTTTGCGACGCCGCTCTTCCAGCAGCCCTTCCAGCTCGGCGCCGACATCGTCATTCACAGCGTGACGAAGTACCTGGCCGGCCACTCCGACCTGATTCAGGGCGCCGTGCTGGCGAAGGACCCGGCGGTGTTCGAGCCGATCAAGTTCCTGCAGAACGCGACCGGCGCCGTGCCGTCGCCGTTCGACTGCTGGCTGACGCTGCGCGGACTCAAGACGCTGGAGCTGCGTGTGCTGCGGCACGCCGAGAACGCGCAGGCGATCGCCGAGGCGCTGCAGCAGCATGCGCTGGTGCGCCGCGTCTACTTCCCGGGCCTGCCGGACCATCCCGGCCACGAGATTGCGAAGAAGCAGATGACCGGCTTCGGCGGCATGGTCTCGTTCGAGCTCGATGGGACGATCGACGAGGTCGTCTCGTTCGTGTCGTCGCGCCGGTTCTTCGCGCTCGGCGAGAGCCTCGGCGGCGTCAAGTCGCTGCTCTGTCATCCGGCGCGGATGACCCACGCCTCGATTCCGGCGGACGAGCGCGCGAAGCTCGGCCTCAGCGACACGCTCGTGCGGCTGTCGCCGGGATGTGAGCACAAGAAGGACCTCGTCGCCGATCTGGTCGAAGGTCTCGACGCGCTGCAGCGCGCTCGCGAAGCTCAAGTGGCGGTCGGCGTTTAAAGCCGGCACGAAGTCTGCTCCTCGACAATGGCGAGGAGCGCATCAATGGAGCGAAACGCGTGTCTCGGCGCCACGGCCGGCGCCATCGGCGGGATCGTCGGCTCGTGGGCGATGGTCCAGTTCAACCATCTCGTCGGCGGCAGTGATGAAGACGGGGGCAGCCATCGGCACCGCCGCGATCAGGCGAGTCCCAACGAAACCGACGGCACCATCTCCGACGAGCCGGCGTCGGAGCAGGTCGCGGCGCTCACCGCCGAACCCGTCCTCGGACGGCGGCTCGACGACCGCGAAAAGAAGATCGGCGGATCGCTACTCCACTATGCCTTCGGCGCGGCGATGGGCGCGCTCTACGGCGCCGCCGCGGAGCGCGATCCGCGCGCGACGATGGGCGCGGGCATGCCGTTCGGTGCGGCGGTGTGGGCGACGGCCGATGAGCTTGCGCTGCCGGCGCTCGGCCTCGCGCGGCCGCAGTCGGAGTACCCCCCGTCGCGCCACGCCTCGGCGCTCGGCTCGCATCTGGTCTTTGGATTGACGGTCGAAGCCGTCAGACGGCTGCTTCGTCACAACGCCCAAAGACCAAACGACCAAGGACCAACATGAGGAACTGCCAAGGCTCAAGGTCCACAGGCCAAGTTGGTCCTTGCGCTTTGACGTTTTGGAGATTCCTTACGTTGGCCCTTGGCCCATTGGCCTTTGGGAGTTCCTCTAACGGTGCTGGATGACCATCGTGTAGCTCACGGTGGTCGATTCAGCGACGTTGCCGACGTCGAACACCATGACGCAATACGTGGCCGGCTCGAGCTGCAATTGGAACTCGTCGCCCTGCTTCACGACCGTCTGCCCCGAGATCTGGCACGACTCGCCGAACGGAACCCCGATGGCCAGTCCCATGTTCACCTGCGGAGTGAACGACGTCATGCGGATGATGGTCGGCGAGGTCTGCTGCGTGGTGAACGTGTGAGAGGTGAAGGCCTGTCGCGCGACGGTGCCGCTGAAGTTCTCGGTCGTGAAGACGGACGGCTCGGTCGGCGAGTTATCGCAGCCCCCGAGCGATAGCGCAGCGACGGCGAGCAGGGCTCGAACGGCCGAACGGCGCGTGGGGGTCATCTCGATCCTGCCTTCCTGTGCTGCAGTGGCTCGGCGCCCACCAGCCCGGGCCGCATCGGCGGCGCGTCCGGCATTCGGTCGAAGCCCACCAGCGTCCATCCGTCCGCCGTGTGGCGGAAATACGCGTGCACCGGCGAAGCCCACGACGCGTGGAACCCTTCCGGGGCGCTGATGTCAACGCGGATGAACATCCCGCCGCCCCGCCTGGTGCTCTCGGGCCGCACTCTGGTCAGCGCCCCCGCAGGCGCCAGCAGCCGTCTCGGTCCCCCCTCGCTTTCGCCGACGCGCTCGGTTTCGCCGGTCTCGTTGTCGAACCGGTGCCACACGGCGACGTACCGCGGAGTCGGCGGCGCAAGTCCATATTGAACGGCGGCGTTGCCAAACGTCAACACGCCGTCCTCCGACAGCGCCGGGTCGACGACCGGGTTGATCGTCGTCAGCCACGCCGCGCCGATCTTGTTGCGCCGCTCGATCAGCGCCTCGGCGAGGAAGATCGCCGCGCGATCGTCGCTCAACTGTCCCGCGCGCACGGCGAAGTGAACCATCTCGTCGTCCATCGCCATCAGCTTCCGCGCCGCCCAGAACGTGTCATCCGGCCGCGATCGGATGTACGCGGGGTTCGGCACGCGGGGCCGCCACTCCTCCGGCACGAACGCCTCCGACTCGAACCGCCCGACGCCGCGAAACTCCGGATAGTCGATCGTCATCCAGGCGCGAGGCCGGAACCCGAACGCCGGTAGCGCCCTCTTTGCTGCGTCGATCTCCACGAGATACTCGTAGCCGTCGCGCCGCTCGCGCAGGCCGATGCCGGCGCTCCCCAACGCCGCGTTGAAGTCGATCAGGTGATGCTTGACGATGGTGCGATCGCCCTGCTTGACGAGCGTGTCGAGCGAGTTCAACGCCTTGGCATCCGTGTGGTTCACCCACGCGCTGAAGACGCGCAGTCCGCGAAGCTCGCGGCGGTTCTCGTGCGGGACGACATCGTTGGGATCGTCGGGACGCGTGCCTTCGTACATGAACCCGCCGATCGCGTCCGCCAGTCCCTCGGTCATGACCGTCCGGTACGACCCGTCCGGATTGCGCTCCGCACGCTCCAGCACGTCGTCGATGTCCGCCATCCGCAGCGGCCGGCGATGACCGCTCGGCAGACGCACCGTCGCCCCTTTGCCGATGGCGAGCCACTCCCGGCGGAGTGTGACGATGCTGGCCTGCGGCACGTGATAGCCGAGCGCGTGAAAGAGCCGCGTGACGATCGCTTCCGCCGCCGTGGCGAGCTCGGGATGCCCCTTGGGATCGAACTTGACGAAGTACCGCCTGCCGCGCGCGTCGGCGATCGTGAAGCCGGGCGAGACGCCGCCGGCCTTCCGGCTCACCGTCCACGTGCCGGGCACCGGTCCCGTGTCGTCGTTGACGCCGCGGAACACGTCTTCCCCGGTGAGCGTCCGGTTCACGTACCAGCTCGAGTCGGGCACTTCGTCGATCGTATTGACGCTCTCGGCACGGCCGACGAGCGCTTGTCCGGGCCGTCCGAAGAGATTGACGATGGCGTCGTAGTACAGCGAGATGTCGTACTCCTGCGCCTTCGCAGCGTCCTGCGTGTCGACGACGCGGGCGATGGGATCGTCCGGGTAGAACTTCGGCGTGGTGCGCGAGGGAGCAGCCGACGCCATGGCCACGGCGATGACAGCAAGCAGCAGCGCGCGGGAGATGTTCGGCATCATCCGCCAATCGGGCTGAACGCGAAGACCAGCCGCGCGCCTTCGCGTCCTGTCGCCACCTCGATGCGCACGAACGTCGCTTGCGATGAGTGGAAACGAATCCCGACGCCGGCAGAACTCGTCAGCCCGCGGAAATCCAGATGCGATCGCTCGGGCACGACCTTGCCGGCATCGCCGAAGATTGCGACGTCCACGTACTCCTGCACGTACCAGCGGTATTCGGCGGTGAACAGAATCGAGTGACGATCGCGAAAGCGCCAGCTTCGATAGCCGCGCAGATCGCTCCCGCCAAGCTTGGGCATCAGGAAGAACGGCACCTCATTGCCATCGTCCGTCACCGTCGTTGACGCGCGGACGCCGAGGAAGATGACCCAGTTGCCGTGCAGGATCGGAATGTACTGCTCCGCCTGCGCATCGACGCGCTGGAAGGTGAACCCGCTGCCGCCGGTCTGCTGGCGATAGTCGCGGAGCGTGGCCTGCAGCAGCGTGCCCCGGCGGCTATAGCCGGGACCGTCGCGGACATCGAGCGCGGCGGACGCGTGTGTGTGCAGGTACGTCGGATCGATGCCGAGCCCCGGCACGGCGCGATCGAGCGGCAGTTCGACGATTGACGGCCGTTTCGAATCGGAATCGTCGATGTCGTAGCCCTCGAGCGACACTCCGCCGCCGAAGCGAACGAATCGCGCGGCGTGCCATGTGGCGCGGCCGCTGACTTCCGTGCGGCGCTCCGAGAAGTCGGCGCGTGTCTCGGGCGAGTCCGGCCCGAGCGGGAAGAAGGCGAGCACGGGCGCATCCTGCCAGCGCGCGCGAGCGAAGAGCGTCACCCGCTTGTCGAGAACAGGCGCGGACTGCGCCGACACCTGCACCAGCTTGAAGTGACGAACGGAGTACGCGGCCTTCGCCTGCAGCATGGTCCCGTTGTCGAGCAGCTTCGTGTAGGCAGGCCCGAGCGCGAACGCCGAGCCGGACTTGATGTCACCGAACGACACGAACCAGCCGCGGGTGACGCCGAAGCCGCCGGACCGCTCCATCTCCAGCAGCCGCCGCTCGAAGCGATTCGGGATCCGTGGCGCGAGCCGTGACGCCTTCTCCTCTTGCTTCTTCGCGTGCTCCGCCGCGCGGGTTTCCGGTTCCTGCGCCGGGCACACCGCGGGTACGAGCATCGCCACCAGAAGGGAGGCCGTGACTGCGCGCATCGACGCTCATTTATAATCCGATTTGCCCTTGCCCATGCGATCGCTGCCCACCTTTGTTGCGATCTGCGGACTCGCAATCCTGATTGGTGTCGCCGGCCTCGGCATTACCAAAGCGTCGCTCGGCACGCCGATGTTCTTCGCGCTCACCGGTACCATGTGCGTCGCGTACGTCGCGGCGCTCGCGCGCGTCTGGCGCGAGCGCTCCGCGCCACGCCGCGCGCTGGTGGTCGCCTTGTGGCTGGCGGTCGCGTTTCGCGTGCCGCTCGCGATCCTGCCGGTGGACTCGCAGAACGACATGGTCCGGTATCTGTGGGACGGCCGCGTGCAGCGGCTGGGGCTCAACCCGTATGCGGTCCTGCCGTCCGATCCCGCGCTCGACTACACGCACACCGACGAGACACGGCAGATGCCGAGCGCGCGGACGCGGACGCCGTACCCGCCCGCCGCGCAACTGTTCTTCCGCGCGGTGATCACGATTCACGAGTCCACGCTGGCGCTCAAGCTCGCACTCATGCTCTGCGATCTCGTGACGATGATGGTGGTGTGGCGCTGGCTGCGGCTGACCGGCCGCAGCGAGTGGCTCGTGCTCGCCTTTGCGTGGAACCCGCTCGTCATCCTCGAGGTCGCGCACAGCGGGCACATGGACGTTCTCGGCGCGATGTGGATCGCGATTGCCGCCTACGCCCTTTCGGCGCAACGCTCCATGCTGGCGAGCATCGCGTTCGTCCTGGCCGTCGCGACGAAACTGCTGCCGATCGTCGTCGCACCGCTCTTCTGGAAGCGCGTGCGCTGGCGCGACGCCGCCGCCGCCGCGATGCTGGTCCCGCTGCTGGTCTGGCCATTTCTCGACGGCAGTCACATCGGCGTGCCGAACGTCATCGGCCGGCGGTTCAACGGACCGATCTTCCAGTGGATTGCCGGCGAGACGTGGGACAAGACGGCGTCCTTCATCGCGTCCGCCGTGGCCGTCGCCGCCGGCCTGCTCGCCGCCGCGTGGTGCCGGTTCAAGCTCGGTCGCGACGATCCGGCGTCATGGGCGTGGCCGATGGCGCTCTCGCTCGCGTGCGCTCCAGTGGTCTACTCGTGGTACCTGCTCTACCTCACGCCGTTCCTGTGGACCTCCGCGACGCTGCCGCTGATCGCGTGGAACTTCACGGTGCTGCCGACCTACGTCGTGTGGGAGCGCGTCAGGCTGGGAGGCCGCTGGGCCGTGCCCGCGCCGGTCGTCGCTGTCGAGTACGCCACGGTGGCGATCGTGGCGGTGGCGACGTGGCTGACCCGACGGATGCGCATGAAGGGCGGGGCAAGCGGGCCGGGCAAGCCCGGCCCCTACGTTTGAAACGTAGGGCCCGGCCTTGGCCGGGCCTACCGCCGGGCTTCCGCCGTACGAGCACGCTTCTTGCGTTCTCGCACGCCGGAGCACGAATGCGGTTGACATGGGCCCTCGGCGTCACACTCCTGCTGGTTGCGGGCGCCGGGCCTTCGGCCGTCGGTGAGACCGCGCGACCTGCCAGTCCACATCCCGGCCTCCGTGAGGAACCGCTGACACAATATCGGGCGTTCAGGCGGATGCACGCGAAGAGCGAGCGCTTCGATCAGGAAGGCTGGCTCGACGCCTGGACGGAGTTCGACGGCGGCGGTTTCCGCTATGAGATCGTCAGTGAGCGTGGGTCCGAGCACGTCAGGAACAAAGTGCTCAAGGCCGTGCTGAAGCGCGAGCAGGAGCTGGCGACCACAGGCGAAGGCGCGCGCGCGGCGCTGACGGCCGCGAACTACGAGTTCGTCGAACCAGACGTGCAGCAGGACGGCGAGAAGGTCGTGCTCCTGAAGCCGCGGCGGAAGGACACGCTGCTGGTCGACGGCCGCATGGTGCTGTCTCCCGAGGGGGAATTGCGGCGCGTCGAGGGCAAGCTCGCGAAGAACCCGTCGTTCTGGACGAGCCTCGTGAGGATCATCCGGCACTACGCCCGCGTGGACGGCGTGCGCGTGCCGATTGCCACCGAGTCGGTCGCCAAGGTGAAGTTCATCGGCACGTCACATCTCGACGTGCGCTACGAGTACGAGACCATCAACGGCCGGCCGCTGAGCGCCAGCGCGCGCGCGATGCTCGCGTCCAATTCACTGCGCTGAACCCGGGAAGAGGGCCGTGGCCCGCGACAGCAGCGCGCGCGCACGCTTCTGCGCGATCAGGTTGGAAAGCCGCGTCTCCGGACGCCGGTTCACATCGACGGCCAGCGCCGCCTTCAGCAGTTTCTCGAATTCGGCGCGATCTTTCGCCGGTTGCGACACGCTCGTCGCCATCGCGACGTACGCCGACGCCGACAGCCCGTCCGACAGCTCGACGGCACGATCGAAGTGCCTTCGCGCCCGCTCCGGTGACCCTCCCAGCAGCGGCGGCACCCCCTCGATTGCGATGAGCGCCTCGTGGATGAAGCCGTAGTTCCACCGTTCGTCGAGCTCGAGGGCTCGCGCCAGCAACGAACGCGTAATGGCGAGGTCGGCGAGCTGCAGCATCGGATTCTGTTTCGACGCCGACGCGCCGCCCTGCGCGGCGGCCATCCAGAACAGCAGAGGCACGTCGTCCCGAGTGACGCGCGCGAGCGCCGAGCCGGCGTCTTTCGCCAGGGCTGCGCGCAGCTTCGGATATGGCAGGTCGACGGCACGATGACAGTAGCCCAGCGCCCGCTCGAACATCTGTCCGGCACGCTCGCGGAGATCCGTGGCCGCGGCAGCATCGGCCGGCTCCATGATCTCGGCCTCGACGTGCAGGAATGCGTAGGCGTACTGCGTGAAGCCGCTGCACGCCGTCAGCAGCAGTCCCGGATGCGCGGGCCGATCATCGAGCAGCATCTCGACCATCTTCAGCGTCGACGGCGCGCCGAGCCGCACGAACTCCGGATCGCTGTCGCGCGCGAAGGCGGACGCCGTGGCCGAGAGCGCGTCCGCCATGCGGTTGGTTCCCACGGTGACCGGCGAGCATGCCGGGGTGAGTACGGCACCACAGACGACGAGAGCGACCGCACGACGCATACGTCGTAAGCATACATTCGGCGCTGGCCCTGGCTTTGCTCTGCGGTAGGGCGACCGGAACGGAGCGAGCGTCGAAGCGCGAGCGGAGTGGAGTGAGCCTGGCGGGGTGCAGAGGTCCCCGCCATACAAGCGACGGAGGCAGCTGCATGAGCACGGACGATCGTCGAGATGACAGAATCCCCGTCAGTGCCGAGGTCGGCAGTGAGGGGGGAAGTTACGCGGAGCCAAGAAATCAGGCGGCGACATTCAGCGGTCCGGCCAACCCCAACGTCTCCCCCTCGGAGGCGATGGCCGGCCAGTTCTCCGTCGCCAGCGAGACGGCTGCCCGCGGCCCATTGAGCGGAACCGAAGTCGACTCCTCGGAGGACACCGAAGGTGGGTTCATCCGCTACCCGACCGAGCCGCCCTCGCCGCCTGATGCGCGTCAGGGACGCCGCGTCGGCGGACACCGGTGGCGCAACGGTCTCATCGGTGTTGCCGCCGGCACGGCTGCGCTCATCGGCGTCTCACGCCTGCGGCGCCGTTCCTGAGCTGGCAAAGGTTGCCCCGCATTTGCATACAGCACATGCGTGGTACCTCTGCGTATCGCGCGTCAGCTCGTCTTTGGGGCTCTCGCCTGCGCGCTGGCCGGCTGCAACGGCGTCGAATCTGCCGCGACGGCTTCCTCGACGGACACGGCGTCTCCGTCCGCCGCCGAACGCCGCGATCGAGCGCTCCGGTCCGCCCGTGTGTGGGTCGAGCCGAGCGTCCCCGTCGCGCAAGCCAATCTCGCGATCAACCCGGCAAGTCCGGAGGGCTTTCGCGCGGACGCCGACGTTTCGTGCCGGTTCTCGCAAACGCCCGTCGGCGGGACGACGCCCAAATTCAACTGCGAGCTCGCGGGGGGCGACACCCTCAAGGTGAAGTACGGAAAGGCGAATCCCGAGATTCATACCGAGGTCGCCGCCACGCGCCTGCTGTCAGCGCTCGGCTTCCCTGCCGACTCCATGTTCGTCGTGCGCTCGGTCCGCTGTGCCGGCTGTCCGAAGTTTCCGTATCACGCCTTGAAGTGCGTCGAGAAGTTCGGGCTCGAGAAGCCGTGCTTCGCCGGAGGGATCGACTACTCCGATGTCGTCACGTTCTGGCCGGCGCGGATCGAGCGGAAGCTGCCCGGCGACACGATCGAAGCGACTGAGGATCAGGGATGGTCCTGGTACGAGCTCGAGCAAATCGACCCTGCCGCGGGCGGTTCGCCGATCGCGCACGTGGATGCGCTGCGGCTCATGGCCGTCATCCTGGCGCATTGGGACAACAAGTCGGAAAACCAGCGGCTGATCTGCCCGGAAGGCAAGCAGCAGCCTGAGGGGCACTGCACGCAGCCGCTCGCCATCATCCAGGATGCGGGCGGCACCTTCGGACCGGCAAAGCTGGAGCTCCACAACTGGAAGCAGACGCCCGTCTGGGCGGATGCGAAGACCTGCACCGTCAGCATGAAGAGCCTGCCGTTCGGCGGCGGCACGTTTCCCGAGCGGCGCATCACCGAGGAGGGGCGCAGGTTCGCCCTCGGCCTGCTCGAGCAGCTCTCCGAGCCGCAGCTCGTTGACGTGTTCCGGACGTCGGGGATGACCGACTACGACCAGATCAGCGGAGCGGCGCGCGATCCGAAGGCCTGGGCCGCCGCCTTCCTCGACAAAGTGCGGCAGATCCGCGACGCGGGACCGTGTCAGTAGGGTGCAAGGTGCAGGGTGCAAGGTGCACGGTGCGGCGTGCAAGGTGCACAGTGCTACGTACTGCCTCCTGCCTCCTGCCTACTGTCTACTGCCTACTGCTTGCGTGCGGCGGCGGCGGCGCCGGCCAGGAGCTCGCCCGGCCGAGGGCGGGACGAGTCGAGGTCCGCCAACTGCAGCCCGCGCCGGGCGCGCTGGCGCTCCCGGCGAAGACCACGTCGGTCAAATTCGCCGTCATCGGCGATTCGGGGCGGGGCGACGATGGGCAACGCGCCATTGCGCAGCAGATGGCCGCGTGGCGGCACCGGTTTCCGTTCGACTTCGTCCTGATGCTGGGCGACAACATCTACGACAGCCACACGCCGCAGGATTACATCGACAAGTTCGAGTCTCCGTACGCGCCGCTGCTGGACGCCGGCGTGACCTTCCACGCCGCCATCGGCAATCACGACGATGCCGCGCAGGTCTACTACGAGAAATTCAACATGGGCGGGAACCGCTACTACACGTTCCGCAAGGCTGAAGGGCTGCTTGGCGGCGTGACCGGCGCAGGCGTCCGCTTCTTTGCGCTCGACAGCCGGTCGCTGGACCCGGAGCAGATGCAGTGGCTGCGCGATCAGCTCCGAGAGTCCGGCAGCGAGTGGAAGATCTGCTTCTTCCACCATCCCATCTACACGTCAGGGCGGTATCAATCGGGCGCTGCCGCACTGCGCCATGTGCTCGAGCCCGTTCTCGTCGCCGGCGACGTCGATGTCGTCCTGTCCGGACACGAGCATTTCTACGAGCGCATCCATCCGCAACGAGGCATCGCCTACTTCGTCTCCGGAGGCGCGGGGTCGCTGCGCAAGGGCGACATCAGGACGACCGCCCTCACCGCGAAGGGATTCGACACCGATTTCCACTTCATGCTGATGGAGATCACCGGGCGCGAACTGCATTTCCAGGCCATCGGCCGCGACGGCGCGACGGTCGACGCCGGCGTCATCGTGAAGTCCAGAGCTCGGTCGGAATAGACAGGATCGGATACTTCTTCCTCAACTCGACGACGTGCGCGGCGTAGTGCTTTCGCACGATGCGCCCCCGCAGCAGCTCCGACCGCAGCCTGCGAATCTCGTAGAGATACAGGTCGCGCACCACCTCGCGCAGCCGCTCCGGCGACGTCGTCGGCAGCGGCCGCAACCCGTGACGCGCGAGCTCGTCGAGAATCTGCGGACGATACGTGTACCGCTCCGGCATCCAATGCTAGTATGCGCTGTCATTGGAGCATTCATGTTCAGAGCACCGGCAGCCTGCCTGCTCGTCGTCGTCACCGCCGCGACGCCCGCGGGTCAGGCCGAACGCATCGACAAGGACGTCAACGACCGGATCCGTGCCGAAGGACAGAACAATTCGCAGATCATGCGGACGCTGCACTTCCTGACGGATGTGCACGGGCCGCGATTGACGGGGTCGCCGAATCACAAGGCGGCCGCCGAATGGGCGATCAAGCAGATGGAGAGCTGGGGCCTGACGAACGGGCATCTCGAACCGTGGGAGTTCGGCCATCCCGGATGGCTGAACGAGCGGCTCTCCGGCTTCATCGTCTCGCCGGTGAGGGACACACTCGTCGGCGAGGTGCTTGGATGGACCCCGTCCACCGCCGGCACCGTAACCGCTGAAGCGATACACATCATCCCGCCCACGACGCCGACGAAGGCGGAGCTCGACGCGTGGATTGCGGAGACGGCCCCGAAAATCAAGGGGAAGATCGTGCTGGTCGGCCGGCACACGCACGTTGCCGTCAACCTCGAGCCGCCGCCGCTGCGCCGGCCGGACGACCAGGTGCGGCGCCAGTACGATCCGGCCTCCCCTGCCGGCGGCCGTGGCGGACGCGGGCGTGGCGGCCCGCCGGAACCGCCCGATCCGTCGCGCCTCAACGCGCGGGCGGTCGATGCCGCGGTCAACGCCATGCTGGTCGGCGCCGCTGTTCCGGTCAGAATCAACGACGCCGCGCGGGATCACGGGCAGATCCGCGCGTTTTCGAACAACACCTACGACCTGACGAAGGCGCCGCCGACGGTCGTCCTTCGCAACGAGGACTACGGCCGCATCAGCCGCATCCTGGCCGACGGCACACCCGTCCGCCTCGAGTTCACCATCGTCAACCAGACCTATCCGGAGGGACGGACGTCGTACAACGCGATCGCCGAGATTCCCGGAAGCGACAAGGCGGACGAGGTCGTAATGCTTGGCGGCCATCTGGACTCGTGGCACGCGGCGACCGGCGCGACCGACAACGGGATTGGCTCCGCCGTGATGATGGAGGCCGCGCGGATCCTGAAAGCCGTCGGCGTGAAGCCGCGGCGGACGGTCCGCGTCGCGCTGTGGGGCGGCGAGGAGCAGGGGCTGCTCGGGTCGAAGGCCTACGTGCGCGATCATTTCGGCACCTTCGAGAAGCCGAAGCCTGAATACGCGAAATTCGCGGGGTATTTCAACGTCGATTCCGGCACGGGCCGCATCCGGGGCGCGAGCGTGTTCGGGCCACCGGCGGCGGCCGCGATCCTGCGCGAGGCGTTCGCGCCGTTCCAGGAGTACGGCGTCATGGGCGCGACGGCCACCACCAGCCGCCGCTCGGGCGGGACGGACAGCACGTCGTTCAACGAGGCGGGCCTGCCCGGGATCGGCCTCGGGCAGGATCCGATCGAGTACGGCACCTATACGTGGCACACGAATCTTGATACATATGAGCGCATCATCGAGGATGATGTGAAAAAATCGGCCATCGCGATTGCTGCTGCGGTCTACCATCTCGCGATGCGCGACGAGATGCTGCCGCGATTCACGAAGGACACGATGCCGCCGCCGCCCGGCGGGGGGTCAGGTCTTGAATTATCAGTTTTTTCGAGGTGAAGGTGTCAGGTCTTGAAAAACTGATGATTCAAGACCTGACCCCCTTTTCAACGCGAGGTAGACAATGGCAGATGAGGATCGTGACCTGGCGAGTACGACGGAAGATGCGCTGACGCGCACCGCGGAGGTCGTCGGCAGCACCGTCGGCAGCGCGGCGCGCACGGTGATGGACGCGGCGCAGGCGGCGACCGATACGGCCGCCACGGCGGCGTCGACCGCGACGAACGCCGCGATGAGCGCCGCGCGGCAGAACACCGCCAGGCGGCGGTCCACAGTGAGAATGCCGAGCGCCGAAGCGACAGGCGCCCGCGCCGGCCGCGCCGCCGGTCGGACGGTTGCCCGCGCCGCACGCACGGCCCGGGCGACGGGCCGCAGTGCCGCGAAGGGCGCGCGCTCGGCATCACGATCCGCTCAGCGGGCGGCCGCGAGCGGCCGCGGCAGGACGGCGGCTCGGAAGGCTGCGCCCAAGCGCGCCGCCAAGAAGGGGGGCGCCAAGAAGAGCGCCGCCAAGAAGGGCGGCGCAAGGAAGAGCGCCGCGAAGAAGCGCGGCGCCACGAAGCGCGCGCGGCGCCGCTGACAACTCCCAAAGGCCAAGGACCAACCACCAAATAAGGATTCCCAAAAAACCAAAGGCCAACTCCCAAGCGGGCTCGTTGGGAGTTGGCCCTTGGTCATTGGCCTTTGAAAGCGTTTGGCCTTTGGAAGTTGGTCCCTTGGTCTTTGACCGTCAGCGCGCGGCAGCCGTGCCGGACGGACCCGCAGACGCGGCCGGCGAGTGGATCGCGTTGAAGAGGAACTTGAACGTCCCGTGGGGCTGCGCGCGGAACGTGATCTCCGGACCGAACGCGTACACCTTCCCCTGTCCCACGACCGCCTCGAACGCCGTCGTTCCGCCTTCCAGGTAGTTCTGCCCCCACGCCCAGCCGCTCCGCAACGGGCTTGCCGTGTCGAACCACATCACCGGCCGGACGCCCTTCAATGCCGCGTTCGGCTGCAGCCGGAACACCGGGCTGTTGTTGAAGAACACATCGATGTGGTCTTCGGCGCCCGCCGCCGACGGCGCGGTCGTGTCAACCGCCACCCGGAGAATGGACCCCGGCACGTAGTACCTGTCGCTGCCGAGCGGCCGGTCCGGCTGTCCCGGCTGCCGGTCGATCAGATACTCGGTCACGGGCAGTTGCAGCGTCGCCGCAATCGAATCGGCCGCCGATCCCGCGGCCACGACCACGCCTCCCTGCTCGACGAACCGGCGGACGTTCGCTTCGGTCGTCGTGCCGGTCCCTGTACCCGTCGTCACCTCGCACAAGCTGCGCAGGTCGGGATCCGAGGACTTGACAGGCGTCGGCGCCTGGAAGCCGCCGCCGCCACCACCACCACGGCCACCCCCGGCCTGCGGCCGGAAGCCGCCGCCCGACGGGAGGATGATCACGTCGTACTTCGATCGAAGCGCGGTGTCATCGAACCCGGCGCCGCAGACGACGGTGAAGGGGAACTCGAACCGCTCGAGGAGGAAGCGCGTCCAGCCCGAAGGCATCGAGCCGGTCTGCGTGTCCCACAGCGCGATGCGCCTCGGCGTCACTTTCGTCGAGGCGGAGACCGGTGGCCGGCCGGCGAACCGCACGACGTTGACGCCGAGCTCCTGAACGGCCTTTTCGACGATGGGGGTCGATGCCGCGCTGGCGGCGACGTAGAAGTTGCCGCGGACGCGGTGGACTTCGCCATTGGCCTTCAGTACACGATTGACCACCGTGAACGTGTCGTTGACGGCCGGCGACAGTTCATAGAACTCCGTCCCGGTGCCGGAGATCTTCCCTGGAACGGCCTTCGCCAGCCCCTGAACTTCCGCGAACGGACCGGTCACGTCGTCGAAGAGGCGATCGAACTTGACGCCCATCTGATACGCAAGCGTCCATCCTGCGCTGTCGTACGGGCGGCGTGGAATGCCGCGCTCGTCCATGTCGTTCGGATGGTCCTGCGGCTCGAACATGTCGAGCACGTGGGCGCGGCCGGCCTGCGCGGTCTTGATCACGTACGAACCCGCCGGATAGTTCTTGCCGGCGACCGGGAACGGCGCGTTCGCCTGATGCACCTCGACGCCGACGTAGCGGAGCGTGTTGACGAACTTCGTCGCGGTCGCGAAATCGGTCTGGTCGGACGGAATGATGAAGACCCGCGGATCGCGCTTCGCCGGGTCCTTGAGCGCCTGGGTGTAGACCGGCAGCGGGATGCCGCCACCGCCGCGTCCTCCGCGGCCGCCCGCCTGAGGCGCATCCGGTGAGTCGCCAGCCGGAGCGCCGCCGCCTGCTCCACCGCCGCGGCCCCCTGGCGATCCGGCCCCCCGGCCCCCGCCCGCGGCGCCCTGCGCCGGCATCGCGGCGCGCAGGCGCACCATGTCCTCGTTGGAGATCGTCCAGTGGTCGCGCGAGCCGCGCTCGATCTGGTTCGATCCCATCTTGTAGATGTTGTAGAGGAACTGGTCCTTGTAGCGGGAGGCGAGGTCGATCACGGCGTAATTCGCGGTCACCGAGTAGTCGATCGACTGCCGGAACTTCCAGTCCTGCGGCGCGATCGGCGCCGGTAGATCGGCGCGCGGCAGGATCGTGTTCGGCATCGCCGGAATTTGCGACGGCGTTGGGTTGCCGATGATCTCGGTCAGCAGGCCGATGATGTTCTGGAAGTACGCCGTCGTGCGCAGACCGCCGTTCCACCACGTCGAATACGACGCGCCGGTGCGCATCGTGAAGCCCGGCTTCCCTTCCTGGAGGAAGCGGTGGTGCATCGCCGCGCCCACCATGTCGAGCCCCGTGACGATCATCGGATCGAAGTTGTAGTTGAACGGATCGCGGAACGGCGGCGAGAAGAGCACCGTGCCGGCCGGGCCGGACTGGTGGTGGTTGTACATGATCTGCGGCAGCCACTCCCAGTACATGAACCTGTTCATGTTCTGGGTCTCCTTGACGTTCGACATGTAGAAGTCGCGGTTGTTGTCGTGGCCGGCGTACTTCTCGTAGAGACGCGGGCTGCAGGTCCGCCGCTCGGCCGGCACCGGGTTCTGCATGTAGCACTTCGAGACCATCTGCATGCCGTCCGGGTTGGCGTGCACCGCGAGCACGATGACGTCGCGCAGGATGCGGGTTGTCTCTTCGTCCGTGCGGCTGGTGAGCTGGTAGACGGTCTCGACCAGTTGATGCGGTCCGACGACTTCCGTGGCGTGCAGGCCGCCGTCGATCCAGACGACCGCCTTGCCTTCCTTCGCCAGCGCGCGCGCCTGCTTCTCGTCGATGCCGCGGGCGCGGTGGAGCTGCTGCGAGATCTGCTTGTAGCGGTCGAGATTCTTGAAGTTTTCAGGCGCGGTGATGATGACGGCGAGGTGCGGGCGGCCTTCTTCGGTCTTGCCGATCTCGACCACCTGCATCCGCGGGGATTCCTTGTCGAGCTTCTGCCAATACGCCTGGACCTGATCGTAGGTGGCGAGGTGATAATCGTCGCCGATATTGAAGCCAAAGTGCTGTTTCGGGGATGTGATCGCCGTCGCCGTCTGCGCGGCGGCTGGGGCTGCGGAGGCGAGCAGCGCACAGATCCCGACGATCGCGAAGCGCGTGGTACGCGTGAGCATTCCAATCCCTCCCGGGTGAAGCCGTAACGATAGCAGATCCGGCGTTCGGCGATCCCGCGCCCGCTCCGCGGGCGTAGGGACAACGCCGAGGAAGCAGAGGTCGCGGAGGTCGCAGAGGTTTCGCGACGATTTGCAGCATCGGCAGCGGCCGTTCCGGCCGGCGCGCGGCCGCTTGCCACCAGTTGCCGCAGGTACGCGCGATCCCTTTGCGTTCCTCTGCGCCTCGGCGGCCTCTGCGTTCCCCTGTCGCCGCGGCGGAGCCGCGGCGCGGGATCTGCGGCTGAGCACGCCCGCCGCGAATCAGCGACTCCGCCCCGTCCGTGCGAAGTGCGCACCCACGGTCACCACGAGAACAGCGACTCCCACGAGATCGGCCGAACGATGCGCATAGACGAGCAGCAGACCCGCCGCGGTGAGCGCAACCTGCTCAATGCGGGTCACGCGGCCTCTGATCCACCCGCCGAACGCACCCGCCAGCGCCGCGATGCCGAGAACCGCCGTCACGGTCGATGTCATCACGTCGCTGAACCCCGACTGCAGCAGCACTCCGCGCCCTTCATCGCTCAACGTGAACACGAACGGCACGAGGAACGCCGGCAGCGTGTACTTCCACGTCAGCATCATCGTCCTGAACGGGTTGCCGCCGGTGATCGCTGCCGCCGCGAACGGCGACAGCGCCGTCGGCGGGCTCACCTCCGAGAGGACCGCGTAATAGAAGATGAACATGTGCGCGGCGACCGGTGGCACGCCCGTCTGCACCAGCGCGGGCGCCACCATCACCGCCGCGATGATGTAGGACGCGGTGACCGGCACGGCCAGTCCGAGCAACCAGACCGCGATGGCCGAATAGACGACGGTGAGAACCAGGTGTCCGCCCGCAAGCGACACGATGATGCCGGCGATCTTCAGCCCGAGTCCCGTCAGAGTCACGACGCCAACGATGATCCCGGCCGTCGCGGTCGTCGCGGCGACGCCGAGCACGCCGGCACCGCCCGCGCACAACGCGTCCAGCAGCCGGCGCGGCACGAGCGCGCTCTCCTTCCGGATGAAGCTCAGGGCAAACGCCAGCACGGTTGCCCAGAACACCGCGCGGAACGCCGAGAAGCCCGCGACCATCAGCACCGCAATCGCCGCCAGCGACGTGAAGTGATACCAGTAGTGGCGCGTGAGCTCTCCGAAGTTCTCGACAGCGGCGTCCGCGGCACGCGTTCCGAGCCTCCTGGAGTCCGCCTCGATAGTCAGAAAGATCGAGAGGTAGTAGAGCACCGTCGGGATCGTCGCCATGACGAGTACCTGCAGGTACGAGATGCGCAGGAACTCGGCGATGAGAAACGCCGCGGCGCCGAGGGTGGGCGGCGACAGCAGCGCACCGATGCCGGCCGCCGAGAGGATCGCGCCGCCCGTCTCAGGCCGGTACCCCGCGCGCCGCAGTAGCGGCCACGCCACCGATCCGAGCATCACCGTCGTCGCCACCCCGCTGCCGGAGACGGTGCCGACGAGAAAACCGGCGAGCGTCACGGTGCGGCCGGGCCCCGCGCCGGATCGCGAGCGTCCCATCGCCGCCATCGCCCAGTTGATGAAGAACGCGCCGGCACCGGAATGCTCGAGCACCGCGCCGTAGATCGTGAAGAGGACGATGTAGGTGGCGGCGACGTCGAGCGGGACGCCGAAGACGCCTTCGAGCGTCATGTAGAGCGTGCCGACGAGCCGGTCGACGTCGTAACCGCGGTGCGCGAACATGCGCAGCCCGATGCTGTCGAACCATGGGCCCGAGTACGCGTACGCCAGAAACGCGACGGCGGTCAGCGGCAGGATCCATCCGACCGTGCGTCGCGTGGCTTCGAGCACGAGCAGGATCGCCATCGTTCCGAGGACGATATCGAGCATTCCCGGATCGGCGGCGCGATAGACGAAGGTGTTGAAGTCGATGATGGGCCACGCCAGCGCCACAATCGCGGCGGCCGCAAGCAGCCAGTCGAGCCTCGACAGCGGAGCGCCGGAGCCTCGCCGCCTCGGGAACATCAGGAACGTCGCAACAAGGACGACGAGCAGGAAGCTGACGCGGTAGACCTGCGGCTGGACGATGAAGAGGACCCAGTAGAACGCGTAGAGGGTGATGCCGGCGGAAAGCGCAGCAGCGACGTGCGCCTGCCACCCGCTCAGCCTCCGGGGGTCAGGTCTTGAATCATCACTTTTCTGATAATTCAAGACCTGACCCCTTTCCGCGGTAGAAGCGGAGGGCGCCGGTGTGGAACGCGGCGGGGGACCCCTTCGTTGCCGTGACGAGCGTGAGGTTCCGCGCCTCGGGGTGGATCGCCGCCAGCTCCGGCTGCTTCTCGAACAGCACGCGCGTGATGTCGTAGGCGAGCTGCTCATCCATCGACTGGTTCACCACCAGCACGTTGGCGACGCCAACGACCGGCACGGCGGACCCGAGCCCGGGATATGCGGTCTGCGGGATCTGCAGCGGAAAGTACAGATCACCGTGCTCGCGCTGCAGCGATGGCAGGACGTCCGCGTTCGGCACGAGACGGATGGCGACACCAGGCGTGTGCGACAAGTCTTGCACGGCGGCGGTAGGCAGTCCGCCGCTCCAGAAGAACGCGTCGATCTTGCGATCCTTGAGCGCGTCGGCCGACTCGGACACGCCGAGGCCCTGCCGCCGGACGTCGTTGTCCGGGTCCAACCCCGCCGCGCGGAGCATGCGGAACGCGATCACCTCGGTACCGCTGCCAGGAGATCCGGTCGACACCACCTTGCCGCGCAGATCCGCGACGCTCGTCACCGCGGAGGTCGACAGCGTCACCAGGTGCGTGTAATTCGAGTACAGCACCGCGATCGCTGCAGCCGGCACCGGCGCGCCGGTGAACGCGCCGCGACCGCCGAGCGCATCCGCCAGCGTGTCGGCCAGCGTGAACGCGATGTCCGCCTTGCCGTCGCGAATCAGCTTGAGGTTGTCAACCGATGCGGCGGTGACTTCAGCTGTCGCGCGCACGTTCGGCAGGCTCTCGTTGAGCACCTTCGCGATGCCGCCGCCGTAGGGGTAATACACGCCGCCCGTGCCGCCGGTGGCAATGGAGATGAACGTCGCGCTCGATCCACTGCCGCCTCCGCACGCGCCGACGGCGAGCGCTAACGCGCAACACGAAGGCACGAAGACACGAAGACACGAAGCTGTTACGGTGTTTGTTTCGTGCCTTCGAGCCTTCGTGCCTTGGTGCGTGCGAAGCACAGTCGTGCCCACGTCTCCAGCGGGTCGGCGGATCACCGGGTCAGCTTGCGGAACTTGATCCGATGCGGCTGGTCGGCATCCGCGCCGAGCCGCCGCTTGCGGTCGGCCTCGTAGTCCTGGTAGTTCCCCTCGAACCACACCACCTTGCTGTCCCCCTCGAACGCCAGCATGTGCGTAGCGATGCGATCGAGGAACCACCGGTCGTGGCTGATGACCACCGCGCAGCCCGCGAAATTCAGGAGTGCCTCTTCGAGCGCGCGGAGCGTGTCGACATCGAGGTCGTTGGTCGGCTCGTCGAGCAGCAGCAGGTTCGCGCCGCGCTTCAGCAGCTTGGCCATGTGCACGCGGTTGCGCTCTCCACCCGACAGCGAGCCGACCTTCCGCTGCTGATCGCGGCCCTTGAAGTTGAACCAGGAGACGTAGGCACGCGACGCGATCTCGCGCTTGCCGAGCACGACCTCGTCGCGTCCGTCGGAGATCTCCTCCCACACCGTCTTGTCGGCCGACAGCGCGTCGCGCGACTGGTCGACGTAGCCGATCTGCACCGTCTCCCCCAGCCTCAGCGTGCCGCCGTCCGGCTGTTCCTGCCCCGTGATCATCCGGAAGAGCGTCGTCTTGCCGGCGCCGTTCGGCCCGATGACGCCGACGATGCCGCCGCGCGGCAGCGTGAAGTCGACGTCGTCCATGAGCAGCACGTCGCCGTAGCCTTTGCGCACGCCGCGGGCCTCGACGACGATATCGCCGAGCCGAGGGCCGGGCGGGATGTAGATCTCGACCTGCTCGATCTTCTGCGCGGTCTCTTCCTTCAGCAGCGCCTCGTACGCGTTGAGGCGCGCCTTCCCCTTCGCCTGCCGCGCGCGCGGCGACATGCGGATCCATTCCAGCTCGCGCTGCAGCGTCCGCTGGCGCTTCGTCTCGGCCTTCTCTTCCTGCGCGAGGCGGTTCTGCTTCTGCTCGAGCCACGACGAGTAGTTGCCTTCCCAGGGAATACCGGTGCCGCGATCGAGCTCGAGGATCCAGCCGGCGACGTTGTCGAGGAAGTAGCGGTCGTGCGTGACGGCAACGACCGTGCCCGGATAGTCCTTGAGGAAGCGTTCGAGCCATGCGACGGACTCGGCGTCGAGATGGTTCGTCGGCTCGTCGAGCAGCAGCAGGTCGGGCGATCGCAGCAGCAGCCGGCACAGCGCGACGCGACGGCGCTCGCCGCCTGACAACGTCGAGACGTCGGCATCGGCCGGCGGCAGCCGCAGCGCGTCCATCGCGAGCTCGACCCGCGAGTCGAGGTCCCAGCCCTGCGCCGCCTCGATCTTGTCCTGGATCTTCCCCTGCTCCTCGAGGACCTTGTCCATCTCCTCGGGCGAGAGATCCTCGCCGAACCGCGCGTTGATCTCGTCGTAGCGGTTCAGCAGCGCGCGGACCCCGGCGACGCCTTCCTCGACGTTCCCCAGCACGTTCTTCGACGCGTCGAGCCGCGGTTCCTGCGGCAGGAACCCGACGCTGATGCCTTCCGCAGGCCAGGCTTCGCCGGTGAACTGCTGGTCCTCGCCGGCCATGATCCGCAGCAGCGAGCTCTTGCCGGCGCCGTTCAGGCCGAGGACGCCGATCTTTGCGCCGAAGTAGAACGACAGCCAGATGTCCTTGAGAACGACGCGATCGGGAGGATAGGCCTTCCCGAGGCCTTTCATCGTGTAGATAAACTGCGGCATGACGAATGCTGAATGCTGAATGAATGCCGAATCTCGAACAGTGAATGTTAGCATTCAGCATTCCATTCAGCATTTGGCATTGAGCATTCAGCATTCGGAAGGTGTGACATGAGCGGCGTTCGACGAAGGGCTTTCCTCTGGATCCTGTTTCTGCTCGTCAGCTCGGCGGCGGTTCGCATACCGGCGCAGTCGGCGGCGCCGGCCGCTCAATCAGGCGGCTCGATCGTTGACGCCATCCGCTTCCGCGAGATCGGCCCCACCGCGCAGGGCGGCCGCTACGTGGACTTCGCCGCCGTCGAGAGTAACCCGCGCGTGTTCTACGCCGCGACGGCGACGGGCGGATTGTGGAAGACCGAGAACAACGGCATCAGCTTCACCCCGGTGTTCGACAACCAGCCGGACTTCGCGATCGGCGCGGTCGCGCTGGCGCAGAGCCGCCCCGACGTCGTCTACGCTGGCACGGGCGAGGCGAACAACTCCCGTTCGACGTATGACGGCAATGGCGTCTACAAGTCGGCCGACGGTGGCAAGACGTGGAGCAAGGCCGGCCTCCCCAACGCCGGACGCATCGGCCGCATCGTCGTGCACCCGAAGAATCCGGACATCGTGTTCGTAGCGGCGAGTGGCAGGCTCTATTCCGAAAACCCTGACCGCGGCGTGTACCGGTCGATCGACGGCGGCAAGAGCTGGACGAAGACGCTCGATCGCAAGGTGGATGGACGAGAGATCGGCGCGATCGACGTCGCCATGGATCCGTCGAACCCGAACGTCCTCTATGCCGCGACCTACGACAAGGTCCGCCGCCCCTGGACGTTCGGCGAAGGCGGCCCCGGCAGCGCGATCTTCAAGTCGACCGATGGCGGCGCGAAATGGCAGCAGTTGACGAACGGGCTGCCGACGGGGATGCTCGGACGCATCGGGCTGTCGATCGCGCGCAGCGATCCGAAGACCGTCTACGCGGTGATCGAGAACGCGAATGCGCGCGATCCGAAGGTCGCGCCCGAGGAACGCCGGAAGCGGCTCGCGCAGGGATTTGGCGATGGGTCGATGGGGGACGAGCTGTATCGCTCGGACGACGCGGGAGCGACGTGGCGCAAGGTCGCGCCTCCCGCGCAGCAGCAGACGGAGGGCCGGGGCGCCGGGGGGGCAGGCTCGGGCGCCGGAGCGCCACAAGGCGCGCAGGCGGCTGGACGTGGCGGTCGTGGCGGTTGGGCCGGCGGCAACCCGCCCTACTACTACGGTCAGATCCGCGTCGACCCGAGGAACAAGGAGCACGTCTACCTGCTCAGCGTCGGCGTGACCCACACGACCGACGGCGGCAAGACCTGGTCGAGGCCGTTCAACTTCGGCGGCGACAACCACGCGCTGTGGATCAACCCGGCCGACAGCAACCACCTGATCCTCGGCCACGACCACGGCATGGGCGTGACGTTCGACGGCGGTCGCAACTGGCTCAGCCCTGACAACAAGCCGGTGGCGCAGTTCTACGCGATCGGCTACGACATGGAGCGGCCGTACAACGTCTACGGCGGCATGCAGGACAACGGCTCGAGCCGCGGGCCGAGCACGATGAAGGCCGCCGGCTCCGCCGATGAGCCACCCTCGATTCCCTTCGAGGCGTGGTATCGCGTCGGCGGCGGCGACGGCTTCTACAACGTCGTCGATCCGACGGATTCGCGATGGCTCTACAACGAGAGCCAGTTCGGCAACATCCAGCGCATGGACCAGAAGACCGGCCAGGGCCGCCCGATCCGCTACGCACGGCCGCAAGGGAAGGATCCGCTTCGCTGGAACTGGTCGTCGCCGATCCTCATCTCGCCGCACAACCCGGAGGTCGTCTACCACGCGGCAAACGTGCTGGTGCGCTCGAGCAATCGCGGCGACACGTGGACGGAGATCAGTCCCGACCTCACCAAGAACCTGCCGGAGCGCCGCGGCGGCACCGGCAACATCCAGTACGCGACGATCACGACGATCGACGAGTCGCCGGTCATCGCCGGCGTCATCTGGGCTGGCACGGACGATGGCAACGTGCAGGTGACGCGCGACGGCGGCAAGACGTGGACGAACGTCACGGACAAGATCTCCGGTCATCCCGGCTACTGGGTGAGCCGCGTGATTGCGTCGCATCACGATGCCGCGTCGGCCTACGTGACCGTCACCGGCTACCGGCACGACGACTTCAAGCCATTCGTCTGGAGGACGACAGATTACGGGGCGACGTGGGCGTCGATTGCCGGCAACCTGCCGAACGAGCCGATCAACGTGATCCGTGAGGATCGCCGGAACCCGAGCCTGCTGTTCGCCGGCACCGACTTCGGCGTGTACGCGTCGCTCGACGGCGGCAAGACGTGGCAGCGGATGAAGAACGGGATCACGACAAATCCCGTCCACGATCTGCACATCCACCCGCGTGAGCACGAACTGATCGTCGGCACGCACGGCCGCGGCATCTACATCGCCGACATCTCAGGACTGCAGGTGCTGACGCCGGCCGTCCTGACGTCCGACGCGCACCTGGCGCCGATCGTCCCGACCGTCCAGTACGTCACCGGCCTGCGTCCGTTCGTCGCGTCGCTCAACTACGACGGCCAGAGCCGGCTGCCCGGCGTGCACATCAACTACTACATGAAGTCGCCGGCGGCCGGCGGCGTCACGGTGCGCGTCTACGACGGTGCGCGGTTGATCGCCGAACTGCCGAAGGCGCCGGGCAACGCCGGTCTCAACACCGTCCGCTGGACGATGCAGTCGTCGAGGGCGATGACGGAGGCGGAGCAGGCTGCCGGCCGCGGCGGACGCGGCCGCGGCGGGTTTGGCGGGTTCGGCGGCCGCGGCGGCGGCACGCCCCCGGCGTCGCCGCCATTCCCCGCGCAGGAGCAGGGCCGGGTGTTGACGACGGTCGCTCCCGGCGAGTACCGCGTCGTGCTGAGCGTGGGTGGAAAGGAGTACTCCCAGACAGCGCTCGTCATCGCCGAGCGCTAGGTCAATGCTGAATGCTCAATGCTGAATGCTGAATGAACTTGCGATCAGCGATCAGCGATCGGCAATCGGCGATCAGCGATCAGCGATCAGCAGCGAATCGCTGACTCTGCGCGGTCCCGTCGCATCCGACGGGCTGTTCACCACTCGTCCGCTCACCCACATCGTTGACGATCCGCCACCGTCGAGATTGAGGGCGTTCGTCAGGCCTAATCGGCGCGCGAGCTCGCGGAGTTCGACGAGCGTCATGCCGGAGCTCAGTTGCGGCTGACGGCCGTCGACGACGACCAGCCAGATGATCCCGTCGGCGGTCGTGCCGATCATCGTGCGCGGGTGGCGTGACTCGGCAAAGCCGGCACTGAAGCGCTCCACCTTCCAGTCGTCAACGTAACGCCCGCTGCGCGCCAGCAGGCCGGCGCCGCCGATGATGTCGGACGCAGCCGCCCACTCCGCCGCAGGCGTCGCTTCCGGCACGTACTGCGTCTCGATGCGGACGGTGGTGCCAGGTCGCAGCCGATTCAGCACCGGCGGCGGCCGTGCGCCGCCGTACGAGAGGACGAATCCCTGACGTGGAATCGGCGTCTTCCCGTCGCGACGGGGAGAGCCGGCAACACGCAGCGGTGGGCCGTCGAGCACCCACTCGGTGCCGCCTGCGGCAGTGTCGGTATGCGCGTGGTAGGCGGGCGTGAACAGCATCAACGCGCCGAGCCGGCGCGTGGTGTCGATCCCGTCGATGCGCACGCGCGTCGCCCGACGAAGCGCACGATGGACGGCGAGGCTGGCCGACGCGCTGACGCGATCGAAGATGAGCCGCAGCCCGCTTCCGTGCCGGACGATGCCGACCGCGCCGCGCGGACGATCGGTCTCGCTGATCAGCCGTCCGCCAAACGTATAGATGCCGGCCGGATCGCCATTGGGACGGAAGAAGCCGGCGTTGACGGCAGCGATCGCGTCATGCCGGGCGGCTGTGTCGCCGACGGTCTCGGTACCGACCACTTCGTCGTTCGCGAGCGCCGCGCGCAGATCGGCGCGCGCCGGATCGACGCGGAGCAGCCAGACCGACAGCGACCCGGCAGGGTCGATCAGCGAAGCGTCGGTCGTGTGATACAGCGAAACGCCGGGCGCGACGTCCCGCGGCGACCCGAGGTCGAGCGTCTGGCCGTGCAGAACCGCCAGCGCGCAGGCAACGACCAGCGCGCACCAGCGCCGTCGTTCACCTCTATTCAGCACCACACATTCAGCGTTCGGCATTCAGCATTCAGCATTGACGAACTTCCGTGAAATCCTCCCCGGGATTGATGAACCGATCTGCTTCGAAGCGGTACTGCTTGTCGTAGAGCGTGCGGTAGCGGCCGCCCATCGCCAGGAGCTCGGCGTGCGTGCCGCGCTCGACGATCCTCCCCTCCTCCATCACGAGAATCTGATCGGCACTGCGAATCGTCGAGAGCCGGTGCGCGATGACGAACGTCGTCCGGCCCCGGCGCAGCGATCGCAGGCCGTCCTGGATGAGCGCCTCGCTCTCGCTGTCGAGCGAGGAGGTCGCCTCGTCGAGGACGAGAATGCGCGGGTCGGCGAGGATCGCGCGCGCGATCGCCACGCGCTGCCGCTGCCCGCCGGACAGCTTCACACCCCGCTCGCCGACGACGGTGTCGTAGTGCTTCTCGAACTTGTCGATGAACTCGTCAGCGTGCGCGATGCGGCTCACCTCGCGCACGTCGTCCAGCGTCGCGTCGGTACGCGAGTAGCGACTGTTCTCGAGGATCGTGCCGTCGAACAGGAAGTTGTCCTGCATGACGACCCCGAGCTGCGATCGGTAATCGCGCAGGCGAACGCTCGAGAGATCCCTGCCATCGACGAGGATGCGGCCGCCGAGCGGGCGGTTGAACGCGAGCACGAGGCTGATGAGCGTGCTCTTGCCGCTGCCGCTGGAGCCGACGAGCGCCGTCGTCGTGCCGGCGGCCGCGCGGAAACTGACGTCCTTCAACACCAGGACGCCCGGGTCGTATTCGAAGCTGACCTGGTCGAAGACCACCTCGCCGTCGATCGGCCCGAGAGCCGCCTTGCTGCTGTCTTCGTCGTCCTCGGTCCGCTTCTCCATCAGCTCGTGGATGCGATCGAGGCCGGCGAACGCCACCGTGATCTCGCTGCCGATCTGCGCAATCTGCATCACGGGCATGGCCATCAAGCCGGTGAACAGAATATAGGTGATGAAGTCGCCAATCGTCATGTGGCCGGCGAGAATCGCGCGGCCGCCGATGACGATCATCACGACGCCGATCACGCCGATCACGACCGAGGCGAACGCGTGAATGCCGGAGATCGCGGTGATGCTCCTGGCGACGTTGCGAAACAGCCGGTGGACGCCGACGGTGAAGACGAGATCCTCCCGCTTCTCGGCGGTGTACGTCTTGACGATGCGGATGCCGCCCATCGTTTCGGTGAGGCGGCCGCTCGTCTCGGCGTACAGCTTGCTGCGCTCGCGGAAGATCGGGCGAATGGTCCGGAAGGCGTACCACATCGTCGCGCCAAACGCGCCGAGCACGACGATCGTGGCCAACGTCAGCCACCAGCTCAGATACAGCAGGTACAGCACGGCGACCGCCGCCGTGAACAGGCTGCCCAGGAGCTGTACGAGTCCGGTGCCGACCAGATTGCGGATGCCCTCGGCATCGTTCATCACGCGCGAGACGACGACGCCCGACGGTGTGGAATCGAAGTAGCGCACGGGCAACCGCGCGACGTGTTCTTCGACGCGGCGTCGCATGTCGGTGATGGCCCGCTGACCGGCGACTCCCAGAATTTGCGACAGCGCGAACGAGGTGCCGGCCTGAACGACCGTGGCGGCGCCCACGGCGAGCGCCAGCGGCTGCAGCATCTCGGCGCGCCCGCGTCCGATCACGTCGTCGATGAGGAATTTCGAGCTCGCCGGAAGCACGAGGCCGCTCAAGCGGTTGATGAGCATCACGACGAGCCCGAAGGCGATGCGGCCGCGGCGCTCGGCCACGAGCCTCCGCGTCTCGGCCCAGGCCGCCTTGGTGAGGCGCTGTTTCTTCGTCTTGTCAGGCGTGGTGCCGCCGAGGCCGGCGGCGTCGGCGAGGACCGCGGGGGACGGCGAGCGGCTTCCGCGTGCCGGCGGCTTCCGGTCCATTACGACGCCCTCGCCAGCACGAACATCTCGACGGCTCGGGCGAGGCCGCACTCGTCATTGCTCGCCGTGACGCACCAGCCACGGCCCTTGAGATCCGCGCAGGCGTTCCCCATCACGACGGCGGTGCCGGCGAATTCGAGCATTTCGACGTCGTTGTGGTTGTCGCCGATGGCCATCACCTCGTCACGGCGCCATCCGCGCTTCGCGGCCCACTCGCCAAGCGACGCGCCCTTGGAGCAGCCGGCCCGCAGGATGTCGACGAGCGAGAAATCGCGATCGAGATACTCGGTCAGCGCCACGCTGTAGCCATCGCCGCCACGCAGCGACTCGAACACGGCGCGCATCTCGTCGCAGCCGCCGCTGAACATCAACTGCACCGGGTCCTCCGTGAGGCACGCCTCGAGCGGCGACACCGCGCCGAGATACGGACGATTGGCGGCAAAGAAGCGGCCGTGGCGAGGGTGATCCCAGTCGATGGTCTCGAAGATGACCTGTTCCGGGCCCGAGCGGTCGAACGTCACCGCGGCGCCGTCGCGATACGGCACGCGAGCGAGGAGATCCCGGGCGATCTCGCGCGGCAGCACGTGCCGGGCGAGCGTCGTCCCGTCGCGCTGCTTGACGACAGCGCCGTTGCTGAGGATGAGCGTCAGTGCCCCTTCGAGCGGCTCGAACACTTCGCGCGCGAACTCGTAGCGGCGGCCGGTCGCGAGGACGATCTCGACGCCGGCCGCGCCCGCTTCGGCGATCGCGCGAGCGTTAGCCGCGGGCAACTGACCGCGGCTGTCCAGGAGAGTTCCGTCGATGTCGATGGCGAGGAGCCGAATCATTGTCGGGAGCTGGGGGATGCCAGAGGGCCGGGGGGCCGGGGGTTCGGATCGCAAATGTCAGCAAAACCGAGCACGTCAGACCCAGTACTTTCCGACGAGTGTACTCGACAGAGCGGCACCGCACAAAAACACAGAAGGCGGACCGCTACCGCAGCCCGCCTTCTCGTCGCTCGCCGGCTCCCCGGCTCCCCGGCTCGCCGGCTTAGAACTGCACCCTGAATTCCCCAACGAACTGCCGCTTGAGAATGTCGCCGAACACGTGCTGCTGCACGTGCGCGTTGCCGACGTTCACGACCTTGAACGTGGCGGTCATCCGATCGCCGTTGAAGTGACTGCCGATACCGAGGTTCACCAGCGTGTACTTGTCAGTGCGGCCGCTGTACCGCGCATCGAGCACGTCCTGCCAGAACGCGCCGTCCGTGTGATTGACCGACAGGTTGCCGAACGCCTGCTTGTACTTGACGGCGAAGCCGACGTTCGCGCGATGCGTCGGCGGCAGATTCAGCTCGGAGATGTCGAAGCCTTCCGGCTCGGGCTCTCCCTGCCACGAGTAGTTCGCGAAGACGTTGAACATCTCGTTGACGGCCGAGTCGACGCCGAGCTCGACGCCGCGCTGCGTGGTCTTGCCGAAGTTCATGTAGGTGAAACGGCCCGGGAAGCCGGCGCCCTGCGTCGCCAGCGCGATCGCCAGCGGCGGCAGCGGCCATCCCGGCGGCGGGTTCAGGTGCGTCCAGCGGCCGGTCCGATCTTCCGTGAACAGGATGTCGTCCTTGGTCTTGTTCAGGTACCACGCCAACGTCAGGACGGTGCGTCCGCCGACGACGCCCGTGTAACTGGTCTCGAACGCGTCAACCGTCGTCTCGTCCAGGTTCTCGTTGCCGACCGAGCGGATCGGCAGCGGATAGACCCGGCCCGCCAGAAGCGGGCTGAAGAGACCCAGGTTGATCGGTTCGGCGAGCGTCACGTCCAGCCAGTTATTGATGACCGACGGCGACCGGTAGGCGCGGTTGTACGAGATGCGGAACGTGTGGTCCTGCTGCGGCTTGATCATGAACGTCGTGCGCGGCGAGAACACGAAGCTGTCGATGTAATCGAAGCGATCGACGCGCCCGCCGACGACCCAGCGGAACATCTCGTTCAGGAAGATCTCGTCCTGCGCGAAGACGCCGAACTCGGTGCGGTTGTCGGCCTTCGGCGCGAGCGACAGGTCGAACCGGTTGAACCGGAGGTTCCCACCGTAGCTGATCACGTGCCGCGTGGCGACGGTGTTGACGTTCGCGAGGTCGAAGTCGAAGGTCTTGGTGCCGAACGCGAACGTGATCGGGCTACCGCTGACGTCGCGGGTCAGCAGGTTGGCGGCGTCGCCGTCGAGGATGTTGGTGAAGAACCCCGCGCGCAGTCCGCGCTGTGTGTAATTCACCTTGGCGTAGCTCATCGTCGAGCCGCCCTTGATGTCGAACGGCCCGATGCCCGAGTGCATGATGCCCTCGGTGCCCGAGACGCCGCCGGCGAAGCTCAACGTGCGGCCGTCGGCGTAGTCGTAATCGACGCGCGCGTCGAACTTCGGCTGCATGGTCCCTTCGTTGGCGTAACCCGGATACGGCGTGCCGGCGCCTGGCGAACCCGGAATGATGCCCGTCGGCCGCGGCAGCGCGTCCTGGCGGTAGGCGCCCGCCGAGATCTTGTAGGCCCAGCGATCGTTGACGGCCTGTGCGTGCGTCCCGCTGACGTACCACAGCGCGCCGTTGTCCCCTTCGGCGGATCGGACGGTGCGATCGAACGTGCCGACGCCGAACGTCGCGCTCGAGCCGGCGATCTCACGCGGCGTCTTCGTGATCACGTTGACGACGCCGTAGACGGCGTTGGCGCCCCAGACGGCGGAGGCGGGACCGCGGATGACCTCAATCTGCTTGATCTCGTTGAAGTTCACCGGCAGGAAGTCCCACATCACGAAGCCGAAGAAGTCCTGATACATGCTGCGGCCGTCGAGCATCGCGAGCTGCCCGGTCGCCAGCGTGCCGGTCGCGCCGCGGCTCGTGACGTTGATGTCGCGCGCGGAGACCTGCGTGATGTTGATGCCGGGGATCGTTCGCAGCAGGTCCGCGAAGTTCTGTGTCGAGGCCATCTCGACGATCGGGCCGGTGATCACCGACATCGTCGCCGGCGCGTTGACGAGCTTCTGCTCGGTCTTCGAGGCGCTGACGACCACGGTCTCTTCGTATTTCTGCGGCTCGTCCGGTTTCTGCTCGGGCTTCTGCGGCGGCTTCTGCTGGTCCTTGGCGTCCGGCTGCTGGGCGGAGACGGCCGCCGGGACCGCGACCATGGCGGCCAGGGCGATCGCTGCGACGACACGGGACACAAAGCTCATACACTCTCCTCTTGGGGAACCGGCCGTGCGCGGCCGGGTCGAACGATCACGGGCGACGCAGACGCCGCGCTGGGGGCCTGAGGGATATACCACACAATCGGACGATTGGGGGATTGAGCGATTGGGTGATTGAATAAGCGGCATGACGGACCGCCCCCCCAGCCGGCCCCTCCCGCCCGACGAATGGGCCTCCTGGCCCGACGAGAAGCTGCTGGACCTCCGGATCTGCGATCTCGGGGTGACGATCGAGGGCAGCGTGCTCGAAGGGCGGATCGCCGAAGTGATGCGCGAGCTCCAGGCCCGCGGGCTGGCGTTCGAGCCGCACTTCTGGCTGTCGGCCGAATGGTTCTCACCCGATGGTGTGCCGGGAGTCGCCATTCCGTTCTACCTCGCGCATCCCCGCCTCGAACGCCTCGAGCGGTCGCAGATGCTCGAAGTCGAAGGCGGCACGCCGGAATGGTGCATGAAGATCCTGCGGCACGAGGTAGGACACGCCATCGACAACGCCTACAAGCTGCGGCTGCGCCGGCGCCGCCAGCAGATCTTCGGGCCGTCGTACATGCACTACCCCGAGTACTACACGCCGAAGCCGTACAGCAAAAGCTACGTGCTCCATCTCGATAGCTGGTACGCGCAGAGCCATCCGGACGAAGACTTCGCCGAGACCTTCGCCGTCTGGCTGACACCGGATGCCGATTGGCGGGCCCGCTACGCGGACTGGCCGGCGCTGAAGAAGCTCGAATACCTGGACGCGCTCATGTCGGAGATCGCGGGCAAGCCGCCGCTGGTGCGGACGCACCGGCGGGTGGAGCCACTTAACGGCATCCGCAAGACGCTGCGCTCGCACTACCTGCGGAAACGGCGGCACTACGGCGTCGAGCACCCGCACTTCTACGATCGCGACCTGCGCCGGCTGTTCTCCGATCGGCCGGAGCATGTCGCCAACATGAAGGCGGCGCGCTTCATCGCGCGCGTGCGCAAGGAAGTGCGCCGGATGGTCGCCGGATGGACGGGCGAGTACCAGTACACGATCGACCAGGTGATCGAGAACATGATGAAGCGGGCCGCCGAGATGAACCTCCGCCTGGCGGGCGCCGAAGAGCACACCAAGCTCGATTTCACGATCATGCTCACCGTGCAGACGATGAACTATCTGCACAGCGGCCGCCACCGCGTGGCGCTGTAGTCCGAGTCGTCCCAGAAAGAGGTGCTACAATCGGACGCCCCCGAGGAAGGCGTCATGAGGCACACGCTCGTTGTCTGCGCGGCCGCGTTCACGCTCAGCGTGGCCCTCGCACACGGTCAGGACTCGAAGAAATCGACCGAAGCCGTCCCGACGTTCACCAAGGACGTCGCGCCGATTCTCTACAAGAACTGCACGTCGTGCCATCGCCCCGGCGAGATCGGGCCGATGTCGCTCCTCACCTACGAGGACGCACGGCCCCACGCCAAGGGCATTCGCGACGAGGTGTCCGAAGGCCACATGCCGCCGTGGCATGCCGAGGCCCCCGCCGGCACGTTCCTGAACGAGCGGCGCCTCACCGATACCGAGAAAGAAGTCCTCATCACGTGGGCGAACAATGGCGCGCCAAAGGGCGATCCGAAAGACCTGCCGCCCGCGCCGGCCTACGTCGAGGGGTGGTCGCTCGGCAAGCCGGACGTCGTCTTCGAGATGCCGGAGGAGTACAAGATCCCGGCGGAAGGTACCATCCAGTACGAGTACTTCTACATGCCGACGAACTTCACCGAAGCGAAGTGGGTGAAGTCGATCGAGATCCGGCCCGGCAACTCCGCCGTCGTCCACCACGCGCTCGCGCATTACCGCTTCAAGCCGGATCTGCAGCGCACGCCTGTCTATCGCCCGACCAACCCGCAGCACATGGAACTGCCGCCGCCCGTCTTCGGCAGGCGGCCGATGCGCGAAGAGCTGAAGATGCCGCAGCGGCTGCTCGCGACGTACGCGCCGGGCACCGCCCCGCAGGTGGCACCGGACGGCACCGCGTTCCGGCTGGAGCCGGGCGGCATCATCGAGCTGCAGATGCACTACACGACGAACGGCGAGGCGACGTCGGACCGCACGAAGATCGGCCTGATCTTCGCCAAGGAGCCGCCGAAGCGTGAGCTCCGCCCCAGCCACTTCTTCAACGCGACGCTGAAACTGCCGGCCGGCGCCGCCGACGTCGCGGTCAGCACCGAGGTCGAGTTCCTGCAGGACACGACGGTGTTCGGCCTCTTCCCGCACACGCACCTGCGCGGCAAGAAGTGGGAATACAAGCTGACGCTGCCCGACGGCACGGTGAAGACGATCCTGTCGGTGCCGCGCTACGACTTCAACTGGCAGACCTACTACATGTTCAGCGAGCCGCTGCAGGTGCCGAAGGGCGCGAAGCTCGCGTCCACCGCGTGGTACGACAACTCCGCGCGCAACCCGGCGAACCCGGACCCGAAGACCGATGTGCTGTGGGGCGACCAGACGTGGGAGGAGATGCAGTACACCGGCGTGCTGTTCAGCCCGGTCAAGCCACCCACGCCACCGTCAACGAAATAGCGTGAAAGCCATCCTCGCGTGCCTGGCCGCGGTCGTCCTCAGTATGGCGACGGCTGCGGCGCACGTGCGCATCACGACGAAGGTGTCGTGGACGCGCGACATCGCGCCGCTCGTCAACGCGCGGTGCGTCTCGTGCCACCGCCCCGGCGGCCGCGCGCCGATGCCGCTGGTGACCTACGAGGACGCCCGTCCCTGGGCGCGAGCGATCCGTGAAGAAGTGCTGACGCGCCGGATGCCGAAGTGGCATGCGGCACGCGGCTACGGCGACCTCCTCAACGATCCGTCCCTCTCGTCGTTCGAGATCGCCATGATCGTCGCCTGGGTCGATGGCGGCGCGCCCAAGAATCTTCCCACGGCACTCACTCCGCAATTGACCGGCATCTCGTCGTCGGTCGTGCCGCAGCCCGTCGTGCCGGCAGGCGCGCGCGAGGTCTCGCTCCCCTGCGGCAATGCGCGGCTGCCGACGGGACGCCTGCTCGCCGTGCGGCCGCGCCTCGATGACGGAGCGTCAGCCGGCATCGTCGTCAAGCAGCCCGGCGGGCGCCAGGAGATCATCGCGTGGATTCGCGACTTCGATCCGAAGTTCGAGGAGACCTACTGGCTGCGCCGTCCGCTGCAACTTGCCGCCGGCAGCCGTCTGATCGTCGACGCCAGCGGAACGTGCCGCATCACGGTGTTGTTGGGACGGAACTGAAGTTCCGCCCTACAGACGACAGTAGGACGCAACTTCAGTTGCGCCTTCATCGCGCGCTGACGACGAACGGCGCCGTGATGACCTTCCCGTGGCGCTGGAACTGCACCCACAGCTTGTAGGGCCCCGGCGAGGGCATCAGCGGTTCGAACGTGACGCTCGGTCCCGCCGTGTCTGTCTCCTCCGGATGCGCGTGAATTGCCGCGGTGAGATCCGGATTGACAATGAGCATGTGCGCGGGCGCGCCGAGCAGCGGCTCGAGATCGACCATCGGGGCACCCGTCGCCGCGTCGGCGAGCGTGAACCGAACCGTGCCCTCCTTGCGCGCCGCAAGATCGGCCTCGATGTGTACCCGTACGCCATCGACCACGATATCGGCAGGCCCGGCCTTCAGCCGCGGCGGCGCGTCGAACACCGGCCCCGTGTACCCGGGCGTGACGAACGCCCGGTGCAGCATCTGAATCGTCCCGCCGTATGGCAGCACGTCCGCGATCGCCATGTAGGCGCCAGCGGGCATGCGCGGCAACTGGTCGCGTCGAAGCACGAACCTGCCGTCGGCACGCTCGACCTGTTCGGGATGCACGTGCGCGAAGTATTCGAGGTCGCGGCTGATGACGAAGAGATGAAACCGCCGCTCGTGGACCGTGACGAACTCGCTGACCGGCTTCCCCTCCGGATCCGCCACCTGCAGCCGCAACTCGCGGCTCGTCACCGCGACATCGAGGCGGTACTCGCCGAGCCGCAGCGGCGGAATCCGCACGAGATCCATCCCGCAGATGGGACACTTCCCCGCGCTCGGCGACCGCATGTCGAGATGCATCGGGCACCAGAAGGCGTCGGCCGTCTGGGCCTGTAGCAGCGCCGTGAGCGCCAGGATGGCGATCATGATTCCCAGTCGTCCGGCAGCAGATCATCGCGCCGATGCAGCCGGAGCAGCGCCTCGACGACGGCCGGGTCGAAGTGGCTGCCGGCGTTCTGCTCGATCAGCGACACCACGTCCTCGACCGGGACGGCGGCGCGATAGGAGCGGGCGGACGTCAGCGCATCGAAGACGTCGGAGACACCGAGCAGCCGCCCGAGCAGCGGGATCTCCTCACCCTTGCGGCCCTCAGGGTATCCCGTGCCGTCCCATTTCTCGTGGTGGTACTGCACGCCCGGAAGAATTGCCTTGATCGCCGCGCTCTGGATATTCGCGAGAATCCGCGCGCCGTGCAGCGGGTGCTTCTTCATGTCCTCGAACTCGTCCGCCGTCAGCTTGCCGGGTTTGTTGAGGATCGAATCGGGCACGGCGATCTTGCCAACGTCGTGCAGCAGTCCGGAGAGGACGACGGTTTCCTGCTCCTCAGCGGAGAGACCGAGCTCCGCGGCGATGCGCTTCGAGAGCGCCGCGACCCGCTCGGAATGCTTGTGCGTGTAGCCGTCCTTGGCGTCGACCGTTGCCGCGATCGCGCGGATCGTGTCGAGCAGCAGGCGCTCGACTTCCATCATCAGCCGGACGCGATGCAGCGCGACCCCCGCCTGGTTGCCGATCGCGGCGAGCAGCTCGAGGTCGGCTTCCACGAAGCGGCCCGCGCCGCTGAGGCTATCCACGTACAGGGCACCGAGGATTTGATCGGTCGTCCGCAGCGGCACGCACATCACCGAGCGGATGCGCTGGCCGATAACGCTCGCGCCGGCGCTGAAGCGTTCGTCCGACGCCGCGTCGTGCGCGAAGGTGGACACCCCTTTCTCGATCACATCGGCGACGAGGGTGCGGCTGACAGTGAAGCTTTCGTGACCGGGAATTCGTGATTTCGCGGCGGCGACTTCCGCGCCGCCCGTATCGGGATCGGTGCGCCGCAGCACCAGCGCGGCACGGTCGGCCGCCGTCACTTCGAGGATGGCTCGCAGCGTCGCCTCCGACAGCCTGTCGATGTCGCGCGCCTCGGCGAGCAGCTCCGACACGCGGTGCAGTGTGGCGAGGTGGCGCTGTGCCCGCCGAAGCAGCGCCAGCTCCGGCCCCGCCGACGGCGGCATCGACTCGAGCCAGTCGAACCGCGACGGCTCGAAGCGCTTCCGGATCACCGACTCGATCGTGCTGTCGTCGCCGCCCATGGTCGGCAGCGGCGCCGCGGGCGACTGCCGGCGCGAAGGGTCGCGGACCTCGATGACGCTCGCGCCCGCGCGGATCAGATCGCCGCCACGCGCGGTGCCGGAGCGAATCTGCCGCTCGTTGATGTAGGTGCCATTCGCAGAATCCAGGTCCGTGACGAGCAGCTCACGATCACGCGCTTCGAGCGTCAGGTGGCGGCGCGAGACCGACTGATCGTCGATGTGGAGCTCGCAGTCCATCGAGCGGCCGGCGGTGAGACGGGCGCCGTCGGGAAGCTCGATCGACTGGCCGGAGCCGCGGACCACGACGCGTAGCGGCATCTGCGAGTCAATTGTACCTGGCATTTGCGGCGCAACTGAAGTTGCGCCCTACGCGAGCAGCGACATTCGCGGCGCAACTGAAGTTGCGCCCTACGCGAGCGGCGGACATTCGTAGGGCGGAACTTCAGTTCCGCCGGAGATGACGGCGTTTTCACTACAATGAGTGCCATGCGTTCCAGGCTGCGTACGTTCCTCGCACTCTTCATCGTCTGCGCAAGCGGCGCTGCGACATCCGGTCAGTCATGGATTGACGCCTACCGCGAGCCCGCGAAACGGCTGATCGACGCGTCGCTCGCGACGCACTTCGCGTGGGATCGACTTGCCGAGCTCACCGACACCTACGGCCATCGCCTCAGCGGATCCGAGTCGCTCGAGGCGGCGATCAAGTGGGCTGTCGCGGAGATGAAGAAGGACGGGCTCGAGAACGTGCGTCTCGAGCCGGTGAAGGTCGTGCATTGGGTGCGCGGCGCCGAGAGCGCGGAGATCACGGCGCCGCGGCGGCATCCGCTCGTGATGCTCGGCCTCGGCAACAGCGTCGGCACGCCGAAGGAAGGCATCGAGGCGGAAGTCGTCGCCGTCAGCAGCTTCCGCCAGCTCGAAGAGCATGCCGCGCGTGCGAAGGGACGCATCGTCTTCTACAACGTCCCGTTCACGAGCTATGGCGAAACCGTGCAGTACCGGTCGACAGGACCGTCGCGCGCGGCAGCGCTCGGCGCCGTCGCCGTGCTCGTGCGCTCCGTCGGGCCGCCGGGGCTGCGCACCCCACATACCGGAGCGCTGCAGTATGGGGAAGGCGTCCCGAAGATCCCCGCGGCCGCGCTCGCGACCGAAGATGCCGATCGGCTGCAGCGGCTGATCGCACGCGGCCCTGTACGCGTCCGCCTTCGCATGGAGGCGCAGATGCTCCCCGACGCCGACTCCTTCAACATCGTCGGCGAAATCCGCGGACGCGAGCGGGCTGACGAGCTCGTCGTCATCGGCGGGCATTTCGATTCCTGGGACGTCGGGACCGGCGCGACCGACGATGGCGGCGGGTGCGTGGTGACGTGGGAGGCGCTGCGGCTGATGAAGAAGCTGAATCTGCGCCCGCGGCGCACCGTCCGCGTCGTCCTCTGGGCGAACGAGGAGAATGGCCTCCGCGGCGGCCTCGCGTACCGCGACCGGCATCGCGCGGAGCTCGCCAATCACGTGCTGATGCTCGAATCGGATTCAGGAGTATTCCGGCCGACCGGCTTCGGCTTCAGCGGCTCGGACGCGGCGCGCGCGCGCATCAGCGAGATCGCGGGGCTGCTGCGAGGGATAGGCGCGGATCACATCGGCCCGGGAGGCGGCGGCGCCGACATCGGACCGAGCGTCGAAGCCGGAGGCATTCCGGCGATGTCGCTGCAGGTGGACGGCAACTACTTCGTGCTGCACCACACGCCCGCCGATACCGTCGACAAGATCAATCCCGACGACATGGCCCGCGCCGCGGCGGCGATCGCAGTCATGACGTACGTGATCGCCGAGATGCCCGACCGGTTGCGGTGATTGGTCAATGCTGAATGCTAAATGCCGAATGCTGAAAATGTCGGGAATGCCGAATGGGTAAACGGCACCCCATTCAGCATTTGGCATTCAGCATTCAGCATTGACCTAGCGTAGCGTGTAAACGAGGTATTCGGCGCGTTTGAGATCTTCCGAATCCGGCTCCACAGCGTCCAGGTTTTCGACGGGCAGCATCGTGACGATCGCGATGCGGCGTCCCGGCAGCCGCCGCCGGACGCGGTCGGCCACACCGGTTCCGTAGTCGCTGTGGAACGAGCCGTTGTAGTGGACGATCGTTCCCGGCCGTCCGCTCTGTTTCTCGAACGCCGTGACGATGGACTCGGCCATCGTCTCGTCCTTGAGGCACTGCGCGAGGTAGTAGCGCTCGTTCGTGTCGCGCTTCTGCTCGTCGGTCCACTTGTCGGATCCCGGCGCGGAATGCTGGTTCATCTGGGCGACGAACCGCTCGAAATACGCGTCCGGCGGACACTGCACGTCTCGCGCGACGAGCGGCGCCTCGGCCGACTGGAGCCGCTCGATCGCCGGCTTGCCACCCTTCGACACTTCGGCGGCGAGCCGCCGCGGCACGTTGGCGGCAACGACCGGCCACTTGTGCGCCCGCGCCATCTCGACGAGCGCGCGGTAATCGGTCGCGTAACGCGGCCACGGCCGCGACGCCTTGAGGAACGCCTCCTCGTCGAGTGACCCGCCCAGATACGCGTCCACCGACTGCTGCACGTCCCTCTCGAACATCTCCAGCGACAAGGTGACGGCAGTCCCGCGCCGCAGCAGGCCCTGGAGGATCGCGGCTTCGAGACGATGCGTGTTGGGATCGTCGTGCTGCTCGCCGACGAGGATGACGTCGGCGCGCGCGAGATCGGCGAGCATGACCTCGAAGTCGCCGAAGGCCTTTCGTCTGGTGTCGAACACACGCTCCGGGACGTACGCCGCGGCTGCTGGAGCGGACGCGTGCGGGTTCACTGGCGCGGGCTGCGCAGGGGGAGCCGTTTGCGTCGTCACGGCAGCCGTTATTGACAGAAGGGCAGCGAGCGCCAGTGAAGGCATACGGCCATTGTTGAGCCTGCTAAATGCAGTGTCAATTGCGGATATCCGTCGCTACACGTTGTGTATCGCCCACCTCAGCCGCGTGGCATTCGAATTGCTGAGCCATGAGGTCGGGAGGGCGAAGCAGAAGATGTGGACGTACTTTGACAAGGGCGGACCGGTCATGTGGCCGTTGCTTGGTCTGTCGATCCTTGGCGCCACCGTGATCTTCTGGCGATGGTGGGCGCTTCGGCAGGCCCGCG
The DNA here is from genome assembly GCA_048594885.1 of Vicinamibacterales bacterium. Lineage (GTDB taxonomy): Bacteria > Acidobacteriota > Vicinamibacteria > Vicinamibacterales > 2-12-FULL-66-21 > JBMDXB01. The sequence continues at coordinate 140,397 of JBMDXB010000030.1, forward strand.
CCGGCGTGGCGGAGTTCCTGCGCGATCTGCGCACGACGCTCGTGAGCGGCGACGTGCCGGCCGCCGTCGGCGTCTGCGAGCGCCACCGCGGCCCTGTCGCGGCCATCGTCAAGGCGGGCCTGCTGCGAAGCGGACGCTCACCGGTGGAAATCGAGCGCGCGCTGCAGGACGCCTCCTCGCACGAGCTCGCCGTCCTGGAGCGCGGCCTGCCGGTCCTCGCCACCGTGGCGATGATCGCGCCGCTGCTCGGCTTCCTCGGCACCGTCACCGGCATGATCAACTCGTTCGAGGCCCTCGCGACCGTCGGCTTGAACAATCCCGCGGCGGTCGCGAGCGGCATCTCCGAGGCGCTCATCACGACCGCCGCCGGCCTGATCATCGCCATCCCCGTGCAGATGGCCTACAACTTCTTCGTCACGAACGTGAACGACCTGGTTCGCAACATGGAATCGGCGGCGCACATCGTGCTCGAGGCGGTGGGCGCGGAGGCTGCGTAAATGCGCCTGCAGCGGTCGAAACGATCGCTGGGCGCCGTGATTCCCACGGCCAGCATGGCGGACATCGCCTTTCTGCTGATCGTGTTCTTCATGGTGACGACCGCCTACAGCCTCGATCGCACGCCGATGGAGTTGCCCGAGACGAAGCAGCAGGAGCAGACGCAGAAAGGCGCCGCGATCATCGCCATCACGCACGATGAAGTGTTCCGATTCTCGGCCGGCGACGAGGACACGCGGGGCGTCGACGGCATCGGCGGGCTGGCGGAGGCAATCCGCGGCGTGACGGCCGCGAACCGGCTGCATCCATTCGTCATCAAGGCCGATCGGCGTGTGAAGTACCGCGTGATCGATCAGGTGCTCGAACAGCTTCGCTCCGCAGGCGCCGACAACGTGACGCTGCTGTCGCAAGGCGAGGTGCACTGATGAAGATCGTCAGGCGGACCGTGCCGGCGGAGATCCCGACGGCGTCGATGGCCGACGTTGCGTTTCTGCTGATCATCTTCTTCCTCGTGGCGTCGTTCTACAGCGTCACGCGCGGGATCCAGTTCTCGCTGCCGAAGCACGACGAGGCGGCGCTGACGGCGGAACCGGAGGCGGCGGTCCTCATCGAGATCGCGTCCAACGGAGCCCTGACCGTGGACAGGCGTCCGATGCCGCTCGCCGGGGTGCGCGAGTACCTGATCCCGAAGCTGCGGAACAACCCGTCGAAGTCGGTCATTCTGCAGACGTCGCTCGACGCGCCGTACCAGCACATGACTGACGTCTTCGACGAGCTGCGGCAGGCCGGCGTCCAGAACGTCGTCATTCCAACCAGCACCGAGCTTCAGATGTATGGCTTGAGGCGTCTGCAGTGAGCGACCGGAAACTGACGCCGCTCGACGATGCGGAGCGCGCGCAGCGCGAGCTGGAACAGGCAGAGACCTGGCTCGGCGTCGACCGCAACCAGCGGCGGCTGATCGTCCGCGCCCTTGTGGGCGCCGTGGTTCTTCACGCGACGGTGCTCGTCGCGCGGATGCCGGCCTGGGGACCGGATCCGGTGCGCGTCGACGCTCCGCGCGAGCAGGCCATGAAGGTCCAGTTTCTCAAGCCGCCGGCCCCTCCACCGAAGACGCCGGAGAAGCCGCCCGAACCCGAGAAGAAGAAAGTCCCATTGCCCGACCCGACGCCCGACGAACCGGAGCCGGTCAAGGAGGCACCACCGCCTCCGCCTGCGGATCCGTCGCCGCCGGCACCGGTGCAGCAGAGCGGCCCGATCCGCGTCTCACCCGGCCAGGGCCCGGGCGTCATCAAGAAGGTGGAACCGCGCTACCCGCCGATCGCACAGACGATGCGCATTGAAGGGACCGTGGTGGTGGACGCGATCATCAGGCAGGACGGCACCGTCAGCGACGTGACGATACTGCGGTCGAGCAACAAGCTGTTCGACCAGGCGTGCATCGATGCCGTGAGGCAATGGCGATTCACGCCCGGTTCGCAGGACGTCATTCTCACCGTGACGGTGAATTTCACTCTCAGATAACGGCGCCACAGCGTTTCAACACGGAGATCACGGAGGGCACGGAGCAACATCTTCTTTGAGAAGAAAAGGATGCTCCGTGTCCTCCGTGTCCTCCGTGTTGAGACGCGGTGTAACAGTCCCGACTCAAGGTTGCGTCGATCCCGGCAACGCCGGCCGCGTCAGCTCGAGGTCGATCGTGACCGTGACCTCGTCGCCGACGACAGGCAGCGACTCGATCATCCGGTTCCACGTGATGCCGAACTCGTGGCGGTTGATCCTCGTCGTCGCCGTCGCACCGGTGAGGACGCCGCGCTGCGACTTCATGAAGGGCGCCGGCCCCTCGACGTCGAGCGCGACTTCCTTCGTCGTCGTCTTGATGGTCAGGTCGCCAATCAGCTTGAAGCGGCCCTGGCCCTGCGGCTCGGCGCGCTTCGACTTGAACGTGATGTTCGGGTGATTCTCGACGTCGAAGAAGTTGGCGCTGCGTAGATCGCGATCGCGTCCTTCGTTCTGCGTGTTGATGCCCTTCACGTCGATGGCGACGTCGGCGTTGATCGTCTTCACGTCCTTGCCGTCCCACTCGATCTTCCCGGAAATGCGCCCAAGCTGGCCGCGGACGGTGCTGACGACGTTGTGCTTGACGGCGAAGGTAGCCGCCGAGTGGCTGCCGTCGATGCGCCATTCGGCCGGACCGAGCGGCGGCAGCGGCGGCCGCTGCGGCTGCGGCTGGGCGGCCGCCGGCGCTGCAGGCGGCGCCTGGGTCTGCGCGAGCAGGGACACCGACGCCAGAACGCCGGCAAGAAACACGGTGGAAAAACGCTTCATGTGATCCACTCCTCCATGGATAAGGCTAAGACGCCGCGCGCCCACCAGCCGTTTCATCGCTCGCGTACCGATCGTGCAGCTCGACAGGTGCCGTCACCTTTCGCAGCCGCAGGTTGATCATCTCGACGAACACCGAGAATCCCATCGCGAAGTAAATGTAGCCCTTCGGGATGTGGTGGTCGAACCCTTCGAGGAGCAGCGACAGGCCGATCAGCAGCAGGAAGCTGAGGGCCAGCATCTTCACCGTCGGGTGCCTGTGCACGAAGGCGCTGATCGGCTCCGCCGACGCCATCATGATGACGACGGCGATGATCACCGCGGCGATCATCACCCACAGCTGGTCCACCATCCCGACGGCGGTGATCACCGAATCGAGTGAGAAGACGATGTCGAGCAGCATGATCTGCACGATCACGCTCGCGAATGACGAGGGGACGCGCTTCGAGGCGTGCCCCTCCTCGCCTTCGAGCTTGTCGTGGATCTCGTAGGTGCTCTTCCCGAGCAGGAACAGCCCGCCAAGGATCAGGATCAGATCGCGCCCCGAGATCTCCTGGCCGACAACCGTGAACCAGGGCTGCGTGAGCCGGATGATCCAGGCGAGCGAGAACAGCAGCAGCACGCGCGTCACCATCGCGCCGAGCAGCCCCAGCCGTCTCGCCTTCGGCTGCTGCTCGTCGGGCAGCTTCCCCGAGAGGATCGAAATGAAGATGATGTTGTCGACGCCGAGCACGATCTCGAGGAACGTCAGCGTCGCGAGCGCAATCCAGATCTGCGGATCCGAGAGCCAATCCATTGTCTTCTCGTTTCGTGATGATGATCAGATGCCGTACTTCTCGGCGTCCCACTGGAGGCCGAGCTCACTCGGTGGCGCCATGTAGCCGGCCAGCGCCGACGCGGCGACCACCGCGGGACTCGCGAGATAGCCTTCGCCGCCGAGGCCCATGCGGTTCTGCCAGTTGCGGTTGAACGAGGTGATCGCGCGCTGCCCGCGCGTGAGCGCATCCGGTCCCTGGCCGAAGCAGGGGCCGCACCATGACTGGCGGATCTCGCCGCCGGCGGACCGGAACACGCCGGCAATGGATTCGCCGCCAAGCCGCGCATCCGGCCGCTCGATCTGGCGGCCGACGCCGCCGGAACCGGGGAAGATCGCGAACTCGCGCTCGACCTTCTTCATGCCGCGCTCGCGCGCGGCGCGCAGCACCAGCGCCGCCTGCAGCAGATCGTCGTAGCTGCCGTTCGTGCACGATCCGATGAGCGCCTTGTCGAACGTGATCCGCTCGCGCGCGACCTCCTCCGCCGGATACGCATTCCCGGGACTGAACGGCTTCGCGATCATCGGCCGGACCTCGGAGAGGTCGAGCGACTCATCGAGCGCGTACACGGCATCCGCTCCCGGCCCGATTGGTGGATACGGCAGGCCTGTCACGCCCGTGCGGCCGTACCAGTCGTAGGTGATGTCGTCGGGCGCGAAGATGCCATTGAGCGCCTCGGCTTCCGCCATCATGTTCGCGATCGTGTTGCGGTAGGCGATCGGCAACTGGCGGCCGCTGTCCACCAGTTCGACCGACATCCCCTGCGACTGTTGCGCGCCCCAGCGCCGCAACAGCTCGAGGACGATGTCCTTGCCCGACACCCACGGCTGCAGCCGTCCCGTGAAGACGACGCGGCGCTGCTTCGCGAGCGTGAAGTAGATGTAACCCGTTGACCATCCGAACCCCAGCGTCGTCGATCCGACGCCGATGCCGACCGCGCCGTAAGCTCCGTAGGCGCGGCTGTGCGAGTCGGCACCCGGGATGAACATCCCGGGCATGACGAGCCCCTGCTCGGGGAAATAGAAGTGGAAGATGCCGTCCCCCGGCGTCGCGGAGTACGGCTTGTCGATCGCGTGCAGCCGCGCGAACGCGCGTCCGATGCTCGTCTGCTTCTCGTCGGCGTCCATGCCCGTGAAGACGAAGTGGTCGTTCGCGACCGCCGCCTGGCGCGGGTCGATCGTGTTGCCGCCGGTGATCTGGTTGAACGTGTGGATGGCGAACGGCGCGGTGCCGTCCGACGCCGGCAGCAGATCCGCGTATACGCGCAGCGTCGTGCCCGGCTTCAAATCGCGGGCGGGCAGATCCTTGTCGACGCAGTGCGCCCACACGATCTGCTCGGTCGTCGTCATGCGGCGCGCGTCGGACTCGTCGGGCCAGTCGACGACCGGCTGCGTCACCACCGATCGCTTGAACTCGGCGCGGCCGACCGCGAAGATGCCGCCGCTGCGGCGGATCTCCTCTTCCTTCGCCGAGAGTGGAATGGGGTGGTACGTCTTCCGCTGCGTCTCGTTCGTGAGGCGGCGCGTGATCGGGTCGAAGCTGAACTCGTCGCCGTCCTGCGCGTCCGTCACGGCTTCGGGACTCTGGACGACGTGCAGGCCGAGATTGAACGCGTTGCGGCGGAAGATGTCGCCCATGTTGTGGCCGCAGACGACGACCATCTCGAGCCCCGCTTCTTCGGCGACGCCTTTCAAGCCCGCGGGGCTCATTTCGCGCGACGATCCGATCGCAAACCGATCGCCGGCAATGACGAACGTCTCCCCACCGTGCACGCGCTGGCGGAAGTCCGGCATGAGATAGCGGAACGATCCAGACTTCCATTTCTCGTCGAGCGTATCGAGACTTTCCGACACGCAGTCGGCCGCCGGCGTGATTTGATCGGTGTCGATCGCATCGAGCTTCTTCGCGAACTTCGTTCCGGGAAGGCTTTTCGGATCCCAGAAGATGAGCGCGCGGCCGCGAATGACGTGCGCATCGACCTCGCCTCGTTTGTCGCTTGACGTGTCTGGGATGGACTCGGGCGTGACGCCCGGCTTCAGACGGGCAGGGGCGATCGTGTGCATACCAGCCCCTAATCATAACTGTTCGGGCGGCCGTCGCCCGGCCGTCCCTGCTTGCCCGGATCCGCGCCGATCGTCCATCATGAAAGCATGTTCACGTCAGAAGCGGTCACGCGCGGCGTCCGCGTGTGCGTGCAGTCGGAATACTCGCCCGAGCGTTCCCAGCCGTCGAAGAACGAGTGGTTCTTTCTCTACACGATCACGATCGCGAACGAAGGCAGCGAGACCGTGCAACTGCTGACGCGTCATTGGATCATCACCGACGGCACCGGTCACGTCGAGGAGGTCCGCGGCCCGGGCGTCGTCGGCAAGCAGCCGATCCTCAAGCCCGGCGAATCCTTCGAGTACACCTCCGGCTGCCCGCTGACGACCCCGTTCGGCATGATGCAGGGGACCTACCAGATGATCACGGAGGCCGGCGACCGCTTCGACGCCACCGTCGCGCCGTTCACGCTCAGCGAGCCGTATACGGTCCATTAGTCCCGCCCTGCAATCGCTCGGCGACCGTACCTTCGCGGATCAGCGGGTCTGCAAGTCCGCGGCTCCTTCGTTCGCGCACGCGGAAAATCGGGACCTTCGGCGCCTGTGCTGACGATGACGCCGGCTCCGGGTGATCCGCATGGGTAGCCATTCATCGGTTGAGCGGGTACATGATCCGTAAGCTCCGGCGAATCAGCGGCGCCGGCGGACGGAGCGCCGGCGGCCCCCGATTTACTGACTTCGCTGCTCGCGACGCGAACAAGTCGCCGCGGCCTTGCAGACCCGCTGATCCGCGCTGAGTGCGCTGCGCAGCGGCGAGGGCGGCATGGCTGGGGCGCAGCGACTTTGAGCACCGCGATACGCGATAGCGCCAAAATGGCCCCGGAAGCGATCCGATCGGCGGCGGCCCGGTTTCGCCGCAGTCTTCGGATAGCGATCGCGTCCAACCGATGAATGGCTACACGCGCGGATCACCCAGCCGCCGCCGGCATCGTCAGGCAGGCGCTGGAGGGGCCATTTTGCCGCGGTGCTCAACGGAGCGAAGCCCCAGCCGTGCCGTGCTCGCCGTTGCGTCGCTCGCAGGGCGCATCGTGGCGCGTCTATCCGACGAAGCGGCAGTCGTGCCGTAGCGCGCCGCTCAGCAGCTCGAGGTATCCGTCGCGCGGGATTTCGATGGCGCCGAACTGCTGCAGATGCGGCGTGACCCACTGGACGTCGAGCAGCGTGAAGCCGCGTGACCGCAGGCGCTCGACGAGCGCGGCGAGCGCCACCTTCGACGCATCCGTCTCGTGGTGGAACATCGACTCGCCGAAGAACGCGCCGCGCAGCGCGACGCCGTAGAGGCCGCCGGCGAGGCGGCCGCCATCCCACGCCTCGACCGAGTGCGCGAGGCCGGCACGGTGGAGCGCGCAGTAGCTCTCGAAGATCTCGTCGTCGATCCACGTGCCCTGCTCGTCGTCGCGATCCATCTCGGCGCACGCGCGAACGACGGCGGCGAAATCGCGGTCAACTTCGACGCGAAAGACGTTGCGCCGGATGACGCGCGCGAGGCGGCGCGGGACGTGGAACGCGTCGAGAGGAATGATGCCGCGCGGATCCGGTGAGTACCAGCGGATGTCCCCCGGCTCGACCGCCATGGGGAACCAGCCGCTGGCGTACGCCGACACCAGCAGCTCCTTCGGGATCACAGGCGCTCAGCGGAGCACGAGGACGGCGCAGCGGCCGCGGTCGAGCAGCGCGTGCGCCAGGTCGGTGCCGTGCTCGCCGCGCGCCTGCACGATCGCGAGGTCGATGCTGTGCTCGGCGGTGTAGGTGACCAGCTCCTGCGCCGCCGGGCCGGTCCGTATCGCGAGCTGCATGTCGACCTGCGCCTGCGCGTCGGCCGGCACGAGCCGCTCGAGCCGCTCGCGCGCCTCCGCCTCGATCGCCTGATGCACTTCGGGCAGCCGCTCCGCGCTCACTTCGGCGGTCCATCCGGCCGACAGCGGATCGGCAACGGTGTAGACGACGTGCAGGCGGGCGCCGAAGGACTCGGCGAGGCGGCGCGCGAAGACGACCGACGTGTCGAAGGCCTCGTCGGAGCCGCCGTGAAGAAGGATCTGCTGCATGCGCCCTATTGTCCCACGACCGTCCGCACGCGCGGCTGAGCCGGCTTGACGTGACGCAGAAGTTAAGATATATAAATATTGCAATATGACACGGCCGCCGCTGCAGGAGTTCAAGGCGGACTTCTTCCGCGCCCTCGCCCACCCGCTGCGCATCCGCATCCTCGAGACGCTCGCCGGCGGCGATCGCTCCGTGCAGGAGCTGCAGCAGGTGCTCGGCGTCGAGCAGCCAATCGTCTCCCAGCAGCTCGCCGTCCTCCGCGCCCGCAACATCGTCACCGCCCGCAAGGCCGGCACCTCCGTGCAGTACACGCTCAGCGACCCGCTGGTGACGAAGCTCCTCGCCGTGGCGCGCGAGATCTTCAACAACAGCCTCGCCGACAGCCAGTCGCTGCTGAAGGAACTGCAGCGTGAACGCCGCCGGTAGACCGAAGCCATGCAGCTGTTCTCGAAGATCTGGAAGACCGGCATCGCCACGGAAGTGCTGCAGACGGCCGACCCTGACGCGGTCGAGATCGGCCGCGCCCTCGAGCGCCGCATCACGCGGCTGCTCGGCCGGGCGCTCGCGATCCGCGAGGTCGACGCCGGGTCCTGCAACGGGTGCGAGATCGAGATCGCCGGCCTCGCCGGCCCGGTCTACGACATGGAGCGCTTCGGCATGCACGTCGTCGCCTCGCCGCGCCACGCCGATCTGCTGCTCGTCACCGGACCCGTCACGCGCAACATGGAAGCGCCGCTGCGCCTGACCTACGAGGCGACGCCGGCGCCGAAGTTCGTCGTCGCCGTCGGCGACTGCGCGAAGACGTGCGGCGTCTTCGCGGGCAGCTACGCCGTGGCCGGCCCCGTCGATCGCATCATCCCCGTCGACATTTCCATCGCCGGCTGCCCGCCCGAGCCGGCGGACATCCTCCGCGGCATTCTCGAAGGATTCGATCGGTTCGAGGGAAAGCGCCTGCAGCCCGAGCGAGACGCACGAAGAAGGCGGAACGGCAGGCGATGAGCGCTATCACTGCGCTCGGCCTGATGGCGGCCGGCTTCGGCGCCGCCGCGTTCCTCACGCTCGTGGCGCCCTCGGCTCGCGCGGCGCGCGTGCTCACGGCGCTCGGCACCGCCATCGGCTGCAGCGCCGGCCTCGCGGCGGCGCTGATGGTCCTGCTGTCCGGAGAGCCGGCATCCGCGACGTTCCCGCACCTCGTCGCCGCCGCCGGCGGGATTGCCATCACGGTCGATCGTCTGGGCGCGCTCTTTCTGGCGCTCGTGTCGAGCATCGGCCTGTTGGCCGCCATCTACGGCGCGAGCTACACGGCGGAGTACGACGGCCGCCGCTCGCTGCGCGCGTTCGGCGTGATGTTCAGCGGCTTCCTGCTTGGCATGGCGCTCGTGCCGTGCGCCGGCAACGTCTTCACGTTCCTGCTGGCGTGGGAGCTGATGGCGGTGACGTCGTACTTCCTGGTCATGACGGAAAGCGACGACGCAGACGCGCGTGAAGCCGGCTTGTGGTACGCGGCGATGACGCACCTCGGGCTCGTGCTGCTGCTGCCGATGTTCCTCCTGCTTGCCCCGTCGCCGGGCGCGACCACGTTCGCCGACCTCCGTACCTCGGCCGCAGGACTGCCGCCGGCGATTCGAAACACCGGGTTCCTGCTGGCGCTCACCGCGTTCGGCTCGAAGGCCGGCATCATGCCGCTGCACGTGTGGCTGCCGCGTGCGCACCCGGCCGCGCCCTCGCACGTGTCGGCGCTGATGTCGGGCGTCATGATCAAGCTTGGCATCTACGGGTTCCTGCGCGTCGGCGCCGACATCCTCGGCGCCGGACCGGCGTGGTGGGGCGGCGCCGTGCTGCTCGCCGGCTCGATCACGGCGCTCGGCGGCGTGCTGTACGCGCTCGCCGACAACGACCTCAAGCGCCTGCTCGCCTATTCCTCGGTCGAGAACACCGGCATCATCCTGCTCGGCATCGGTGCCGGCCTCGTGCTTCGCAGCTACGGCCTGGAGCCGCTCGCGGTCGCCGGCTTCACCGCGGCACTGCTGCACATCGTCAACCACGCCTGTTTCAAGGCGCTGCTCTTCTTCGGGGCCGGAAGCGTGCTGCAGCAGGCGCACACGCGCAGCATGGAGCGCATGGGCGGCCTCGTGAAGGGCATGCCGCAGACCGCGCTCTTCTTCCTGGTTGGATCCGCGGCGGCCGCCGCGCTTCCGCCGCTGAACGGCTTCGCGTCGGAGTGGATGGTCTTTCAGGCGCTGCTGTCCGGTGGACGCATTCCGCCGCCGGGCGGCGCCATCGGCACGCCGCTCGCCGTCGGCGTGCTCGCGCTGACGAGTGGCCTCGCGGCCGCCTGCTTCGTCAAGGCCTTCGGCATCAGCTTCCTGGCCATGCCGCGCTCGGACGCCGCGGCGCGCGCACGCGATCCGCACTGGTCCGCGCGCGCCGTCATGGGCGCGCTCGCCGCCGGCTGCGTACTCCTCGGACTTCTCGCGCCACGAATCGCCGGCGTCGTCTCGCCCGCGATTGACACGGCCAATGCTGCGGCGGGTTCCGCGGGCACCGCGCGCGTGTGGCTCATCGCACCGGGCGGATTGGCGCAGGCCTCGCCGCTCCTCGTTGCCGTCCTGCTGTTCGCCGTCGCGGCGATCGCGATGGCCGCTGTTCGCGCCCGCGGCTTCCATCTGCGCTACGCCGACACGTGGGGCTGCGGCCGCCTGCGCCAGACGCCGCGGATGGAGTACACCGCCTCCGCGTTCGCCGAGCCGCTGCGGCGCGTGTTCTCGGAGCTCTATCGTCCGACCGAAGATCTCAGCATCAGCGTTCATCCCGAGTCGCGGTATTTCCTGCGCTCGATTACCTACGCGAGCGCTGTCGTGCCGTGGTTCGAGACGGCGTTGTACGAGCCACTCGTGCGCGCCGTGCGCGAGGTCGCTACCCGCGTGCGCCGGCTTCAGGCCGGCTCGATCCATCTTTATCTGCTGTATGTGACGGGCGCGCTCATCGTCACGCTCGCCTACGCGTGGTGGTACCGATGATGCGTTACGCGCTCATCGGGTTGCAGACGCTGCTCGCCATCGGCCTGGCACCCGCGCTCGTCGGCTTCATCCGCTGGATGAAGGCGCGGCTCCAGGGACGTCGCGGAGCCCCGCCCTGGCAGCCGTACTTCGAGCTGCGGAAACTGTTCGGCAAGGAGACCGTCGTCTCGCACACCGCGTCGTGGGTGTTCCGCGCGACGCCTTTCATCGTCTTCGGCACCAGCGTGGTTGTCGCCTCTCTCGTCCCGCTCGTGCTCGCGACATCCGATCCGAACGTCGCCGGCGACCTGTTCGCGGTCGTGTACCTGCTGCTCCTGGGAACGTTCTTCCTCGCGCTTGCCGGGCTCGACACCGGCTCTCCGTTCGGCGGCATGGGATCGTCGCGCGAGATGACCGTCGCGGCGTTGACGGAACCGACCGTGGCCATGGCGATCGTCGCGCTGGCGATCGGCGCTGGATCGACCGGCTTTTCGCACATCATCGCTCGCACGATCGCCGAGCCCGCGGCGGCCCTCGGTCCGGGTCACCTTCTCGGCTTCGCCGCGTTGTTCATTGCGACGCTCGCCGAGACCGGACGGCTTCCCGTCGACAACCCGTCCACGCACCTGGAACTGACGATGATCCACGAGGCGATGGTGCTGGAGTACTCGGGCCCATACCTCGCGCTGCTCGAGTGGGCCGCCGCGCTCAAGCTGCTGGTCTTCTTCGCGCTCGCGGCCAACCTGTTCATGCCGTGGGGCATCGCCGTGTCGATGTCTCCGGCTGCGCTCGCGATCGGGGTCGCGGCACTCGTCCTGAAATTGTCTGTGCTTGCCGTCGTGGTGGCCGTGCTCGAGACTCGCGTCGCGAAGCTCCGGCTGTTCCGCGTCCCCGAGCTGCTCAGCGCGTCGTTCGTCCTCGCGCTGCTCGCCGTGATGGCGACGTTCCTGACGAAGTGATGCCCGTGCGAACCGTCTTCTCGCAACTCGTGATGCTCGGCAGCAGCGGCATGCTGCTCACGGCCCTCATCGTGCTCTGGCGGAAGAGCATCCCGTCGTACATCACCGCGTATCGCTGGCAGTCGTGGGTGCTGGCGGCGCTGACCGCCGTCGTCGGCCGATTCAGCGGCGAGCCGCACCTGTATCTCGTCGCAGGCGCGCTGCTCGTGCTGAAGGGCATGGCCATCCCGCGGCTGCTGCGGACCATGCAGCAGCGGGTGGGAATCGAGCGGCAGATCGCGCCGTACGTGAACACGCAAATTTCGCTGCTGATTGCCGGACTGCTCGTGCTGTTCGCCTACGCGCTCGCCAGGCCGTGGGTGCTCGTCAGCCGGCTGCCGACGCGCGAAGGCCTGCCGCTGGCGATGGCGCTGCTCTTCGTCTCGCTCTTCATCATCGTCACGCGGAAGAAGGCGATCACGCAGGTCATCGGCTTCCTGATGCTCGAGAACTCGATCGCGCTGCTGGCCGCCGTCGGCACGCACGGCGTGCCGCTGCTCGTCGAGATCGGGGTATCGCTCGACGCGCTGATGGTGTTCCTCGTCATGCAGATCTTCGTCTACCACATCCACGAGACGTTCGACACGATCGCCGTCGACGAGCTGACGCGGCTGAAGCACTGACCCATGCTGTATCTGCTGTTGCTGCTGCCGCCGCTGCTCTCCGCCTGTGTCGCGGCGCTGCTCCGTTCCGGCTCGCGCGTCGCGGGGTGGACGGGTGTCGGCCTGGCCGCCGTGTCATTCGGCGCGGCCGCGGCGCTGACCACTTCGGTGATCGCCGGGGGCCCGGTCGAGAGCTGGAAGGGGGCAGGCGATCTCTGGCGGATAGACGCGTTGTCTGCGCTGCTCGCCCTCTGCATCGCCTTCGTGGCGATGCTGACGACGGCGCTCGCACCAGGTCTGCACGCGGACGATGCGCTCACCGCCGACGATCGCACGCGCACGAGGCGCCTGCGCATTTACATGGGCGCGTTCACGTTCGCGATGCTGCTCGCGGTCACCGTGCAGAACGTGGCGCTCATGTGGGTCGCGATCGAGGCGACGACCATCGCATCCGCGCTGGCCATCCCGCTGCACCGCACGCGCGCGTCGGTGGAAGCGTCGTGGAAGTATCTGCTCGTGTGCTCCGTCGGGATCGCCCTCGCCTTCACCGGCACGATCCTCGCCTACTTCGATTTCGTCTCGACGGCGGGCGAAGTGCACGGGGCGCTGAACTGGACCGTCCTGCGCGCGGCGGCCCCGTCGTTCCACCGCGAGCTGTTGCAGGTGGCGTTCGCGTTCATCCTGATCGGCTACGGGACGAAGGCCGGCCTGGCGCCGATGCATACATGGCTGCCGGACGCGCACTCGGAAGCGCCGTCGCCCATCTCCGCGATGATGTCCGGCGTGCTGCTCGCTGTTGCGATGTATGCCATCGCACGGTGGAAGGCGGTCATCGACGCGGCGATCGATCCGTCCTTCACCAGCGGGCTCCTCCTCGCGTTCGGGCTGCTGTCGGTCGGGATCGGCACCTTCACGCTCGTGCTGCAGCATCACTACAAGCGCATGCTCGCCTATTCGAGCGTGGAGCACATGGGGCTCGTCGCGATCGGCCTCGCACTGGGGCCGCTCGGCGCGTTCGCCGCCTGGCTGCACGTCGTCAACCACGCGGTCGCCAAGTCGAGCAGCTTCCTGCTGGCGGGGCGAATACTCCATCGCTACAAGACGACGGAAATTGCGGGTGTTACCGGGCTGCTGCGTGTCATGCCGTGGACGGGCGGGCTGTTTGCCGCAGGTATCCTCGCGCTGATCGGGCTGCCACCCTTCGGCCTGTTCGTGTCGGAATTTCTCCTCGTCAAGGCCATCGTCGCCGACGGCCGGCTGTGGCTGGCGCCCGTCCTGCTGCTGTTGCTGCTGACGGCGTTCATTTCTCTCCTCGGCCACCTGAACCGGATGCTGTACGGTCCCGTGCCGGCTGGCGTCATCGCCGGAGAACAGCATGCCTGGCCCGTCGCCGTCCTGCTGCTGCCCGCGGCTGTTCTCGTCGTGCTCGGTGTGACGTTGCCGGAACCTGTATCGCTGCTGATCGATCAGACGGTCGGCACGCTGCTGCCATGACTGTTCGCGAGCGCGTGGAGCGCACCGTTTCTGCCGCGGGGATCGACGTGATCGCTGCGGCGTCACCGCGGCCCGGCGAAGTGCACGTCACGGTCGGCCTGGAGAGAGTCGCCGACCTCGCGCGAATCGCGATCGGCGAGCTCGGTCTCGATCTGATCCTCGTTGCAGCCGATGACCGCCGCCGGGAGGCCGGCTGCTTCTACACGCACTACCTGTTCGCGCATCGCGGCGAGAACTGGTTCCTTCACGCGTCGGCGGCGGTCGATGCGGCCGTTCCCACAGTCCCTTCTCTGGCGGCGTTGTCGTATCCGGCGTCGCGGTTCGAGAGAGAGGTCAGAGACCTGTTCGGCATCGTGCCGCTGGGCCATCCGGATCCCGGTCCGCTGGTGAAGCATGGCTTCTGGCCCGCCCCCTACCACCCGCTCCGCCGCGACGCCGAGGCCCCGTCATTTGCGGACGACGGGCAGCCGTTTCCATTCACCCAGGTGGGCGGCGAAGGTGTGTACGAGATTCCGGTCGGGCCGGTACACGCAGGCGTGATCGAGCCGGGACACTTCCGGTTCAGCGTCATGGGCGAGACGGTCATCAATCTCAGGACGCGGCTGTACTTCACGCACAAGGGAACGGAGAAGCTCTTCGAAGGACGGGCACCCGCAGCGGGCGTCGAGCTCGCGGAGCGCATTTCAGGCGATACGTCCGTCGGCCATGCGCTGGCGTTCTGCCAGGCGATCGAGTCGGCGACGCGAGTCGATGTGCCGGAGCGCGCCCGTCTGCTCCGCGTGATGCTGCTCGAGCTCGAGCGGCTCTACAACCACGTCGCGGACGTGGGCGCGATCGCGAACGACACGGGGTTCGCCGTCGCGCATGCGCACTGCTATCGCATTCGCGAGCGCCTGTTGCGCCTCAACAAGCGGCTGACCGGCTCGCGCCTGCTCCGGGGTGTGCTGACGCCGGGCGGCCTGCAGCGGGATCTCGACGTCCCCGTTGATCTCGCAGCGGACGTGCGCGCGGCGATTGCCGACTTCGACGAGATCGCCGGCATCAGCCTGAGAAACACGCTGTTGATGGACCGGCTCGAAGGAACCGGCGTTCTACGCAGCGACCTGGCGCGCGACCACGGCGCGCTTGGTTACGTCGGGCGCGCGTCCGGCCTTGACATCGACGTACGGCGCGATCATCCGTTCGCCGCCTACGAACGGCTGTCATTCCGTGTCGCCGTACAATCGACGGGCGACGTCAAGGCGCGCACGGCGGTCAGGCTCGACGAAGTGCACGAGTCGGCGTCGCTCATCGAGCAGGCGGTGAACCGGCTCGCCGCGGGCCCCATCCACTCACCCGTGCCGCCGCCTGAGGCCTTCGCCGCCGCCTTCGGGATCGTCGAGGGCTGGCGCGGCCGCATCGTGCACTGGGTGATGACGGCCGCTGACGGCACGCTGCACCGCGTCAAAGTCGTCGATCCGTCGTTCTTCAACTGGCCGGCGCTCTCCTATTGCCTCGAAGGGAACATCGTCCCGGACTTTCCGCTGTGCAACAAATCGTTCAACCAATCGTATTCGGGCAACGATCTGTAATCTAATGAGCGCATGCCGAAGCTGACCGTTGAAGGGTACGGGACGTTCGAGGTCGACCACGGGAAGCGCCTGGTGCTGGCGCTCGAACAGGACGCAGGCGTCGATCAACTGCACGCCTGCGGCGGCAACGCGCGCTGCACGACGTGCCGCGTCGAGTTCGTCGAAGGCGAGCCGGATCGCATGACCGTCGCGGAGCGCGACGTTCTGGCGGCCAAGGGAGCCAGCGGCGTGCGGCTGTCATGTCAGATCGTCTGCGATCACGACATGGCGGTGCGCGCGATCAGCCGCCTCGACGGCAGCGGGCGGCCCGATCCCGGCCGCACTCCCGAGCCGCACATCACGCCGTCGCCGGAGTGGATCCCGACGGTGTAGTCCAGCCCTTCAGGGCTGCACCGCTCAGGAATAGCGCTGACGGATCGTGGGGATCAGGTATTCGCTGAACGCGCGCTGGAAATCGTAGCGCGGCGCGAATCCCCAGTCGCGGCGGGCCGCGCCGTCGTTGACGTCCGCCGGCCAGGAATCGACGATCCCCTGACGCTTGCGATCGGTCTGCCAGGTAATCTGCGCGCCGGGAAACGCTTCGAGCACGACCCTGGCGATGTCGTCCGCTGAAGGGTTGAACGCCGCAACGTTGTAGGCCGTGCGCGTGAGCTGCTCCCGCGGCGCTGTGGCCAGCCGCAGCAGCGCGTCGACGCCGTCGGGCATGGCCATGAACGGAATCCGCGTGTCCGGCCGTACGAAGCAGGCGTACGGCTCCCCCTTCGCGGCGGCGTGGATCATCTCCGGCGCGTAGTCCGACGTCCCGCCGGACGGCACGGTCTCCGCTGAAATCAGCCCTGGAAACCGCACGCACCGGAAGTCGACGCGGCCGCTGAGCGTATCGGCGGCGAGCTGCTTGTAGTGCCGCGCGTAGTACGTCCCCAGCATCTCGCAATACAGCTTGTTGCATCCGTACATCGTCGTCGGGTGGTTGAAGTCGTCCTCCGCGATCCTGCCGGCGCGCGCTTTCGTCTCGAGATCCGGCAGACCGTAGGCGGCAATGGATGATGGATACAGGAAGACGACGGGCCGGCCGTGTGACACCGCCTCGTGCTGCGCGAACTCGAGGAGGTTGAGCGTGCCCTCGACGTTCACCTGGTGCGCCGCGATCGGCGTGAACTCGGCGCGGGTGGACAGCAGCGCGGCGAGATGGAAGATGCGCTCGACCTCGAATTCCGCGAGCACCCGCTCGAGCAGGCCTCGATCGAGGATCGATCCGGTGATCTCGCGATCGACTTTGCGGCCAATTTCGGGATCGAGACGGTTGACGTCGAGCGTCACGATGGCGCGCTCGCGCCTTTCGGCGAGACGCTCGATCAGCCCGTGGCCGATCTCGCCGCCGGCTCCAGTAATGAGGACGACAGGTTTTCGCACAACCGGGAATTATACTGTTCGCCGATCGCCGATCGCCGATCGCCGATCGCTGGCCGCTGCCCGCGTGTCACGCTGCCATGCTTGTCACCGGCGCGCTGCGCGCAGCGGAGGAACGGAGGAACGGAGTGAGCTCGTTCGACGCCTCGGCAGAGAAGCGGGCGCGCGCCGGGCTCCGCCCGACGAAGCGCGGCGCGCCCGCTGCTCATGCCGATAGTCGTCGAGATCCCTCTGCGTCCCTCGGCGCCTTGGCGCCCTCTGCGTTGTCTCAAGGAGCGTTGGAACGTGTACCCGCTACTCCTGTTCGTGATCATCGCCCTGTCGCTGCCGCTGCGTGCTTCGCAGCCTCTCCGTCCTCAGCCTGCCGGCTACGACCGCTATTTCACCGCCGACACGATGCGGGTCGACTACTTCCACACCGGCGGGCCGAAGTCCGGTGAGACGCTGTCGCTCGATCGGGTCGTCAACGACGGGCCCTGGCCGGGGTCCCGGACGCAGCTCGTCGATGACACCAATCTCGGCAAGTACCTGTTCGAAGTGCACGCCAAGGCGAGCGGCGCGTTGATCTACTCGCGCGGCTTCGCCTCCGTGTTCGGCGAATGGGAAACGACGGCGGAGGCGAAGGGCGCGCACCGGACCTATCACGAATCGCTGCGCTTTCCCTGGCCGAAGCAGCCGGTCGTCGTCGCGTTGAAGAAGCGGGCACCTGACAACAGCTTCGCGCCGCTGTGGAGCACCGACGTCGATCCGAATTCGCGATTTGTCAACCGCGCGCGGGTGGCGCCTGCTGACAAGGTCTGGACGCTCGTCGAAAGCGGACCGCCGGCGACGAAGGCGGACCTCCTCATCATCAGCGAGGGCTACACCGCCGCGGAGCTGTCGAAGTTCCATGCGGACGCGAAGCGGCTCGCGGCCGCGCTGTTCGACCACGAGCCGTTCAAGAGCCGCCGGACGGACTTCAACGTGCGGGCGCTCGATCTTCCATCTGCGCAGAGCGGCGTAAACCGTCCGAACGCCGGGGTCTTCCGCCGCACGCCGATCTCGGCCGAGTACAACATCTTCGATTCCGAGCGGTACGTGCTGACGATCGACAATCGCGCCCTTCGCGATGCGGCGGCCAGCGCGCCCTACGAGTTCGTCGAGATCCTCGTCAACGAGAAGACCTACGGCGGCGGCGGCATCTTCAACGATCACGCCACCTCCTCGGTCGACAGCGAGTTCTCCGACTACGTATTCGTCCACGAGTTCGCCCATCACTTCGCGGCGCTCGCCGACGAGTACTACACCTCGGAGGTCGCCTACGAGACGGGCACGCCGCAGCACGTCGAGCCGTGGGAGCCGAACGTCACGGCGCTCGGCAACCAGAAGACGCTGAAGTGGCGCGATCTCGTCACGCCGGGCACGCCGCTGCCGACGCCGTGGAACAAGGAGGCGTTCGAGAAGCACTCGCGCGCGATCCAGGAGCGCCGGCGCGAGATCCGCAAGCGAAACGCGCCTGAAGAAGAAATGAACGCGCTGTTCAGAGAGCAGCGCGCGTTCGAGGAGCAGCTGCTGCGATCGTCGGCCTACGCGGGGCGCGTCGGCGCGTTCGAAGGGGCGAACTACGAGGCGCGCGGGTTGTACCGGCCGGAGACCGACTGCATCATGTTCACGCGCGATCGCGTCGGTTTCTGCCGCGTCTGCCGCCGCGCGATCTCGCGCATCATCGACCTGTATTCCCACTAATCACCGGGGAAACAGCATCGGCAGCACCTTGACCACCGATGCCAGCACCGCCAGCGCGCTGAGCACGAGGCAGACGACGGCGCCCACCATGTGGTTGATCTGCTCGCGCTTCAGCGGGTCCAGCCACATGCCGGAGAGATACCCGCCAACGAACCCGCCGAGGTGCGCGGCGTTGTCGACGCCAGGGAAGATCAGGCCGAAGACGAACAGGGCGATCGCATACCCCTTCGCCTCGGCGTGCACCAGGCTGCTGCCGCCGCGACGCCCGTAGTACATCAGCGCCCCGAGAAAACCGAAGATCGGCGCCGACGCGCCGACGCTCAGCCCAGCGCCGAAGAGCGGAAGCGGAAACAACCCCAGGACCGAGCTGAGGCCGAAACCGGTGGCGCACGCAATCGTGTAGATGATGATCATGCGGCCGCCGCCGTAGATGTCCGCCATCGCCGGCCCCAGGTTGCGCAGCCACAACATGTTGAACAGCAGGTGCAGCGCCCCGCCGTGCAGCCAGCCGGCGCTCAGCACGGTCCACCACATGCCGTGGCCGAAGACCGGGTAGGCGCCGCTCGCCCCCAGCAGCAGGTGCGCCTCGGTGGTCGGCGACAGGAAGCCGAACATTCCCCCCTCCATGATGTTGGCGCCGCGGCCCACCGAGACGGCGAGCCCGACGAAGTACAGCGCAATGCAGCCGTACAGCACCATGTTGAGGAAGCCGAAGTCGTTGCCGAGGCGCCGCAGCACGGGCGCGAATCCCCACAACCCCGGATTGCGTCGTCCGCACGAGTAGCACTGCTCGTCGTTGACGCCGACGAGCGACCCGCACGACGCGCAGACGACCGAGCCCGTTCGCTGCCGCTTGAACATCACCGGGAAGCTTATAACATTGGCCGCGATGCGCGTTCTCGTCACCGGAGGCACCGGATATCTCGGCAGCGCGATCGTGCGCGCGCTCGATGCCGCCGGCCACTCGCCGATCGTGTTCGCGCGCGCGGCGTCGCGCGCCGGCCTGCCGGGCGCCGCAATCGACGGTGACGTCCGCGATGCCGAGGCGGTGCGCCGCGCGGTCGATCGCGCGGACGCCGTCTGCCACTCGGCAGCCCTCGTGAGCGTCTGGCGCCGTCGCGCCGCTGATTTCGACGATGTGAACGTCACAGGGCTCCAGAACGTGCTGGACGCGGGCCGCGATGCGCGGACGCCACGCATCCTCTACACGTCGTCGTTCCTGGCGCGTCCCCCGGCCGACCGCACCTCACCGATCGAAGCGAACGACTATCAGCGGACGAAAGTGCGCGCGCTGGAGCGTGCCCGTGCGGCCGCCGCGGCAGGCCTGCCGATCGTCACGCTGGTGCCAGGCGTCATCTACGGTCCTGGACCGGCAACCGAGGCGAATCTCATCAGCCGCCTGATTGCGGATCATCTCACCCGGCGGCTGCCGGGACTGATTGGCGCCGACCGCGCGTGGTCGTACGCGTACGTCCACGACGTCGCCATGGCGCACGTGCGCGCGATCGGGGACGGTCGGGTCGGTTCCGAGTATGCGCTCGGCGGAGAGAACGTACCGCAGATGACGTTGTTCGAGATCGTGCGGACGCTGACGGGACGCCCGCTGCCGCGCCGGATTCCGTTTCCGGTCGCGACGGCTGTCGCATCGATCGAGGAAGCGAAGACGGCACTGACCTGCCGGCCGCCGCGTCTGACGCGCGGGGTGGTCGAGATCTTCCGGCACGATTGGTCGATGAACAGCGAACGTAGCCTCGCTGAACTCAGCTATCGCATCACGCCGCTCGCCGAAGGAATTCGGGCCGTTCTTTCAGATCTTTCGTAAAGTTCCGTGGAGGCGATCTTGCAGCGTCCCGTTCAGGACTCTGCCGAAGGAACCACTCGTGAGACGATCGCCGGACGCCTGTCCGTTCTGCGGCCTTGTCGCCGACGTTCCGCACGAAACGCAGCAAGGGTGCATCGATGCGCTGCATGCGGAAATCGCGCGGGTGCGGGAGCTCCTCGACAGCGTGACGCCGCCGGAGCCGTTGCGCGTGCCGCCGGAGACGAACAGCGAACGGTGAAGGACGTGAGCCCTTCACCATTCACCATTCACGATTCAAGCCTGCACGGCCTCGACGTTGATGACGTTCTCGGCGAGCGCGGTGAGCTTCTTGTCGGTGGCGCCTTCCTCGTTCAGCGTCTGCTGCAGCAGGCGGGCGACCTTGTTGTAGCCGAGCATCTCCGCGTGCGTGCGGGCGGTGCCGTAGGCGGCGATCTCGTAGTGCTCGATCTTCTGCGCGGCGCCTATCAGGCCGGCGTCGAGCGCGTCCTGCTCGAGATCCTCCTCGAGCATCTCCTTGCCTTCGTCGATCAGGCCCGCCATGCCCTTGCACCGTTTGCCGGTCAGCCGCACGTCGAGCTGGCTGCCGATCTGGTCCAGCCGATCGACCTGACGCCGCGTCTCCTCGAGGTGCCGCTCGAACGCGCGCCGCAGCTCGGGCGAACCCGCGGCCTTCGCCATGCGGGGCAGCGCCTTCACAATCTGGTTCTCAGCGCTGTACAGATCCTTCAGCTCATCGACTAGCAGTTCTTCCAACGGGTTCGTCTCTTGCGCCATGCAATTCCTCCTAAGTCACGGCAGAAGTTGCAAGGCACACGCCAGAAGGCCTGCTAATGGACGCCGTGACTGGTGTGCAGCGAGCCGGGATCGGCGCCCAGGCGGCGAATCGCGGTTTCCCACATGCGATCGAGCGGGATATCGAACACCAGATCGATGTCGACTTCGCCCATCAGCCAGGCGGACTGCGCGAGTTCCTCATCGAGCTGGCCCGGTCCCCAGCCGGCGTAACCGGCGAGCACGCGCGCCCGAGGCGGCGGCTTCTTCTCGAGGACGCGCCGCAGCAGCACCGGGGATGTCGACAGATACACACCGTCGACAATCGTGCGGTAGTCTTCGTCCGGCCGCTCCGAGGTGAGCACCCATCCCCGCTCCGGTTCCACCGGTCCACCGACGCAGAGCGGCATGTCGTTGGCGCGGGTGATGGGCGGATCGAGACGCACCATCTCACCGGCAGGGACGTCCGTGGGCCGGTTCAGGACCAGCCCGAATGCGCCCTCCGGGATGAAATCGCAGAGCAGCACGACCGTTTTGGCGAAGTTGGGATCGAGCAGCTGCGGCATCGACAGCAGCAGCGTGGGCCGGAAGGGCTCGCTCATGCTTCCATTATCGCCCGGGAACGCGCGCCTTCAATTCCTGGAACCAGTTCAGCACGACATTGATCTGCGACAGGGGACCGCCGCTCTGCGTGGCACCCGGGTTGATGACCCCGACGATGCGGCCATCCGGCGCGATGTCGAAGGGACGCTTCACGTTCGGCGGACCGGTGACGAAGCCCTTCGGAAGAGTCTCGGCGGCGCCGAATGCAAACGTCGGATTGGTCGTGATTCCGATCGCATCCAGGGTCGCGGGGCGCGGGTTGACGATGATCTCCTTCTGACCGGGCCTCCACAGCGGGTGGTGCGGCACCTCGCTTCCCTTGGCCACGAGCTGGTAGGTGGCACCGGTTGCCGGAAACGGTTGCACGAAGACGGTCGTCGTGTTCGCGTAAACCGTCGTCGCAACATCCGTGCGGCCGCTGGTGTACGCGACCCACTTGCCGTCGGGCGAGAAAGTCGCGTCGGTCGGCACCGACGAGCGCACACCGCCGAACGGCGCGGCCTTCCTGTCGTGAATCGAATACGTCCACAACGTGTATTCTTTGTTTTTCAACACGCTGTACAGCATCACCTCGCCGCGCGGCGACCACGATTCCGGGATGTGCGATTCGCCCTCGGCGGCCTTCGTCAGCCGCTCGACCGCGCTCGTGCCGTCAGCGGCCTGCCAGAAGATCCCCAGGTCGCCTTCGCGGTCCGACTGGAACACGACGCGCTTGCTGTCATGTGTCCAGATCGGAAACCGGTTCTTGCCTCCGAACGTGAAGCGCTGGAGTGCGCCACCACGCGCCAGATCGTAGATGAGCACGACGGACTCTCTTCGGTCTTCGCTCCCTAGGGCGATCTTCTTTCCGTCCGGCGACATCCGCGGAAAATCGTAAGCCGCGCTAGGCAGACCCAGCGCCGTGACACTGCCTTTGCGATCGACCAGACCGATGTCGAGCTGTGATGACGTGAGCGTCGCAGGTCCCGGCACATAGGCCAGCATGCCGCTGGCGGCGACGCCGAACCATCCGATGCCGGCGTTGCCCAGGGGCGATCGACGGATTCCTTCGACCAGCGGCACCGGACCACCCGTCACCTGCAGCTTCTTCACATCGAACGGCGCGGCGTACAGGATGCCACCAATCAGATATGCGAGATGCCCGGTCGGCAGGTAGATCGCATCGCTGACGCCTTCGATGAGAGTCTGGCGCTCCCCGTCTGCGAGGGAATGCAGCATCACGCGGGCAGAGGCCCAGCGATCGACCGTCGCGGTCGCTCCCGTGCCGGAAGACGTGAACAGCACAGTCCTGCCGCCGGGCAGCAGCTCGGCGCGCTGTATCCATTCGTCCGCCACGCGTCCGAACAGTTTCTCGGGTTTGCCGCCGTTCGAGGACACCCGTAGCACACCGTCCGATTCCGGAAAGACGATCCCGTCGGGTCCCCACGTCATCGAGAACGGCGCGTCGATGCCGGCGCACAGCGTGACCGCCGATCCGCCGCCGACCGCGATCTTCTTGATCGAGCGGTCCGCCAGCGCGTAGAAGGCCACGGACTGGCCGTCAGGCGCAAAGACAGGACTGAACACAGCCTGGTAGACCTCCGTGCCCTGCAGCGGTTTCGTCAGCATGCTCGACAGCTCACGCAGGTACAGTTGCGGACCAGTGGTGTACGCGATCAGTCTTCCATCCGGAGAAAGCGCGATGGTCCCTCGCGTCGTGCTGCCGAACATCTGCCCTTCCGGCAGGACAATGGTGAAGCGCACGACCTCGCGCGCCGGAGGAGTCTTCAGTTGCCAGGCCGCCACCGCCGCCACCGCGCCGGTCACCACGGCGGCGGCGATGACGGGAATCGCGCGACGCCAGAGCGGCTTCGGCGGCACTGCCGGCGCGGCGGACACCGCCAGCCGCGGCGACGTTGCGATTGCTTCGAGCTCCGCGCGTACGTCGCCGATCGCCTGCCACCGGCGCTTTGGGCTCTTCTCGAGAGCGCGGCGCAGCAGCTCGGGCAGCCGCGGGTTGAGGTCCGGCGGCAGCCGCTGCATCTCCGGCTCGCGCACGAGTACGGACGCGAGAATGTCCGGCGCGGTCTCCCCATGAAACGGCTGGCGCCCGGTCAGCATCTCGTACAGAACGACGCCGAACGAGAACACGTCGCTGCGATGGTCGGCGGCGAAGCCTTTCGCCTGTTCGGGCGACATGTAGGCGGCCGTGCCGAGCACGACGCCGGCGTTGGTCGCCATCATGCTCAACGTCGGCGAGTTTGCGACGTTCGTAGCGCCGGGGTCGGCGTCCATCGCCTTCGCGAGCCCGAAGTCGAGCACCTTCACCTTGTGGTCCGGCGTGACCTTGATATTCGCGGGCTTGAGATCGCGATGGATGATGCCTTTCTCATGCGCCGCCTCGAGCGCTTCGGCGATCTGCAGCGCAATCGGCAGGACTTCCTCGACCGGCAGCGCCCCTCGCTGGATGCGATCCGCCAGCGTCTCCCCTTCGACCAGCTCCATGACGAGGAAGTGCTGGCCGTCGGCATGCTCCATCCCGAAGAGCGACGCGATATTCGGATGATTGACGGAGGCGAGCGTCCGCGCCTCGCGCTCGAACCGGGCGACACGCTCGGCATCGCCGGCAAACGGCGCAAGGATGATCTTGATGGCGACGCTGCGGCCGAGCTTGCTGTCGCGTGCGCGATAGACTTCGCCCATCCCGCCGGCGCCGAGGACGTGTGTGATTTCGTACGTGCCGAGGCGCGTGCCGGAGGAGAGAGGCATGGCGGCGTGATTATAGCCGCTCTGCCACTCGCTTCAGGTCCTCGACGAACCGGCGCATCTCGGCGAGCCGCGACTCGTCGTCGGGCGCGCGCAGGATGGAGGACGGGTGAACCGTCGCCGTCACCAGCGGCGCGAGCGACGACTGGACGAACTCGCCACGCTGCTTCGACACCTTGAACGCTTTTCCGAGCAGCGCCTGCGCGGCCGTCGCGCCGAGGCAGACGAGGACGCGCGGCTTCACCAGCGCGATCTCCGTCTCGAGCCACGGCCGGCACGCGCCAATCTCCGCGGCGTTCGGCTTCTGGTGGATGCGCCGCTTGCCGCGCGGCTCCCACTTGAAATGCTTGACGACGTTGGTGACGTAGACGACCGAGCGATCGATGCCGGCCTCCGCGAGCGCCTTGTCGAGCAGCCGGCCGGCGGGACCGACGAACGGGTGCCCGGCGATGTCCTCCGCATCTCCAGGCTGCTCGCCGACGAGCATCACGTCCGCCTTCCGCGGCCCTTCCCCGAACACCGTCTGCGTCCCACGCGCGTAGAGGTCGCACGCCTTGCAGCCGGCGGCGACGTCGCGAACCGCCTTCAGCGACAGGCGTTCGGGCAGCAACTCCGAAACCGGCTGCCCGGGCTTCGGCCCCGACTCATCCCTCTTCGCCACTTACCCTTACCCCTTACCCTTTACCCTTGCCCTTTGTCTCTCCACCGCCCACGTCACGTGTTCCTGGACGAGCGGATCGCGTGCGGACGGCTCGGGTGACGCCTGCAACGCGTCTGCCGCGCCGGCTGTGCCGCTGTTGCCAATCGCGACAGCAAGATTTCGCCTCAGCCGCTTCACGCCGGCGCGCCTCATCGCGCTTCCCTTCAACAGCGCACGCAGCTCATCGTCCGTGCGATTCCACAGGTCGAGCAGGCGTGGGGCGTCGAGGCCTGCCCGCGGTTGCCACACGGGTTCCGCTGATCGCGCCGGCGCGTGGTTCCACGGACAGACCTCCTGACAGATGTCGCAGCCGTATGCGTGCTCCGCAATCGAGGGCCGATGTTCTGCGGGAATCGCACCTTTCAACTCGATCGTGAGGTAGGACAGGCATCGTCTCGAGTCGAGCACGTACGGCTCGACGATCGCTCCCGTCGGGCAGGCGTCAAGACACAGCGTGCAGGTGCCGCACTGATCGAGCGCGGGCGGGTCGGGCTCGAACGCGAGGTTGCAGATGATGACAGAGAGGAAGATCCAGGAGCCAAGCTCCGGGTTGATCACGCAGGTGTTCTTGCCAATCCAGCCGAGCCCGGCGTGGCGGGCGTACACGCGCTCCTGCACGGGGCCGGTGTCCACATAGACGCGCGATTCGAAGCCCTCGCCTCCTCTTTCCCGCATGCGGGCCTCGAGCTGCTTCAGCCGATCTTCGATGACGACGTGGTAGTCGTCGCCCCACGCGTAGCGCGCGATCGCCGCGCGCTCGCGGTCGGTCTGCTCGATGGAGTAGGGCCGGTCGGTGTTGTAGATGGTGCCGAGCGCGATGACGGACTTCGCCGACGGCAGGACGTTCCGCACGTCGGCACGCCGATCCGCGGTGCGGTGCATGTAGTGCATCTCACCCGCGTAGCCGCGGGCGAACCAGTCGTGCAGAAAGTGCAGCTCCGGCAGATCCGCGGCCGGGGCGATGCCGCAGAGATCGAAGCCGCAGTCGCGCGCGAGCTGCTTGATGTCCGTCGCGCAGATTCCCACTCGCACAGTGTACGCGCCGACCGCGCGCCAGCTACACCTTGACGAGCTGCCTCAGGACGTACGGAAGAATGCCGCCATGCCGGAAGGCGACGAGCTCTTCGGGCGTGTCGATCCGCGCGTTCGCGGTGAAGTCGCGCATCGAGCCGTCCTCGCAGCTCACGCGCACGGTCACGAAGCCGCGCGGCTGGAGATCGCCCATGCCGGCAATCTCGTAGGTCTCGCGCCCCGTGAGCTTCAGCGACGCCGCGTTCTCACCGTTGGCAAACTGCAGCGGCAGCACACCCATGTTGACGAGGTTGCTGCGATGGATCCGCTCGAAGCTCTCGGCGATCACCGCGCGGACGCCCAGCAGCACCGTCCCCTTGGCCGCCCAGTCGCGCGACGACCCCGAGCCGTACTCCTTTCCGGCAATCACCACCAGCGGCACGCCCCGCTCGCGATACCGCGTGGACGCGTCGTAGATCGTGAGGACGTCGTCCTCCGGCAGTACGACGCTCCACCCGCCCTCCGTGCCCGGCGCCAGCTGGTTGCGCAGCCGGATGTTGGCGAAGGTGCCGCGCATCATCACTTCGTGGTTGCCGCGCCGCGCGCCGTAGGAATTGAAGTCCTTCGGCGACACGCCGTGCTCGATCAGGTACTTGCCCGCGGGGCTGTCCGCCGGGATCGAACCCGCCGGCGAGATGTGATCGGTCGTCACGCTGTCGCCGAGCAGTGCCAGCACGCGCGCGCCGCGGATGTCGGCCGGCGGCGGCGGCTCCATCGTGATGTTCTCGAAGAACGGCGGCTTGCGGATGTAGGTCGAGTCCGGCTCCCACGCGAACAGTTCGCCGGTGGGGCTCGGCAGCGCGCGCCACCGCTCGTCGCCGTCGAAGACGTGCGCGTAGGTCTCGCGGAACATCTCCGACTTCACCGAGCCGAGCATCGCTTCCTGGATCTCGCGCTCGGCCGGCCAGATGTCCTTGAGCAGCACCGGCTCGCCGTTCTGATCCTGTCCGAGCGGCTCGGAGGTGAGATCGATCTGCATGCGCCCGGCGAGCGCGTAGGCGACGACGAGCGGCGGCGACGCCAGGTAATTCGCGCGGACCTGCGACTGAATGCGGCCTTCGAAGTTGCGGTTGCCGCTCAGCACCGATGCGACAACGAGGCCGCGCTCCTTCACGATCGTCGACACCGGCTCCGGCAGCGGGCCGCTGTTGCCGATGCACGTCGTGCAGCCGTAACCGACGAGATTGAAGCCAAGCTCCGCGAGGTACTCGAGCAGTCCGGCCGCGCGGAGGTACTCCGTGACGACGAGCGATCCCGGCGCGAGACTTGTTTTGACCCACGGCGGAACCCTCAGCCCTCGCTTGACGGCGTTGCGCGCGAGCAGGCCGGCGCCGATCATCACGCTCGGGTTCGACGTGTTCGTGCAGCTCGTAATCGCCGCAACCACAACGGAGCCGTGGGCGAGTCCTTCCATTCCGGGAACGCTGTCCTCGGCCGCGACCGCCGCCGCGGTCGCCGCCGCGGGCTGCGTGTCCTCACCTGGCTTCGGCGACGGCGCCGACTTCGATTTGCGCTCCGTGATCATGACGTCGAGCGCCTGCTGGAATCGCATCTTCGCCTGCCGCACGGAGACGCGATCCTGTGGCCGCTTCGGTCCGGCGAGGCTCGGCTCCACGGTGGACAGATCGAGCTCCACGGCCTCGGTGTAGACGGGTTCCGGCGCCGACGCGCTGCGGAACAGCCCCTGCTCCTTCGCGTACGCCTCCACCAGCTTGATGTGCGACTCTTCGCGGCCGGTGAGGCGCAGGTAGTCGAGCGTCATCTCGTCGATCGGACAGATCGCGATCGTCGCGCCGTACTCCGGCGACATGTTGCCGAGCGTCGCGCGATCGGCAATGGTCAGGAACTCGAGCCCCGAGCCGTAGAACTCGACGAACTTGCCGACGACGCCAAGCTTGCGCAGCCGCTCGGTAATCGTGAGCACGAGATCCGTCGCCGTCGCGCCTTCCGGCAGCCGATCGACGAGCCGGAAACCCACGACTTCCGGAATCAACATCGAGATGGGCTGGCCGAGCATCGCCGCTTCCGCCTCGATCCCGCCGACGCCCCAGCCGACGACGCCCAGGCCGTTCACCATCGTCGTGTGCGAGTCGGTGCCGACCAGCGTGTCGGGATAGGCGAGCGTGCGCCCGCCGTCCTGCTCGCGGAAGATGACACGCGCCAGGTACTCGAGGTTGACCTGATGGACGATGCCAGTGTCCGGCGGGACGACGCGGAAGTTCTGGAAGGCTTCCTGTCCCCAGCGGAGAAACACGTAGCGCTCGCGGTTGCGCGCGAATTCGAGCGCGGCGTTGAGATCCGCGGCGTTCCGCTCGGCGTAGTGATCGACCTGCACCGAATGATCGATCACGAGCTCGACCGGCTGCAGCGGATTGACCTTCTTCGGATCGCCGCCGAGCTGAATCATCCCGTCGCGCATCGTCGCGAGATCGACGACCGCCGGGACGCCGGTGAAGTCCTGCAGCAGCACTCGCGCGGGCGTGAAGGAGATCTCGCGCTGCGCCTTCGACGTGACATCCCACGACGCCAGCGCCTTGATATCATCCGGATCGACGAAGCGGCCGTCTTCACGGCGCAGCACGTTCTCGAGGAGGATCTTCAGGGAATACGGCAATCGGGCGACGCCGGGAAATCCCGCCTTCTCGAGTGCCGGGAGGCTGTAGATTTCAAAGCTGCCGCCGCCGGCGGTGAGCGTCGTCCGTGTGTTGAATGAATTCTGCGAAGCCATCCTCTGATCATCCTCCAACGGCGCTCTTTCGTTCAAGCGAAGGAACCACGTCGAACGGGCGCGCGTATACCTCAGGCAACCGATGCAGACCATCTGGCTCGAGACCCGGCACGCCGTCCGCGCCCTGCTGAAGCGTCCGGTCATGACCGGAGTCGTCGCCGCGACGCTGGCGCTGTGCCTCGGCGCCAACGCGGCGATCTTCGCGATCATCGACTCGATGGTCATCCGGCCGTTCCGCTTCCACGACCCGGATCGCATCGTGATGGCCGCCCAGACCCAGCCGGGGGGCACCGTCGAGTACCGCCTGGAAACGATCGCGCCGGCGAATTTCCTGGACTGGCGTCGGCAGGTGACGACGGTCGACCACTTCTCCGCATTGGCCTACTGGGATGTCAACCTCGTCGGCCGCGACGAACCCGAGCGCGTGCAGGGATTCCTCGTGTCGCCCGGTTTCTTCGAGGCGCTCGCGGTGCAGCCGGTGAGCGGCCGTGCCTTCAGCGCGGATGACGAAACGTTCGGCAATCATCGGAAGGTCGTCCTCGGGCACGGGTTGTGGCAGCGGCGGTTCGCGAGCGACCCGTCGGTGGTCGGGCAGGCGATCAACCTGAACGGCGAGCAGTACGACGTCGTCGGCATCGCCCCGGCCGCGTTCGACTTTCCGATTGGAGCACAGCTCTGGGCGCCGCTGGCGTTCGACGCAAAGACCGCGGCTACTCGGAACCGGCGATACTTGAGCGCGATTGGCCGGCTGAAACCGGGCCGCACGCTGGACGAGGCGAGCGCCGAGCTCGCCACGATCGCGCATCGACTCGAGCAGGATCATCCCGACGCCAACCGCGGACGTGGCGCCCGCGTCTACACGCTCGCGCAGGGCATGATGGACGTGGGTATCGGTCCGATCCTGGCGCTCTGGCAGGCTTCCGCGCTGTTCGTCCTGCTGATTGGATGCGCGAATGTCGCCAACCTGCTGCTGGCGCGCGCCGCCGAGCGCGAGCGCGAGCTGGCCGTGCGCCTGGCGATTGGTGCCAGCCGCGGCCGGATCGTCCGGCAGATGCTCATCGAGAGCGTGCTGCTCGGACTCGTCGCCGTACCCGGCGCGATTGTCGCGGCGTACGGCGGGCTGAAAGTGCTGGTCTCCTACATGCCGGCGCGTATCGCGCGGTTCGTGGCGGGCTGGAATGAGATCGACGTCGACGGGCGGCTCGTCCTCGTCACGACCGTGCTCGCATTCGGGACGGCGATCGTCTTCGGCCTGCTGCCCGCATTCCACAGCTCACGGCCGCGCATCTCCGAAGCGCTGAAAGCGGGCGGCCGCAGTCTCACGCCCGGGAGGCAGCGGCTTCGACGCACGCTGGTGATTGCGGAGGTCGCGCTCGCGCTGCCGCTGCTCGTCGCCGCGGGGCTGAGCGCTGTAGGCGTGATCAGATTCCTGAACGGCCCGCAAGGATACAACCCGGACGGCGTGCTCACGATGCGCGCGGTGCTGTCCGACGGGCGCTATCCGGATGCGGCCTCGTGGCGCCGCTTCGCGGATGCTGCCGTGGAGCGCCTCGGCGCGCTGCCGGGCGTCGAAGCCGCGGCAGCGGTCAACATCTTCCCATCCATGACGTCGAACTCCACTCGCCCGATCGAGATCGACGGCCAGCCGGTAAGCAATCCCGATCAGCGTCCCACGGCGCAGTATCGCATCGCCACGCCACGGATGTTCGACGTGCTGCAGCTTCCGATCCTTGCCGGTCGCGGGTTCTCGGCGTCGGATCGTGAGGGCACGCAACCTGTCGTGATCGTCAGCGAATCGCTGGCGCGGCGGCACTGGCCCGAGGGCAGCCCGATCGGCCGGCGTCTCAAGGTCGCCGACGAGTGGCTGACGATCGTCGGCGTGTGCGGCGACGTCATTCACGACTGGTTCGACAGTCGCAACCGCCCGATGCTGTATCGCCCGTACGCACAGGCGCCGGTCGGATTCATGGGCCTGCTCGTCCGCACGTCGGGAGCTCCCGAGCACTCGATCCGCGACGCGTTGACCGCGATCAAGGCGGTCGATCCGGCGCAGCCGGTGTTCGACGTCATGACGTACCGCGAGGTCCTGCGGCAGCGCACGATCGGGCTGCAGTTCGTATCCGCGATCATGACGGTGTTCGGTTTCTTCGCGCTGGTGCTGGCGGTCGTCGGCGTCTACAGCGTCATGGCGTATCTCGTGGCGCAGCGGACGCACGAGATCGGCGTGCGCATGGCGCTGGGCGCGACGCCCAGGGACGTGGTACGGCTGACGGTCGGCCAGGCGGGCCGGCTGACGATTGCCGGCGTCGTGGTTGGTGGGCTGCTCGCCGTCGCGCTGGGACGGCTGATCGAGGCCGGTCTCGTCGGCGTGGTCTCGAGCGACTACAGGATGATCCTGGGAATCGGCCTGACGCTGATCGCAGCGGCGCTGCTGGCCGGCTACGTGCCGGCACGGCGCGCCGCCGCGATCGATCCGATACGCGCCCTGCGCGCCGAGTAGGGGCCGACCTTGGTCGGCCCGCGCGTAGGGGCCGCCCTTGGTCGGCCCGCGCGAAACCTTGGTCGGCCCGTGCGAAACGCTCGCTACTGGGTGGACGCGCCGGCGCCGAGCCAGCGCGCGAGCCACGCGTGGATCTCCCCGTAGAAGAACCGGCTGTTCTCGCCGCGCAGCACCCAGTGGTTTTCCTCGGGGAACACGATCAGCCGGCCCGGCACCTTCATGCGCTGCAGCGCGCTCCACAACTGGATGGCGTTGTTCATCGGCACGCGGTAGTCGCGCTCGCCGACGGTCACGAGCATCGGTGTCTTCAGGTTGCCCGCGCGTGAGAGCGGGTTCTGCTTCGTCCAGACCGGCGCGTTCTCCCATGGCGGCCCGCCCGCGTTGCGCTCGCGTCCGTAAATTGTGTCGCTCGTCCCCCACTGTTGCGCCTGATCGAACAGCCCTGCGTGGCTGACCAACGCCTTGTAGCGGGTCGTCGTCACCGCGAGCCAGTTCGCCAGGTGACCGCCGTAGCTGGCGCCGCCGGCCGCCTGCCGTGTCGCGTCGATGAACGGGTAGCGCTTGATCGCCTCGTCGGCCGCCTGGTTCACCTCGAGGCCCGGACCTTCGAGCGGATCGCCCTGGATGTTCTGCGCGAACTTCTCGCCGTATCCGGTCGATCCCGTGTAGTTCGTGAGGAGCACGACGTAGCCCGGCTTCGCGAGCAGGTGGTAGTTCCAGCGGATGACGAACTGATCGATCCACATCGAATGAGGACCGCCGTGAATCAGGACGACGAGCGGGTACTTTTTCGACTCGTCGAAACTGGGCGGCAGGGCGACGAAGTTGTGGATCCGCGCGCCGCGCGAGCTCGTGAACCAGAACTCGCGCAGCGGCTGCCAGTCGATCTGCGCCGCTCGCTCGCTGTTGAAGCGCGACAGCGGGGACCACTTCCCCGTCGCCAGGTCGACGCGGCCGATCTCCGGCGGATGGACCGCGCTTTCCCAGGCCGCAACCGCCACCGGTGCCGCAGCCGCGCGAGCCAGGTCGAAGGAGCCGAACGTGCCGCTCGTGAGCGTGCCAACGGGTGACACCGTTCCGCCAGCAGTGGGGACGCTGAACAGCTTCTGTCGGCCGTGGTCCTCGGCGAGCAGGTAGATTGACCGGCCGTCGGCCGACGTCGAGTAAGCGCCCACGGCCCGGTCCAGCGACGCCGTGAGCACCGTTCGCGCGCCCATCGCGGGCCAGTCCCAGCGGACCAGGCGCCGCGCGTTGTAGACACGGTCGGCATTCGGCTCCATGGCGGCGAGCAGCGTCTTGCCGTCCGCGGTGAAGCGCGGTTGCGCGTAGGAATCCGCATCTGCCGTCAGCCGCTTCGGCTCGCCGCCTGACGCCGGTACGCTCCACAGCGACTGCACGACCTCGTTGAACGCCGCCTGGTCACGGTTGGCGGTCGCGACGAAGACGACGGAAGCCCCGTCGGCGGTCCACGTCGCGGCGATCGCATCGCTGCCCGATCCCCACTGACCGCTGAAGCCCGTCCCTGAGACGAGCTGCGTGCCGGCGAGCAGGTCGAGCGCCGGGGCGGACGGCTCGAGCGGCTGCACGAACAGGCTCGGACGGCGGTCGTCGAGCCACCGGTCCCAGTCGCGGATCGGGAACGAGTCGTACACGCGCGCGTTCCACTTGCGCGCGCGCCGCTCCTCGGCCGCTTTCCGGTTCTCGGCGTCGGTCTTCGCGCCGGGATACACGTCGCTGACGAAGAGAATCGCGCTGCCCTTCGGATGCCACTGCGGCGATCGTGCACCGGTGAACACGGACGTGACGCGCTGCGCTTCCCCGCCCGCCACGACATCGATGACATAGATTTGCGCCGCGTCCTCGCCGTCGCGCCGCGCGGAGAACGCCAGCCGCCGGCTGTCAGGGCTCCACGCCGCGCCGCTCTCCGCCGCTTTCGTCGCCGTGAGCTTGCGCGGCGGCGCGCTGCCGTCGGCCGGGACGATCCACACGTCGCTCGTCTGATCGCGCTCGTCGTACGCCGGCTCCGTCACCTGGACGGCGACCCACTTGCCATCGGGACTGACGACCGGGGCGCTCAGCCGCTTCGCGAGCCACACGTCCTCGTGCGCGATCGCGCGCTTCTGCGCGATGGCGAGCGTGGGAACAAGAAGAAGGCACGCGACGCACAGAGCGGCATCACGCCGGGACTCGACTGCTCGTGACATACCGTTCACCTCGAAGCGTTCATTGTACCGGCTTCGATGAGCTGGGTGCGGTACGCCGCTTGCGACTGCGAAGCTTGGAGGTATACATGCCTGAAAAGGACCTTCCCAGCCGCTCGGCCAACATGGAGAAGGCGGAGGGCGACCGATGGACGTCCGATCCGGACACCGTCGAGGTCGCCGATCGCTACGCCGAAGGCACCGGGAAGAACGCGGAACAGGGTGGCGGCATCTCGAACCGGCCACTGTCGGAGGAGAGAGACCGCCAGGAGTCGCTGCCGGATCGCGGCACCAGCCGCAGCGAAGAGCAGCGTGAGGAGGCCGGCGGGCAGACGGAAGGAGACGTCGAGCGATGAAGGACCGCGAACGCCGCACACCGATCTCGCAGCCCACGGCCGAGCGCACTGCCGATCAGTCCACGCAGAGCGCGAGTGGCCTGGGCGCGGAGCGTCCCGGCCACGGCCGGGAGCGTCAGTACGACGACGACAAGCGCGCCGACGACCGCCTCGACGACCGTGACGACACGGACGATGCAGCGATGCCGGCCGACGATGCGTCGCTCAATACGAAGATCTAGAACAGGAAAAGCATCGACGCACCCGCCGTCGGCAGGGTGCGTCGACCGTCGTTGAAGTCGAAGCCGCCGCTGCGGCTGGTCAAGCCGCCTTCGGCGCGGAGTCCGATCCGTCCCCTCCGGCCGCCGAACCACACCTTCACGCCGGCGCCGCCATGAATCTCGGTCCCCGTTTCGAGCAGCTCATTCGACCGATGCAACTCGCGAACGTAACCGCCGCCGCCGGATACGAACGGCACGGCACGACCGCCGGCGAACGCCATTCGATGAAGGTGAAACACCGCCGACCCGTCGAACACGTACCGGCTCAGCGGGCTGGTCGCTGTAATCGAATCCGCCCCCTCCGCATCGTCGGAGAGCCGCGTCGAGAGCATGGGCCGCGAGTACTGGAAGCCGCCCTCGAGCGACAGCGCGCGCGTAATGTACACGCCGAGCCGCGCCTGCGCGCCAGGCTTCGGCTCGAGGCGCGTCCGCGACGAAAACAGTTGAAATGGCGTCGATCCGGTCGGCGGATTTCGTGTCAGCGTCGCGTCACGCCGGCCCAGGTCGTAGCCGCCGGTCCACAGCGCGCCGCCGCTCAACTCCAGCGAACCTCGCCGCGGACCGGGGCCGCCGCCGCTGACCCACACCTGTGCAAACGCGTTCGGCGAGGCCGCCGTGAGCAGCGCCAACACGCAACACGCACGCGCAATATGCCGGGCGCTCACTTCGGCACCACGGTAATGTCGACGCCGCGCGTGCCGCCGCCGCGGGGAACGACCACGATCTGCGGATGGAACTTCGGCCGGAAATCGAGATCCACTCCCAGCGAGGCTTCGAAGAAGCTCTCGATGTCGCCATCGTCGAGCGGCTCGACACGCAGGATGTGCGGACCGGGATCCAACCCGGCAACCGTGTAGTCGCCCGTGTCGTTCAGCGAAAAGCTCGCGACGATGTGCCCGGTCTGCAGGTTGAACGCCGTGACGTGCGCGCCGATGATGCCGCGCCCGCCCTTCTGCACGCGTCCGTTGACGCTGCCGGTCTCTCTGGCGGAGGCGGCACTGGGATAGATGTCGGAGATGCCCGCGATGTCGTCAGGCCGCAGCGCACGTCCCAGCGTGCTTCCCGCGACGAACGCGATCGGAAACATGATCGCTTCGGCCCCGAGCATCCGCCGGCCGCCTGCGCGAATCTCCGTTTCGCCGAGCGCAGAGTGCCCGAGACCGAGCAGGTGACCGATCTCATGGACGGCGATCGACTCGACGTCGAATCGGTTCTCCTCGCCTGATGCCGAGGCGGACCATTGGAGAGAGGAATTGAAGAAGATGTCCGACTCGAGGATTTCGCCGGTCGCGATGTTCGTCAGAAACGACGTCGCCG
Source organism: Vicinamibacterales bacterium (assembly GCA_048594885.1). Lineage (GTDB taxonomy): Bacteria > Acidobacteriota > Vicinamibacteria > Vicinamibacterales > 2-12-FULL-66-21 > JBMDXB01. Next base: position 176,047 of record JBMDXB010000030.1, read on the forward strand.
CGACGACGCGATCGAGATCGGGCCGGGCGACGAAACCGAGCGTCGTCATGCCATCGGCGACCGGCGCGGCGCCGGTAAAGCCGACGAACTCCGACGACACCGTTGCCCGCTCGACGGCTTCCCACGATCCAAACGCGCGGTCGACGGCGCCTTGAAACTGCGACGCCGTCACGCCGCTGATGCCGCGATCGGTGACGAAGTATCTCACCGGAAAGCGAGACCAGCGCAGCGTTACGGTACGACCGTCGAGCAGCCGCAGCCCGAGCTTCAGATAGGCATCGACAGGCGACGAGAAGAAGACAACGAGAAGGAGTGTGGCGATGCCTGCCGCAGCGCGTCTCATCGAACCGCCTCCGCGAGCACCGTTCGCACCTGCGCGCCGAACACGTCGAGCGACACCGGCCTGCGGTCGGCGGCGCCGCGCTTCACCGATTGCGGCTCGCTGCTCGCCGCCATCAGCGCGGGCGGCACGACGAGGCGCTGTCCCGTGCGCGGATCGAAGCGAACGCGGAAGACGCCCTGACTGAGGCCGAACACCTGCGGAATCGACGGCCCGTTCGCCCGCAGGAACACCACGACCTCATCGCCCGGCCTGAACTCCGGCGCGCCGATCATCGTCGTGCGATACGACCCGATAGTGCCGCCAGGGACGCGGAACGTGACGGTCTCGCCCGGCCCGCCCTTCAGATACGAGGTCACCTCGAGCGTCACGATGCTCTCGACCTGGCGACGCTCCGACGTGGTCGCCCACCCGGAGCGAACGTCAGTGACCTGGCCGTGGACGATGACCTGTGAGCCCGCGACGATCTCGCGGAACTCCGCGGGAATGATGACGGTCGCGTGGAGAGTAGGGACGATCAGGAGCAGCAGCGCAAGCGAGAACGCACGAGTCATTTCCGCAGTGTAGCATTCAGCACCGACTCAGCCGCTCGCCGGCTCGCTCCCGGCGCGCCAAGCATCGATCGCACCTCACGGAGATCCGCGCGGACGTTCTTCGCGTGCGCCGGATCGTTCAACACGCGCAGCGCTTCTTCGGCGACGGCCTGCGGCGTGAACGCGTCCTGAATCAGCTCGGGGACGACGGTGCGTGCTGCAACGAGGTTCACCATCGCGTAGGTGCTCACATGGACGAACGGCTTCCCGAGCCGATAGGTGAGCGGCGACAGCCGATAGACGACCACCATCGGGCACTCGTGCAGCGCCGCCTGTACCGTGATGGTGCCCGAGGCCAGCACCGCGAGGTCCGCGGCCGCGAGTACCTCGTCGGCGCCTCCATCGAGGATCGGAACCGTGATGCCCGATGCCTCGAGCCGCTGGAGCGGCTCGAACAGCTCGCGCGCGACGTGCGGCGCGCGGGCGACGACGAACTGCGCCCGCGGAACGCGATTGCGGATGAGGAGCGCCGCGTCGACGAGTCCCGGCAGGATCGCGCTCACTTCGTTGCGGCGGCTGCCGGGAAGGATGGCGATCACAGGCGATTCGGGATCGAGCCCGAGTCGCGTCAGGAACTCGTGCCGTGGCGCCTCGTGTGGCGTCAGGTCGAGCAGCGGATGTCCCACCCACTCGACCGGCACGCCGGCCTCACGGTAGAGGACTTCCTCGAACGGAAAAATGACGAGCACGCGGTCCGCGATCCGCTTCATCGTCTTCATGCGGCCGCGGCGCCACGCCCAGATCTGCGGGCTGATGTAGTAGACGACCGGCACGCCGAGCCTGCGGACGGCATGCGCGAGGCGGAAGTTGAAGTCGGGGAAGTCGATCGCGACGAACACGTCGGGGCGGGTCTCCGCCGCGTGGTCGACGAGGCGGCGGTACATCGCGTAGGTCCGTGGGAGAAGCCGCGCGACTTCGAGCAGCCCGGTGACGGACAGACCGCTGAAATCGCCCACCAGCTCGGTTCCCGCCTGCTGCAGGCGCCCGCCACCGAACCCGGTGATCCGTGCGGAGGGATCGAGCGCGTGGATCTCGCGCGCGAGCGCCCCGGCATACATGTCGCCGGACGGCTCGCCGCACGAGATCATCACGTGCATCGGCTGGCCCGGCCTGTCAGCGCTTTCGCCGCAGGTCGGGCGAGGTCAGATCCAGTTGGTCGAGCGTGATCCGCTCGACCTGATCGAACCCGAGCGACGCCAGCTCCTTCGTGAACTTCGACGCGTCGCCGACCAGCACGATCGACAGCCGATCGGGATGCAGGTACCGCTGCGACACGCGCTGCACGTCGTCGACGTTCACCGCGTTCACGCGGTCGCGGAACGTCTCCAGCTCCTGCAGATCGAGGCCGAAGAAGACGGCGTTGATGACCTGCCGCGCGATCGCGCCGGGCGTCTCGATCGTCAGCGGAAAGCTGCCGGTGATGTACGCCTGCGCCTCGGAGAGCTCACGCGGATGGACACGCTGCCGCTGCAGGCGCGAGATCTCGTCGACGAGCAGCCGCAGCGTCTCACCGGTCGTCTCCGAACGGGTGTCGGTGTCCGCGACGATGTCGCCCGTGTCCTTCAAGGCGTGGAGCTCCGCTGACGCGCCGTAGGTGAGCCCGCGCTCCGAGCGCAGCACGCGGTGCAGCCGGTTGCCGCCTTCGCCGCCGAGGATGCGCATCGCGAGATTGAGCGCCATGTAGTCCTGGTGCTTGCGCGGCAGCCCGATATTGCCTGCGCGAATCTCCGTCTGCACTGCGCCGGGACGGTCGATGATGACGACGCGACGGGCGGCGGGTGGCGGATCGACCGGCTTGATGACGGTCTGGTCGGCCCGCGCCCAGGCGCCGAACGCACGCTCCGCACCGGCGAACGCTTCCTCCGCCGTCACGTCGCCGACAATCGCGAGGATCGCGTTGTTGGCGCCGAACCAGGTCTTGTGGAATTTGACGAGGTCGTCCCGGCTGATCGCGCTGATCGACGACGGCGTCCCGGAATCCGGCTTGCCGTAGGGATGGAAGCCGTAGACCAGCCGATCGAAGACGATGTCGGCGAGGTACTCAGGGTCGTCGTAGCTGACCTGCAGCCCGGAGAGAATCTGCTTGCGCTGGCGCTCGATCTCGTCGGGAGCAAACGCGGGGTTGCGCGCGATGTCTGACACCAGATCGAGCGCGAGGTCGAAGCTGTCCTTCATCACGGCAGCGGTGACCGACGACATGTCGCTGTTCGATCCCGACCCGATCACGCCACCAATCGAATCGATCGTGTTCGCAATCTGCTCGGCCGACTTCGTCGTCGTGCCCTGATCGAGCAGGCCAGCCATGAACGCGGCCACGCCGGGCTTTTCCAGCGGATCCTGCGATCCGCCTGCGCGCACAATCAGGTGGAGCGTCACGGCGGGCTGCTCGTGATGCGACACCGCGATGACCTGCAGGCCGTTCTTCAGCGTCCGGAACTGGTACGGCGGGAACTTGACGTCGCGCGCCGTCGTCGGCCGCGGCGGCGTCTCGGCCGGCCAGTCCCTGGCCTGCGCCATCGCATTGGCTGCGGCAGAGACCGCGAGCAGCATTCCAACGACAATCAACCGCACGGCTCGACTCATTTCGGATCTCCCGGCTGCTGCGCCGCGCCGCCCGGGCGTCCGCCGCCGGAACCCCTCGGCATGATGGTCATCACCAGCCGGTTCTCCGGCGTGAAGTACTTCTTCGCCACGCGCTGGACGTCGGCGACGGTGATGTTCTGGAAGAGGTCGAACTCGCCGTCCGCCGTTTTGACATCGTCGTGGATGACGGCGGCGTGTCCGAGATGCGACGCCTTGTCCTTGTTCGACTCGCGGGTGAAGATGTAGTCGCGCGCGAACTGGTTCTTCGTGCGCTGCAGCTCCGCGGCGCTGATCGGCTCGTTGCGCAGGCGATCGAGCTCGGCGATGAGCGCGTTCGTCGCCTCCTCCGGCGAGCGTCCCGGCTGCACGATGGCGACGGCGAAGAACAGGTTGGGATGCTCGATGATGTTCCCGCCACCGAACGCCGCCAGCGCGAGCTGCGTGTCGTACACCAGCTTGCGGTAGATGCGCGAGCTCTGGCCGTCGGACAGCACCTTCGACGCGATGTGGAGCGGATACGAATCCGGATGGCCGTCAAAGGTGATGTGGTGCGCGACGACGACGGCGGGTAGCGGCCAGTTCTCCTCGATCTTCACGCGCCGCTCCTTCGTCTGTGGCGGCTCCTGCGGAATGTCGCGCGGAACCTCGTGCTGTGCCTTGGGTACGCGGCCGAGATACTGCGTCACGAGCGCCTGGGCCTCCTTCGTGTCGAAGTCGCCGACCAGCACCAGCGTCGCATTCGCCGGCACGTAATACGTGCGGAAGAACTCGCGCACATCCTCGATCGACGCCGCCTCGAGATCCTTCATGCTGCCGATCGTCGGATGCTTGTAGGGATGCACCGTGAAGGCGTGGTCGTAGATGATCTCGTTCAGGCGGCCATAGGGCTGGTTCTCGACCCGCATCCGCCGCTCTTCCTTGACGACCTCGCGCTCGGTCTTGAAGACGTTCTCGTCGATGCGCAGCGACGCCATGCGGTCCGCTTCCAGCCAGAGCACGAGCGGCAGGTACTGCGCCGGCACGGTCTGCCAGAACACCGTCGAGTCCTCGTTGGTGTAGGCATTGCTCTGCCCGCCGACGCTCGAAATGAACGATGGATGCCCTTCGGGCTCGACGTTCTTCGACCCCTTGAACATCATGTGCTCGAACAGGTGCGCGAAACCGGTGCGGCCCGGCTTCTCGTTCTTCGAGCCGACGTGGTACCAGACCTCGGCGTGCACGATCGGCGTCGAGTGGTCTTCGAGGAACACCACCTTCAGCCCGTTCGGCAGCGTCGTCATCGTGTAGTTGAACTTCGGCGGGCGCGTCTGGGCCTTCGTCGCCGGCGGACCGGCGTGGAGGGCGATGACGGCAAGCAGGGACGCGGTGGCCGCGTAGCGCGCAACTGTCGTTGCGCGATCCTTCAGGAACATCTTCATAAGGCTGTCTCGATTATACGGGTCGGTCCTTCAGCCGCTCTTCGAGCTCGGCGACGCGGCGCTGCAGCTCCGTGACGGTCTTCTTGAGATCGGGCAGCCGGCGGAACACCGCCGACGACTTCAGCCAGTCCCGGTTGTCGATGGCGGGATAACCCGAAATGAAGGAGCCCGGCTCGACGGAATTCGGGATACCGCTCTGCGCGGTCGCGATCACGCCCTTGCCGAGCGTCAGATGGCCCGCGACGCCCACCTGCCCCGCCAGCGTGACGTCATCTTCGAGCGTCGAGCTTCCGGCGATCCCCACCTGGGCGGCCAGCAGCACGTTGCGGCCGATCGTCACGCCGTGCGCCACCTGCACGAGATTGTCGATCTTCGTGCCGGCCTTGACACGCGTCTCGCCCACCGCGGGGCGATCGATCGCCGTGTTGGCGCCGATCTCGACGTCGTCTTCGATGACGACACCGCCGACCTGCGGGATCTTCTGATGCGTGCCCTGCGGCGTCCGCGCGAACCCGAAGCCGTCGCTGCCGACGACGGCTCCATCCTGGATGACGACGCGATGGCCGATTCGGACGCGTTCGCGAATCGAGACGCGGGGGTGGAGGACGCAGTCGTCGCCGACCTCCGCTTCGCGTCCGAGGCAGACATGCGGGTGCAGGATCGTGCGCGCGCCGACGCGCGCGCCTTCGCCGACAACCGCGAACGGCCCAATCGACGCGTCGGCCGCGACGACGGCGCTTTCGGCGACAAGGGCGAGGCGATGAACGCCCGGAGCCGGGCGCCAGGTGTCGGCAAAGAGCTCGACCGCCTTCGCGAACGCGAGATACGGGCTGCGCGTGCGCAGCATCGCGCACGGCGCCGCCTCCGCCTGCTCGCCGAGAATCACCGCCGACGCGCGGGTCTTCCGGAGCTCGGCCGCGTATTTCGGATTGGCGAAGAACGTGAGATCGCCAGTGCCCGCGTCTTCGATTCCCGTGATGCGACTGATGTCGATCTCGCCGTCTCCTTCGAGACGACATTCGAGGCGGGTCGCTATGTCCTGCAACTTCAACAGTTGCAGTATACCGCTCCAGCTCCCAGCTCCTAGCTCCCAGCTACGGCGGTGCGCTCGAAGAAGGACGCGAGGTGCTCGAGATTGAGGCGGCCGGCGATGTCCTGGACGCGCGCCTCGCGCGTGGCGGGATCGAGCGCAATCGCGCGGCGCAGCTCCGTCAGGTGCGCATTCGCCCGCAGGCTCCACGACGTCGCGTTCAGCCCCTGGCGCGCGCCGCGCAACGACAGGTAGTGACCGACGACCCGGAACCCGAAGTAATAGAGGAACAGGTTCGGGCCCGGAATCGGCACGAGCAGAAAGGATGCGATGAGACCAAGGCTATCGAACACCAGCCAGAACTGGTGCTTGTCGAAGTCGCGTCCGAGCTGCGTGCGGAGAAACGCGTTGGCCTCGCTCGCGGGCAGGTCGTCCGGGTGGAACAGAATCGCCTCCGCCTGGCCGCGCAGGTGCCAGAGCAGGCGCTGTTCGGCGATGCTCTCGGCAATGAAACGCATGGCGCGCGCCTTCAGCCGCCGGAACCAGCCGCCGGCCGGTTGCCCCGCGCGGACGCGGCGCCGCTCCCGCTCGGCTTCGGCGACGACCCGCTGAAACCGCAGCTTCATCGAGTGCCCGACCCGCCGGATGAATGCGATCGGCGAGTACCGCCGTCCCGCTATCGCCGGACCGTCCGCGACGTCCGGCGTGTCGTCCGGGACCTCGCAGTAGAGCTCGTACCGGCCGGCACCGACAGGAACGACGAAGACCTCCATGCGCCTGTTTACGATAGCATTCCGCGTACCGTTCTCAGTTTGAATGGCGTGGTGGTGACGTATTCATCGCGACGTAGGGGCGGAGCTCGCTCCGCCCCGTAGGCCCCGACCAAGGTCGGGCCCTACGTTCGCTCGCGGGTGCTATGATTCCGCGCGACGCGCTCATGACCGCCCCACTCTCCGATTTCGAGCTCATTCAGCGGCTTCTGCTCTCGGCCGTACTCGGCGCGGCGCTCGGCTTCGAGCGCGAGCTGCGCCAGAAGAGCGCGGGACTGCGCACGAATATCCTCATTTCCGTCGGATCGACGCTCTTCACGGTGATGTCGATCAACATGGCGGACACGCCGGGCTCCGACGCGACGCGTATCGCCGCGCAGATCGTCACCGGCGTCGGCTTTCTGGGCGCGGGCGCGATCATGCGCACCGGCAGCGGCGTGCACGGCCTGACGACGGCGGCGACGGTGTGGGTGAATGCCGCCGTGGGCGTGGCGGTCGGCGGCGGTGAATACCATGCCGCGCTGCTGGCGACCGCCGTCACGCTGGCAGCGCTGCTGGTGTTGTCGCCGCTCGAGAAACTGATCGAGCGCTTGCTTCCGTCTCGCGACCGCGATCGCGGCGCGCCTATTGACGGCTGATCTTCCGCGGAGTCCGTGACACCGGGCGGACCGCCGGACGGCCGGCCTCGACCCATGCCGCCGTGATCACCGATGCCGTATCGGTGATGGAATCAGCCAGGCGCTTCTCGATCACCGGCTGCAGCTTCGCGAACAGCGCGTCGAAATACCGGTCGTCGTACAGCTCGCGTCCCGCCGCCGCGGCCTTGTCGGCGTCCAGCACCGGCTGCACGAGCTGGAAGCTCGCGAGCAGCGATTCGAACATGAACTCACGCGGGCTCTTCACCGGCACGATCGGCCCGGGCGTGACCTTCAGCCGCGCGCGATACCGGTCGAACATCTCCGACTCGAAACGCGAGTGAATCCCGCGCTGGCCGGTGAGCTGCCCGTCGTGGTTCAGCGTCGCGTGCAGCGGTACGTGCGCGTCGCTGACGTAGTGCGCGATCCACGCGGACAATAACTTGATGTTGTCGTACGAGTATCCCGACTTCTGCGTGAACGCCTCGACCAGCTTCTTGTAGACCTCTTCGGTGCGCCACGGCAGCGTGCCGTTCTTGGCGAGGAATTCGGAGCCGTACTTCTTCACCGCTGCGTCGTAGTCGCGCGGCAGATCCTTGAATGGGTAGGCACCGTAGGCGTCGAGGTCGACGTAGTGGTTCGGCGATTCCGCTTCGAAGCCCGCCGTCCGCCACGTGTCGGGATCGATCGACCGCTCGACGACGGTGTCCTTGTGCTGCTCGAAGTACGGCCGGATCTCCGCCGGCAGCAGCGCAACGACGCGCGACATGATGTATTTGTGCGCCTCGAATCCCCACGCCGCCGCCGGGCGCGGGATCACGAGCACGGCGAGAAACACCGGAACGACCAGCAATCTGCGCATGATTGCCTAGTATACGTTTGGGCGCGGCCGGATGAGGCCGCGCAGCGTGCGCAGGTTGCGCGCATCCCAGGGATCGACGTCGCTCCGCCGCCTGCTCGCCGGCGTCTCCAGCTTCGGCGTCTCGAGCAGCATGGGCAGCTTCGCGAAGCGGCGATCGTTGAGCAGCCGGCGGAATGGCTCGAGACCGAGGCACCCCTTGCCGATGTGCTCGTGCCGATCCACGCGGCTGCCGCACGGCTTCTTCGAATCGTTGAGATGAAACACCTTGACGCGATCGAGGCCGACGAGGCGGTCGAGCGTGCGGAACGTCTCCTTGTAGCCGCGCTCCGAACAGAGGTCGTATCCCGCCGTCAGCAGATGGCAGGTATCGAGGCAGACGCCCACGCGCGGCGAGCCGTCGAGGCGCGCGATGATCTCCGCGAGATGCTCGAAGCGATGTCCCAGGTTGGTGCCCTGACCGGCGGTGTGCTCGAGCAGGATCAGCGCGCGATGGTTCGGCCGCGCGCGCAGCAGCTCGCGCAGGCCGTCGGCAATCAGCCGCAGTCCCTCGGCCTCGGTGCCCGTCGTGTGCGAGCCGGGATGCATGACAAGACCGGCGAGGCCGAGCGATTCGGCGCGATCCAGTTCCTCGCCGAGCGCGTCGATCGACTGCCGCCGGAGCACCGGAGACGCAGCGGCGATGTTGATCAAGTAGCTGTTGTGCGCGACGACCGGGCCGATACCGGACTCCTCGACGCGCTGGCGGAACTGCGCAATTTCCTCGGGCGGCAACTGGCGCGCGCGCCATTGGCCCGCCGACTTCGTGAAGATCTGCAGCGCCTCGCAGCCGGACGCCTGAGCCCGATCGACCGCGCGGGGCAGCCCGCCTCCGATCGACATGTGTGCGCCCAGCCGTGGCATCGTCAGTGGTGAATGGTGAATGGTGAATGGTGAGTGGTGAGTGGTGAGTGGTCATTCACCAAAGACTTCGGCGTCGAAGCGATAGATGCGGGCGCCGCGCCGCCACGCGTCGGGCGGGAGGCCGGCCTTCACGCACGTCTGCCGCAGGAACTGCTCGACGGTCCAGTGATGCTCGGTCGCGACCTGCGGCAGCAGCAGACCGCGCCGGAAGCCCTGCTCCGCGACGAGGCCATGCCGCCCGATCGTGATCGCGCTGGCGTCATGCGGGTCGATTTCCTCGAGCGGGCCCAGCACGGACACCTCGAGGCTCAGATCGCAGAGCTCGTCGGACGCGACGGGAGGAAATCGCGGATCGCGGCTCGCCGCGTCGGCCGCGCAGCGGGCCACTTCTTCGACCAGGCTCGCGCGGCACTGCAGCGTGCCGAGGCAGCCGCGCAGCTCTCCGTCGCGCTTGATGGTGACGAAGGCGCCGGAGGCGGAAATTGGGACACTCTCCGTTTTCGCCTTCGTCTTGCCGAAAACAGTGAGTGTCCCGGTTTCCGCGACCTGGCGCTCGACCGCTCGCCGCGCGACGTCGAGGAGCGCCCGCTTCTGCTCGTCAGTCAGCATCGAACTCGCCGAACGCGGCGGCGAGGTAGCCCACCACTCCGCTGTAATCGCCTGAAATCTCGCCCGAGTGGCCGTACTTCAGCACCCGTCCCTGCCGCGCGCCCAGCTCGCGCGCGGCCATCATCACCGCGATCGCCGCGCCGCCGCCGCATGCGACGTAGCGGCCGCGCTCCGGCTCCGGATACCGTTCGAACTCTTCCAGCAGACGATCGGGATCGAAGGCCTCGACACATTCCTGCACGCGCGCGTCGTGTTGCGCGGCGCTCGCGGCGTCGAGGTAGTGCGAGAGGTCGCTGCTGGCGACGAGCAGCGGCCGCCGATCGCGGAACGCGTCGGCGAGCGCCGCGGCAAGCTGCAGAATCGTCTCGTGGCGCTGATAGCCGATGAGCAGCGGCACGATCGGCAAGTCCGGCATCAGCCGCTTGAGAAACGGTAACTGCATCTCGAGCGAGTGTTCGCGACGGTGCGCGGCAGGCAGCGGCTGAACCACCGGCGCGGCTGCGATCGCGGTGGCTCCGCGCTCGTCGATTGGAACCAGGCCGAAGGGCGTCTCGAACGCGCCGTGCGGCCACAGCGCCACGCCATCGAAGCCGGCGTAGTGCGAGGGACCGACGAGCACGGCGACGTCGTAGTCTCCCGACGCGACAGCCTTGTAGGAGTACGCGCCGATCGGCCCGGAGAACATGATCCCCGCATGGGGCGCGATGACCGCACGGATGCGGCCAGGCGGCAGCTCCTGCACGCGTCCCACGTAATCGTCCACTTCCCGCGCGAGCGCTCCGGCGCTTCCCGGGTACCACGTTCCAGCCACCGCCGCCGGCCTGACTATCATCGTCGGACGCTCCATGTCGGAGGCACGCGGTCACGTAGGGGCGGAGCTTGCTCCGCCCGCGTTGTCGGGCCGACCAAGGTCGGCCCCTACGCCGAATATCTCACTCGGCCTACTCGGCCTACTCGGACCACTCGGACCACTCGGATCTGCTAGCATCCTACCCATGTCCGAACGGTTCACGCGCGAACAGATCGAGACGATTGCGCGTCTCGCGCGCGTCGATCTCGCCCCAGGCGAACAGGAGCTCTTCGCCCGCCAGCTCGCCGACATCGTCGCCTACGTGACGACGCTGCAGGACGTCGAGACGAGCGGTGTGCCGCCGACGTCGCACGCGCTGGTGACCGAGATGCCGATGCGCGACGACGAGGTGCGGGAGTCGCTCCCGCGTGACGCGGCAATGGCGGCGGCGCCGCTCGCGGCGGCCGGTCTGTTCAAGGTACCACGGGTGTTGGGCTGATGGATCCGTCGAGCGCCCGCGCGATTCGCGATGCCGTTCGCCGCGGCGATGTGTCGGCCACGGAGGTCGTGCGTGCGGCGCTCGACCGCGTCGAGCAGACCGACGCAGGGTTGCACGCGTTTCACACGGTCACGGCGGAGCAGGCGCTGGAGCGGGCGGCCGAGCTCGACCGGCGTCGAGCTGAGCTCGCAGAGCTGCCGCTGCTCGGCGTGCCGGTGGCGATCAAGGACAACATCTGCACGCGCGGCGTGAAGACGACCGCAGGTTCGGGCATCCTGCGCGACTACGTCTCGCCGTACGACGCGACGGTGGTCGAACGGCTGACCGCGGCTGGCGCGGTGATCGTCGGCAAGACGAACTGCGACGAGTTCGCGATGGGGTCGTCCACCGAGAATTCGGCGTTCGGCATCACGCGGAATCCGTGGGCGCCCGATCGAATTCCCGGCGGATCGAGCGGCGGCTCCGCCGTCGCCGTCGCGGCGCGGCAGGTGCCGCTCGCGCTGGGCTCGGATACCGGCGGATCCATCCGCCAGCCCGCGGCGATGTGCGGGGTGGTCGGGCTCAAGCCGACCTATGGCACGGTCTCACGCTACGGCCTGCTGGCATTCGCTTCGTCGCTCGATCAGATCGGACCGATTGCCGGCAACGTTGAGGATGCGGCAATCGTGCTCGACGTGATCGCCGGACACGACCCGCGCGATTCCACGTCGCACCGCGGCCCGAGCAAGTTCGGGCCCTACGACGCCGCCGTCGCCACATCGCACGGCGGCCCGAGCAAGCTCGGGCCCTACGACGCCGCCGTAGGGGCCGGGCGAGCCCCGCCCGATCTGCGCCGCCTGCGCGTCGGCGTGCCGCGCGCGCTGATGGTGGAAGGGGTTGACCGGGAAGTGCTCGCCGCGCTCGAGTCCTCGATTGCGCGCATGGTCGCACTCGGCGCGACCGTCGTCGATATCGATCTCCCCCACAGCCGCTACGCGATTCCGGTCTACTACATCATCGCGACGGCGGAGGCGAGCTCGAACCTGGCGCGGTACGACGGCGTTCGCTACGGATTCCGCGCCCATGCGGACGCGCTCGGCGAGATGTACGACCGGACGCGGGAAGAAGGGTTTGGCGCGGAGGTGAAGCGCCGGATCATGCTCGGCACGTACGTGCTGAGCGCCGGCTACCACGATGCCTATTACCTGAAGGCGCAGCAGGTGCGAACGCTGATCCGCCGCGACTACGACGCCGCGTTCGAGCGCGTCGACGTCATCGCGATGCCGACGAGCCCGGTGCCGGCATTTCCGCTCGGCGAGCGGACGGCCGATCCGATTCAGATGTATCTCGCGGACATCTTCACCGTCGGCGCCAACCTGGCCGGCCTGCCGGGCGTGAGCATCCCGTGCGGGCTGACGGGCAGCGGCCTGCCGATCGGTCTTCAGCTCACGGGACGAATGCTCGACGAATCGACGATCCTGCGAGCCGCCGCGGCACTCGAGCGTGTGCTGCCGGCTATCGGCGCGCCGCCGCGGTCAGCGTCTTGAGCGAGGCGGCGGCCTCCGCGTTGTACTCCCCCACCTTCATCGGCACGATCGCGACGTAGCCCTGCTGCACGGCCCACATGTCGGTGCCTTCGGGCGCCGTGCCGCCCTCTTCGTAGACGTTCCAGTAGTACGTGCGTCCATTCGGGTGTTTGCGCTCCTCGAATCCTTCGACGCCGCCGCCGGACATCGCCTGCGTCGCGATCCGGAAACCCTTCCACGTCTCCGGCGTTCCGCTCGGGATGTTGACGTTGAGGAACGCGCCGGCCGGCAATCCGTGTTCCTTGATGTGCCACGCGATGCGCGCCGTCGCTTCGGCGGCGGCCGTGTAGTCGGTCGCCGGCATCGACAACGATGACGCGATCGCCGGGATGCCCTGGCTGGCGGCTTCGCGCGCCGCGCCGGCGGGGCCCGACAGGTACGCCGCCAGGCCGAGGTTGTAGCCGCGATTGATGCCGGAGACGACGAGGTCCGGTTTGGCGGTGACGATCTTCATCAGCGCGACTTTCATCGTGCTGGCTGGCGTCGCGGCGAGGCCGATGGCGCGGATGCCGCCCGGCAACGTCAGGTCCTCGCGGAGAATCGGCTCAGAGATCGTGATCGAATGGCCCTTGCCGCTCTGGTTCTCGAGCGGCGCGACTACCAGCACCTCGCCGACAGACTGCAGGGCACGCGCGACCGCCAGGATTCCCGGCGCGCGCACGCCATCGTCGTTGCAGATCAGGATGCGGTAAGGCTTTGCGGTTTGCGGCGCCGCCTGCGGGGCGCCGAGCAGCGACGCGCACGCAGCGGCAAGAACGATGAGGATTGAGAGGAGCGGACGAAGAGACAGTCGGCGCAGCGTCATCCGCCGATGCTAGCACTGAACCAGGCGTGGCTCGGTACGCAGCGATCGAACACGGAGGTCACGGACAACACGGAGCATTTGTCTGCTCCGTGTCCTCCGTGCGCTCCGTGTTGAAACGCTGTGGATGAGTGCGAGGCGGTTACGCCGATTTGCGCTCGAGCAATTCCGGCGTGCGGAGCTGGTCGACACGGCCGCGCGGCGCGCTCGGCGGCAGGAACGTCTGCCGCTCGCCGACGAGCTCGTCGAGCCCGCGGACGACCCGCGTGTGGCGGCCGCTGGGACGAAACTTGGGGAGCGCAAAGAAGACGCAGAAGCCGATGAAGAGCACGAGCACCACGACGGCGCTCACGGTGAAGGCGGTCAACGTGCCGAGCGCGCCGTTCATGCCCGCTCTCCCGCACCCGCGACCTCGGCGAGCGTCGGCAGCGTGTACTGGATCACGCCCTGCCGTACCTCCTCCATCGCGATGCGTTCGAGCTTGCGCGGCGCGGCGGCCGCCGGCGTGCGCTCGAGGCGGGGCAACGCGCCGCGGCGCAGCTGCTTCGCGCGCTGCGCGGCAACGTCGACGAAGAGAAAGCGGCTGGTAATCGGCGCCGCGCGATCCTCGGCCGCGGCGACGGTGGCGTCAGTGGTGTCGCTTTGTCCGTTCTGCATGGGCGTCAGTCATTCTACTCCGACACCGCCACTTCGATCTGACGGGCCCGCGCCTCCTCACGGAGCGGCAGGCGCAGCGTCAGCACGCCATCGCGGTACTCGGCGCGCACGTTGCCCCCGTCGACCGTGTTCGGCAGCGTGAAGGTCCGCGAAAACGGGCCGAAGCTCCGCTCGATGCGGTGGTACGCGTCATCGGGCACGCCCTCGTCGTGCTTGCGCTCGCCGCGAAGGGTGAGCGTGTTGTTCTCGATCGTCAGCTGGATGTCCTCGCGGCGCAGGCCGGCGAGCTCCACCTTCATCACGATCTCGGTGTTGCCGGTCTGATAGATGTCGACCAGAGGCGTCCACGAGCCGCGGTTGGTCACGGCGTCGGATTCGCGATCGTAGACGTTGCCCCACGCGCGGTTCAGCCGGTCCTGCATCGACGCCAGCTCCCGCACCAGCTCCCACGGATTGCGCGTGATCATTGTGTCCTCCGGAACCGGAGCGGCCACCGGCCGCCGCCTCGGCGACCGGTGTGCCCCTCTCGCTGTCATTCTCCGACCGTGATCTGTTTCGGCTTCGCTTCCTCGCGCTGCGGCAGGCGCACCGTGAGCACCCCGTCCTTGTATGACGCGGTGATGTGGGAGGCATCCACCGTCGCGGGGATGCTGAACGAGCGGCTGAACGTGCCGTAGAACCGCTCCATGCGGTGATAGTTGCCGCGGTTCTTCTCGTTCTCGAACTTGCGCTCGCCGGTGACCGTCAGCAGGTTGTTCTCGAACGTCACGCTGATGTCCTCGCGCTTGACGTCCGGCAGATCGGCCTTGATCACCACTCCGTGGTCTTCGTCGGTGTAGACGTCGACGGTCGGCGACCAGCCGCGAGTGACGCTCTCGCCGTAGAAGTCAGAGAACATCCGATTCAGCCGATCGATTTCCATCGAGGCAAGGTCACGCACCGGATCCCAACGCACCAGAGCCATGTTGCTTTCCTCCTGTTTTCGCCCGACGAACCGTCGGGAAATTCGTCAAGAGGAAATGTAGCAAAGTATATTAGCGTTAGTCAAGCATGAAACATGAGCATGCAATGCTCATGTTTACTTCCATAGTGCGCTGGCTCTGACGTCCGACGGCTGGAGCACACCAGCTTCGGTAACCACGGCTGCCGCCGAGCTCAGCGGGATGATCTCGAAATAGGGGTTTCGCACGTGGACCCCCGGTACCTGTTCCCGCCAGACTTCATGCGGGCCTCCTGGCCGCAGGGTCAACGCCCCAAACACGTCGTCTGGCAGGATCTTTTCGCGGCCGGCGAGAATGTAGGCCGGCCGCCCCACCGCACTCGCCAGTGCACAGAGTGCGCTCGTCCCGACTTTGTTGATGAAGCTGGTGCTGCTCATCGCGTCGGCGCCGAACAGCACCGCGTCTGCCGAGCCGACGACCGAGGCCAGGCCGGCGTCGGTATAGAGGTCCACCTCGATGCCGGTCTCGGCGAGGGCGCGCGCGAGGTCGCGGCCCTCTTTGGCGGGCCGTCCCTCGGCGCAGGAGACGAGCACGTCGTGTTCGGCGGCTGCGAGCCGGATCGTCTCCTCGACCGGCCGGCTCTTTGACGTCGTGACGAGGTGCAGCGGCCCGTCTGTGGAGCGCAGTTTCAGCAGGCCGAGCGCGTGACGGGCGATTTGCGAGGGGGCGCGCTCGATTCGCGCCGCGAACTCGTCGATTGCCGCCACCGGGTCCTTCGCGCTGTGTGCCAGCGCCGCCGCGGTGCGCAGGCCCGCCATGGCAGGCTGCGCGCGGCACAGTTCCGTCGCGACCTCCGCCAGCGTGTCGCCGCCGACACCGGCCGCCGTGCGCAGCACTTGCAGCGAGCGGCCCAACAACTCGGTCGCCGACGATTTCGAGTCGGCCGCGATGCCTCGAATCTCCCGCCTCAATTTCGCATCCACAGTCGCCTATCCTCTCCAACCTCGAACTCGCCCTTCTCGGCCCACTCGGACCCTCCGACCACTCGGACTACTCGGCCCACTCGGACTAGAATACGCGGGAGTGGCCCGCATCTTCCTTGAACGGCGCGATCTCGGCGACGAGGCCCGGCGCCTGTTCGACCGCCTGGCCGAGGAGTCCGGCTTCGGCGATCTGACTGGCGAGTGCTCTCCGCCGCTGGACGTCATCGAAACCTCCTCGACCGTGGAGATCGTCGTCGATCTTCCGGGCGTGAAGATCGACGACATCCAGGTCGTGTTCGGACGCGGCACGCTGGTCATTGGCGGCGCCAAGCTGGCGCCCACCTGCGAACAGCAGCACGAAGCCGCGTTTCACCTCGCCGAGCGCGGATTCGGCCGGTTTGCCCGTGCCGTCCGTCTGTCCGGCGCCTTCGACGCCGGCCGCGCGACCGCCACGTTCTCAGCCGGCGAGCTCCGGATCGTTCTGCCGCGCATCGAAGAGCGTCGCGGCCACGAGCTCCGCATTCCTGTGACCCCGAAGTGAGCGGAACGGCGACCGGCGAGCGCCAGCAGTGAGCGGCACGGAGCGAGCGGCGAAGCGCGAGCGCAGTGGAGCGAACCTAAGCGAGCCGGCGGAGCGCAGTCGCCGCAAAGCGGCGACCGGCGAGCGCCCATAGATGCGAGTACTGTTCATCGGCGACATTTTCGGCAGGCCCGGACGCGAGATCGCGCGGCGGGCGATTCCCGCGCTCGTGTCGCAGCGCGACATCGATCTCGTGATCGCCAACGTCGAGAACTCCGCTGCCGGCTTCGGCGTCACCGGTGACATCGCCGACACGATCCTCGGCTACGGCGTCGACGTGATGACGACGGGCAATCACGTGTGGGACAAGAAGGAAGTCCTGGACTACATCCCGCGCCAGCCGAAGCTGCTCAGGCCCGCGAACTATCCGTCGATCGTGCCCGGCCGCGGCAGCTACCTCGCGCGCACCCGCTCCGGGGATCCCGTCGGTGTCGTCAACGTCATGGGCCGCGTGTTCATGACGCCGCTCGACGATCCCTTTGCCGTGGTGCTTCGCGAGGTCGAAGCGCTGCGCGCGAAGACGCGCGTGATCATCGTCGACTTCCATGCCGAGGCGACGTCCGAGAAGGTGTCGATGGGATGGCATCTCGACGGCCGGGTGACGGCGGTGTTCGGCACGCACACGCACGTACAGACCGCCGACGATCGCCTGCTGCCGAAGGGCACGGCCTACATCACCGACGTCGGCATGACGGGCCCGTACGACTCGATCATCGGCGTGACCGTGGAGGCGGCGCTCGGCCGCTTCCTCAACTCGATGCCGGCCAAGTTCGACGCGGCCTCCGGTCCGGCGCGGCTGAACGCGGTGATCGTGACCGCCGATCCGGCGACCGGCAAGGCGACCGCGCTCGAGCGGCTGAACCTCTCACATCACGAGGTGGAATCCCTCGCGGAAGACACGGTGCGCGCGCGATGAGCCCGGGCGATCTGTTCGACGTGCCGTTCGAGGAGGATCCCGCCGCGCGCACGCGCGAGCAGGAGCCAGCCGCAGCCGCGCCGCCGCGGCGCCGCATCTTCACCGTTTCCGCGCTGACCGAAGCGATCCGCGATCTGTTCGAGACGGCCTTCGGCGAGGTCTGGGTCGAGGGCGAGATCTCGAACTGCCGCCTCTGGAACACCGGGCATCTCTACTTCACGCTCAAGGACGGCGGCGCCCAGATCAAGGCGGTGATGTTCCGCTCGGCGGTGCGTTACCTGAAATTCAAGCCGGAAGACGGCCTCCACGTGACGGTGCGCGGACGCCTCGGGGTCTACGAACCGAAGGGCGAGTACCAGATCGTCTGCGAGCACATGGAGCCGGAGGGGCTGGGCGCGCTGCAGCTCGCCTTCGAGCAACTGAAGAAGAAGCTGCAGGCGGAAGGCCTGTTCGATCAGGCGCGCAAGCGGTCGCTGCCCGCCTTGCCGCGCAAGATCGGCATCGTGACGTCGCTCGACGGCGCCGCGCTGCGCGACATCATCAAAGTGCTGCGCCGGCGCCACCCGAACGCGCATCTCGTCATCCGGCCGACGCGCGTGCAGGGCGATGGCGCCGCCGCCGACATCGCCGACGCGATCCGCGCGATTGTGAAGGTGCCAGGCGTCGACGTCGTCATTGCCGGCCGCGGCGGCGGATCCGTCGAAGATCTGCACGCGTTCAACCAGGAGCCGGTCGCCCGCGCGATTTCGCGCTCGCCCGTGCCGGTGATTTCCGCCGTGGGTCACGAGGTGGACTTCACGATCGCCGATTTCGTCGCCGATCTCCGCGCGCCGACGCCGTCGGCCGCCGCGGAGATGGTGGTTGCGGCAAAAGAGGACTTCTGCAACCGGATCGACCGCCTCTCCCACCGGCTGCAGGCGTCCGCGCGTACACAGCTGCAGCGGCGGCGGACGATCGTGCACCAACTGACGAGCCGTCGCGGACTGGCGGGATGGCAGGCGCGGCTCGCGATGCGCGGACGCTACGCCGACGAGCTGACGCACCAGTTGCGGCGCGCGGCAACAGCGGCCCTCAACATCCGGACGCGGCAGTTCGGCGCGCTGCGCCTGCGGCTCGAGGCGCGCGACCTCCGGCGCCACTTTGCGCTGCTGCGCGGGCGTCTCGGCGCCGCCTCCGAGCGGCTGGGCGGAGCGACGGATCGCGCGCGGCACCGCGCGGAGTCGCGCTTCGGCGCGCTTGCCGGACGTCTCGAGTCGCTGAGCCCGCTCGCCGTGCTCGGCCGCGGTTACGCGGTCTGCTGGAACGCGGAACGGACGGCGATCATTCGCAGCGCGGCGAGCGTCGCGAGCGGCGATAGCGTTCGGGTGACGCTGCACGAGGGCGAGCTGCGTTGTCAGGTAACGGATACAACGGAGTAACGGAGGCAACGGAGGACGAACGGAGCCGAAAGACACGATCAGAAGTTGTTCCGTTCGTTCTCCGGTAACTTCGTTCCTCGGTTGTGAAAGTCGACGATGGATCCAACGATTAAGGACTTCGAGTCGGCGATCGCCGAGCTCGAAACGATCGTGAAAACGCTCGAAGAGGGCGATCTGCCGCTCGAGAAATCGCTCGAGCTCTACGAGCGCGGCGTGCAGCTCTCGCGCTTCTGCCACTCGAAGCTCGAGGAGGCGGAACGGCGCGTCGAGATCCTGAACGAGCGCGGCGAGCTGAAGCCGGCGCCGCCGACGCTCGGCCAGGGCGGCGACGAGGGTGAGCGGACACGGTGAGCGCGACGGCTGTCGATCTCGAGACGTGGCTCGACGCCGAGCGGCGCACCGTGGACGAGGCGCTCGAGCGCTGGGTGCCGGACGCCACGTGCGCGCCCGCCGTGGTCTGCGACGCGATGCGCTACAGCCTCTTCGCCGGCGGCAAGCGCCTGCGGCCGATGCTCGTGCTCGCCGCCGCCCAGGCCGTAGCCGAACGCGCCGGCCGGAGCGTGGACGATGCGAGAACGCTCGCGCTGCCGGCGGCGTGCGCGATCGAGCTGATTCACACCTACTCGCTCGTGCACGACGACCTGCCCGCGATGGACAACGACACCATGCGCCGCGGCCGGCCGACAGCGCACGTTGTCTACGGTGAGGGACTCGCGATTCTCGCCGGCGACGCGCTGCTGACGGAGGCCTTCGCGCTGATGGCGCGCGAGCCGCCGGGCGCAGCGGTTCCACCGGACGTCGATCTGAACACACGCCGCGTGCGCGCCATTGCCGTCGTCGCTCAGGCGGCCGGCGCCGCGGGGATGGTGGGCGGGCAGGCGATCGATCTGGTCGCGACGGCGCCGGGAGCCGCTCCGATGGACGAGACCGCGCTGCGCGAGATGCACGCGAGAAAGACGGGCGCGCTGATCCGCGCATCTGCCGCCGCCGGCGCGATCATGGCCGGCGCCACCGTCGCGCAGCTCGAGGCCATCGAGGCGTACGCGACGCAAATCGGCCTGGCGTTTCAGATCGTGGACGACATCCTCGACGTCGAAGGCGCGTCGGCCGATCTTGGCAAGACGGCCGGCAAGGACGCGGCCGCGGGTAAGCCGACGTATCCCTCGCTGCACGGCCTCGAGAAGTCGCGGCAACTCGCGGCCGAATGCCTCGATCGCGCGCTTGCCGCGCTCGATGCCGCGGCGATCGGCGGCCAGCTGCCCGCGATCGCGCGCTGGGTCGTCCACCGCACCAGGTGAAGCACGGCATCCGTCTCGACACGCTGCTCGTCGAGCGCGGGCTCGCCGCGTCGCGCGAGCGCGCACGCGCGCTGATTCTCGCCGGTCAGGTGCGGGTCGGCGGCGTGCCGGCAACGAAGGCGGGCATGACTGTCGCGCCGGACGCGGACGTCACGCTCGCGACGCGCGATCATCCCTACGTCGGGCGCGGCGGCCTCAAGCTCGCGCATGCCCTCGACACGTTCGCCATCAGCGTTGACGGCGCCGTCGCGCTGGACATCGGCGCGTCGACCGGCGGCTTCACCGACGTCCTCCTCCAGCGCGGCGCCGCACACGTCCTCGCGCTCGACGTCGGCCACGGGCAGCTCGATTGGAAGCTGCGCAACGACCCGCGCGTGACCGTGCTCGAACGTGTCAACGCGCGATTCCTGACGCCCGACCACCTGCCTGAAGGCCGGCGCGTCTTCGACATCATCACCATCGACGTCTCCTTCATCTCGCTGACGCTGATCCTGCCGAACGCCGTTCCCCTGCTCCGGCCGGACGGGCACATCGTCGCGCTCGTCAAGCCGCAATTCGAGGCGGGCCGTGCGGAAGTCGGCAAGGGCGGTATCGTGCGCGACGAGGCCGTACGCGCGCGTGTGGTGGACGAAGTCGTCGCGGCCGCCGATAGGCTAGGATTGAGGCGCGAGGGGATGACCGAGTCGCCGATCGCCGGCATGGAAGGCAACAAGGAATTCTTGCTGCATTTGCGGCGCGACTGAAGTCGCGCCCTACGTACGAGTACGTAGGGCGGAACTTCAGTTCCGCCAGGCTATGAAGATCACGCGCGTAGGACTCGTCGCCAAGACGCGGCTCGATGCCGCCGCCGGGGTGCTCGCCGAGCTCGCCGGCTGGCTGGAGGCGCAGGGCGTGCGGGCCGTGTTCGAAATCGAGACCGCGGCGCTGGCGGGCGCGCCGCCCGGGCGCGAGACGAGCACACGCGACGAACTGCCGCGCCTGTGCGATCTGGTCGTCGTGCTCGGAGGCGACGGCACGCTGATCGGCATGGCCGGCCGCATCGCGCAGGCCGGCACGAACATCCCCATCCTCGGCGTCAATTTCGGGAGCCTCGGATTCCTGACCGAGATTACGCTTCCGGAGCTCTACTCGTCGCTGGAGTCCGTGTTGAACGGCACCGCCCAGATCGACGAGCGCATGATGCTGCGCTCGCGCACGCTCCGCGGCGGCGAACCGTACGCCGATCGCCTCGCCCTCAACGACGTCGTCATCACCAAGGGTGCGCTCTCGCGCATCATCGAGCTGGCCGTCGATATCGGCGATCAGCCGGTGATGCAGGTGCGCGCCGACGGGCTGATCGTCGCGAGCCCTACCGGATCGACGGCCTACAACCTCGCGACGGGCGGCCCGATCATCCACCCGGCGATGGAAGCGATCGTGTTGACGCCGATCGCGCCGCACATGCTGACGAATCGTCCGATCGTGGTGCCCAGCGACTCGAAAGTCCGGGTCCGGCCGGCCGGCATGGACGGCTCGAGCGATGAGCTCTTCGTCACGATCGACGGACAGTCCGGCCACGCGATTCAGGAGGCCGACGTGATCCTGATCGAGCGCGCGGCACGCCCGCTGCGGCTCGTGCGCGCCGCGACGCGCACCTACTTCGAGGTGCTCCGCGAGAAGCTGAAATGGAGCGAACGGTAGATCGCGGATCGCGGATCGCCGATCGCTGATCGCCGATCGCTGATCGCTGATCGCTGATCGCCGATCGCTGATCGCTGATCGCTGATCGCTGATCGCCGATCGCTTACCGCTGAAACGGTTTCTTCTGGTACTCGTAGACGTTGCGGTTGTGCTCGTCGATCGTCGTCGCGAACACGTGCGAGCCGTCATTGCGGCTGACGAAGTAGAGATACGGCACGTCGGCAGGAGACGCCGCCGCTTCGAGCGAGGCCCGGCCGGGCGACGCGATGGGACCGGGTGGCAGACCCGGGTAGCGGTACGTGTTGTACGGCGAGTCGACCTTCAGATCCTCCCGCGTGAGGTTTCCGGTGTACCGGCCGACGCGTTCGAGCGCGTAGATCACCGTCGGATCGCAGTAGAGCGCCATGTCGATCTTCAGCCGGTTCACGTAGACGGCGGCGACGAGCGGACGCTCCTCCGGCTTCGCCGTCTCCTTCTCCACCAGGGACGCGAGCGTCACGAGCTCGCGCACCGTCCATCCGCGCGCCTCGGCCTTTTGTTGCATCTCCGCCGTGAGCGCCTTCCTGAACGCCGCGACCATCTGCGTCACCAGCTGTTTCGGCGTCGTGTCGCGACGCAGCGAGTAGGTCTCCGGGAACAGATACCCTTCGAGGTTCTGCGCTTTCGGATCGAGATCGGCGATCGGGCTCGTGTCGCGGGCGGCGTGCACGAAGTCGACCGCCGTACCGAATCCGCGGCTCTCGTACAGCTCGCTCATCTGACGCAGCGTCAAGCCCTCAGGGAACGTGATCGGCTTGATGAACACGTCGCCGCGGCGAATCTTGTCGACGACCTGCATGGCCGACAGCGGCGCGTCGAAGCGATACTCACCCGCCTGCAGACGGCGGCCTGCGCCGCTCATCCACACGGCAATCCGGAACGCCGCCGCGCTGCGCACGACACCGGCGTCGGCCAGCCGTTTGCCCATCGTCGCCGGCCCACTGCCCGGCGGAATTTCGACGAACTGCTCCGCGCCGCCGTAGCCCTTATATGGCTGTTGCACGCCCGAATAGACCCAGGCGCCGGCGCCCAGCGCCGCCAGCGAGCACAGCAGGATCAGCGCAAGCAGCGCCCGTTTCATCTGGATCGCTCCTCATCGAGATAGTCCTGCAGGATCACGGACGCCGCCATCGCGTCGAGCTGCGCTTTGCGCTTGCGCCAGTCCTTCTCGCGCCGCGCGAGCAGCGTGTCCGCCTCGTGGCTCGACAGCCGCTCGTCCTGCAGCACGATGGGCACGTCGACGAGCACCCGAAGCCGCTGCGCGAGCGCCGTCACCGCCGACGTCTGCTCGGTCGGCTCGCCGTTCAAGCGGCGCGGAAAGCCAATGACGACGGCGGATAACCCGTCGTCTTCCGCCTGCAAGCGCCGGATTTCGCGCGCGAGCGTCTCGGCGACCTGCTTCACGTGGCCGCCGCGGACGAGCGTCTTCCAGGGGCGCGCGAGCAGGCCCGTCGCGTCCGACAACGCAAGACCGATGCGCCGCTCGCCGTAGTCAATGCCAATCGCGCGCACGTTGAAAGCGTATAACAGCACGTCCCTCGTCCCTGGGCAGGGGTCCCTGGTCCCGAGTCCCGAGTCCCTCGTCCCGAGTCCCTCGTCCCGAGTCCCATGACCTAGGACCCATGACCCTGGGACCCGCGACCAGGGACCCGTGACCAGGGACCCGGGACGAGGGACGGTTATAATTCACCCTACCCATGCGAAAGGCCCTGCGGTTTCGGGTACTTGTCACGGTTGTCACTCTCGTCGCGGCGCTGCACGCCGCATGCGCGCAGAAGACGACGGCCGGCAAATTCCCGCAGCGCCTCGTCATCCTCGGGTTCGACGGCATGGATCCAGACCTCGTGAAGAAGTGGATGGACGAGGGGAAGCTGCCGAACCTCCAGCGCGTCGCGCGGGAAGGCAGCATGCTGCCGCTCGCAACCACGCACTCGCCCGAGTCGCCCACCGCGTGGGCATCGTTTGCGACCGGCGTGAATCCCGGAAAGCACAACATCTACGACTTCCTCGTGCGCGACACGGCGACCTATCTGCCGGACCTCGGCATGATTCGACGCGAGCCGGCGAAGTTCCTGTTCGAATACATCCCCGTGCAGAAGCCGAAGCTGCACTCGCTGCGCGGCGGCACGTCGTTCTGGGTGACGGCCGGGCGCGGCGGCGTGCGATCGAGCGTCCTGACCGTGCCGGTCACCTTTCCCCCGGAGGACGTCCCCAACGGCGAACTGCTCGCCGGGCTTCCACTCCCAGACATCCGCGGGACGATGGGGACGTTTTATTACTTCGCGACCGACTTGAGCCGGTACGAAGAGGGCAACACCGAATTCGGCGGCATCCTCAAGCGGCTGGTGATGGAGAACGACGTCGCCAAGACGGAGCTCGTCGGACCGCCGAATCCCATCGTCCGTCAGCAGATTCAGGCCATCCGCACGAAGGGGCCGACGCTCAGCGAAAGCGACCGCGCGAAGATCGCCGAGCTCCAGGCCAAAGAGGACATCCACCTGCCGATGACGGTGCGCTGGAACCGGTCGGCGAAGACAGCGGCGGTCGACCTCGCCGGCCAGTCGATTGCGCTCGAACCGGGCAAACCGAGCAAGTGGATCGACCTCGAGTTCCGGATCAACTTCTTCGTCCGCCTGCACGGGATGGCGCAGCTGCTCCTCATCAGAGCCGACAACGAATTGCAGCTCTACGTCTCACCGGTGAACTGGAAGCCGGACAACCCGCCGCTGCCGATGTCGGCGCCCGAGTCCTTCTCCGGCGATCTGTTCCGAAGTCTGGGCTACTACCGGACACTCGGTTGGGCGGAGGCGACGTGGCCCTTGAACGAAGGCCGCATGGACGAGAAGACGTTCATGGAGGACCTGTACCACGCGTTCGACGATCGCGCGCAGGTGATCCTCAATCGCATCGACGCGCGCAACTGGGACGTGCTCGTCGGCGTCATCGAATCGACCGATCGCGTGCAGCACATGATGTGGCGCTTCATGGACCCGAAGCACCCGCTGTACGACGCCACGGAAGCCGCGAAGTTCGGCGACGCGATCGAGCGCGTCTACAGGCGGGCCGACCAGTTCGTCGCCGAAGTGCTCGAGCACCTCGAGCCCGGCACCGCGCTGATGATCGTGTCGGATCACGGCTTTCACTCGTGGCGGAAGGCGGTGAACCTGAACACGTGGCTCGTGCAGCAGGGATACATGGCCGTCCAGGGGCAGCAGCCCGGAGAAAAGAAGCTCGACGATCTCTTCGGCGGCGGCGAATTCTGGGAGAACGTCGACTGGAGCCGCACGCGCGCCTACGCGATGGGCCTCGGCCAGATCTACTTCAACCTGCGCGGCCGCGAGGCGCGCGGCATCGTCAGCCCCGGCGCCGAAGCGCGGCAGCTCGCCGACGAACTGAGCGCGAAGCTGCTCGAGCTGAAGGATCCGGAGGACGGCTCCGCCATCGTCCGCGCCGTCTACAAGCGGGACGACGTGTATACCGGCGAGTACCTGCACAATGCATCCGAACTGCAGGTCGGCATGGAGGATGGCTACCGCGTCTCGTGGCAGACGACGCTCGGCGGGTCCCCGCAGGGAATCGTCTACGCCAACAATCGCAAGTGGAGCGGCGATCACGGCGGGTTCGACTTCGCCACCACCGCCGGCATCTTCATCTCGAACCGCCGCGTCGCCAGGCAGGAGGCCTCGATCGTCGACATCGCTCCGACTGTCTTCAAGTACTTCGGGCTGCAGATTCCGGCGGACATCGATGGCAAGCCGCTGTTCTGACAACGGGCCGGCCAAGGCCGGCGCCCACGAGTGCCCCCGTAGGGGCCGGGCTTGCCCGGCCTCGCGGGCTTGCCCGGCCCTGATAATCGCGATCGGCCTTGCTTTCGTCCTGCACGCCCAAACCCCTTCACAACTGGAATCGACCGCGCAGCGCGCGGCTGAGCGGCTGAAGGCGCTGCAGCGGGAATCCGACGCGCTCGCGTCGCAGGAGAAGACGCTGCTCGTCGAGCTCCGCAAGCTCGAAGTGGATCGCCAGATCAAGACGGAGGAATTGAAGAAGATCGACCAGGATCTCGAGCAGACACGGGCGCAACTCGAAGACACGTTGAAGCGCGCGGCGGCTCTGCGCGATGTCGCGGAGATGCAGCGGCCCGAGATCGAAGCGCGGCTGGTGCAGTTGTACAAGATGGGACGTGCCGGATACTGGCGCCTGCTGCTCGACGTCGAGGACGTGCGGTCGATCGGCCGCGCGTATCGCACCGCATCGGCGATGACGGCGATCGATCGCGAGCGCGTACAGCAGCATCAGCGGACGCTCGAGGCACTGGCGAAGGAGCGGTCGGCGCTCGAGGCGCGCGCCCGCGAGATCGGCGAGCTACAGGAGAAGGCGTCCGCGGCGCGTGCGGCGCTCGATCGTGCGGTCGCGGCGCGGACCGCGCTGGTCGCCTCGATCGACGCGCGGCGCGATCTGAATGCGCAGCTCGCCGGCGAACTGCAGGCGGCGCAGCAGCGGCTCCAGGCGTCGCTCGCGCAGCTCGCAGCGGGACGGCCGGTGCCGGCCATCTCCTTGCCGCTCCGGCCGTTCAAGGGGTCGCTGCCGTGGCCGGCTTCCGGGGTCGTCACCTCGCGTTTCTTTCCGCAGCGGACGCGCGGCGGCGGCAACGGCATCGAGATCTCGCTCGCCGAAGGACGGCCCGTGCGCGCCGTCCACGAGGGAACGGTCGCCTACGCGGAGCCCTTCACCGGCTACGGCAACCTCGTCATCGTCGATCACGGCGACAGCGCATACTCGCTCTACGGTCACCTGGATACGCTCGAGGTGAAGCGCGGCGAGCGCGTGGATCCGCAAAGCCGGCTGGGCACATCCGGGCGCAATCCGAGCGGCAACCCCGCGCTGTACTTCGAGTTGCGCATCGACGCCAAACCGGTCGATCCCTTACAATGGCTGCGTAGGGTGATGTAGGGCGGAACGTCAGTTCCGCCGTCCACGGTCTCCCGGCCGTATCCTGGTGTCCGAAAGAGCGTTATGACATTCAGAACCCGTCTCGCCGTCCTTCTCGTCTCCACGCCGGTGCTTGCCTTCGTGATCGTCGGCGGCCTGATGGGCAACGCGGCGGCGCGCGGCAACGACGAGACATTTCAGCATCTGCGGACCTTCGACGAGGTCGTGCGCCTCGTGCTGCACAACTACGTCGAAGAGGTGAAGGTCGACCGTGTCATGGAAGGCGCGATGCGCGGACTGGCCGACGGCCTTGACGCCGACAGCGCATACCTGCTGCCGAAGCAGGTGCGGGAGGTCGAGACCGGAGTCGCGCTGCCGGAGGGCGAAGTCGGCGTCGAACTGACGCGCTCCTACTATCTGCGCGTCATCGCGTCGCGCGATGGCTCGCCGGCTGCGAAGGCCGGCCTCGCCACCGGCGATGTCGTCCGGATGATCGATGGCAAGCCGACGCGCGAGATGTCGGTGTTCGAAGGCACGCGTCTGCTGCGCGGCCAGCCCGGATCGAAGGTCGTGCTGACGATCATTCGCAGCAACGCCGCCGATCCTCATGAAGTGACGCTGGTTCGCGAAAAGGCGCCCGGCGCCGACGTGTCGGGCCGGATGCTGGAGAACGGCGTCGGCTACATCCGCGTCTCCTCGTTCCGTCAGGGGGTCGTCGAAGGGGTGGGGTCGCACGCCGCGGCGCTCGCGAAGAACGGCGCGAAGGCGTTGATCGTCGACATCCGCCGCACGGCGGAGGGTCCGATCGAGAACGGCATCGAGACGGCGCGGCTGTTCGTCAAACCGGGTGCCGTGCAGCGGTCAACGCTGGCCGTCAAGGCGGGACGCGAGGCGACGGACGTGCTCGAGACCTACACCGCGAAGGCCGGCGACGGCGCGATCGAACTGCCGCTGACGCTGCTCGTCACGACCGGAACCTCCGGCGCGGCGGAAGTGTTCGCGGCGGCGCTCGACGGCAACGGCCGCGCCGAACTCGTGGGCGAACGGACGCTTGGACGCGCCGGCGCGCAGAAGCTCGTGAAGCTGCCGGAGAACCGCGGCCTGTGGCTGACCTACGCCCGCTATCTCACGCCAGCCGGTGAAGCGATTCATGGCAAGGGTCTGACGCCAGACGTCGCCGTCGACGAGCCCGACGTCGAATTCGGCTCCCCCGCCCCGGAGAAGGACCCGATCCTCGACGCCGCCAAGGAAAGGCTAAAGGGTAAAGCGTAAGAGGTCAGCCTTCACCCTTTGCCCTTTACCCTTTGCCCTTTACCCGTTACCCCTGTTAAACTGATCGCTTCGGTAAGGCTAGTGTTTCCAAGACATAGGCGCGTAGCTCAGTTGGTTAGAGCGCCTGCTTGACACGCAGGA
Source organism: Vicinamibacterales bacterium (assembly GCA_048594885.1). Taxonomy (GTDB): domain Bacteria; phylum Acidobacteriota; class Vicinamibacteria; order Vicinamibacterales; family 2-12-FULL-66-21; genus JBMDXB01. The sequence continues at coordinate 204,297 of JBMDXB010000030.1, forward strand.
GGTCGGCAGTTCGAGTCTGCCCGTGCCTACCAGCCTTCGCTCACGCGACGCTTCGCCGAAGCGTGAGCTTCGGCTCGGCAAGCCGCGTGAAGGCTGTCGCGCCGAAGCAGCGGCAGCTGCGAAGGCGGACCCACCGAAGTTTTTTCCATGAGTGAGATCTCCGTCACGCTGCCAGACGGTTCGAGCCGTCGCCTGCCCGCCGGCACGACGCCCGGCGACATTGCGGCACAGATCTCTCCGCGGCTGGCCAAGGCCGCGCTCGCCGCGACGGTCGATGACGCGCTGGTCGATCTCACGTATCCGATCCGGTCCGACGCCGCCGTCCGCATCATCACGCCGGACAGTCCCCAGGCGCTGCCGCTCTACCGGCACAGCACGGCGCACCTGATGGCCGCGGCGGTCACGCAGCTCTTTCCCGGCGCGCAGTGCGGCATCGGCCCGGCGACGGAGGACGGCTTCTTCTACGACTTCGTCGTCGAACGGCCGTTCGTCCCCGAAGACCTCGAGGCAATCGAGCGCCGGATGAAGGAGCTCGCGGCGCAGGACCTGCCCTACGAGCGCCAGATGTGGCCGCGCGAAGAGGCGAAGCGCTTCTTTGCGCAGCGGGGCGAGCCGTTGAAGGTCCAGTTGATCGAAGAGAAGACCGAAGGCCAGTCGGAGGTCTCCTGCTACACGATCAAGGACCCGCAGACGTTCATCGACTTCTGCGTCGGCCCGCACGTGCCCTCGACGGGGAAGCTTCGGGCGTTCAAGCTGCTCAGCGCCTCGAACGCGTACTGGAAGGGCGATGCGCGCAATCAGCCGATGCAGCGCATCTACGGGACGGCGTTCCTGAGCGAGGCCGATCTCAAGACGCACCTGCAGCGCATCGAGGAAGCGAAGAAGCGCGACCATCGCAAGATCGGCCGCGAGCTCGGGCTGTTCTGGTTCCACCCGTGGGCGCCCGGCGAGCCGTTCTGGCTGCCGAAGGGCACGACGCTCGTGCACCTGCTGGCGAACTACATGCGCGGGATTCTCTTTCCCGCCGGTTACGTCGAGGTGCGCGCGCCGCTCGTGTTCAACAAGGCGCTGTGGGAGACGTCGGGGCACTGGGCGCACTACCGCGAGAACATGTTCCTCATCCAGTCGCCGGGCCAGTCGGCTGGAGAAGTCGAACAGTCCGGCCTCAAGCCGATGAACTGTCCCGGCCACATGCTGCTGTTCGGCAGCGAGGTCCGCAGCTACCGTGATCTGCCGATGCGCATCCACGAGCAGAGCGTGCTGCACCGCATGGAAGCGTCGGGCGTGCTGAGCGGACTCACGCGCGTGCGCGAGTTCATCATGGACGACGCGCACATCTTCCTGCGGGAGGATCAGATCGGCGAGGAAGTCGAGCGGCTGCTGCGGCTGGTGCAGCAGGTCTACGACGATTTCGGCCTCGTGCCGGAGATGAAGCTCTCGACCCGTCCCGCCGAGTTCATGGGCGACATCAGCACGTGGGACCACGCGGAAAGCGAGCTGAAAAAGGCGCTCGACGCCGTCGGCGTCCCTTACACGATCAACGAAGGGGACGGCGCGTTTTACGGGCCGAAGATCGACTTCGCCGTGACGGATGCGCTCGGGCGCAAGTGGCAGTGCGCGACGGTGCAGCTCGATTACATGCTGCCGCAGCAGTTCGAGCTGAAGTACATCGGCGCCGACAACGCCGAGCACCGGCCGGTTGTCATTCACCGCGCCATCTTCGGCAGCTTCGAGCGCTTCATCGCGCTCATCATCGAGCACTACGCCGGCGCCTTCCCCTTCTGGGTCGCACCGGTGCAGGTGATCGTGCTGCCGATTGCCGATCGTCACAACGACTACGCGCGGCAGGTGCGTGACCGACTGGCGGCGGCGGGATTCCGGGTCGAACTCGACGAGCGGCAGGAAAAGATCGGATTTAAGATCCGTGAGGCTCAGCTGCAGAAGATCCCCTATATGCTGGTGACAGGCGATCGGGAGGCTGCGGAAGGAACGGTCGCCGTGCGCAGCCGGAGCGAAGGCGATCAGGGCAGCCGCACGATTGACGCGTTCATCGAGGCGGCCCTGCTCGAAGTCCGGACGAAGGGCCGGGCGGCAGTCCAACATTCTTCGTAGGAGGTAGTTATCGCTTTCGATCGCGGCCCGCGGCGGGATGACCGCACCCGGGTGAACGAACGGATCAGAGTGCGCGAAGTGCGCGTCATCGACGACACGGGCCAGCAGCTCGGCATCATGCCGCCGCAGCAGGCGCTGACCCTGGCGAGGCAAAAGGGACTGGACCTCGTGGAAATCGCGGCGACGGCGAACCCGCCGGTCTGCCGCATCATGGACTTCGGACGCTACCAGTACCAGGAACAGAAGCGCGCCCGGCAGGCCAAGAAGCATCAGAAGATCATCGAGGTCAAGGAGATCAAGTTCCGGCCGAAGGTCGACGAGCACGACTACCAGTTCAAGAAGAAGCACATCGAGCGGTTCCTCGCCGATGGCGACAAGGTCAAGGCGACGATCTTCTTTCGCGGGCGCGAGATGGCGCACCCGGAGATCGGACGCCGGATCCTGGAACGGCTGATCGAGGATCTCGCCGAGGTCGCCGTAGCCGAGACCGCGCCGCGGCAGGAAGGCAACCAGATGCATACGATCCTGTCGCAGCGGGCCAGCCGCAAGACGGCACCCAAGCGCGAAGCAACGGAGTAGGGCCACAACATGCCGAAACTGAAGACACATCGGGGCGCCGCCAAGCGCTTCAAGAAGACGGGGACGGGCAAGTTCAAGCGCGGCAACGCGTTCAAACAGCACATCCTCACGAGCAAGACGCGCAGCCGCAAGCGAGGGCTGAAGGGGACGACGCTCGTCTCCGGCGCCGACGAGGCGAAGCTGCGCAAGATGTTGCCGAATTGAGCCGCTGTTCGCTCTTCGCCGCTCGCTGTTCGGCGGTCTTCGGCCGCACCCCTTCGATCAGCGAGCAGCGATCAGCGATCAGCGATCAGCGATCAGCGATCAGCGGGAGTAAACCATGCCGAGAGTGAAGAGAGGCGCCGTTCGCCGCGCGAAGCGCAAGAAGCTGCTCGCACGTGCGAAAGGGTTCTACCAGAACAAGAGCAAGCTGTATCGCGCAGCGAAGGAATCGGTCGACACCGCGCTGAAGTACGCGTTCGTCGGCCGCCGCCGCAAGAAGCGCGACTTCCGCCGGCTGTGGGTGGTGCGGATCAACGCCGCCGCCCGCGAGCACGGGCTGACCTACGGTCAACTGATTGCGGGGCTGAAGGCCGCCGGCAATCCGGTGGACCGCAAGGTGCTCGCGGATCTCGCCGTCTCCGAGCCGGCCGCCTTCGCGCAGCTCGCGAAGGTCGCCGCCGAGGCGAAGCCGCCGCAGGCGAAGCGCCCCGCATCGACCGGCGCCAAGCCGGCGCGCCCCAAGGCGCGCGCCGCGGCCGAAGCGCGCACGTAAGTGGGTTCCGGGGGTTCCTCAGGTTCCGAAGGTTCCACGGGTTCCGGTTCCATCGAAACCCTTCGCGAACAATTCAACCGGGAGCTCGGCGCCGCGACGGGTGAGGCGGAGCTCCGCGCTGTCAGGGATCGCTATCTCTCACGCAAGGGCGGGCTGGTGTCCGCCCTGCTTAAGAACCTCGGCTCCGCGCCCGCCGCGGATCGCCCGCGCCTCGGACAGCTCGTCAACGCGCTCAAGCAGGACATCGAGACTGCGCTCGACTCACGGATGCAGGCTGCAGCCGAGTCGCGGCCGCCGAAAGGCGCCGTCGACATCACGCTGCCCGGCCGTCAGCCGGCGATCGGCCATCGCCATCCCCTGACGATCGTCCGCGAGCAGGTCGAGGCGATTTTCAGCCGCATGGGGTTCCTGATCATTGCAGGCCCCGAGCTCGAGGACGACTACCACAACTTCGAAGCCCTCAACATGCCGCCGGAGCATCCCGCGCGCGACATGCAGGACACGCTCTACCTCGCGTCCCCGGTGCGCTCCGCCGCCGGCACGCCCGCGACGCTGTTGCGCACGCACACCTCCGGCATGCAGATCCGCTACATGGAGACGCACGCGCCGCCGGTGCGCGTCATCGCGCCCGGGCGCGTCTACCGCCGCGACAACTTCGACGCGACGCACAGCCCGATGTTCAGCCAGGTCGAGGGTCTGGTCGTCGACGAAGGCATCTCGCTCGCCGATCTGAAGGGCACGCTCTACGCGATGGCGCGCGAGATGTTCGGCGAGGACCGCAAGGTGCGGTTCCGTCCCAGCTTCTTTCCCTACACCGAGCCGAGCGCGGAGATGGACATCAGCTGCGCGGCATGCGCGGGCCAGGGATGCCCGATGTGCAAGCACACCGGCTGGCTCGAGCTGCTCGGCAGCGGCATGGTCCATCCGTATCTGTTCGAAGCCGTCGGCTACGACCCGGAGCGCTACACCGGCTTCGCCTTCGGCATGGGGATCGAGCGGCTCGCGCTGCTCAAGTGGGGCGTCGAAGACATCCGTCTGTTCTACGAGAACGACCTGCGGTTCCTGGAGCAGTTCCCGCTGTGAAGATCGTCCACGAGTGGCTCTCCGAGCTGATCGACGTGCCCGCCGACGTCGCCCAGGTGGCCGAACAGATCTCGCTGCGAGGATTCGAGATCGCAAGCGTCGACCACGGCATCATCGACTTCGAGGTCACGGCGAACCGCCCCGACTGTCTGAGCCACGTCGGCATCGCGCGCGAGGCGTCCGTGATCTGGGGCGTGCCGCTGAAGGAGCGCATGGTCGGCGCCGTGTCGGCGGAGACGACGACCGTGCCGGTCACCATCGAAGCGCCCGATCTGTGCCCGCGCTACGCGGCGCAGGTATTCGACGTGACCATCGGCGCCTCGCCTGCCTGGCTCGCCCATCGCCTCGAGGCCGCCGGCGTTCGCCCGATCAACAACATCGTCGACGTCACGAACTACGTGATGCTCGAGCTCGGCCAGCCGATGCACGCCTTCGATTTGGAGCGTCTGGCGGGCGGACGGCTCGTGATCCGGCGCGCGAGACCCGGCGAGACGATGCGGACGCTCGACGGCGTCGAACGCGCGCTCGACGCTGAGATGCTGGTGATTGCCGATGCCGAACGCGCGTGCGCGATTGGCGGCGTGATGGGCGGACGCGACTCGGAGATCGGCGCGACCACCAGGCGCATGGTGCTCGAGAGCGCGTACTTCCACCCGCCATCGATCCGGCGCACGAGCAAGCGGCTTGGGCTGAAGACGGAAGCGTCGATCCGCTTCGAACGCGGCGGTGACATCAACGCGCCGGTGATGGGCCTCGCGCTGGCGGCCAGCCTGATTCAGCAGATCGGCGCCGGCCAGCCGTACGGCACCGTGGACGTGTATCCCTCACCGCGCACGCCCGTGCAGTTGACGCTGCGCGCCGAGCGCATCGCGCGCGTGCTCGGCCAGCCGATTCCCGAAGCGGACGTCCCGCGCATCCTTGGACCGCTCGGGTTCGGCGTCTCGACGTTCGAGAACGGCCGCTGGAGCGTGACGGTCCCGAGCTATCGCGTGGACGTCACGCGCGAAGCGGACCTGATCGAGGAGGTCGGCCGTCATTTCGGGTTCGATCGCCTGCCCGTGACCTTCCCCGCGCTGGCAGCGCCGCAGCCGCCGCCCGCGCCGGCGGTCACGCGCGATCGGCTCGTGCGTCACGTCCTCACCGCGTCGGGATTCTCCGAAGCGATGACGTTCGCATTCATCGAGCGCGCTGCGGCCATGCCGTTCTGCGGCGAGGGTGTCGAGCCCCCGGCGATTGCCAACCCGTTGTCGGAGAAGTTCGCCGTGCTCCGCCCGTCGATGCTGCCTGGCCTCGTGGACGCCTGCGCGCACAACCGGCGTCGCGGGTTGAAGGACGTTCGGCTGTTCGAGACCGGCAGCCGCTTTACGCCGACTGGCGAAGGGCGTGCGCTCGGCGTGCTCTGGCACGGCAGCGCCGAGCAACCGCACTGGTCGCGCCCGGCGAGATCCGGCGACTTCTTCGACGTCAAGGGCGTCGCCGAGCGCGTCTGCACCGCGCGCGGTCTCTCGGCGATCGCATTCGTCGCCGCAGAGGACACGTTCCTCGTGCGCGGCCGCGCCGCCGCCGTTCGCGCCAACGGCGCAACCCTCGGCATCGTCGGCCAACTGCAGCCGGCGGTCGCCGATGCGCGCGGAGTGCCGGCCGGCGAAGAGACCTACGTTGTCGAAGTCGATCTCGACGCCGTGTCAGCGGCGGCCGGCGAGCGGGAGATGCGCGCGCAACCGCTGCCGCGCTATCCGACGATCGTGCGCGACGTCTCGATCCTCGTGGACGAAGCCTTGCCTGCCGCCGCGGTTCGTGGCACTATCCGTGCGGCAGCGCCGCCGACGCTCGAATCGATCGTCGAGTTCGATCGGTATCAGGGCAAGGGCATTTCGGAAGGTCGCGTCAGCCTGTCGATTCGTCTGACGTACCGCGCCTCGGACCGTACGCTCACGGATCCCGAAGCGGACGAAGCGACCGAGCGAATCGTCGCGGCCCTGCGTCAGGCACACGGCGCCGAACGGCGCTAAATGGCCCGGCCACGGCGCCGGGCCTATGTATCTGCTGGCCCGGGCAAGCCCGGGCCCTACGTATCTGCTGGCCCGCGCAGGCCCGGCCCCTACGCACCGTAGGGGCCGGGCTTGCCCGGCCCGCAAGGAGAAATCGTTGGTGAAAGCGGTGGCGGCGCGAGCGGTGGATTTGGAGCCGATCGATCGGCTCGAGGAAAAGGTCAAGCTGCTGGTTGCGGTGATCGATCGGCTGCGGGCCGAGAGCGCGAAAGCGGCCGACGAGAACGCGCGGCTGGCGCGCGAGGTCGACACGCTGCGCGCGCGGTTATCGGACGCGGAAGGCGTCGGCGCCGAGCTCACCGCCCTGCGCGACGAGCGCGATCTGATTCGCGCGCGCGTCGGCGAGATGCTGCAGCAGATCGACGCGCTGAATCTCTAAATGGACCAGTCCTCCCGGATCGTCCCGGTCGAGATCCACGGGCACAAGTACCCGATCCGGAGCAGTCTGGACCCCGCCTACATCGCCGAGCTCGCCGCGTACGTCGACGAGAAAATGCGGCTGGCCTCGCGCGAAACGCCCGGAAGCGATACGCTGAAGGTAGCCGTTCTGGCCGCCCTCAACATCGCCGACGAGTGCTTCAACGCCCGCCAGGAGGCCGAGCGTCTGCACACGGACCTGGGCCAGCGGGCCGTCGAGCTGGAGCGGATCCTGGACCTCGCGCTTGGCAGCGCGGCGGTCGAGGCCGCGGTAAGATAACGATAGCGATCGCTCGACGCCGCTCTGGCGGGTGAAGTAATATCGGGCAGGTTGAGTTCCCTGCTTTGCTCGTGATGGTTCGGAGGCTCGTTTGAGCCAACGTTTCACCCTAAGAGAATCGCGACGCTGCGTGGTGTGCATGCCTCTGCAAGAGGAAGCCTGAAGCGTGGCTTGAAGCGGTTCCACCTGCTTTACGCAGGTTCATCCGACCTCCCCACACGGCAAAGCGGGGCCCTTTCCTTTTCGCACATCCTGAGGACGAACGAAACCGCCCGGTCCGCTGCCGGTCCGGGTTGATGGAGACCTGCGATGGCACTGCCCACGGGTCTGCTGGCTGGCCTGGCGATCGTGGCCGCTGCGGCAGCGGCCGGCCTGCTGTTGTGGACGATTACCAGAGGGCGCCGGACCGCCGCCGAGACGATAGCCGCCGCCCGCAACGAAGCCGCCCGCGTCACGCAGCAGGCGGCTCGCGACGCCGAGACGCTGCACAAGGAAGCGGCACTCGAAGCGCGCGAGAAAGCGCACGAACTGGCCGCCGAGACCGAGCGCCAGTCGCGCGAGCGGCGGCAGGAGATCCTCGGGCTCGAACAGGCACTCGCCGACAAGACGCGCTCGCTGGCCGACCGGCTCGCCGCGACCGATCGCCTCGAGCAGGAGCTGCGCGCGCGCGAGAAGGACGTCGCCGCCCAGAACGAGCGCGCCAAGGCCGCCGCGGTGCGCGCGGAACAAATCGTCGCCGATCGTCAGCGCGAGCTGCAGCGCGTCGCCGGCCTGACGGCGGACGAAGCGCGCGAGCTGCTGTTGAAGCAGATCGAGGCGGACGCGCGGCGCGACGCCGCCAATCTCGTGAAGCGCCTCGAGGCGGAGTCGCGCGAGACCGCCGCGCTCCGCGCGCAGCAGATCATCACCGACGCCATCCAGCGCAGCGCCGCCGAGCACGCCATCGAGACCACGGTCTCCGTCGTCGATCTGCCGAGCGACGACCTCAAAGGACGCATCATCGGGCGTGAGGGCCGCAACATCCGCGCGCTCGAGCAGGCGACCGGCGTCGAGCTGATCGTCGACGATACGCCCGGCGCGATCATCCTTTCGAGCTTCGATCCCTTCCGCCGCGAGGTCGCCCGCCAGGCGATCGAGCGGCTCATCGCCGACGGCCGAATCCATCCCGCACGCATCGAGGAGATCGTCGAGAAGGTCAAGACGGAGATGGAAGAGACCGTCCGCCGCGAGGGCGAAGCGGCCGCCTTCGAGCTCGGCCTCTACGACGTGCACCCGGAAGTGCTCAGGCTGATGGGCCGCCTGAAGTTCCGTACGAGCTACGGTCAGAACGTGCTGAACCACTCGAAGGAGGTCGCCTTCCTCGCCGGCATCATGGCGAAGGAGGTCGGGCTCAACGCGCACGTCGCCGTCAGGGCGGCCTTCCTGCACGACTGCGGCAAGGCGATCGATCGCGACCTGCAGGGCACGCACCTCGAGCTCGGCCTCGACTTCCTGCGCAAGCACGGCGAGTCGGAGCCGGTGCTGCAGGCCGTGGCCGCGCACCACATGGACATCGACTGGCCCTCGCTCGAGGCGATGATCGTCCAGGCGGCCGACGCCATCTCCGCCGCACGCCCCGGCGCACGCCGCGACATCCTCGAGTCGTACGTCAAACGCCTCGAGAAGCTCGAAGGCATTGCCGACTCGTTCGAGGGCGTGTCGAAGTCGTTCGCCCTGCAGGCCGGCCGCGAGATTCGCATCCTCGTCGAGAGCGAGCGCATCTCGGACGAAGCCACCGTCTGGCTCTCCAAGGACATCGCCCGCCGCATCGAAAACGAGCTGGAGTATCCCGGTCAGATCAAGGTGACCGTCATTCGGGAGACCCGGTCCGTTGAATTCGCCCGGTAATGAAGGGCCGCTCGTCGGAGAAACCGGCGAGCGAGCCCTGATCGAGCGGATCCGCCAGAGAATTCCGCCTGCGCCCGGCATCCTTCCCGTCGGCATCGGAGACGATGCGGCCGTAGCGGTGCCGGAGCGGGGCGAACTGCAGGTCCTGACGACGGATGCGCTCGTCGAGGGCGTCCACTTCGATCGGCGGTTCTCCTCGCCGTCGGACATCGGCTACAAGGCCATCGCCGTCAACGCCAGCGACGTCGCGGCAATGGGCGGCACGCCGCGGCTTGCGCTCCTCTCGCTCATGCTGCCGGCCTCGCTCCCCGTCTCCGAGCTGGACGCGCTCGTCGACGGCGTGCTCGAAATGGCCGCTGTCGCCCGCATCACGCTCGCCGGCGGCAACATCGCGCGTTCTCCGGGTCCGCTCATCGTCGACGTCACACTTGTCGGCAGCGTGCGGCCCCGACGCATCCTGACGCGGGCGGGCGGCCGGCCCGGAGACTGGCTGTTCCTGACCGGTACAATCGGCGCGGCGACAGCTGGACTCGGGTGGCTTCGGGCGAATCAGGCGAGTCGTCCTGAGGACCCGCTGCTCGTGGAGTGCGTCCGGCGGCACCGCCGGCCGGAGCCGCGCCTTCGCATCGGGGCGTTGCTCGGCCGCGGCCGTGCGGCCTCGGCCTGCATGGATTTGAGCGATGGCCTTGCCGATGCCGTCCACCAGGTTGCGGCGGCGAGCGGAACGGGCGCGACCGTCGAGGCCGGCGCGCTGCCGGTGCACCCCGGCGCCTCGGCGTGGTTTGCGGCCGCCGGGCTCGACCCGGTCGACGCGGCGGTCACGGGCGGCGATGACTACGAGCTGCTCTTCGCCGTCTCCCGCCGCTCCGCCGGCCGGCTCCGCCACGTCGTCGAGCAGGCGCGCGGCGTTTCGATCACGCGGATTGGCGAGTTGACCGCCGGCGGCGGCGTGGTCCTGCGGCGCGGCGAAGACGCCCGGCCCATGCCGTCGGGGTACACTCACTTCGGGACCTGACCCGATGTGGCGGAGGCTGCTCGAGCAACTGCTTCACACGCACGACACGCCACAGCGGACGGCGGCCGCCTTCGCCCTGGGCGTCTTCTTCGGATTCTGCCCGCTGCTCGGCCTCCACACCGTGCTCGGCCTGGCACTCGCCTTCGTGCTGCGCCTCAATCGCGTCGCCGTCCTGATCGGCATCTACTCGAATCTGCCCTGGATCCTCCCCGCTTATTACACGGGAACGACCGTCGCGGCGGCGGCACTCCTCGGCGTCAACGTGCCGTCGCAGATGGTTCAGGACTTCCGGGCTGCGGCCATGGGATCGTCGTGGACGGAGCTCTATGGCGTCGCGCTGAGGCTGGCGCCGCTCGCGTGGGCGTTCGTGATCGGTTCGACTGTTGGCGCCGTCGTGCTCGCCCTCGTGGCCTACCGGCTCTCGCTCGCCGCCATTCTCGCCAGGCGCCATCACGCCAAGCATCGCGCCGAGCAGCGCGATCGCTTTATCAGCCAATAGGTTAACGGCAGAGCTCGGGGTGCGGCCCGCTTTGACCCAGCCTCCCGGACGGGCTATAGTGGGTGTGCTTCGGGTCAAGCCCATCAATGCCCGAGAGCCCGAGTAGGCCGAATGGCCCGAGTAGGCCGAAGAGGACGATGCTGTCGCGGAGAACCGGACGGAAGATCGTCGCAACGGGCGTAGCGGCTGTCGCCTTTGCCTTCCTCTATCAGGTGACGGTCCACGACTCTCGTTATGCTGCCCAGCAGGCGGAGCTGCGCGAAGACACGGCGGCTCCCGCCCCCGGGGTGAAGCTGCGCTTCACGGCCACCGGCTACTGCAAGGGGACGACGACCGCGTCGGGCGTGAACGTCCGGACGGGCATCGCGGCGGCCGACCCCAACCTGCTGCCCGTCGGCTCGGTCATCCGGGTGGACCGGCTCGGCGACCGGCACAACGGCATCTATACCGTCATGGACACGGGGCCGAAGGTAAACGGCCGCCACATCGATCTGTATATGTGGAGCTGCTACGAGGCTCTCGAGTTGGGCCGGCGGCCAGCCCACATCACGGTGCTCCGCCTCGGATGGAACCCCCGCGCCAGCGAGCCGACGCTCGTCGACCGGCTGTTCAAGCAGCGCGAAAAGGCGCTGCCTTTGGCTGTTCCCGCATCAGTGCCGGGACAACCGCCTCCGGCGGTTGTCCCGGCTGTGCAGAAATAGCCGCGCTCTATCAACTCCCAAAGGCCAAATCATGGAACTCCCAACTAGCCAAAGACCAATTCCCAACTATGCGCTTGGGAGTTGGTCCTTGGCTCTTTGGGAGTTGTTTTACTTGGTCCTTGGCCCTTTGGCCTTTGGGAGTCGACCAAGCGCAGCTAAGCCGCCGTGCCCCCCTCCTGGTCGCGATATTGAAGCTGATACAGCTTGTAGTAGATGCCGCGGCGGGCGAGCAGGTCCTGATGCGTGCCCGACTCGCGAAGCTGTCCCTTGTGCAGGACCAGGATCTTGTCCATGTCCTGAATTGTCGAGAGCCGGTGGGCGATGGCAATCGTCGTCCGGCCGGCCATCAGGACATGGAGCGCATCGCGGATCAGCAATTCGGTCTCGGTGTCGACGCTCGAGGTCGCCTCGTCCAGGACGAGGATGCGCGGATCGAAGGCGAGCGCGCGGGCGAAGGACAGAAGCTGCTTCTGTCCCACAGAGAGCGTCGCGCCGCGCTCCGCGACCGCGCTGCCGTAGGCGCTCGGCAGGCGCGCGATGAAACGGTCGGCGTGAACCGCGGCGGCCGCCCGCTGCACGTCGGCATCCGAAATCGCCGTCTCGCCCAGCCGGATGTTGCCGGCAATCGTGCCGGAAAAGAGGTGGACGTCCTGCAGGACGAGGCTGAACAGCCGCCGCAGCGCCGTCAAATCCATCTCGCGGAGGTCGACGCCGTCGATGAGGATGCGCCCCTTCGTGACGTCGTAAAACCGCAGCAGCAGATTGATGATCGTCGACTTGCCTGCCCCCGTCGCCCCGACAATGCCGACGCGCTCGCCAGGCCTGACCTCGAACGACACGTCGCGCAGCACGTAATCCGGCTCGCCTTCTGCGCTGCCGGCGCTATACGCGAACCACACATGGTCGAACGTGATGTGCCCGACCCGGGACCCGGGACTCGGGACCCGGGACGAGGGACTCGGGACCCGGGACCCGGGACTCGGGACCCGGGACGAGGGACCCGGGACCAGGGACGAGGGACCAGGGACGATCGTCGCGTCCGTATCCAGCAACTTGAAGATCCGCTCGGATGACGCCATGGCGGCCTGCAGCACGTTGAACTTTTCCGACATATCGCTGATCGGCCGGAAGAAGCGCTGCGAGTACTGCAGGAACGCGACGAGCGATCCGAGCGTCAGCGTGTCCTCGAGCGTCCAGCCACCGCCGAACCAGATGATCAGGGCGGACGCGAGGGCGCCGATGATTTCGATCGCGGGATAGAACACCGCGTAGTAGAAGATCGAGTCGACGTTCGCGTCTCGGTGCTTGCGATTGATCGCGTCGAACGCCGCGAACGTCCGCCGCTCCCGCCGGAACAGTTGCACCGTCGCCATCCCGGTGATGTGCTCCTGCAAGTGCGCGTTGATCCGCGCGATCCACGTGCGCACGGTCCGATACGAGTCGCGCACGTTCCTGCGGAACCACTGCGTGACGAGCACGATGAGCGGGAGGACGGAGAAGGCGACCAGCGCGAGCCGCCAGTCCATGACGACGAGCACGATCATGATGCCGGCGAGCGTGAACACGTCGCCGAAGATGGAGACGACACCGGAAGCGAAGAGGTCGTTGAGGACGTCGACGTCGGTCGTCACCCGCGTCATCAGCCGGCCGACCGGGTTGCGGTCGTAGAACTGCACGTCGAGGCGCTGCAGGTGCCGGTAGATCTGCATGCGCATGTCGAACATGATGCGCTGACCGGTCATCTGCAGCGTCCACATCTGCAGGTATTCGAGGCCGAACGAGGCGAGCAGGATCGCGAGAAAGGCCAGCGCGATCCCGTTCAGGCCGGCGAGGTCTCCGGTGGCGATGTAGCGATCGATGGCGAGCTTCGTCAGGTACGGCTGGCCGAGCTGCAGCACCGAGCCGGCGATGATGGCCACCAGCGCCACGGCGACGCTGGCTTTGTAAGGCCGCAGGTAACCGAGCAGCCGCCGCATCAGCCGCGCGTCGTACGCCTTGCCGAGGACCTCCTCTTCGTGGTGCGACGCCATCAGCTTGCGGCCAGCTCCTCCTCGAGCAGTTGCTTGCGATACATCGCCGCATACAGGCCGTCGCGAGCGACGAGCTCTTCGTGCCGGCCACGCTCGGCGAGCCGGCCGTTCTCGAGCACGAAGATCTGATCGGCGCCTCGAACCGTTGACACACGGTGCGACACCAGAATGGACGTGCGCTGCCGCATCACGTCTCGCAGCCTCGAGAGGATCTCCTCTTCCGTGTAGGTATCCACCGCCGACAGCGCATCGTCGAGGATCAGGATGCGGGGGTCGGTCATGAGCGCGCGCGCCAGCGCGGTGCGCTGCTTCTGGCCGCCGGAGAGCGTGATGCCGCGCTCGCCGACCACCGTGTCGTAGCCGGCGGGAAACGTCTCGATGTCCTTGTCGAGCCTCGCAACCGCCGCAGCCTCTCTCGTGCGCTCGGCGGCCGCGCGCTCCTCCGGGACGCCAAAAGCGATGTTCTCGGCGATCGTTTCGGAGAAGAGGAACGGTTCCTGGGGAACGAACCCGACGGCGCCGCGGAGGGTGCTGAGGGGAATCTCGCGGGCGTCCACTCCATCCAGGAACACCGTGCCCGGCGCAGGATCGTGCAAGCGCGGCAGCAGGCTGATGAGCGTGCTCTTCCCGGAACCGGTGGCGCCGACGAACGCGACGGTCTGGCCGCGCTCGATCCGCAGTGAGATTCCGTCGAGCACCGGCCGATCGGAGCCCGGGTATGCGAAGACCAGGTCCCTGAACTCGATCTCGCCCGTTGGAACGACCGCGCGCCCGGTATCCGTGACGTGCCGGTCGTCGATGTCCGGTTGGGCGTCGAGCACCTCCAGCATGCGCTTCCACGAGGCGAGCCCGCGCTGCATCATGTTCGTGACCCAGCCGAACGCAATCATCGGCCAACTGAGCATCACGAGATAGGCGTTGAAGGCGACGAATTCGCCCAGCGTGATCGAACCGCGAATAACCTCGCGGCTGCCCAGCCAGAGCACCAGCAGCGATCCGAATCCGAGGAACAGCGTCAGGCTCGGATAGAACATCCCCTGCAGCCGGATCAGCCGCGTGTTGCGGCGGACGTACTCCTCGTTGGCTCCTCGGAACCGCTCGATCTCGTGCGACTCCTGCGCGTAGGCGCGGACGACGCGGACGCCTGAGAGCGCTTCCTGCGCGACGGCGCTGACCTCGGACAACTGCTCCTGGATCGCCTCGAACCGCTGGTGGATCGCCGTGCCGAAGTACCGCACGCTGCCCGACACGAACGGCAGCGGCACCAGCGCGACGAGTGTGAGCCGCATGTCGATCGAGAACATCAGCACGATCGACACCGTGAAGATGATGATCGTGGAGGCTGAGTACATCACCGAGGGGCCGACCATCATCCGCACTGCGCTCAGGTCGTTGGTCGCCCGGGACATCAGGTCGCCGGTGCGCCGGGCGTGGTAGTAGGCGAGCGGCATCTGCTGCAGCCGCGCGAAGAAATCGTTGCGGATGTCGTACTCGATGTCGCGCGAGGCGCCGATGATGATCCGCCGCATGAGAAACCGGAAGAAGCCACCGACCAACGCCGTGCCGAGCAGCGCCGCTCCGTAGAACGCGAGCTTCCGGCGCGTGACCCCGAGCGTCAGGTCATCGATGGCGTACTTGAGGATCCAGGGGGAGACGAGCTGTATGGCTGTGGTGAAGAGGACGCACAGGAACCCGATCAGGAATCGCCGGCGGTAGCGAACGACTTAAGGGAGCAGACGGCGAACGGCGGAGCCCATCTCTAAAAGGAACTGACGCAATCAGAGGCCAAGAAACCAAGGACCAAAGGCCAACCTTGGTTCCGTGGTCCCTTGGCCCTTGGTCTTTGCAGGCCGCCGTTCTTCAGCGGCCTGCTGAAGCGAGTATAGCAAGCGGCCGATATGGTATTCTGGGTGCGCTTTCCCAGCAGCAGTCCGAGCCTCCAGCAAATGTCCGGAGGCCGTGTATCCGTTACAACCATTAACCGGGGCGAGAGAAATTCCATGCGCACACGTGTTGCTGCGACGTTCTTGGTCTGCCTGGTGATCGGCCTCGCGGCGACACCGGCGTACGCACAGTATGGCGCGTCACGCGGCCTGTCCGACCGCGCGACCGGCGAGAACTACCACGTCGAGCTCGGCGGGTTCTTCTGGAACCCGGCGCCGGGCATCGGCATCTCCAGCGAGTCGATCCCCATCGTCGGCCAGACGGCCACCAAAATCGACTTCGTCAACGATCTCGGCATCCAGAAGAGCAAGTTCAAGCAGATGAAGGTCGTCCTGCGGCCGGCGACGAAGCACAAGTTCCGCTTCGAGTACACGCCGATCTCGTACGGCGCGCAGGGCACGATTCGCCGCGACCTGATCTTCAACGGCATCATCTACCCGGTGGCGTTGCCGGTGCAGACGGACCTCTCGTGGAAGGCGTACCGTTTCGGCTACGAGATTGACTTCCTCTACCGCGACCGCGGCTTTCTCGGCCTGGTGCTCGAGGCGAAGTACACGGACGTCGAGGCCACGCTGACGAACGTCATCGACACGCAGTTCGTGCACGCCCGCGCGCCGATTCCGGCGATCGGCGTCATCGGCCGCGTCTACGTCGCGCCGAACATCTCGATCACCGGCGAGTTCGGCGGCTTCAAGCTGCCGGAGAGCATCGACGAGAACTACAAGGCGCGCTACTACGACTTCGATCTGTATGGCACGGTGAACTTCACCGATCATGCCGGCGTCCAGCTCGGCTACCGGTCGTTCGACGTGTTCTACAAGATCGACAACGACGAGGGCTCGCTGACGATGAAAGGCCCCTATTTCGGTGGAGTCGTCAGGTTCTGAGTCCTGTCAACTTCCAAGGACCAAAGGACCAAAGGCCAAATCTCTCAACTCCCGAGCCGTTGGCCCTTGGGAGTTGGTCTTTGGGAGTTGGCCGTTCGGCCCCTTGGCCTTTGGAGGTTGGCCCTTGGGAGTTGATGCGTCAGTTCTCGATCTTCACCCACACGCCGAGGAAGCGATCGTCGCGGCTGTTCGGATTCACCGCTGACGGGCGAAAGCCCGTCTCCGCGGCGAACGTGATCATCGTCGCGCCGCGAGCGGTGTCGAGCGGCACCTGCACGTGGCGCTCCTCTCCGGGCTCCAGACTCAGTTCGTCGCGCCACGTGCCGGTCTCGATGACGAGCCGGTTCGCTGTCGGCGCGTTTCGCAACAACAGCGTCATCGCCGCCCGGCTCGCATCCGGCTGAACGACGATGGTCCCGCGGCGGCTGCCGCCGACCCAGAACGCTTCCGGCTCGGCGAACAACCCCTCATCCACGAAGAACGCCACCGCGTCGCCGTAGCGAACGGCTCGGCGCGCGTACGCGTCCGTCAGCCGTTGTTCCGCAGGCACCGTCGAGAGGGGTTCGACGACGAGTCCGCGAACGGCGCGGCGGGCCTCCTCGTCGCCTTTGAGCACGACGCTGCGGACGGCCACCGGGAGGTTGAGCTCGATGGGCTGCGGAGGTGCAGTGAGCTCCTGTGTCACGATCGCAAACGGATCGCGTTCGTTGATCCCGACCATCAGCCATCCGCCACCGCCGGGCGCGCGCACCTTCAGGCGGTAGCGGCCTGCCGGCACCGGCGGCAACTGGAACAGCGAGCCGTCACGGCGTCCGGCACCGGGCTGCGAAGCTGTCAGCGATGGTTCTATCCGCATCGACGTCGCGATGTCGGACACCGCGAGACGTGACCAGGGATCGAGCCGTGCCGCGACGAGCCGGTGATCGCCGGCGATGTGCCTGAGGATCGCGAACTGGGCGTTCGTGCCGGCGATCCCAGGCACGCCGTTGAGCCCCCACACGATCGCAACGGCGACCGTGGCGGCGGCGGCATAGACGCCGGCGGTGGCCGTCGCCAGCGCTGCGCGGCTGCGCAGGGCCCTTGTCGAAGCCAGATGGTGGAGCGCCATCCACGCGAACACGAGCAGGGCAATCCAGACGACAACGTCGCGGAAGTACGGCAGATCGCCGCCGCGGAACCACACCGGCACGCCGCGCGCGAGATCGATGGATGGGTTCAGCCAGTCCAGCCACTGCGCGTATCCCTCGCGGCCGTTGAACGCAAGCGCCCCATCGCGAACGACCACGAGGCACGCGACGGCAATCAGCGAGAACGCGAGCGCCGCCAGCGCGACCGCCCTGGTGGCGCGGCTCTTGATTGTGAACCACGCGAATGCCGACGGGATTGCGAGCAGCGGAACGATCGGCATCAGAAACCGCGCCGGCGCGCTCCGGCCGCCCCACCACATCGCGTAATTCGTCACCGCGAGGAAGTACGGCACCCCGACGAAAAGGATCTCGAGCGCGAGGCGCCGGCGGCCGGGAGTCCACAGCATGGCGGCGAGGCCCACGAACGCGAATGCCAGCACCGGTGTGTAGGCCAGGACTCCGAATCGCTGATCGAACAGGATGCCCAGCGAGCCGGACGGGACGAACTCGAGCGAAAAGTCGCGCGCCGCCGCGGTGCCGTACGGCGCCGATGGATCGGGACGGCCGTAGATGGCGATGAAGTAGGCGACCCACCCGAGCGCGCTGAGCGCGGGGACCGTGAGGAAGCCGACCGCCTTCCCCGCCGCGTCCCGGCGCGACGACAGCCGCAACAGGATGATCGCGCCCAGCGTTCCTGCCAGCGCCGCAAAACGCGTGTGCAGCCACGGAAGCAGCGCGAGCGCGGCGCCGTGAAGAAACCACGGCAGCGTGCGCCCGCCGTCGCGTTCCGCCCGCAACAGCGCCCATACGCCAGTGAGCACGATCGCGCCGCCCAGCCCATCTGGGTAGACGGTGAACGAGTGGAAGATCGCCGTCGCCGACAGCGTCGCCGCGGCCCATCCGAACCACGCCGCGTCCTCGCGCCCCGCGACGATGTATCCCAGCCGCCACGCGAGCGCGCTGCCGAGCGACGCGAGCACCAACAGCATCAGCACGACGCCGGGGTAGCCGCCAATGGCGAACACCGGTGCCACGAGCGCCGGCAGTCCCGGCGCGTGGATCGAGTAGATCTCGCCGTCGCGACCGCGCTGTATGTAGTGCGGCGGCAGCTCGCCCGCGAAGAACGCTCGGTAGTCGCCCCGGCGATGGTTGTTCTCGATCCTGAGGTCGCCGTCCTTCAGCAGGCTCTGTGTGATGACGAGATAGTGCGGCTCGTCGCCGCCCGGCACCTGCGGCGAGACCTGCCAGAACGAGATCGCGTAGACGGCGAAGGCGAGGATTGCCGCGAGCGTCTGCGGCGCGAGCCGCGTCCGATTCGGCGTCCACACGACAGCCGGCCGCGGAAGCGACACCAGCATCGCGAGCGCAACGGCACACCAGACGAGCAGTGTCGCCGGACCGGCCCACAAGAGAAACGCTGCGGGCAGCGGGATGGGCAGCCACGGAAGGACGACGAGAGCGAGCAGCGCGATTGGCGCGCTCGAGGCCCCGCGCCGCGCGAGCAGGAAGACAATGGCCATCGCGAGCAGGACGAGCGCGATGGCGGTGAAGGAGACGGGCAGCACGCCGATGCGGCCGCCGTCGGCGGTCGCAAAACCGAGCTTCCCCTGCGACAGCCAGGCAGCGCCGCCGGCGATGAGCGCGGCACTGGCGTCCCGGAGACGCACCATGGTGCCGGATTCTACACGGCAATCACCGTTTGCGGCTCGGCGCCTTCTTCGTGCTCTTCTTCGCCGACGGCTTCTTCGTCGTGGGCTTCTTCGTCGTGGACTTCTTCGTCGTCGCTGGCTTCTTCGTGGCCGCTTTGTTCGACGACGCCAGCACCGGAGTCGCGGCAGCGGCGGCGCCCACGGGCGGCTGGGGCCGCAGCAGGCCGCTGCCATAAAGCTGCCGGTAGTCCTCCGCCGTGCCGAGAATCCGCTTCACGTAATTCTGTGTCTCGGGAAATGGAATGTCGTCGATGAACTCGTCCTGCTCGATGCCCGGCCGCTCGGCTTTCCAACGGACGACGCGGTTTTCGCCGGCGTTGTAGCTGGCGAGCGCGTAGTGTGCGCCGCCGAACTGGTTCACCAGGCGCGAGAAGTACAGCGTGCCGAGCCGGACGTTCATCTCCGGATTGGTCAGCATCGACGTCGAGAAGCGGCGAATCCCGAGCGAGCGCGCCAGCCGGCGCCCGGTGGCCGGGACGACCTGCATCAGTCCCCACGCGTTGGCAACGGAGCGGATCTGCGGATCGAAGGTCGATTCCTGCGCGATCAGCGCAGCGACGAGATACGGATCGAGATCGCGCTGCGCCGAGTACTTCCTGATCAGATCCCAGTAGGTCAGCGGAAAGATGACCTGCAGCATCTCCGGCGGAAGCTGGTGTGACGCAGTCAGGAACTGCGGATACGCTCGGCGCATGAGGGTAATGGCGCGCCGCAGCTCGCCCTTCTGGTGATGCGCCCATGCGCTGGTCGCGTCCACGACCGGCGACGATCCCGACGTCCGCTGCACGTATCGCAGCTCGTTCAACGCATCGTCGTAAAGGCCATTCGCGAGCAGCAGGCGGATGACGGGCTCGTTGGGCACGCGATCCCGGTCGCCAACCACCGGCTGCTGACGCGCGGCCGGCACCACGGCGTCGCCGTCGGCGGTGCGAGCGGCGCGGCGCGAGAGCTGGCGCTCGGCAAGGCGACCGTAATACGAGTTCGCGTAGTCGGTGTAGACCAGCCGCAGTCGCTCCGATTCCTGCGACACGTCGCCGAGCCGGGAATGCGCCCGTGCCGACCAGTACAGATACGAGGGCCGGTAATCGGAGCGCGGAAAACGGGCCGCGGCGCTCTCGAACACGCGGACGGTTTCCGCGTACTCTCCCGTCTTGTACGTCCACCATCCCCACTTCCACGCGGCGCGCTCCGCGCGTTGTCCGGCGGGATACTTGTCATACAGCTCGCGGAACGTCTCGGCGGCGAGCTCATCCTCGTTCGTCCGGATGTAATGCGACGCGAGCTCGTTGAGCGCGTCCTCGGCCCACGACGTCGCGGGAAACTCATTGGCGAGCGCGCGTGTCACTGCAATGTACTGCTCCTCGTTGTCCAGTTCGCGGAGCGCGCTGGCGTAGAAGAAGCGGGCTTCGGCGGTGTGCGCTCCCGCGTCGATGAACCGTCGCAGGGCGTCGCGTGCGGCCGCGTATCGTTTCAAGTGGAAGTCGCTTTCGGCGATGCGCAAATCGACGAGCTCGCGATCGGCACCGCTCGTGAGCCGCTGCAGCTCCTGGAACGCCTCGCGGGCTTCCGCGAAGCGGCGCGCGCCGAACAACCGCTGCGCGCGGCCGAGGTCCAGCGTGTACCCGGTGCGCCGAATCTGGTCCTGAAGCGTCGTCAAACGCGACGCCGCCGTCGTCGCCGCGTCGGTCAGCGGGAACTCGTAGTAGACGCGGAGAAACGCTTCCGCGGCCTTCGCGCGATCGCCCGCGGCGAGCGCCGCACGTCCGAGTCGTGACAGGACGTCCTCGATCACGGACGCCTTCTCACGGGCGACCTCCTCGTAGATGCGAATCGCGGTCGCATGATCGCCGGCGGCTTCCGCCGCTTCGCCGGCAGCGACCCTCGACGCGACAGAGAGATGGCCTTCGGGCTTGCTGCCGGCAAGCGCATCGAGCGTCGCGCGCGCGTCCGATACGCGCGACGAGCGCAATTGCGAGAGGCCCTGGTAGTAACGCGCGTACGGCGCGAGGGGCGTGCTTGCGAGCGACGGATTCGAGACGAGCGGCAGCGCAGCCTCGTAGTTCCCCTGCTGGTATTGCCGGACGCCTTCGACGAGCGGTTTGTAGAGCGCGATCGTCTTCGCTTCGGGATCGCCGCCCGAGGGCACGAGCCACAAATCGCTGGCGCGCTCGGAGACCGGCGCATGCGCCGTGGGCGCGAGCTGTCCGGGCGCGATCGGATCGCGAACCGTGGAAGGCCCCTGCGCCAGGAGCAGCAGCAGGCCAATGGGTGCAAGCAGAGAGTGCGGAATGACCAACGTTCTCGGTTCCGTGCCGTGTCAGAAAGCGAAGAGGATGCCAGATTACAGCAGCGTCGCGTCGCCACCGGCCAGCGTGTGGACGAGCTCTTGCTGGAAGTAGGACGCACGGCCGGCCACCGAAGATGGGACACGCTCCTCATAAAGACGGCGCGCCCGTTCGATCTCCGGCCCGAGGCGCTGGAGCAGATCGCGGTGCTCGCGTCCCGCACGAACAGCCCCTTCGTTGTACAGCTTTATCTCGGAAACCAGAAGCCGCGCATAGCGTTTCGCGCTCTGGTCACTATCCTCGGACGTTCCCGGCTCGGTCGCGGTCGGGCGGCCGTTGCCGCCCGGTGCCTGGAACAACTGGAGCGCGCGAACGGCGGTCAGCTCGGCAAGACGCGAGGCGGCGTGCCGCGCGAGGAGCTCGACTGCGGCGGCCCAGCCGTCCGTCTGTTGGGATCCTGTTCCGCCGGCGTCCGCATACAGAACAGCAACGGGCTGCCCGTCCATCATCAGCGGCACGGCGAGCGCGGCAGCGCCGGCCGGCAGTTCGGCGAACGCGGGCGCGGGCGCATCATCCGTCGAGATCCGTTCGCCGCGGCGCACAGCGATGCCCGCAAGACCCGCCGCGTTGCCCTCGACGCCGATCGGCAGCTGAGACATCCGTGACACACCGGCGACGGACCACTCGTCGAGCTGCGTGCCATGGACGATGAAGAGCGCGGTGCGCGGGGCGTGCGCGGCGGCGGCTCGAACGAGTGCGGCAAGCGCATCGGAGAGCGACCGCGCGTGTTCGATATCGACGATTGAGCCGAGGAGCGCAGACGAGTCGCTGAAGCGACGCTCCGCGTGCGCCGGTTCCCCCTCCTGCTGACGGCGCTCGGCGTCGAGGGCCGCGATCGCGTGTTCGAGCTCGAGCTCAGCGCGTTTGCGTTCCTCGTCGAGCTGCGCGACGGTGCGCTGGCGTTCGGCGGCGACTGCCAGCTCGAGCTCGCGTTCCGCCTCCGCTTTGGCGCGCATCGACTCGCCCACGAACCGTCTCTCTGCTTCGGCACGCGCCGCGGTGATTTCGGACTCCAGCCGCGCGCTCCACTCGTTGCGGATGGCGTCCACTTTCGACGTCCACCGCCGCTCGGCCTCGGCCGCGGCTTCGACGCGCACGCGCGCCAGTGCCTGCTCGTGCTGCGCATTGAGCGCCTGACGCTGCGCATCCAGTTGGGCCTGGATCCGCGCCCGCATCGCGTCGAGAATCTCGCTCAGCTGATCGTCGGGCATTCCCGCGATTATCGGGAACTACGATCGACCCGTCAAGCTCGCAGGCGTTCCAAATGCGGTGCGTACAATAAGTTGCGCCGACGTTCGCGTGTTACTTCCAGCCTGTCCGTCGATTGCGCATGCTCGTACTTCTCACCCATGGCGCAGCGCATGCTGCGGATCGATCCGGGTGACGCGGTGCACCGGCACCCACGCCGCGACGAGCGCGACCGCGAGCATCAGTGCGGCGATGCCACCGAGCACGAGGGGATCGGCCGACGTCATGCGCCAGAGCATGCTGTTGAGCACGCGGCTCAGGCCGAATCCCCCGGCGAGGCCGAGCGCAACGCCGATCGCGATAGGCCGCAGCGACTGCAGCAAGAGCATGGCAACGACGTCGCCCGCGCTGGCGCCGAGCGCCATCCGAATGCCGAACTCGGTCGTCCGCTGTCCCACGACCCACGACATCACGCCGTTGACGCCGACCACCGCGAGCAGGATCGCCAGCGATCCGAACACGCTGAACAGCGAGGCGATGAACCGGCTGTTGGTGACCGACGGCGACGCCGCGACGCGTTGCTCCATGGTCAGGAAGCCGTTCGCCGCCTGATCGCGATCGACGCGCGCCACCGCCTCCTGGACGGCGCGCACCAGCGTCAACGGATCGACCGAGGCGCGGATAGCGAGGACCTTCTGCGTATGGAGCCACTCGTCTTCGCCGGGTGCGTACTCCGCCAGATGCTGCCGGAACGGCACGTAGACCACGGCCGGCGCCTGGCTGAAAAAACTCGGATACGCAACGTCGGCGACGACGCCGACGATCTGCCGCGGCTGCGGCTCGGTCCTCGCGCCCTGGCCCGCGCGACCGATTGAAACGCGGATCGCCTGCCCAAGCGGATCCTGGCCGGCGAAGTGCCGATCGGCGAACGTCTTGTTAATCACCGCGACCCACGGCGTCGACGCGGTGTCGCGCTCCTGAATCATGCGGCCGCGCAGCAGCCGGATCCCCAGCGTGTCGAGCGCCTGTGCGTCCACCTCATTGAAGTCCGCCTGTGGCTCTTTGCCAGGCTCCGGGAGCGGTTGGCCGACGATGGTAAACGGGTGCGTCCAGACGTCCGCCGGCAGCCGGCTGATGATGCCCGCGCGTGCGATTCCGGGCAGCGCGCGCACCCGCTCCAGCAGCTGATCATAGAAGACCTCCACCTGCGGCGTCACGACGTTGGTATCCTGCGGCGTCTTGCTCATGTACTTCGCGCCGCCGAGCGCGATGTCCGCCGTCAACAGACGCGTCGTGTCGAAGCCGGGCAGCATCCGCTGCTCGCGCAGAAAGCTGCGCATCATCAAACCGGCGCCGACCAGCAGCACCATCGACAGCGCCACTTCGGCCACCAGCAGCAGGCTGCGGCCGCGGCGGCGTTCGCCGCTCGACCCGCGCGCGCCTTCCTTGAGCACGTCGTTGAGGTCCACGCGCGACGCGCGCAGCGCCGGTATCAGCCCGAACAGCAGGCTGGAGCCGATCGAGATGGCGAGCGCAAAGGCGAGCACGCGTGCGTCGACCGAGATGTGACGCAGCAGCGCCGGGAACCCGGTCGGCACGATCAGCGCGAACAACCGCGTCCCCCACAATGCGAGGACGAGCCCGAAGCCGCATCCAACCAGAGCGAGCAGCAGGTTCTCGGTGAGCAGCTGCTGCATCAGCCGGCTGCGCCGGGCCCCGGCCGCGGCGCGTAGCGCCAGTTCCTTCTGCCGCGCCGTTCCTGCGGCCAGCAGCAGATTGGCGACGTTGGCGCAGGCGATGAGCAGGACGAAGCTGACGGCGCCAAGGAGGAACGACAAGGCCCTGGTCGCGTCGCCGAAGAACGCCTCCCGAATCGGGATGACACGCGCGGTGTTGCCGCCGGGCTTTTCGCCGCGCGACTCGATGACCTGACGCGTAATGGCCGCAGCCTCCGCCTGCGCCGTTTCCGGCGACACTCCCCGCTTGAGCCGGCCGACGGCGATCATCCACGCAGCTTCCGGAATTTTGCGGAGATCGTTGGCCGTCCAGAACGCGACGTCGTCTGCCCACGGCAGCAACTGGAATCCGCGCGGCATGACGCCGATGATCGTGCGCGGCTCGCCGTCGACGTGGATCGACATGCCAACCACTCCGGCCGCACCGCCGAGGCGCCGCTGCCATGTGTCGTGGCTGATCACGATAGCGCGCGCTTCCTTCTGCTTGACGACGTCGTCGAAATCCTCGAGACGGAAGGTACGGCCGAGGAGCGGCGGCACGCCGACGACCGACAGCCCGTCGACGTCCACCGGCACCTGCGACACACGACTGGTTTCAGCCGTTCCTGTCAGCGTCACCGGCATGCCGCCGCCCTGAAAGAACCCCACTGATTCGAACGACTGGCCATGTTCGAGCAGCGCGCGCTGAATCAGCCAGTTCAACGACTGCTCGCGGATGCCGCGCTCGGGGTCTGCCCTCCACACGACGACGAGCCGTCCTTCGTCGGCAAAGCCCAGGTCGTAATGCGCGACGCGATTCACGACGCTGTACATCGTCGTCGTCGCGCCGACGCCCAGCCCGAGCGACAGGCCGGCGACCGCGATCATCGTCGGATGGCGGCGCCAGAGACGTAAGGCATAGCGCGCGTCTGAGAATCGAATCACGAGGCCTCCGAGCGGGATGCTTCTCAACGGTAAACGCCGGGGCCCGCCGCGGGTTCCGGCGGAGGCCGGTTCTTCGCCCTGTCGCGGTATCTTATATCGGGCTACAAGTTCAACCCGGACAATAATTTGACGGCACTCCGAGTACCGCGTAGAATGGGTAGCTGCAACCGGTTTTGGGGGCGACCTAGATTCGACGGAGGTACGGTTTCGCAGGATGCGTGCCGAGGACCATCACCCTCGTTAAACAGATGGAAACCAACATAACTGCGGACACGCAGCTCGCTCTCGCAGCCTAAGAACCTGTGAGCGTCCACTCCGGTCAGCCTGCGGGCCGGAACTGGATGTCATTTCAGCAGGCTGGTTGCTGATGGCCCGTCCCGGACGTCAGCGGCGAGATTTTTCGGGGCTGGCTCTCGGCGGTTTTTCCGCGCCTTCACGCCGGGAGCGACTATACAGACGCGGATACGCATCGTAGATTCCTGCGGGGATGTATTTTCGGACGCGGGTGCGAATCCCGCCGCCTCCACCAATGCAAAGTATTCGCACCAGGTTCCGAACCACCGGAACCTGGTTCTCCCTCCACTATCGCCAACACATCCAGATTCGTCACCGCCCGGTAGTAAGGCTTTCCAACCTCCGGCACCACCGGCTCCAGCCGGATCTTGCCGAGTAACTTTCGTAGGAGCACCGCCGATGGTGCCGTTCGCCGCTCCAGCAGTTCCTGGAGGCGCACGATGCGCTCTTCGAGCCATACGAGCGGCGGGGGCTCGAGGACTGCCGTCTGGCTACGCCGCAGGACCTCGAGTTCCGCCCACAGTTCATCGACCTTGCGCTCACTGGCAAGGAGAGCCTCTCCCACCGTTTTGCTGCCCCGCCCGTCGGCCACGAACTCGACGAAGTTCCTAAGTCGGCGTTCTTCCTGCTCAAACTCGGCCTGTTTGAGCCTCAAGGTCTCCGGCGCGGTCGATGTCGTCCGGGCCAACTCTTCTTCCATGCGCTCGAGAACGTAGAAAAGGTTCTCGCGTGAGGCCAGTTGGTCCCGAACAGCGGCGAGGATCACGCGCTCCGCGAGCGAGCGGCGGACCCAAAGGCGGTTGTCGCACGCGCTCTTCGCGGCGCGGACGCACCCGTAGTAGCCGCCCCCCTTTCCACTCACTTTGCCGATGCTGCTGCCGCAGAGAGAGCAGACCATGCTGCCCGACAGCAGGTCCGTCGGGTAGTGACGGACCCGTCCTCCCTGCTGCCCTTGGAAGCCGCGCCTCCCAGTCCCACCCGGCCACGTCTTTCGAACCGCCAACAGCCGTTCCTGGACTCGCCGCCAGAGGTCGTCCGGCACGATACGCAGCGTTTCGTCGTCGGTGACAATCCAATCCGATTCGGGCTTTGGAAACTGCCGGCGTCGGCCGGTGCTAGGGTCGCGGCGGGTCTCGGTCTTGTTCCAGACCCAGCGGCAGACATACTTCTCATTGCGGAGCATCCGGTGGACGGTCGCTGGCGACCATCCCCGGCGCATCTTTCGTCGGCCCGGAACCCCGTCCGCATTCAGCTCGCGCACGATGCTCGACTCCGACCGCCCGCCAGCGAAGGCCTTGAAAATGCGGAGGACGGTCGCGGCCTCGCCCGGATCGATCGTCATGCGGTAGCCGTCCGGTCGCGGCCGGCCCTTCTTGTCCATTCGGATCGTGCCGATGGGGACCGACCGATATCCGAAGGTCGCCTCGCCTACCGCAAATCCGCGCGCCTTCTGACCGATCTGACCGCGGAGCGTCTTCTTTCGCAGATCCTGCAGCTGTAGCTCATTGAACACGCCGCGCACCTGGATGCCGATGGTCGCCTCGCGGTCATCGCTGTCGAGGCCATCGGCGACGGAAACGACGCGTACGCCGTGGAAACGCAGTTCCTCCAAGGTGGACAGAAGCAGGAGTGTGTTTCGGGCGAGTCGGGAAAGATCGTCCACGAGGACTGCGTCAAAGGCATTGAGACGAGCCGCGCGTCGGAGGGCGTTGAGACCCGGCCGGTCCTCTCTCGCGCCGGACGAGGCCCGGTCGGCGTAGATGTGGTCTGCGTCGATGACATAGCCGCGTTCGGCAGCTAGTTTCCGGCAGGATGCGATCTGATCTTCGATGCTTTCAGGTCGCTGGTTCTCCGACGAGTACCGCGCGTAGATCGCGGCGCGCATGTTAGCCTCCCTCTTTCTTCCGGAGTCCCTTGCGTGGCGACATCAGCCGCAGATACTCCACAGCGAGTTCTTCGGCGATCAGATCCAGCAGTTCGCGCACCTCTGGTTGGATCTGCTGCGCCAGATGCTCATCAGTCTTCTTTTGGGGTCGTCGATCGAGTGCCCTACGGGCGCTCATCAAGTTTGCCACAATGATAGACAATGTCTATCATTTACACAACACCTCCGCTCCTGCGAGAACCCGGTTATTCGTCGAGTTTCAGGTCCCTGGCAATTCGGCCGATGTTGATGTCCAGACGAACGTACAGGCTACCTTCCGGGCCCGCGAATCCCGCGGAGTCGCGGGGAATCGCTCCGGGCGCGGCGCCAAGGCGGCTGCCCAAGGCGGAAGCACTCATGGATCCGACGCGTCCGAGGGAAACGCCGCCGAAAAGCTGGGCGTCCTGACCGGCGGGTCGGAGCAGGAAATACAGCCGCTCTCCATCGCGAATCAGCGCTCGCAGTTCAATACGGTTACGATCACGAAGCGCCTCGACTATCTGAAAACGCGGAATTTTGGCCGAGACCCGTTTCTCGAAGGCGCGCAGCGTGTAGAGGATGGCCGCGATAGATCTCGCGGGGAGGCCCAACGTCCTCAGGCGGAGGGCGACGGAAAACTCCAACAGGTTTCGTAGCGAGAAGCGGCGACTACTGCCCCGGCCTTTTGCGTCCGCAAAGTCCGGAATCACCACGCTCTTTTCGCACAGGTAGATCAGCCGATGCTGCGGTTCATCCAGCAGTCGCGCAGCCTGCGCCAAGGTCCACACCGCAGGATTCGGCATCGCAGGTAGTATGGGCCATCGTCGCTGGTGCATCAAGGCGCCCGACGACCGCGGGGTGTCGTTCGCTCACACGCCGGCTGCGGCCCGACGCTGCGTCCACCGTTTCCTTTGGACGCGGGCGATGAGCAATCGCCGCAGACTCCCGAATGAAAAACCCGTGTACCATTTACAGCTGACGCCTATAACCCGGAGTCCTCGCGATTCCGACATAGGAACTCTATGCCGCGAATGCTTCCAGCAGCGCCGGACGCCGACACGCCGGATTCCGAGCGGAAGGTCTTCGCGGCGTTCGAGCGACAGCTCCCGCGAGACTGGACCGTCTTCCATTCCCGCCGCCTCGTCTTGCCACGGCACAGTGCCGGCCCCGTCGTCGAGCGCGAACTCGATTTCCTCGTGATCGATCCTGCCCGCGGGCTGCTCGGCCTCGAGGTCAAGGGTGGAGTCGAGATCGGGCGGGACGAGGAGGGCTGGTACTCCGGCAACCAGCCGCGCCATCGCATCAAGGCGCCCGGTGCGCAGGCGCAGAGCGCGATGCACGCGCTGCAGGAGTATCTGAGGCAACGCGCGGCCATCGCGTCGTTCGGGTGGGGCGTGGTGTTCCCGGATGCGGAGTCGCCCGACACGCTCGGCCCGGAGCTGCCGCGGCGGCTGGTGATCGACCGCAGCGGCCTGCAGTGGGCCGACAAGGCGGTGGACGCGGTATTCGGAGCAGCGCTCGGCGCGGGCACGGCGCTTCCGCCGGCAGCCGTGAACCAGCTTGTACAGTTGCTCGCCCCGCGAGTGTCGCTGGCACCCTCGCTCGCCGCAACCGTCACCGACGAGGGTGCGGCGCTCGTGCGGCTCACCGAGGAACAGTTCAGCATCCTCGAGGTCCTCGGCGGGTTTCCGCGGGTCGGTGTGTCAGGTGGCGCCGGCACGGGCAAGACGCTCGTGGCGATGGAACGCGCGCGGCGCCTCGCGGCCGAAGGCCGTCGCGTGTTGTTGCTCTGTTACAACCGCGGCCTGGCCGCATACCTGAAGTTGCGTGCCGACGGATTCAAGGTCTCCACGTTCCACGCGCTCTGCGACGAATTGTGTCAATCCGCCGGAATCGCATGGCCGGAGGCACTGCGCGGCCCAGAGGCGCAGACTTTCTGGCTGGAGGAGGCACCGTCCCTTCTGCTTCGAGCGCTGGACCAGCTGCCCGACCAACGATTCGACGCGGTCATCGTGGACGAGGCGCAGGACTTCCACGAATACTGGTGGCTTGCCGTCGAGCGGTTGCTGCGCCGGCCGAAGGACGATGTGTTGTGGGTGTTCTTCGATCCGCGGCAGAACATCTACGGCGGGTCCGCCTGGGACGCGCTCGGACTCCACACGGCGCCGCTGGCGTATAACTGTCGCAACACGCAGCGCATCGCCCGCTACGCCTGCGGCATGGTCGGCGCCGATCCGCGCGTCCGACCGGGCACGCCCGAAGGCGCGGACGTGATCGTCGAGTCGTGCAGCAGCGAGCGCGAGATGGTGGATGCCGTTCGGCGGGCCCTGCACCGGATCGTCCTCGAAGGGCGACTGTCGCCCGACCGCGTCGTCGTGCTCTCGCCTCACAGCACGAGAACCAGTGCCGTCTGGCGGGCGCAGACGTTCGGTGCTCTGCGTCTCGTCCAGTACCCTTCAGCTCCCGGCCCGGCGCAGGTCGCGTTCGCGACGCTGCAGGGGTTCAAGGGGCTCGAGGCTGACGCCGTCGTGCTGTGCGAGGTGCGCCGGGGCGACCCGAACTCGACGGATCAGCACCTCTACGTCGCCGCGTCGAGGGCGAGGCACGTGCTCGCGGTCGCCAAGTACCAGACCGCTCAATGAACGGTGACGGCCGGCGTCTCCTGGCCAGCGGTCGCCGATGTCGTAGGAAGGAAGTCCGGCTTTCGGCGGATCCTGTCCACGTCGTCGTGCCACATGTCCATCACGATCGCGAAGGTCCGTCGGCTGTAGGAGCCGCTGGCGAACGCGGACATCCTGACGCCGTACATTCCATAGCGATCTTCGAACAGCGAGAAGTGCGTGATCCGGCTCCGCGCGTTTGATGTGTTCAGGTAGTCGAGCCACTCCGCCCGCGACTTCCCCTCCGCGACATCCGTCTGCACGGCGCAGTGCAGCCGAATGCCCGACGGGACGGTGCGCAGGTGGAAGTCGTAGCGCAGCGGGTGGCGCGCGAAGCTCCAGCCGTCCGGCTCAGGCGGGTCCACTTCGTAGCCGAGGTACTCGAGGTGAGCGATGACCTGCGCGAGCGAGTCCTTCTCGTCCTGCGAACTCTCGCTCTGCGCCGGCGCCGTGCAGGTGTGCGTCGAGCGCCCGCCAGCGTCGCCGCGGCTGCGCATCACTCGCAAAGCCAGCCGCGAGAACCACCCGGCGATCGTGTCGCCGAGCCATGCGAACGGGATCAACTGCTTCCAGGTGAACGTCGTGGATGTCATCTTCACTCCTGTAGCCGCCTGCCCGGAGGCCGCCGGCGGACGATGACACCCAGAGTGCGCAGCGCCGGCTGCGCCGGACACTTCTTTGCCTCACCAGCGGTGAGGCCGCATCGCTTCCGGGAGGAAGCAGGCACCTTGGGTTGTCCGTCCCAGGTTGCCGGACCCACCGGTGATCGGCGGGTCGCTCCGGATGTCGTCGTGTCTCCAGCAGAAGCCGTGCCACGGGGCGGACACGATTTCTCCTGCGAATCTGCGGACGGCACGACGGATCGTCCTCGGGCTCGGAGGACGGCCGTCCCTCCGTGAGACGGTGGCGCCGGCTTCGACATTCACCGGACCGGCACGGGGATGCCCTCATCGATCTGCGACGGGGCGGCGGCCGTCAGGCGCCGAGCCGGTCGCGCGCGAATGCGCGCTCGAACGGACCGATGAAGCGGCGCTCTTCCGACCAGTCGGTGATCGCGAACACGATCTCGTCGAAGACGCCGCGGAAAGGCCCCTGAAGCGCGTCGCGAAAGACGGCGGCCATCATCTCCGGGTCGAGGCCGAAGGCACCGCAGCCCCACGCGCCGAGGATGAATCGCTTCCCCCCGTGGAGCGCTGCGACGGTCAGTACCCGCGCGGTCCTGCGTGCCATGACGGCCGGAATCTCCCTGAGCCGTTCCGGCGCTTCGCTCCTTAACATCGCGCCGTTTGCCGCGGCACACGTCACGACCGACAGCGGCCACGGCTCGTCGAGCAGCTCCCCGTCGTCGAGCCGGAACACCGGGACGTCCGGCGAGTAGATCGCGTAGTCGGAGTACAACGCGTCGGACCGCTCGTGGTGGAAGTCATACATGGCGCGGCCCTCGAGCGTGTAGACCAGGCCCGAGGACCGTGCGATCGACTCCTCTTGTGCGCGGGCGCCGACCAGGAAGCCGCCGCCCGGGACCATTGGGGAGAC
This sequence comes from Vicinamibacterales bacterium, assembly GCA_048594885.1. GTDB lineage: Bacteria > Acidobacteriota > Vicinamibacteria > Vicinamibacterales > 2-12-FULL-66-21 > JBMDXB01. The sequence continues at coordinate 235,958 of JBMDXB010000030.1, forward strand.
GAAGTTCAATGCCGCCACGGGACCATCCGCGGCCATGCGCCGAGCGGCGACGAGTACGGTCCCGTTCACGACGGTGATCCGAGTCGTGGTGCCGCTCGATGCCGGCGCCGGAAGCACGAGATCCGGCGGGTACTCTGTTGTGCTGTCCCGGGAAGCGCAGAGCGCTGCCAGCACGTCGACCTGACGGCCGGACGGCGCACGGTACCGGCCAGTGCGGAGGATGCCCAGCGTCTCGTGGCCCAGCCGCGACGCCACGTCGCGCGGCACGTGCCGGGTGGCCGCAGTCTGCGTCGACTTTCCCGTTGCTCGGTCCGACCAGGCCAGCTCGAAGAGCCTCGTGGCGAATCGGAGGATTTCGTCCCGTCTGACGATCCGCTCTCGCCATTCCGTTGGGATGGCATCCACGCCGTAGTAGGCGCCGGCCAGCTGGCCGTACACCGCGCCCGTCGTGTCAGCGTCCTCGCCGAGGTTGACCGCGAGGAGCGCGCCTTCGCGGAAGTCGCTCGAGCGGAAGAAGGCCCACAACGCGGCTTCGAGCGTGTGGACGACGGTACCCGGTGGCGCGGATCTGGCTTCACTCTTCGTCTTGAAGCCGCCTGCGGCGACCGCCGCGATGGCCGGCGCGAGCGGTTCGGCGGACCAGTCAACCCCCTCGGGCGCGTACGCCGGCGAGAGGAGCTTACGCTTGTCGCGGCCCTCCAACGCGCCGACGAGCAGCGCCGCGAAGTACCGGCACGCATCGACCGCCTCGCGGGCGCCGTGCGTCGTCTTCGAGCTCTCAGCGGCGAGCCGCACGGCTTCGGCCGGCTTCGCGGCGTACCGCAGTGGCACAGGGGCAAGGCGCATCAGCGAGCCGTTCGGGGCATTCCTCGTATCGGTAATCCCCGCCATCGGGTCGCCGGTTGCCTGGAATCGATGAAGCGCCACGGCGACCGTTCCTCCGATGTCGAAACAGCGCCCGTTGCTGCTCCAGTAGCCATCCTTCGACCATCGGACGTACCGTCGCATCTGATCGAGCGGATCGAATCCGCGCTCGATGAGGCTTTCCGCCAAGCACATGGCCATCGACGTGTCGTCGGTCCACTCGCCGGCCTCGAGGTCGAATGGTCCATCGCCGATCATGTCTGCGATGGGCGTGAAGGTGCCCCGGTCTCGGAATTCGAGCGTGGTCCCGAGCGCGTCGCCACAGGCAAGCCCCAGCAACGCGCCGTGGTAGCGGTTCAACGTCGTGGCCGTGTGCATTCGTCGATCATCCGCGCCGGTACGGCACATTCCGGCTCGATCGTCCAGGCAGCGTGCCCGCCGCGAGCCTCGCCTCGTAGGTCTGGTCTTTGTTGCACCGGTTGACGAGCGTCGTGGACTCGGCCGAGTCGTCCATCGTCCAGTACACCTTCCCGTGCTCGTGATGGTACTTGCGGACCTGCGAGTAGAAGCGGCCTTCGACGCCGTGCTCGAAGATGTGCTGCGCCAGCGCGAGGAGCATCGCCGCATTCTCGGGCATCTTGACCATATACTCGTGCGGCCACGTGGCGGCGTACGTTCTTGCGAACGTCCAGCAGGTCGAGTCCACAAAGTGGCGGAGGTCGTCGTTGAATGGGACCGATGGCGTCGTGTGCCTCCAGCACCTCGGAGCTTACCGCCACGCTGTGACAGGTCTGCTCATGGACTTTCGTCCCATGACTTCGCGTCATACCTGCGCCCTGTCGAGTCGAACGAGAACCCCTCGATGCCGTCCTGCGTTGACGCCAGCTCCATAATCCGCTGCGAGTCCAACAGGTCGCCACGATTCGCGATCGCCGCCGCTGCTATGGCGACTCGATGGAGCCGTGACACAGCCTCCTCCTCAAGATCCGTGCTACGGTAGCCGCCGAGCAAGCAGAACGCGACAGGGACGCGGCGCGCCGCCGCCCAGGAGAAGATCGTCGCCTCGCGGTGCGCGAGGAACTCGAACGTGATTCCCCAAGGACCACCGTTGCCCTCGTGGCAATCAACGCCAGCCCCGAGAAGCACGAGATCGAACGCCTCGCCATCGAGCGGGGCCAGCCGAGCCGCGACGAGCGTCGGCAGGTAAGTACTTGCATCGGTCACGATGTCGAGCGTAGCGTTCGTGCCGTTCGGCTCGTAGCGGTCGAAATCGCTGGTCGCGATGTCGAGGTGATGCACCTCGGGCCAGTCGCGTACGAGGCTGTAGGTGCCGCCTCCGCAGTGTGCGTCAAAGTCTGCGATCAGTATCCGCCTCGCGCCTGCCTGAAGAGCCGCTCGGGCCGCCAGCGCCAGACCGTTTAGGGAGCAGAAGGCCATCCCCCTGTCGCGGCGGGCGTGGTGAATGCCTGCGGAGAACGATCCCGAGTTCCTTCCTGTTGCCAGCGCGTGCAACGCGGCTGCGACGATACCGCCATTCGATGCCGCTACAGAAGTCCACAGCCCCGAGTCCCACTCCAACCCCGAAGATTCGGCGAGCACACGCGGTTCCCCGGTGCGTAGGGCATTCGCGTACACCGAATCGTGAATCTCGCTGAGATCCTCCACAGTCAACGGCGCCGGCGGTTCGAGACACACACCTGGGATCGGTCGCTGCTGCAGCGACTCGGCGATCCAGCCCGCTTTGCGTACGGTGTCGAAGTTGCATGGTGCGGCGACGTACGCCGGCGAGAAGAACAGCTTCAGAGACCTTTCGCTCAACGGTCATCCCCTTCCTCTGTCATTTCCCCGCGATGACTTCGACGTCCTACTCTAGCCTTTGCGCTGGGAGTCCCTTCAACAACGCCTCCGCCAGCAGTCGCCCTCGGTCCGACGGCCGAATGGACGGCGTTTAACAGTTTCGAAGCGTCCTGACCGGCGACGAACCGGAACGCTTCCTGCCGCACGACGCTGGTGTTCGCGGCCGCGGTTGACGACACGCCTGAATCGATGCGCCTGCGGCTACTGGAGACGCCTGCCCGCGCCCTCCAAGCAACGCGTTCTGCGAGCGACTGAGAGGAAGGGATGCGCGTACTCGTTGCGCTACTAAGCTGATGCGAACTCGAATGAGAATGGTCATGCCGCTGATGGTGAAGGGCACGGGCGCTCGAGAGCCGGCGCGCATGTCGGATGGTTGCGAGCGATCGCCGAAGTTACTCACCACAAAACACGGTGGCCACGCATGACCGGGGAATTGCATGGGAGTTGCAGCGAGAGACCTGCGGACGGCGCTTCAGATCGCATCTGGCATTGACCGAGCGGTTCGTTCATCATATGTGCTGAGGCCGTTATGCGGAAGCCTTCCTCCCCGGAATCGACGTTCAATACGTTGCAAGATGAGATCAGAGGTAGCCAACACGCCCGGGCTCTGCTGAGCGCCTTGCGTGAGATCGAACTGTTTGCGGAGCCATACCGTACGCGTCTCGCGCGGTTATGGCTAGCTCAGTGGCGTCGGTGCGCCGAGGGTGCCGCCAGTCTACGGGCAGCGCTCAGGCGGAACCTCCCCGATCGCTGCCCTCGATGTGGTGAGGCCTCGGATGCACTCGTTCCGATCGCGTACGGGTACCCGCCGCCTTGGGCGGACGCAGCCCAGGACCGGGGCGAAGTTAGTCACCGCGGGTGCGTGTGTTCTCAAGACTCGTCCCGGTGGAAGTGCCGCGCCTGTGGCGCCGTTGACCGTCAGACTCCGTTAGATGCTCCCGTAACGTCACATCGCCGGCGCTGGCGAGAATTTGCGAGGCTTCCAGACATGTTCGTTCGTCGATGTGAGGCAGAATGGGAGGGTGTCGAGCCGATGCCGTTTAGCGGTTTCTGGCTGGTACGTGGTCATCCGACCTTTGTTCGAATCGTTGATCGGATCGCTCTGTGCGGGACCCGCGAGCAACTATCAAATGTCGTTCCTGAACTCCTCGCATATGACGAAGAGTTCCTATTCCCACCCGCAGAGCCCGGGTGGGACACGACTCCCGTCTGGAGCATCGAACCGAAAGCCGGAGAAGAACCGAACGGGCGATGCCTAGGAGAGGCGATCGAGCTCCTGCGAGGCATTTGGTGGCTGGCGTTGCGAACGCACGCAGACTATGGTCAGTCCTCAAGTGAAACCACGAGGACTTCGGCAGGCAACCGCACGTCAATTGCAGGGGCTATTGACCACCTGAATCAGGCTCGAACTCAAATCCACAATGAATGGGCGGCCTTGGCGCAGCTCATTGACGATGCGACGCAAAGTCGAGACCGCGGACGCCTGTATGTCGCCGTCGAGGCCGCGAACCAATGGCGGTACGAACGCGATCGCAGCAAGGAAATCCATGCTCAAAAGGCACAATGGTCAGATTCGCTCGTGCGCCTCCAAGATAACGCGGATCACCTGGCTCGGAACAGACTGCGCAATGAGCTCACTGCTTCACGTCAAAAGGTGGAGTGGGATACCTTCGGGCGCCTGATTGACGATGCCCTCAAGAATGGGGACGTGGCCCAACTCCGGGTGGCTTCACTCGCTGAAACGATTCTCGAGGGAAAATGGTGGGAATGGTGGGAGGACTGTCTATTGAAGACTTCGGGACTTGCTTGGCCCGACCTTGCCCGTCCGAATGTCTCGTCATCGATCCCCAGCCGGCCTACTACCTTCAACTCAAGTAGTTCTCACAAGCATGGCTGAAGGGTGAAGCCAGCATCAGATGCCTCGTGGTGACGTTGAAGGTGTCTACACTCCCCTTCGATGCAACGGAGCTCTTCGTCAGGATCCTCAGCGAGAAGAACCAGCGACGGACCGGGAGGTCTGCCGGTCAATTTGTTTTCGGTCACTCTGGCTCCGCTCGGTTCCCGCCACACCGCTTGCTACCATCTCTGCGTCACCGGCTGGCGGTTCGGACAGTTGCTTCTGCAAAAATGCGGGCGTAACCACGACCGTCGGGTGCTTCGGTCCCCGCGGCGGCAACACCTTCAGGAGTTCGTCGATCAGAGTGCCGCCGAGTATTCCCCCAGCTCCGAACACCAGCCACAAAGGGACTCCGATCGCTCCACCGAGAGCCGCAATTCCTGCGCCTGCGCTTCCGACAGACGCCAAAGTTGCGGCGACTGCGCCCACACTGAGACGCGCCTTCCACGAACGATCCGTCCAACCGTGCTTCCTCAGGGTGCGAGCAGTCATCTTCACCAGGGGCCACACCCCGCGCCGATCGTGGGTCAGACGCGCAACCGCGATAGCCTTCTCGCGGAACGAGAGGTCGCGGTCGCGAAGCGCCTTCAGTTCCTCCAGCCAGCAGAGAAACATTTCGCGATCTGCCGGTAGCGTCTGCGCTACGATTTCTCTGGCGAGCGTTCGGGCACCCGAGAGCTTGTCGACCATACGGATACTCCACAGCCACGGTCTTCTCCCCGGATGATCGCACCACTCGTCGTGGGCTGCAACAACGGAACGTATTGCCCGCACCCTCAGTTCCATCACGGATGTCGAAAATCCAGGTCCGGCGGGCGGGCAACCCCGCACGGGCACGTCGTTGTTACGCCTCCATTTCTCGCAGGCGGACAGGGATTCTCCGCCGAGCGCGATCAGGCTCCTGGGACCTTCGCTGACTCTAGAACTTGGATTGTCAATGTCAGTGATCTTGATCGGAGAGGCATGCGGACGAGGCGAGCGCAGCCGCCGCCGGAATGAAAGTGGCGGAAAGACGGAGGGCACGGTAAGAGCTCTGACGTGAGCTTGATCCGATGGGTCGGAGATCGGCGCGTGAGGGAGACTCCGTAATCCAGATATGGAAAGAACGCGGTGAGAAAGTCCGAATACGTTCATGCACACAGCTCGATTCTCCTGCGCCAGGAGGAACCTCGGTGTACACGTTTCGACATTGAACCACGCGAGGGAACCGAGATCACGTGGCCAGCCTTCCTGCGCTCAGCCAAGCGAGTCGGCCTCCCCGGTTGACAGTCCTTTCTCGTCACGCCCGATTTCCGATGACCATTCGGACGCTTTCGGCACTCTCTGGGGCATGAAGTAGATCCGCCGCCGAGCGCACTTTCTGCTCGCTCGGCCGCTTTCCATCAAGGGCTGGGACTCTTCCCTCCCGGTGGATCACTTCCCGAGCGAAGAGCGGATCACTTTCCAACCGGTGCGTCCAACCGCTCCGTCGCTACTTGCCTCTGAGCCGATTCTGCGTCACACTAGTAGAGACATCCGGAGTTCACCGCGTCGCGAAGCGAGGTGACGGCAACCGGCCCTTGGACAGGCACGGTGCCAGGCGCAACCCGCGCCAGATGTGATCCCTGGCCCATTTTGGCCACGGGTAAACGAATGTCCAAACCAGTCGGCGTAAGCCTTGGTCCTTCCGGTGTCGCAGACGACGCCAATGATTCTCAGGTTCGTCTCACGAGAAGAACTCCTGGCACAGCGAGGCAGGCGCAATTACGGGCGCTGGTGGCAGATGTCACACAGGCGCGAGTGCACCGAATGGGAAAAATGGAAAATTGAGCACGCGGCCGAGTGCTCTGCTGACAAGGAGTGGGAGCGTCGGCACCCGAAGGCGACCAAACCGGCACGTGTGCTGTTCTTCCAGCCGCCAGATTGCTACGATTTCGGATTTGAAGCCGCAAAACGTGCGGGATTCCTCGACCCGGTCGAGAAGACGTAGTCGCCGGCAGTGAAGGCTCACATCCGGCATTCGGGAAATCGGAGGAGGGATTTCGAGGCGCAACTTTCAGCCCAGCCCTTTCACGGAGTCATCGCTCGATCAACTCCTCATGTCCTTGAGCGCCAGCTTCGCCCGACGACAGCTGCTGACCCAGTCATCGATCCGATCGCGGATTGCAGCGTGACTCATTCCCCCAGTGACACATATTCTATGTCGTAGCGAGGCCCCGTGCTCCTCCTTGGCCGCCGTGCCGAAGTGCAGATCTCGGTTAACCTCATTCACAGATTCGAGAGAAAAGTTGCCAGAAAACTCAGCTTCCAGGTGGATCGTCAGGTAGCCGCCGCCGCGAGGCTCCAGGAACCGTATGGTAAATGGTGCTGCATCTGCGACCTCGATGACGGGCTCTCCGGAGTTCTCCGTCCAGCGCGCGTCGAATTCGGCCGCCTTGATCAACTCCATCAGTTCATGGGGTCTGATGTCTTCGAAGACTGGCATCTCTCCGAGGCGAGAGCCTTCAATAATTCGATATCTGATAACGGCGCCGCGAGGCATTTTGAACGCGTCCGACATAGCGGATAGGATTCGGTCGACCAAACCCTCGGGATCGTTTAAGCGAGCCTGGTATAGAAGTTCCGCTCCCCCTTCGGAAGACGCGCCGAACCCGGCACCGGCAAGCGCAGCATGCTCCGACGCGGTCAGCGCACGGGTCCTTCCCTTGGATCTGACCCTCGCAACCACAGCAATGTCGATGAACTCCGCGCCTGGAGTGGAGTGGCACGTGACGATACCGTCTTCGTCCGCCGTCAGTCTGAATGTCAGTTCGAGCAATCGATAGTCGCCCGACCACCACGACGTGGCAAACTCGCCAACCGGCCACATCGCGAGATTGCGTAGTAGCGTGGCGAGTTGCTCAACGGCAGCTCGCCGCTTGGACGGGTCGGCGGTGGTCCACCTGATGGTGCCCTCTCGCTTGTCCGTGTCTGAGCTGCTCGTGTGCAGGCTCATTTGCGCCTCTTGCTGGTCGCGGCTCTGGACTTTCGAGCGGCGAGCACGTCAGGGATTTCAAGGATGTCGACCGCGATACTCTCCCGGTCCCACATGGCCACGGCCACGCCGAGCCGCACCGCCTGCAGAGCGCCCATTAGGCGTGTTCGCTCGATGGGTCTAAAGCCAGCCCCGCCGCCCTTCAATTGAACGAGGAGCACTTCGAGTACGTCTGCTTGGCCTTTCGGGTGGCGCATCAGTACCGCGTCCACGATGCCAGTGCGCGGATTACCTGACGGCGCGTCCAGAAACACGCAGTGATACGCGTTTTCAGACGCCCAAGCCAGTAGTGCCTTCTGGCTCATACGGGCGGTTTTGTTCGCCAGGTACGGGGGCGATCTCATCGTGTCCCAAGCGTGTTTCGCGGCCTGACTCGCCTTTGCGGAACGCGCGGCAGCGTCGGCTAATGCCTTCTTCTCACTTCCTGCCATATTGCTCACCACGATTCGTTCAAGCGTTGCGACGCGACCTGTCGTCAGCCGCCCTCACGCGCGCCGTTCAGCATGTCACGACTTAATGGCTGTCCGACGCAGAACCTCAGCTCGAATCGGGCGAGGCTCTTGAGACCACCTGGTCCATCGACGTGAGACTGTCGGCCGTCGACGTTCACTTGGATCTTCATCGTAGCTGATTGACGATCGACAAGACCAGCGGCAAGGTGCGCGCTGCCTAAACTTGTTGCTCGAACCTGCCGATGAGCGCGTTTACCGGCGCTCTGACAGGGGCATGCCTGCCATACACGAAGCGAGGGCCGCCAGCACCATCGACCTACCCAGATTGGCACGCGTACGCGATTAACAGCAAACGATCGTACAAGTGTCCGCGCGGGACACCCCGGTGGCGCGCGCGATAGCCTTCGCGATCTGCAGCCCGCCCGGGCCCGAGGGTTCGATAGGGTTCGCGAAATCCGTAGCCTCAGTACACACCAGACGCAGGTCGATGGCCGATACGTGATGCTCGAAGGCGACACGCAGAATGACGTCGTTGAACATCATCAGCGCAACGCGAGCGCGGTGGCCAAAGTCCGGCTGGTCGAATGCTTCGAATGCTCCATTGTAGATCGTGCACACAGCTACTTCGAGTCCGGTCTGCAGGAGAGGCCGTATCGCAGAACGGTAATCGTTCTCAAAGGCAGCCACCTGCTCGCCGAACAGGCGCAGGGCTTCGGCCGTCGACGTGACGGGCATTTCGAGCATACTGAGATTGCCCATCGCGTCGTTTCCGCCGATCGACACCACCAGATGCGTCGCGTCTCTAGGAATCGTGGAGACCTGTGCAGCCAACGAGTGCGTCACGGACCCATCGACTGCGCACAACGTCGCGCGGTCGCCCGGGGGCAACAATCCGCGCAGATGTGTCACGACGTCGGGTTCACCGTTTGTATATGTCTTATTGTCGAAGATGGAGTCGCCGAGCAGGACGATGTGACGGCCGGTCGTTGTCATCTGTGGTGTCTCCGGATCCTCATGGCCACCCTTTTCCTCGCGGGCGTCCATCGCGCGATAACCTGTTCCATCATGGCGTGGTCCCCTTGAACGTCAACATCGAGATTGCCCTCATCTTCGGGCGCCAGACCTGCCCCGTCCCAGACCCGGCAGCGAATCGCCTCTCGCTGGCGTGCGGGCATCTTCCAATTCCTGCCGCGTCCGCCGCGAAAGTACCAACAATTCGCCTCATCGATCGCAGGTGCAACCGCGCCGAGCAGGAAGTCGAGCCGAACGAACTGCCGGGAGACGTGCCGAATGAGACGATACGGTTCGCTCATTGTGGTAAGAAATCCGTAGTGGATCGACGCCCGCCCTGCTGTATCGCGGCTTAGCGCATCGCGCCAGCAGTCGTCTGGTCCCCGTGACGGTGTGCCGTACACGTCGACTGGATCGTCCTCCTCACGAAGCGGAAGGAGCTCCCGAAAGGATAAGGGGCCTTCGTCGTCTCGCGAGCCACGTGCTGACACCGATCGCTCCGCCGGTGCGGCGGCCTGGACAAAGCGCATCACATCGAACGTTGGACCTGAAACCACGAGCCTGCATAAGCACATGTCGGGCATGACTGTCTGACGCTCCCAAGTCCTTCGCCAGCGAGTTCGACCGACAGCAGAATTGATGCTCCGACAGGAGCCTCCGTCACTCACGGGCGCGACGGGCCTTGCCGCTCGGGTCGCGCATCGATTGGATGTTGAAGCTGGCGAAGTGCGCCTTTTTCAATTCGATCGCGCTCATCTGCTGTGAATACATCCTGTTCTTGTCACGGAGCTCGCGGACAATGGCACGCAAGTCGGGGTCCGCACCCGCATAGTGTTCGATGCGACGGGCCGTGGCCTCCAACCGCACACGTGCCTCGTCGAACCGGCCGGCGCGATTGAGCTCCAGCGCCTCGGCTTCAGCCTGCGCCGCGTACAGCCGAGCGACGTGGCGATCGACCGCCACGTTGCGGCGCTGGTTGTCATTCGATGCGTGGTCCGCGAACGTCCACGTGACCTCGCTGTCCGGCGGGTCGAGCACGCTCCGAGCATCCCTGACCCCGCACGTCGTGCTAATGGTCTGGCCTTCCAGTCCCCCAGGCATCCTCAGCCGGAGCACCACGGAGACGTCCTGGCGTGACACAAGGTCGCCCAACCGCACGACCGTGTGACCACGCTCGTCGGTGTGGACGGGAAGCTGGTTCAAGGTCGTGACCTGCACATTGGAAGCGGTCGTCACCTGCAACACGACATCACGGGCGACGATGTCCAGCGCCTCGCCGAGCTCTCCCGTGAGACAGTCGGCGATCTGCACGGCCCGTTCGACGAAGTAAAAGTGCCCCCCACCCGCCGTCGCCATCGGCTCGAGCAGGCGTTCTTCGTAATCCGCGCCGAGACCGATGGTGGATGTGGTGACCCCATGCTCTCGGAGAGCCTCAGCATGGCCGATGATGTCGGCGTGGTCGGTCACACCCCGATTCGCCTGTCCGTCGGTCAGCAGGATGCAGCGGGTGGTCTGCCCGTCACGTTGATGTTCGGCCAGCTGCTCACAGCCCTTGAGCCACCCCCCATTCAGATCGGTACTGCCGCGGGCCTGCAGCCGCTGGACTTGAGTGATGGCATTGTTGACCGCCTCACGCGTCGCTAGTGTCGACGGCACGAACACGTCGACTTCGTCGTCGAAGCCGACGACCGAAAACCGGTCCGTGGACCGTAGCATCTGCAGCCCTCGCTTGACCGCAGCACGGGCCAGCTCGATCTTGGAACCCCCCATCGAACCCGAACGGTCGATGACAAATGCGACGTTGACGGACTCACGCTGGGATGCCTGCGGCGACTCCGGTGCGGTGAACTCGACGAGCACGTACCGGGAACTTCCGCCAGCGGCGCGAATCAACGCGCGATCGGTTTGAATCCTGAAGGTCATGACTGTTCCTTGCCCTCCGCGTCGTCAAAGACGGTCCTTGCCGCCGCCAGGAGTTTGTCGAGGCGTCGCTGATCCAACCGCGAAACCGGGCGGCGCACGTGCAGCTCGACGCCGTCGGCCAGCGTGAACCGGTCCCACTGCGACCGCGCGCGTGCCGTTCCAGACGACAAGGTGGCCTCTGCCGGTCGCGCGCGGAGCTGGGATGCCTTCGCCTGTACGGGCGGCGTTCCGCCGGGCTGTAGCCGGCCGGACTCAGTCAGCACGCCCCGGATGTACTCAAGTGCTGACCGACTCTCCGGGGCCCGCCGCGGGCTCGTTTCCGCCAGGATTTGCTCGACTTGCTTGTCTGCAAGGCCGGTGAGTCGCTTGGCAATTTCCGCAAGCGGCAGATGTTGCTGTTGCAGGAGCCGAATGAGTCTGAGCCGCGACAAATGGCCCCGAGTGTAACGGGCGCCCGGACCCGGGGAACTCGCCGCCGGTATGAGGCCCTGCTGGATGTAAAAGTGAACCGTTCGAGGCGACACATTCGCCATCTCGCACAGCTGCTTGATGTCGAACTCCGGCATGTGTCCATTATGACAGTCACACGTTCAACTGTCAAATAACGGCCCGGTCCGGCCGTCGAGCCGGAACCTGCCCCCGCATTGGCACCCGCCAGCGACCGAATATCCGTGATTTACTCAGCCTCCGAAATCGGCTGAATGGCAGGCTCCGCGCGGACCTGTGCATCGTGTTCCGCGCGCGCGATGCAGTACGGTTCAGACGTCCCTTCAAGTGGCGCACATGCAACTCACCCAGCCCGTCGAACCCCATACTCTTCGCCTGGCCGCAGGTATCGCATCGAAGAAGATGGAAGCTGAATCCCCCACCGTGATCGAACGCAAACCGTTTGGCGCAGTCCGGGCATCTGGCCCGTATTGTGGCTCTCCCAATCACCTCGTTTGGCGGAACAGACGTGCTCACGGCCGCCCGTACTGCCAAAAGACGCCGAGCTCCGTCGCTACGACGGCCGGCCTCCTCGGCACCATGGTGGCCTGCGGCCGATAGACTTCGCTGGTTCTCCCGTCGAGGAACACCCCGAGGCCGCGTTCCCAGTACGACAAATAGGAAGAGCCCGCCGCGTACACGTTCCCCATTCCAGCAGAACTGTCCAACGCGTACCCCCAATTATCGCGGCCCATGCTGCCCCCGATGCTTGAAAGGCCTGTGAGATATCCAGCACTTTTCGCGTCGATCGGACGGTAGACTGCCGCTCTCAGCCGGCCGTCCTCGCGCGACGAGAAGGCGGCGATGACGTGATCCTGGCGTTGAATCGTGACGATTTCTTTATCCAAGTCCACGATGCCCAACTCGAGCCACCATGATTCCGCCGTAACCGTGATCGTTTCCCGATTGTCCTCCGGTGCGATCAGCGCGGCCAAGCGCGCCATCGCGGCTTCATCGGCCTGCCACTGGTTGGGCCGTTCAGCACTGTGGCGCTGCAAGCCGGCCAGAAGGAGTTCAAAACGAAGGTCAGCTCCAGCAGTGAGCGCCTCGGCGAACCAATCTACCGGCACCGGGTACAGGCGGTCGGGCAGGTCGAATCGTCGAAGCACGCCGGGTTTGAAACTGAGTTCGCCGAATTCAGTCATGTTGAGAAATCTGAATTGGCCATTCGGCATCTCTTAGGAAACAGGTAGCAGACATGCTCAAATTCGTTTCGCGTTGTCGGGGTGCTTGCCCGCTACGACGATGACGCCCGCGGACGAACGCCACAGTGAGCATTCATTCAGCGTCGGCGGCCATCTGATCGAGGGTTTGAACAAGCCGGTGCAACGCCAGAGTGTCCTGGCCGCAGTACGCCAAAAGCGCCTTCTTCAGATCTTCCTTCTCGCGATCTCCGCACGTCGGCTCGAGCAGCCTGCTCCACGCAACCCCCGCGTCAGTCCCGTCTGCCACGTCGAGATTCTCGTACGACAAATCAGGAACGAGTGCCGGGAGGACGGACTTCAACGAATACGAAGCCCCGAACGCCGGAGCGTAGACGCAGCGCCTCACGACCGGCAGCAGATCCCACAGCCTGTCGCGCATCTCGTCGACCGCAGGTTGATGTTCCGGCATGCACGCGGCGAGTCTATTCAGAATCTGTGACTCAAAGCCCGCGTTGTACACCACGATCGTTCGGGCCCCGCGAACGGCGCTGATCAGCTGCTCGATGAATTGGCGCCGAGGATCCGAGCTGGTCTCAGCAAGGAATCCGCGGTGCGTGAGTGTCGTGGTGGCGTGCTCCTGTCTGTGCACGGACCACTGAAAGGGGATGTGTTCGTACGGTCTCATCCCCTTGAATTTCGGCAATGCCGGATAGACCGTTTCGAAATCCATAAAGCAAATCGGATACTGCAACGTCGCCGTGCTACGGCCCCACGCCTCGCGATTGAACCAGGTTTCGCCGCTGCGCACCGCATGGACCTTCGTCCGTTGCGCGGCGGTGAGCCGGGCCAGTGACCGGTCAGGAATGTCTCGCACATTGACGATTCCCTCGCAGACGAACGGCTCGGCGGCCGCATACCCGAGGACGGACCGAATATCGTCGGGCGGTAGCTCTGGATGGCAATGACAATAGAACTCGCACTCCGTGGGATTGCTGCACTGGCCGTTGACTGTGACCTCTGGTGGCTCCTGCCGCGACAGCGCTGTAAATTGATCACTCAGATGTCGAGTCAGCTCTCGGGCGCCAATCGGCGTTACCGGATGACTGACGAATAGACGCGATGGGTCGTGCTTCTCTCCGTCGTACTCGTACTCCGGATTCAGCGTCAGTACGCGGGTCTCCGCCGTGGACAGGCCCGCGCCCGCCAGAACATACCGCTGGATGCCAACGTCGTACGCAAAATGGTCTTTGAGCCTCGTCGCTGATTTGACCTCAGTCAGACGAAACCGCTGTCGCAGGCGTTCAAGAATGTCCACACGAACCAGAACGCCCGAATGCTGAAACGTGGCTTCGAAAATCGCTGACGCGCCATCGGCAATGGCTCGTTGGGTTTCCAGCAGCGCCTCGGCCAAGTGACTTCGGTCGGCCTCGATGAGTTTTCCATTCGGGTAGAGCTCCCGGGCTAGGATGCCAACGGCCGTGCCCTGGTTCATGCGCTGTTGCTGGGCGTCGGAGACGAAGCCGAGGTGCGGTTGGTGCTTTCGTAGCCAGAGGCGCTTCAGGCACTGCACACCCGCGACGAATCGAGACTTGCTCAGAAGATGGCCGCCGGGATTGTGGACGGGTTGCGGTGCGTTCAGGATTTCGGCGAGCTGCCGGGCAGATGCGGCTTCGTCGTCGACAGGAGGCTTCATGCCGTTCTCCATCCTCTGGGCACGCTAGCCGCCGGCAGGAGAGAGGGCCCACGGTCCTCGCTCATTCGAGACCCTGAGCCAGTCCTCCCCGAAGGGAAGCGTCACCAATCGCTTTGACAAAGGGGGGAACGCGGATAACGTAACCGTCGGGCGCCGGATCCGCAAGAGATTTCGTCACACCGCGATCAACTACTACAGGCCTCCCCTTTGCTCGCCTCAGTTCAATATCGGGCCGAGGAGGGACAGGTGTGGTCCTGAATACGGCTGAAACGGGAAACGTTGACCGGAAGGCCGTACCTCCGCGTGCCCCTCAGAGTCGGTCCGAGTCGATCAGTACCCGACCGAGACCGTGCTGCTCCAGCCACCAGTAGGTGAAGTGCTTTGAGAGCCAGCTCGCGGCTCGCTCAGTCGCCAGAGCTTGCACCGACGAGGAGTAGATGGCGGGAATGCCGAACTTCGCTTCGATAGCGTCCAACATGCCACATACGGCATTGGGGTGGACTTCGGAAGGAATGTCGAACGACGCGAATCCCCCCTTGATGTCCTCGTACGTCGCCTCGATGAGGATCGCCCTCCACCGGTACTGAGCGAGCCGACCGCAGGCAGCCAGGAACTGCCGGCGGTACGTGACGGTACAGGCCACGAGGTCTGCCAGGCTCTTACGCTCCAGCGCGAGGAGGCTCTCCATCCCCATCACCGTGTAGTCGCCGGTCTTCAGCGCGACCCTCCGCTCCCCGCCAATCCAGTTCGGGTGATTCCCATGGAGGGCAAATGGTTGACGCTCTCGTGAGTCCACCAACACGATGGGCTTGGGGATGCGCGCACTCCGGATGATGTTGTGTCCATCGCGCACCACTCGCAATCGGCTGGGACTCGGGGTTACGAAGCGTAAACCCTGATGGCTCATACCCACCTCGGGCCCTCAAATACGCACAGCGTCGGAGCCGACTCGTGAGTCGGCTGTTCCGCCGCATCGTGTACGTCCTTGATGCCTGCCACTTCGAACCAGTATCTTTCGCCGCGTCGCGAGCGCGGCACCTGCTCGTTGTGGCGAAATGCGCGAACGCGTTGAGTAAAGCACACGTTCGGCCCCCCGCTGCGTCCGCGTAAGGCCACTGCCCAACCCGAAGCGCGAATCCTGGATCGACCGTCCCGTTCAATTCAATTGCGCCATCAACTCCGGGATGTCGCGTCTCCACTGGAGGCGCTCGGCCACTTCACTTCGCCGCGCCGCGACCCATGCGAGCGCTTGCGCGATCCCGTACGCGTGGTCGCATGGCGCGACCGCGCCCGGCACGTCCCTCGGATGCGGGATGTCGCGCACGCTGGCCGGGCCGCCCCTCGGAGTGCGGCTCGGCTCTCCGTCTTTCCCTCTCGTCACGATGGAAAGCACCCGTGCGGCGGCCATCAGTCCCCACCTGTACGACACTGGACCGTCCACCCACCGGCACAGCGCGTTCGCGGACACGCGCCTCTGGGCAGAGGCCCGCATCGCCTTTTTGTCAAAGGTGGAATCAACCAGACCGACGGTGATCACCCGCGGTAGGTCAAGAATCTGCAGGGACGGACGATGCAGTTTGCGGAACAACTCCTCGGTCGTGCCCAGCATCAGGCCGTTGCTGCAGACCAGGCGAAACCAACCGAGGGTTGCCGAGAACGGCACGGTCCGATCGACCGAATTGAAGCACTCGAACGTCAGAATCATCCGGTGTCCGTCCGGTGGCTCGAACGCGAAGTCCTTCGGCAGTTCGACGCGCAACGCCATGCGCGAGCCGTGGCTGCTCAGCGTGAGCGTCGCCTGCATCGCCAAGGGCTCGTCGTGGACCTGCTCGAGCGCCTCGCGTACCGCATCCACAACCGCGGTGTGCTGCACGAGCGCGTAGGTCTTGGAAACGACGCCCGTCGGCATCGCTTCCTCACCGGCTCCCATCGAGCGCGGTCGTCGGACGATGACGTCGAGGTGAGGATTTGCTCCGAACGGCTGTCGGTCGAACGTGGGGATCAGCGGAATCAGAGCCTCGAGCGGTCCGCTGACTTCCGTCGTCGGCTCGCCGAGCCAGTGCCCCTGGCGGACGTGCTGAGCAGGCGCGAAATGCCGTTGAAGGACTGCCATGGCTAGACAGTAACGCGCCGGCGTGACAGGTCAGGTCACAGAAGAAATGTGAGGCTCACCGGAAAGTCGATTCTTGGTTGGACCAGTCCTGTCATGGCTCCGTGCGATGGTGGACGTATGACGACGCCAACCCCGGTCAATGACACTGACCGCGAACAGCGCATGGAGTGGCTGCGAGGCTTCGTGTCCGGCTCACGCTGGCGGTTTGCGAAGACCTACGTCCAGTCGTATCCACACGAGTACACGCTCGCGCGCTCATCCGATGCGGGCGATTTCTCGAGGGCCATTTCGTGTATCGAGCACTGGGGTGTCCTGGAGTCGTTCTGGGGCGCGCACCGGAAGTACCTGTATCTCGACGGTCGCAAGTACTGGCACATGGGCGATGCGTCCTCCGCCGACGACGAGAAGCGCCCGACGCTCATCAACCGCACATGGGTTGACGTCGTGAACTATCGCGGCGCCGCGAAGGCGCTCGGGTATGACGACGAGCATCTCGACCGGCTGGTGGCGCGCTGGAAGATCCTGCTGGAGAAGGCGCGCGGGGCATGACGACTTGCGTTCTCTTCGACGCGGGCCCCGATGCCTATCGTGTGGGCTGCTGCAGCTCCCGTAGTGGTGACTCTGGCATTGTGCCCGCGGCGATCCGGAGCGAAACAGTCCTGTACTCTCACCAGTCATAACCGTCGGCTGCTGCTGCCGCTCGCGGTCGCCCGTTGGAGGCCCTCGTCCCAGCCAAGCCGCCGATCCCGATCGAAAGCAAGGCGGCACATTCGCGCACTCTCGCGCGCGAACTAACGTAAAATATGATCATAACTGAAACAGTTTGGAGGGTGCCATGAACGTCTCGGACGTGAAGGCCGAAGTCGGAGCGCTTACCACTCGCTTGCGTTGGGAACGAGAGGAGGACGCGTTTCCGATCTGGTACTTGCGCAGGCGCTTTCCGTTTTTGTCGGAACTGGACGCACAAAGGCAGTGCGCCGATCCGGCTATCCTCGGCGAGGGAAGGAACAACGATTTTGGCATCGATGGCTACCACATCGCCGTCGACGCAGAGACTCCTTATCTCTTGGTTTTGCAGGCGAAGTACTCAGCCGATCAGCAGCAGATCAATAAGGGTTTCCGTGATCTGGCTAGAGCCGTTGCGTGTGTTGCACGCGCCCTGACGGCACCCATTGACGCCGAGCAGGGCCCGGCAAACAAAGTCGTTTCAAATCTCCGGGCTGAGGTTGGCTTGCTCGATGAACGTCTCCGACGGCGCTTGATGATCGAATGGGTCGTTCTGCACCTGGGTGCAGATGATCGGGAAAGCCGAAAACGGCGGTCGGCAAATGCGCGCGAGGAGCTGAACGAGAAGCTACAGCTTTGTTTCGAAGATGCCAGACTCAGCGTCGTCCAGGACATCGGGCCCACCGAAATCATCACGCCATGGCACGAGCCGCCGCCGCCGCCGCCGGATCCTTGGTATTCACTCACGATGAGCTCTGTCGGCCTGACGTCCAGTCATGACGGGTCCGAGGTGCGGATGTTGTTCGGCGTCGGCAGGCTGAGTGAGCTCGTGGACTTATACGAGAGCCGGCGGCAGGGTCTATTCGAGAAGAACGTGCGCTCCTTTCAGGACACCAAAAAGAACAAAACCCACGGACCTTATGGAGAAATGAGGAAGACTCTACGCTCGATGTGCATCGAATCCCGAAACGAACCGGAGCTCTTTGGATTTCTGCATAATGGTGTCACATTGTCATGTCGCTCCGCGAAGCAGACGGGCACAGGAGTCGAAGTACAAGGTCCGTACGTGTTGAATGGCTGCCAGACAATCACGGCTGCCTACGATTTCCACAGCGATCCGTTGGTTCAACGGCGCCTGGCCGAGGACCGATGGATGCGAGTAACACTCCCTGTTAGGGTGGTCGTCACGTCCGACGATGATTTCATTCGGAACGTCACGATCTGTAACAACCGCCAGAATGAAATACGTCCTGCCGCACTGAAGGCGAATGATCTACTTCAGCTGGATTTACAGCGTCGTTTTCGTGAAGTGCGCATCTACTATGAGCGTCAACTGGGGGCGTTCAAGGCCATGAATGACGCCGATCAACAACGCTTTTACCCAAATGGCCAGGGACACTGCGTTACGATTACGTCACTCGCCCGGGCAATCGCTGCAGGATCCGGAGATATGGATGGAGCGTACCATCCCGACCACCTGTTTCAGAGTGACGCTAGTTATACACGGTGCTTCTCGAAAGACCATCTCAGGTCTCTTCCGCTGTTGGTGTTTCTGCAGAATCTGAACGACGTCCTGGCGGTCGTGCTGACGAACGAACTCGATCTACGTCGGTCCGGCGATGGGCCAAGACCGAAGCGGCTGGTGTACTACGCTCTGAACCTGTTCGTGCGCCTCTTGGCCAAGGAAAAGAATGAGAGTCTCGTGCGCGAGTGGGGACGGAAACTGTGGTGGCGCCACCAGGACCTCCGCCAGCAGGTCGGATCGGCCATGGGAAATCATCGATTGCGGGTAAAGGCGGCCCTCCGCGATCGGTTCATCGCCTTGGAAGACCAGAAAGCCGAAAACCTAAAGCTCGCGATGCGACGGGCGGAATCGGACCTTGGCCTCAGAGATTCTCACGATCCATTTGTTGTGTTTGCGGACCTTGAGACTGAGGATGAGGAAGTAGTCTGAAGTCGTCTGATTGAACGAATAATACCGCGGCCTCCGCGAGATCGAGGTACTTGACCATGGTTCATCACCTCGAAGAAGCCACGCGATTCGAAGGTCAACAGGCGTATTCCGCCGCTGAAGCAGATCGACGCACGAGGTGTCGGTTTGGTCCTCGCGGCGTACGAGGGGGCCCTCGAAGGGGCAGAAAGGGGCGGAGGGAACAACTCGACGATGGCGGACGACGTCTTGGGTGTAACTCAAGAACCCCGCATATTGAAGTTGGCAGGGAGGACGCGGCGTTCGAGAAACACCCGTCACAGATGGGCGCATTAAAGCACCTGTAATGGAAATGCGGCAGGCACGGCCCAGTTGCCCTCCCGCAGATCGCTCGCCATCGGATTCGGGCAGTTCCGTACGCGCCGCAACGGAATTCATAGGCCCGTTGCTCTGTGAATCGTTCCCATTCGCGTGAGCACCGACCGGAGAAGCAGATTAATGCACTCTAGCAGCGTGCCGGCAAGCGCGCCGCAGTGTTCTCACTGAAATACTCATTCAGGCGCCGGGCAAACGGCAGTAACACGTCATTGGCACCTTTACCCAGGTCACCATGGACAGAGCCGATGGCTTCCTCCGGTGACGACCAGTTGTGTTGGTGCCCCGGAGCGATCTTGAACACCGTAGTATTTCTGGAGTCCCGTATTGCCAGATCTGTTCTTCTCAGATATCTTTCGTCGCAGGCGTAGCCTTTGGCCAGAATGAGCCTGTTGAAGTCCGACTTCATGAACGCCCGAACTATTTCGCCTTTCAGGGCGTTCAGGGTTGCGTTGAAATCGTGACGTGGGGATTCGACGCCGAGACGGACCACGAAGTCGGATTCGGTGGTGACGGCGAGCGGATGCTTCGGGAATATAACGAGCCAGCCGACTCCGAAGAAGCAATCGGGTTGCCTAGGGTACCCCTTCTCGTCGTAGACCGAGGATACAGCAGACCCCTTCATCGACCAGAGCCACTCGGGGGGTTGACCAAAGATTCCGTTGTTCCCCTTCATGTCGGTGGTTCCGAACTCTAGTGGCATCATTGTGACAGTCCTCTCGTTTGCGGAAGCCATACAGTCTGCAGATCCCGTCGGCAATATTACTTGACGGTATAAGACCGTGGCCTGCCTTTCGGAGCGGCCTTTCGCGGCCAGATGCGGCGTCTCACTCAAGACCCCGCGGCGTCGTCACCACCGTGGTTCGTGATCGCCGGCGTCGTCCTGGGCAGCCTGTTCGGCTGCCTCACGCGCCTCTATGGACGGGATGCCACGGCAGGCTTTGTCATGTCGGCCCGCATCGCGCTCCTGTCTGCCTACAGGACTACACGTCACTCAGCCAGTCAACCAGGTCTCCGAAGATGACGAACCTCGCCCGGGCGAGCCAGGCGAACCTGAAAATGGTCCGCCCGCACCCAACTTAACACCCGGCATGATGAGCTTGGCGATGATTCCGGCGATCGATCGAGAGACGAACCAGCCCAAGCGACGAATACGGTCTCAGCGCCTGTTGCGACGTGCTAAGTAGAACTTCGTGGCAACGCCTGCGTGTGGAGTTCACCTGTGCGCTGGGTCGCGACCTGCACTTCGACGTACGCACCATCTTCTCGCTCCATGAGACGCCCGCCACGTTCAGACTCTCAGTAGCCGCGACGACGGTTGCCAAGATGGTGTCCGCACATTGTAGTACAAGGCGATACGGCCACGGCTATCTGAGAGTTTGTCGGCAACGGAGACGACTTTGGCAATTCCTTCCTCCCTTTGAACGTAGTCTTGGAAGACTCCCTGTCCCGCTCCCGCGGGGTAAGGCGAAATGTCGTCTATCGCGCCGCCGACCTGCATAGCGGCGAGCAGATCATCGAGCGATTCTTGCGCTTGCTCGGTCGGCTACCCGGAAGACGTGATCGGCGCTGACAATCTTCGCCACCGGCCACTCGTGTGCCGAAAGTGTTCTCGCCATGCTGAGTCCCTTGGTGTCGCGGCCAAGCGTCGTGTCGCTGTTTCGGATCCCCGCCGACATGCGGCATCGGCTGGACCGCGAAGTGTCGGCCGTGCAGTCCACGGCCATCTCCGGCGAGCTACCTAGTGCAATCTTATCGGCGGCGTGGTCGTTTCCAAGGCCTGGAGCGGCCTCTCAGACGTTCCCTGAGCGGATTGAACTTGAGAAGGATGTCAGCGGCGGCAGTGGGTGACATGCCATCCGCCTCGCTCGGACTGAGATCACGCGTAAACGTCAGGACGACCCAGGTGTCGTCCTTGCCATCTAGATGGCGGATGCGCTCAGCGATTACGTCAACATGATCGTCTTTCACCTCGCCGACATGGCGTTCGAACCACTTTTCATCGACAAAGGAGAACCCCTCTGTCTTCCAGCCCACGGTATCTGGCGTGTTGGCCGGCTTGCTGTTGATCCGGAGGTTCACAGGGTTGCCCAGATCCTCGCCTATCCGAGCGACGTCTGTCGTAAGTACCTGTGGCAGATGCCTTAGCAGGTTGTGCCAGTCCCATGTTCTATCCAGAGCGGGCCTATTCTTCGTCGCCGTGGCCCGTCCTTTCTCAACAGAAATCCCGAGAGAAAGCACCGGATATTGGTTCGAGATGGCAGCGACAAACTGAGCTTCGGCAAAGACAGCCTGCGTCACACGCCACCAGAACACATGCTTCCAGTCCGGACCAACGGGGAAGAACGCCACCTCCATCTCCGGCAGCCCGAGCGCCCGACAGAGGTGTCGTCGAATCTCCTGTGTCGTTCGATGATTCCTGTCTTGCTTGCGAAGGTCGAAATATCCTTTGAGCAACCACGATGCAGAGATGGAAGTGTTCATTGTGTTCTCTTGATCTGTCAAGCTACGTAAGCCGCCTCGCGTTCAGGCCGCGACATAAGCCTCGCGGCGTTCACTTCTTCGTCGGCGCCATTCCGTTGTAGCGGTTTCTCAACGCCAGTTCGCCAGCAGCGCCACCGGCGTGTCAGCTCCGTTGCTCGACCAACTGCGCCTTTTGCACCTCGCTGACGAAACCAAGTCCGCGTCGACCCTCTGAACGAAAGATAGACGTAGGCTTTTGTCAGCCGCGCCGGTGGATCTCCTCGTCTAGTCGGTCGCCGGCCTTACGCGCCAACTTCGATCACCCGATCTTGACTCAGCAAGGTCCTCCAAAAGACGGTGTTCTGAAGGTGCCCCCGCCCCGACACGTCCGGCCGACCGATGGGCTGCCCCGCCGAGGGCATGTGTGAGTCCAGCGTGTCGGCCAGGTGGTTGCGCGTTACCACCACTAGCGAGACCTGATGCCGCGACGCCATGACGCACAGCCGCCCGGTCTCCAGATCGAACTCGCTCGGCAGGACCACGCCCGACAGGGGATGGACCACCACCATCACCCGACGTTCGAGACCCTGCCAGCGTTCGGGGGTATCGATGGAGACGCCTTTCAACCTGCCGTCCAGCCGAAGCCTCATCGCCGCGTTCATGACATGGTGCGTCGCGCAGAGGCCGATGTCGTTGACTTCCAGGGCCCCGAGCCGGCCGTCCATCATGTACTCGGGCTGGCTGCGGAGGATCGCACGCACGACGTCAACGGCGAGCTCGGCCGCATCGTCGTCGCACTCGAGCGGCGGACCGCCGTCAGGCGTGGGCAGGGTGACCCCGACGACCGACCCGGTTCTCAGACGTTCCACAACTGCCCCGAGCGGACCGCGCTGTTGTCGACCGGGAACCAGAACGCGTTCACCGGGCGCGGCCCAGGACCCAAACGGGAAATCGTAAAAGGGACGGATCAAGTCGGCCGTGGATGCAGGGAGCCGACGGGTCGCCGGCAGCTGCAGATCCAACGCAGCTGGTCGGTGTTCGTCCAGAATGAGCTCGGGCGCGGGCCGGTGTGGCGGACGTGGCGCCGTCTCCCATCGTGACGCGTCGATCGACACGACCGGAGGAATCTGTCCCGGATCACCGATCAGGACGAATCTCGGCGCCACCTGGCCGAGAAGCATGAAGTCAGCCCACCCCATTTGCCAAGCTTCCTCGACAAACAGCACGTCGAAATGGTGCGCAAGCTGAATCAGACCCCATTTCGCGGTCGTGCCCACCACGATGCAGCGGCCTGTCGGCAACTCCTTGTGGTTCGCGATCGCGGCGACACCGGGCGGCTGGCTGGTGCCGACACCGTCTTGCGCGACAAACCGGATGCACGGCACGCGCCCGAGCGACAGGCGACGACAGATATCGTCGGCCTGCGATCGGGTCTGCGTGGCTATTGCGACGCGTTGTTTGCCGTCGTAGGCTGCCTTCACGCCCTGCAAGAGCAGATGGGTCTTCCCGGAACCAGGAGGGGCCTGCACAACGGCGAGCCGCTCCTCGGCTCGAACGTGATTCACGAGCTTCTCGGTCGCCTCGTCAACCTGCGCCTTGATTTCGAGCTGGTGTCTTCCGAGCTTGCTCATCTTTCTTTGACGTCGAGAACGGTCAGGTCTTCACCCACCTCCGCCGGCAGATCGGCCGCGGGTACCTTCGGCACGCGATGCGTCAGCCAAGCCCCGGGAACATCCCGTTTCCAGACGAGGAAGCTGCGTCGCCGCGCAATCTGGTCCATTGACGGCTTGACGAGCACAACGCGCTTGCGTTTCAGTCTCTGGCTGTTCGCGGGTAAAACGGAACCCTCATCGTTGCGGGGGACGGTCACCAGTTTCGTGACGACCAGTTCGAATCGGTAACGCATGTCCCCCGCCCGCTCAATGCTGCGAATGCGCACGTGGCGATCGCGCAGGCCGACGACGCAGAGGGTCGAATCGTCGTGCAGACGCAGCGGCAGTTCACCGTTGCTTTCGACAATCCATACTGGAATCGTCTTCTTCCCGTCCCCCTCATCCCGTACGTCAATGATCGTCCCCGCAATCGCCTCGCCTGCGGCTACGAGTTCGGCCTGAAGTTCCCGGTCGTCGTGAACAAGGAGTTGATCTCGCAGCTCCTGTGACGCTTCATGCACGTAGAAGCGCGAAGCGGCAGCCGGCGGGTACCTATCTGTTTCCGCTGATGGACGAAAGGCGGGTCCGTCCTCTTTATCGTCTATCTCCCGCTCGATGCGTCTGTACTGAAGGCGGTGCTCGTCGAGAGAAGCCCTCACGAGAACCTGGAGACCGAGGTTCTCCCGTCTGCGGTCTCCCTTCAACGCCGCTATCGCCTGCTCGGTCAATCGATAACGGCGTTCGAGCTCCTCGGTGAGCACCTTGCGAATGCGCCGTGCTGCGAGCCCGAGCCGGTCGGAGTTACCCGAGCTTCGTGCCTCGTTGTACATCTCGACGTCCGACGACAACTCGTCGCGCTCCACCACGGGATCGAGGTGCGTGGACATCGACTGCTGTTCAGCCCTGGCCGCGGCGCTTGCCCTCGCGCGGCGGTCACCCTTCGTTTGCAGCCACGCGAGCAAGAACCCGAGGTGGCCCTGGCGCATTGTCTCGGCCGGGAACGTGTACGACTCGGTTAACGCTTCGGTGGCCACCATGGTAATCGTCTGTCCCGGCCGCTGTGCCTCGCGGAACAGCCAACCGCACGCGTGCCCGATCTGGTTCAAGCGCGTGAATCGGGCAGCCGCACCGAACTTCGTAAAGGTGTACGCATACGCGAGGTGATGCAGCATCTCGAGGTGCGAGGCGTTCGGAAGCCAGACCTGAAATGCCGGAACCTGCACGTCCGGCGACGGCCCCCATGGCGAATACTTGGGGTGATTGAGGTGTGTGAGCAGCGCCGGGCCGAATCTGGCGACCATCTCGGCCACATCGTCGCGTGTGCGCGGCTCCGATGTCGTCAAGATCTCTGGCTGTTGGCCCGGGCGCCCGAAGGCGATCCCCCAGGGCGACGATTCCCCACCCATCTTGACGAACGCGAGGATCATCATCTGCGCGTCAGGCAGCCGCGCCACACGTAAAGTCTCGCCCCGAGGAAGGGGCTTCCCGCATTCGAAAGCCCGGAGACGGCGGACTACTTCATCGGCGGTCATGCGAGTGTCCGCAGGTTCTCGATGTCCTTGATTCGCCGCGCCAGATCCTGTTCCGCCGGGCTCACGGGCGTGGCACCGTTCATCAACTCGAGCGCTCGTTGGAGCGGCACCGACCCGAGGAACCGCGCGACGTCGTCGCCGAGAACCGCACCATCTCCACGTTCGAGCGCCTTGTCGCGGCACGTGTCAGCGCGATCGCAGAAGCTGACGCAGGTCTCGGAGTAATCCATGTCCGCTTCGCAGACGGCGTCCAGCCTCCGTTCGCCATCCGGCGGCGGCAGCCTCTCAGCCGCAACCCTGAGCAACTCGAATCCACGCTTTGCTCGCTCCGCCTGGTAGCGGAGATCCTCACCCGCTCTTACAGAAGGCTGGTTGAATCCTGGGCGCGTCAGGATCAGGAAACCGTTCCTGAAGACCGTGAACGATTCCGCGATGCCGAGATCGATCAGCACGAGGTCGAGGCCGTGCACGTACACTCCTGCCTGCGCCCTCGCAGTTGCCAGTTCCCTGGCATCGGTGTACCCGCCCCTGTCCGGGTATGTTTTGATCTCCCCGACGATTAATCCGCGCGGCGCCTCGTCGTGACGAATCACAAGAGCATCGAGGACGAGTAGCGCCTCCGGCAGCATCACGCCGCCCGGAATTCGGACGGTTGCGCCCGCGACGAGCCATGCGGCGTTCCTGGGCGGACGGTTGCCGGCCAGGGCCCGCAACAGATCGGCAGTCCTGGCGAGAGACTCGTCGAGACTGTGGCACGGCCCACCATTGAGCCGCAAACGGAGATCGACGAGACCTTGTCCTGCCGTCGGGAGAACGCCCGCCCGCTTGAGCGCCTCGATGAGAGATTGGCCATCGTTTCGGAACAGGGCCCTCTCGAACCGCTGCCCGCGCATGATCGCGAATGGCGACTGGCCCATCGTCACCCGCCCACCCTCGTGCTTTACTACGTCCGCCATCGAGATGTTGTGCACGGCGGACAGGGTGTTCGCCTGGCAGCCAGGGTTCCTTGCCCATTGTTCGAACCGGCGCCGGGTGTCGCGATGGGAGTCGCCCGCCCTGTTTCGGTTCATGGATGCCCGCTTATGTGCAACGACACTCAGGTACGAGATCGCGTGTCGGACCCGAGCTGGTCCGGCGGCCGCCTTGTTTTCTGGGGATACCACAATAAATAGCACAAGTTGGACGTGGAGAGCATAGCTTTCTGACAGTCTGGCGAAGTTGAAGGAAAACCCCTATCATCCGGACGGGCCCCACCACCATGCCGGAACCGCTGATTCTCTCGCCCCAGCAGCAGCAGGTCGTGGACCATCGGGGCGGCGACCTTCAGGTAATTGCCTGCGCCGGTTCAGGAAAGACTGAGTCGGTATCGCGGCGCCTCGCGGCTCTTGTGGCGGAGGGCGCCGAGCCGGCCTCGATTGTCGCCTTCACGTTTACCGAAAGAGCCGCGATTGAGCTGAAGGAGCGCGTCACCCGTCGGGTGGCGGAGCGCATGGGCCCGGCGTTTCGTGACCGTCTCGGCCCGATGTTCGTCGGTACCATCCACTCTTACTGCTTCCGAGTACTGCTGGACCACGTGCCTCGGTACGGCAACTACGACGTGCTCGACGACCATCGCCACGCAGGATTCCTCTCGCGGGAGTATCACCGTCTGGGGCTAGAAAACCTGAAGGCGAGGCATTGGGCGCCGATTCGAGACTTCATGCGAACGGTAGACGTCATCGGCAACGAGGTGATCCCCGCGTCCGCGCTCGCGGGAACACCGATTGGCGACTGTTACACGGCGTACCGTCAGGCTCTCGATCGTTTTCACTTTCTGACGTTCGGTCTGCTCATTACCTGCGCGCTCGAGAGTCTCGAAGATCCGGCAATCTACGCTCGCGTTCACGCCCCGCTGCGCTACCTGTTCGTGGACGAATACCAGGACATCAACCCGGCGCAAGAACGTCTCATCGAGCTGCTCGCCCGACCTCCTGTGGAGCTCACAGTCGTTGGAGACGATGACCAGTCGATCTACCAGTGGCGCGGGTCCGACGTGCGCAACATTCTGACGTTCCGGCAGCGTCGGCCCGCTTCGGCCACCGTTCAACTGGACGACAACCGCCGCTCGCGCCCAGCGATCATTTCCGCCGCTAACAGATTCGCGCGATCGATTCCTGAACGTTTGCCCAAAGAAATGCGGCCCGTCCGCGAGCCTGGGAAGAACGAGGTGGTGCCATGGTCGGCAGAAACCGATGACGAAGAAGCAACGCGCATCGCGGAGACCGTTGGGTACCTGAAGGGGCTGGGGTACCGATATCGCGATATGGCGGTGCTCTACCGGTCGGTTCGTACGTCGGCGCCGCCTCTCATCGAGGCGCTCCGCGCGCGCGACGTTCCGTACACCGCGGCCGGGCGCACAGGGCTATTCCTGCAACCTGAGGTGGCATTCATCGCAGAAATCTACGCGTGGTTCGTGGACGGTGACTGGCGCGACGATCGCTTCGGCGAGTTCCGGCCAGCCGACCTCGATCGCATCGTCGCCGGCCTGAATCGCGTGTTCGGCAATGATGGACCAGTTTCCGAGCTGAGCGCGTACCTCAAGGACTGGCGTGCCTTCGTGCTCAGGGGTCACAGGCCAGTGAATCTCGTCGGCGACTACTACCGATTGCTGCGAGTGCTTGGCGTCCATACTACCGACCTGTCATCGCCGTCGGGTTCGGCGCGCATGGGAGCGCTCGCCCGCTTCTCGGAGGTGCTCGGCGATTTCGAGCATGTGCAACGCCGTGGCCGGCACGTGGAGAAGGCCGGTGCGAAGGGCTTCGAGGCGGGGCACGATCGTGGCCGGGGCTATTTCCGGGCGCTCCACAACTACCTGCTCCACTACGCGCGCGATGCGTACGAAGAGTTCGAGGGCGAACCTGCGATTGACCTCGACGCAGTCGATGTCCTCACCGTACACCAGGCCAAGGGCCTCGAGTGGCCGATCGTCTTTCTCCCGTCGCTCGTTCGAGGCCGTTTTCCTTCGCGACGTGCGGGAGAAGCACAGGACTGGCTGCTGCCGGACAGCGTGTTCTCCACCGAGGCCAGGCGTCGTTATGAGGGAGGCGATCCGGAGGAGCGTCGGCTCTTCTACGTCGCGCTGACGCGGGCGCGCGACATCGTGTACCTCTCCGCATTCGAGCGAAAGGTCCACCGCTTTCAGCCCTCCGACTACTTGATGGAAGTGGCCGGCGATCAGCCTCACCGTGTCGCATCGCTTCCCCTGCCGGCCGCGCCCGAATCACACAAACCACTGGAGCTGGAATCACTCGAAGTCTCTTTCTCCGACCTCGCCGTGTTCGAGGAGTGCGGCCATCGCTACCGGCTCGGCAACGCGCTCGGTTTCCAGACACAGATCGCTCCGGAACTGGGCTACGGGCGGGCCATCCATCACGTAATGCGGCACCTGGCCGACACCGTGCGGACGTCCGGCCGTCTCCCCGATACGGATGAGCTCGACCGGCTGGTGGTGCGGGAATTTTTCGTCCCGTTTGCCTCGGCCCAGGCCTGGGAGACGATGAGGCGGGCGGCGCGCAGGCTGGTTGCGCGGTATGCGCGCGAGTACAGCCAGGACCTTCAGCGCGTGTGGGCGGCGGAACGTCCTTTCGCCCTTCACCTCGACGAGGGCACCGTCGCCGGCCGCGCGGACGTCATCCTGGATCAGGAGGGCGGACGCCTGGGCGCGCTGGCGATAGCCGACTACAAGATTGCGGCTGACGAGGGACGTGAAGATCGGTACCAAGAGCAGTTGCGGGTGTACACGGTGGCCGGCCGCGGTGAAGGCTTAGAAGTTCAAGCCGCCTATCTCCACGAACTTCGCGACGGGACGCGGAGAGCCGTCGACATTTCAGAGAGCGCCTGCCGCGCCGCGTCCGAGCGAGTGAGCGACCGACTCATGAGGCTCCGGCAGGGACAGTTTTTGGCCCTGCCAGAGGCGGCACGATGCCGAAACTGCGAGTACCGCGCGATTTGTGCAGCCAGCGCCAGCGAGACGGCCTAGCGCGGACTTCACGGCCGAGCGCCGGGTGAAGCGCATTCGTCGTCGTTTCGACCCTCTCTGGGAGTATCATTTCACTAAAGCGCGGTGGGGCGGCGACTTGTCGCCGATCGCTGCGATCTCCCCAGTAACAATTTGCGTTGGTAACCGGCCGTGACCGGGAGGACACGATGTACGTCCTGATCGGCGAGAAGCTCGCTCAGACGGTCAGAGCGGCAATGGACAAAGCCACGCATCGAGCGTGGGTCGCGGCGCCCTTCGTCGGACCGTGGGGATCGGGCATTCGCAGGGTGCTCGGGGTGAGCTGGCGAACAGCGGCCCGGGACGTGAGGCTGCTCACGGACGTCACGGCAGGCCGAGCGTCCCGCAAGACTTTGGAGCTGTTTTCGAGTCTCGGCGCGGTCCGGTCGCTGACCGGCCTTCACGCCAAGCTTTACATCGCCGACGACACCGTCATCCTCACCTCCGCGAACCTGTCGCAGATGGCGTTCGAACGCCGCTATGAGGTAGGAGTCCGGCTTCGCAGTGCCGATCGCCAGGCTGCTGTGGTAGTGTTCGAACAGTGGTGGAAGAAAGCCAAACCTGTGGATCCTGCCAAGGTGAAGTTCACAGCACCTACGTGGGATCCGGAGGCCGACGGCCACGGGCCCAGCCTTGAAGTGCTGTGGGACCCGAACCAGGATCCCGGAGACAGCCAGCCGGATGGGGAGACGAGATTTCGCGACTGGGAGTATTTCGTCGAACAGTTCGATGACCTGGCTCACAGATACGTCGCGATTCAGCGCCTCTGGCCCAACCAGCCTCTGTACTTCGAGGTGGACGCCCTGCTCGACTTCCTGTATCACCACCAGGCGAAGCGGATTTCCAGAAAGTACACCACGCGCAAGCCGAGGCGCCTCTCGACCTCGGAACGGAACCAGGAGATTCGAAAGTACGCGCGGCAGTTCAGGACATGGTACGAGAGCGAGGATAACGACGTTGAGGGCCCAACTTGGCGCCGAGAGCACTCTCGTACTGTTCAACGTCTCCTCACGATCGCGAGCCGTCGCAACCTGACGAAAACGGAGACTCGAACGCTGCTGCGGCAGACCAACGCGCTGCACTCGTATCCGATCAACATCAGAAAAGTGCTCAACTCCAGAAACAACTCGAAGGGTGCAATCCGGAACGCGCTGATCACCCTCGCGGATCCTGCCATTCCCATTCAGCGCAGGCTCCGAGATGCGAGCACCACCGTTTTTGGCTTGGGAAGAGCGGCGGTTCAGGAGTTGGTGGCGTTCAATGAACCCGGCAAGTATCCATTTCGAAATGGGAACTCCAATGCGGGATTGAGGTTCTTCGGGTACGACGTGAAGCCCAGTTGATATCAGGCATTCGATCACATGGATCGAGATCGCTTTGACGCGCCGATAGAGAGACTGCAGGCAATGGCGAAGAAGACCAAGAACAACGGAGTGAAGACGACCGACTATCGGCACAAGGACCAAAAGCGCACGAACATCCCGCCGGCGAAGATCGCGGCCGAGGGCATAGTGCCGAAGGTCGGAAAGGTGCGGTACCGATACAGTCCTCACCTAGTGCCCGAGCTGCGCTTCGACCCGACCGGTCAGGCCGACAGGCTGCCGGAGTTGATCGCTGAAGCCGGGCGACGGCCATTGACGGCAAAGGAGCAGAAATTGGTCGCCGAGGCGCTGCGCAACCAACAGCCCTGGCTTGAGTGGGCCGGCAAGCAGGAACAGCACGAGCGAGGGTTCTTCGAAGTAGACCCGGTTGCGCTGCATATCCACGAGCGCGTCTCCACGCAAGCCATACTGCGCGTGCTGGCGCGGGAGGATGTCAATCGGGATCTCTTCGCCGACCCGCAGCAGGCGTACGCGCAGGCGGTGCAGTTCTACAAGCATCCGGTGGATTGGGCCAACAGGCTGATTCTCGGTGACTCGCTGCAAGTGATGACCAGCCTCGCAAGGCGAGAGAACCTCGCCGGCAAGGTCCAGATGGTTTACATCGACCCCCCGTACGGTATCAAGTTCTCGTCGAACTTCCAGCCCCAAATCGGCCAGCGCGACGTCAAAGACCGAGACCAAGATTTAACCCGCGAACCCGAAATGGTTCGAGCCTACCGGGACACATGGCTCCTTGGTGTGCATTCATATGGCAGGTACCTAACCGATCGGCTCATAGCAGCACGTGAACTTCTTTGTGATAGCGGCAGTGTCTTTCTCCAGATCAATGATCGGCATGTCGGCCTCGTCCGCGCAATCATGGATTCGGTCTTCGGGCCGGACAACTGGGTTGCGCTTATCCCCTTCAAGAAGACCGGAGGCTTTGAGTCCGAGGAACTTCCGAGTATCTGTGATTATGTCGTGTGGTATGCGAAAGACAAGGCCGAATTCCGCTACTACCCTCTTTTCGATGAGAAGGTGCTCGGCGAAGGCAGCGGCGACCGCTACACCTCCGTACTACTTCCAGACGGCCAGGTGAGGCCACTGAGTCAGGTGGTCACGCCGGCAGCAAATGGTGCGGCGCTGCCGCACGGGGCGCGACCGTTCCTCGGGGCGCCATTGACGTCGGCCGGTGCATCTTCCGAACCGGTCCCCCTCGATCTCTATGGCAAGCGACTGTTTACAAAGCCAAATCAACATTGGAAGACGAATCCCGAAGGCATGGCACGGTTAATCGGCGCCGAGCGTCTCTTCCTTACTCGGGAATTTG
Source organism: Vicinamibacterales bacterium (assembly GCA_048594885.1). Lineage (GTDB taxonomy): Bacteria > Acidobacteriota > Vicinamibacteria > Vicinamibacterales > 2-12-FULL-66-21 > JBMDXB01. Next base: position 267,817 of record JBMDXB010000030.1, read on the forward strand.
TCAATTATCGGTTGATGCTCGATGACTTTGCCGCTGTTCCGGTCAGCAACATGTGGACTGACACGATGGGCACAGCAGATCAGGACAACCTCTACGTAGTTCCAACACCTCCAAAAGTGATTGAACGTTGTCTGCTGATGACAACACGTCCTGGAGATCTTGTTCTGGACCCGACGTGCGGAGGAGGAACTACGGCCTTCGTTGCGGAACAGTGGGGCAGACGCTGGATCACTTGCGATACCAGCCGTGTCGCACTGTCTCTCGCCAGGCAGCGTCTTATGACGGCCCGGTTCCCGTACTATCGGCTCCGCCCATTGACGGTTGAGGACACTCAGCGCCACCCTAACGGAGTATGGCTGACTGACTTGTCTGGGCAGGTGCCCGGCAAGACCACTTTCAAGTGCAAAACGGTTCCTCACATCACGCTCAAGAGCATCGCACGCAATACGGGGCTCGATCCGGTCTTTAAGAAGTACGAACCGATCCTGACTGCGAGGCTAAAGGACATCAACGCGGCGATCCGGCAAGTGACGACTGAAGTGCGCCACAGGCTGGCGGGCAAGCTTGCTGAGAAACAGCGACGTGACGGGAAGAGGTCAATAACGGACGCCGACCGACGACGTTGGCATTTGCCGAAGGCTGCCTGGGAAGAATGGGAAGTGCCGTTCGATACGGATCCCGACTGGCCGAAGTCTCTTCAGCAGGCGGTCACCGCTTACAGGTTGGCCTGGCGCGAGAAGATGGATGACGTGTGCGCCTGCATCTCCGCAAACGCTGAGAACGAAGAACTTGCCGACAAACCTGAGGCTGTATCAGGAATCGTGCGTGTCACCGGTCCGTTCACCGTTGAAGGCGTGCGGCCTGAGGAACTGTCGTTCGGCGAGGAGGGCCTGTTCGACCCGACCCCGGACAGGTTTGAACCCGATAACCCTGCACCGGTTATCGACGGCAACGCGGAGCCTTACCTGACGCAGATGGTGCAGCACCTCCGCAGGGACGGCATAACGTTCCTCGGCAACAAGCAGCGACGGTTTGCACGCGTTGAGCCGCTGTTTGAAGACGCTTCAGCGTCGTTGATCCACGCGGAGGCGGCCTGGGAAGGGGGGGATGGCGACAAAGGCGCCCCCGTGGCCATAAGCTTCGGTCCGCAGCATGGCCCTGTGACGGCCTTGCAGGTCGAGGAGGCGATCCGAAGCGCGAAGCAATACGACGACCTGGTCATTGCGGGCTTTAGTTTCGATGCTGAGGCGTACGCGGTTGTAGAGGAGGCCGGACATCCGAAGCTGCGGGTCCACCTCGCACAGATCCGGCCCGACCTGAACGAAGCCATGCAAGGGCTGCTCAAGGACACGCCCAACAGCCAACTCTTCACCGTCTTCGGCCAACCCGAGGTCGCCGTTAACCAAACGAAGGAGGGCTGGATCTGCACGTTAAAAGGTGTGGACATCTACAACCCACTGGACAATACAGTCCGCTCGTCGGGCGCCGAGAAGGTAGCCGCCTGGTTCCTAGACGGCGACTTCGACGGCCGTTGCTTCTGCATCACGCAGGCCTTCTTCCCAGACCAGAACGCATGGGACAAGATCGCGAAGGCGCTTGGCAGTAGCGCAGATGCCGAGGCATTCGAGCGCTTGAAAGGCACGAAGTCGCTCCCGTTCCCTAAGGGCAAGTACGGACGGATTGCCGTCAAGGTTATCGACCCGCGTGGCAACGAGGTGATGGCAATCCGGAAATTGGAATAGGACGATGGCCAAACGACCGCGGACACAGGAAGCCCCCGCAGACTGGCGACCGACACAGGCCGTTCCAGAGCCGATCCTGAACTCACCGTATACGGAGCCCACGCGGCATTGGATTTACCGCGGAGGCGTGCCCGAGCCCGCAAACGGCCGTCGCCAGGCCAGCTACTGGTACACCACGAAGAAGGTGGGCTCCGGGCAGCAGGACCTGCTGGCCGAGGAGGAGCGCGACGACATCGAGCTGGTCAACCGGTTGCGCGCGGACGTGACCAGGTGGCGGTCGGTCGGCTATCGAGGTGCATCGGGCGTTACGCGCGACCTGCTCACCTACTGGACGCGCTCGGACCGTGTGGCGCCCCGCCGGCTGTTCTTCTGTCAGATCGAAGCAGTTGAAACGCTGATCTACCTCTTGGAACTGGGCCTCACCGGTCGCCTCGCAGCGAGCGGCTACAAGACGTTCGAGGTCGATCCGGTGCTTCTCGCGACTCTCCTCGCCGGCGATCGCCCGCCGTTTGCGGCCGTGGACGACGCGAACTGGCCGCGCCTGGTTGACCGTAACGGAAATGCGGAGGATCTGCCGTTGCGGCGACTCGGCTGCAAGATGGCTACCGGCGCGGGCAAGACGGCCGTGATGGCGATGCTCATCACGTGGGCCTTCGTGAACCGGGCGCGCAACCCGGCGAGCGCGCAATTCCCCAATGCGGTGCTCGTCTGCGCGCCGAACCTCACTGTAAAAGAGCGCCTCCAAGTGTTGCGGCCGGACCATCCCTGGAACTCCTACAACTACTTCGACTTGATCCCGACCAAGTACCGCGACCACCTCGGCACGGGGAAGATCCTGATCACCAACTGGCACGCGCTGGCCCTCAAGAGCGAGAACCGCGAGGGCGACGCGAGCTACCGAGTCGTGCAGAAAGGCGAGGAGACACCTGACGCGTTTACGAAGGATCGTTTAGGGGAGCTGGCAGCGCGGCTTCCCATCCTCGTGCTGAACGACGAGGGGCATCACTGCTGGCGCCCTAATCCAGCCGGCTCAGGCGACGAAGCACTGAAGGACCTGACGAAAGAAGAACGCGACCGTCTCAAAGACGAACAGGAGGAGGCCCGCGTCTGGCTGGCCGGTCTCGACCGGATCAACAACAGCGGTCTCCTCGGCAAGGACGACGCGGGACGGCTCCGGGCGGGAATTCTCGCGTGCGTGGACCTCTCCGCCACGCCGTTCTACCTGTCGAACAGCGGCTACCCGCAAGGAAGCCCCTTCCCCTGGCTCGTCACCGATTTCGGTCTGGTCGATGCCATCGAGTGCGGCATCGTCAAGATTCCACGTCTTCCCGTCGCCGACGACACGGCGAAGAAGGACGAGGCGGGCCTGCCGCTGCCGAAGTACTTCCGGCTGTGGCGGAACGTTTCGGAGGAGCTGAAACCGCACGAGCGCGTGGGAAAGCGCCCGAAGGCGGACGCAGTCTACAGGCACGCGCAAGGTGCGCTGCTGACGCTGGCCAGCCAGTGGAGGGAGCGGTTCGAGCGAATCAGGAGCGACAGCGGCGACAATCACTTCGTGCCGCCTGTCATGATCGTCGTCTGCGACAGCACGGATATCGCTGATGTGTTCTACCAGAAGATCAGCGGCGAGCAAACGATCGACAGCGCCGACGACTCGGACGACAAGATTCAGGTGGAGAAGGTCGTGTACGGCGACAGCGAGGTGCTGGAGGAGTTCCGCAACGAGCCGGGCGTCAAGCGGACCGTCCGAATCGATACTAAACTCCTCGCGAAGATCGAGACTGAGCAAGGGGAAACCAAGGACGAGGCCGCCAAAGCGTTGCGAGAGTTAATCGCCACCGTGGGCAAACGCGGCGGCCCCGGGGAGCAGGTGCGCTGCGTTGTCTCAGTCTCGATGCTCACAGAAGGGTGGGACGCCAACAGCGTCACGCACATCCTCGGCGTCCGTGCGTTTGACAGCCAGTTGCTGTGCGAGCAGGTGGTCGGACGCGGGCTCCGGCGGATGAACTACAACGTGGACCCGGAGACCGGTCTGCTGCCGCCAGAGTACGTCGACGTATACGGCATCCCGTTCTCGCTGATTCCCTTCAAAGGGCGTCCCAAGGACCAGAAGACGACTGACCCCGTCTACCACCGCATCTTCACGGTCAAAGAACGCGCAGCGTTTGAGATCCGCTTCCCGGTGGTCGAGAGCTACACCTACGATGTTCGGGAGAGCGGGATCCAGTGCGACGTGGACGCATTGCCGGACGTCGACGTCAAAGAAGAGCCGACTACGGTATTCCTGACGCCGACGCGCGGGTATCACGACGACCCTACCCCGCTGGTGACCGGGGATTTCGTGCCTCAGACGCGCGAGGAGTACTACAGCACCGTCCGTCCGCAGCAGGTGATCTTCCGTATTGCGCAGCTCATCGTTGAAGACCTTGTTTCCGGCGCAACCGGCCCGAACGCCGAGGCAGCAAAGGCGAAGGGCCTGGCGCGGCATCAGATCTTCCCGGACGTCGTGAGAATCCTGCAGCAGTACGTACGGCAGAAGGTCCACTTCGCGCCAGGCGTCGATTTCCGTGAGTTAGCGCTGGAAGTGTATGCCCAACGCGTACGCGAGATCGTGCGCGAGGGCATCACTGCCGCCGTAGCCACGAAGAACCATCCCCTGGTGCCGGTCCTCAACCGATACGAGCCGTTCGTCACGACTGACGGCGTGGAGGACCAAACAACGAGGCCGATCGTTCGGCTGACAAGAAGCCACCTCAACGCCGCCATTACGCGTAGCGAGGATGAAACGAGAGCCATCGAGGTGCTCGAGGACCTCGATTGTGTGGATTGCTTCGTGCCGAACAGCCGCAAGATCGGAATGACCATCCCCTACCGGTACCAGGATGCGCCGATGCGCTACGAGCCGGACTTCGTGGTTCGACTCCGCGGCGGCAAGATGCTCGTCCTCGAGATCAAGGGCCTCGCCGGCCTGATCCACGATCCCAATCAGGTCTCGGCCAAGAATGCCGGTGCGGCCAAATGGGTGGAGGCCATCAACAACACTGGGCGTCATGGCACATGGGCGTTCGTCTACTGCGACCAGGTGGCGGCCCTGCGCTCAATGATCCTCGCCCATGCGGAAGCCTCCGGCAGCAGCGCCCTGCCCTTTCGCGAGGTGACACCCAAGGCATCAGAGCGCTTCCTGACATGCGTGCCCCTCACCAGCCTGCGCGCGGCAGCCGGCCGGTTCAGCGAAGAGCAGGGGGGCTTCGACGAGCTCGCCGAGTGGGCATCGGAGTGGATCACGTGGGATAACCATCCGGCCTTCGACGCGGGCATGTTCGTCGCCAGGGTGCACGGTAAGTCGATGGAACCCGAGATCCCCGACGGTGCCTACTGCCTCTTCCGGCCGCCGCGTGCCGGTTCGCGCCAGGGCCGGCGCCTGCTCGTGTGGCACTCGGGGATCGACGACCCGATGACGAGCGGGCACTACACGCTGAAAGTGTATACGAGCGAGAAGGAACTCGATGCCAACGACTCCTGGCGGCACATGAAGGTGGTACTGAAGCCGCTGAACCCCGACTTCGACTCGATTGTGCTGACGCCGAAGGACGAGGGTGAGGTTCGCGTCATTGCGGAACTCGCTCATGTACTGTTAGTGGGAGACACCACTAGACGAATCTGATCGAGGCCAACCGGCTTCCTGACTGAGGGATTCCTTGATGACCCCTGTGGAGTTCGTCGAACGACTACGCACTGACAACGAGGAGTTCTATCGCGATGACCGAGGGCGCGGCGCCCTCAAAGACCTCCAGGTCGTTTTCCCTCTGCCGTGGATCTACCTCGCCGAGCTCGTCCAGAACGCCATCGATACCAAGGCTACCCGGCTTAGGTTCGCCACGGGACCTGAGGAGGGCCTCCGGTTCGAGCACAACGGCAACCGATTCACGCCGGCGGACGTTCGTGCGCTGTGCACGCGAGGGGTTTCAACTAAAAGCACCAACACAGTCGGCTTTATGGGAGTCGGATTCAAGTCGGTTTTCAAGGCCTACGAGAAGGTGGTCGTCTCGTCAGGTGAGTGGAAGTTCCAGCTAAGTGTTCCGTCTGATGAGATGTTCGGCGTCCGGCAGTGGATAGGAGCCGTTCTCCCAACCTGGGTTGCGGATGCGGGACCCCCAAGCGAGGGCTTTACGTGCCGTTTTGACATGAGCCACCGGGTGAGCGACGGAACGTCTTGCGATGATCTGACACAGCTTCTCCGCGAGGGTCAGGCCCTGCTTCCGCTCCTGGCCTGGAATCAGGTGTCGGAGATCGAGGTGGAGGGGCAGGCCTGGAGGCTGTGCACTCGCGAGGTGCCCATCAAAGATGGAGACGCGAGTAGGGTACACGTCGAGGCAGAGGCTCGAGACGAGAGCCGTCGCTCGTGGTTGTTGTTCGTAAAGAGCTACCAGCCCTCCGAGATGGCCGTGCTTCGATTCCTCCAGCACCGGCAGATCCAGCCGGCTCAAGAAGAGAGAGAGTCCGTTCTCCTCAAGGCTCGGCGTGCTCGAAACGTCATCCTCTTCTGCGAACTGTCGTCGGACGGGTCGCCCCTCACCGTGAATCGCGGTCAGTGCTTCAGCCTGGTGCCCACTGGTCAGACGACGTGCCTCGGACTGCACATGCAGGCAGAGTGGCTTCTCGACATCTCCCGGCGAGAGCCGATGCGAATATCAGGAGATCCGTGGCAGCAAGAGATCCTCGCGCAGGTGCCGTGTCTTCTAAAGGCGTATCTTGACTGGCTCACATCTGATGAGACAGATGAGGCGCAATCCTGGTCAGCGGGGTACGGGGCACTGCCTGGATCCAGCGAGAATACGGAAATCGATTCCGCCCTCCGGGCGGGCGAGGTCGCTGAGGAGCTACGTTCGCTGCTCCGCGATTGCAGGTTCGTACCGTGTGAGCTGCCTGATAACACAATCGACTTCGCAAAGCCAACGGAAGCGAGGAGGCTACCGACTGCGCTGCAGCGTTGCACCGAGGGGGAGAATGGACCGTCCGCAAGCCTATTCGGTCCGAGGATCGTCGCTCCTGGAACACTCGGACCACGGGCCACTACCTTTCTTGACGATATGGGACTCCTCCCTCGCCTGACTCCGGGCGAGCTCCAGGCGGAGTGGGCACCAGGCAAAGTCGGACAGTGGTATGCCAGCTCTGGACAGGCGGCCGGTGCGGCCTATACTCGACTCGTCGGCGCACTTGGCGACCTCGATGCAGATGCGGCTTGGGCCACAACCGGCCTTCGCTGCCTACCCGTCGCAGATGGTGATTGGCGCACGCGAAATGAGGTGCGCCGGTACCCCCCCAACTGGGGTATCCTCAGCCCCGTTCCGAACGTATCAGGAGCCCTAGAACCGTTCGCCGGTACAGGCGACCAACTACTCGATTGGAAGACCGACCAGGTCCTGCGGCGCGACCCGGCAGCAAGCCGTTATCTGGAGCCCCTCGAGAGTCCTAGCCTTGAAAGCGTCGCCTCGCGCTGGTGGGCAAGCATACCTGTGGCGCTCACGCCATCCGAGCGCGATCTCGTGGTCGAATTCACGGATCTCGTTCGTCGTCAGAAGACGCTCACTCGAATGATTCCAAAAGTGCTCGCAATTGCGAATGAGTGCGAACAGCTACTGCCGATTGACGGAACACTGCTTGCGGACCCTTATAGCGGCAGCTACAGGCGTGCCCTTTTCCCAGACGTACCGGTAGTGTCGGCCACCTACTTGACCGCCATTTCAGATGCGACCGATGCTGAATGGCGCGCTTTCTTCGAGAGTCAGAGCCCGAGTCCCCGTGGAAGGCCGGTCGTGCTCCTCGTCAAGACTACAGCCGGAAGAGACGATCTCGCGTCAGCGGGCCAGTTGCCCTCGCTGCGTGTCACTTACGGAGTAGCGCCGTGGGGCGGCTTGCAGATTGACTCCAATACCTTTTACACGGTCGATACCAGATGGCCGGAACTGGTTGAGAACGTCATCAGCCAGCCGAGTCAGGCCGGCGCTTACGCATTGCAGCAATGGATGGTTGAGCAACCTGCTTACTTTGAAAAGTGGTGCCACCCATCGATCGTGTACATTCGCTACGGTTCCGGCAGTACATCTTCGTGCACCCTGCCCAGAGGTGCACTCTGGCTGACCGCATTAAGGGACCGGCCGTGGCTGTTTGACCAGACTGGGAAGGGCCCGTACCTGCCGCGGAACATCCTTGTCGCTGCCGACGTTTGCCGTCCGGATGCACCCGTTGCGCACTTGGTGGAAAGATTCGCCACGCTTGCCGCGCAACTCGGCATCGAGTTCGGTAAGGGTATTCCTAGCGCGCCTGCCATCGACCGGCTCAGAGGTCTTGGACCGACTGCGTCGTGGGCGGCTTTGAGCGGATTGACTCGCGACGCCATCCGCGAGGCGCGGGACGACCGCACCAGAACTGACCTTCTTCGCTCGGTTCTGAACGACGCACCTCTGTTCGCGCTCCCCGGTGAGCATCAGACACCCGATGGATGTCGGCGGGTGGGAGCGCGCCGCCTTGTGCGCAAGAGCCGGCGCAGCACCCTCGGCGACTGGGTATGCCCGTGTGATGACTACCCCGAAGCGGGCCCTGAACAGGCTGTTCTGCAGGAGGTGCTTTCTGTAGTGACCGTGCCGGAAGCTACAACCCCTGATCAAGCAGCAGATTTCCTGTCCTGGGTATGGGCGCACGAGCCGGATGCGGACACTGTGCGGCTGGTCTTGCCGCGCGCGTACCAGTACGCCCGAGAATCGGAGACCCTGAGAGCGTCTCTTCGAGGGCAGGCGAAGGTCTTCGTCACAGCCAGACGCTGGGTGCGGGTAACGGAGGACGTCTTCTTAAACGATCTCGGCATTGCCGAGCGTGATCTGTTAGCCGCAGATGCTCACGTGCTCCTGGCGACGCCAGGTCATCTGGGCGAGGACGATGAGAACCGCCGCCAGACGTGTGCTCTCATTGGGCTGCAACTGGCGTCACATCGATACCGGCTTGAAGTCCAGAAGTTTATCGATGGTGTCACCACCCCGGAGACATGGCGGCTGGGTTTTGCACTTGCTCAAGATCGATTTTGGGAACAGTTCATTGGAGCAGATGACGGCGATGGACACAAGGACCGGCCTCCGGCGCTGGAACTTACCAGCGTTGGCACGATCAAGCGGCGTTTGCTGAAGGACGACGAAGAAATTGACGTTGTGGACTCGCCCGTCGCGATAACCGCAGTTCAGGCATACGTCGTTGGTGAGCCACTGGACTTTGCGCCGGATCTAGCCCAAGCGCTCATCGAGCATTGGGGCATCGCTCTTCGGCGCGACGGGTACGCTCTTGGCTCCCGTCTCACCGGTCTCCTGGCTCGAATCGACAGAATGCCCGAGGCCCCAGAGGGACCCGAGCCCCCCAAGCCGCCGGAGGCAGATTCCGAAGAAGTCACAGAACCACCGGAAACCGCACCGACCGACACGACTGTGCCTAAGGATGGTCCGCCAGCCAATCCGGAGGCCCAAGCCGGCCAAAAGCAACCCGCAGCAAAGCATGCGAGTCCGAGCCACACACACAAGCAGAAGGACGCACAACACAACTGGCTCCAGGAGAAGCGAAAGGAACTGAGGCAGCAGCTAAGGAACGTTGAGCGGCAGATAGCCGAGGGATTGAGTGCGGAGGCGGAACCCGAAGAAGAGGACGACAAGGAAGACGATCGGCCGAAAAGGACCTTCGCAGACGACGAGAGGTACCGGCAGGCGGTTCTCGATTACGAGAAGGCACGGGGAAGATTTCCCGAGGCCGCCGCAAAGGGGCAGGCAGGCTTCGACGTCGACAGCTACTCGCACCCCCTTGGGCATCCAGATCGGACTCTCGTACGCCGGATTGAGGTGAAAGGAAAAGGAACGCTGTGGACCGGTGACGAGATCGTGGAACTGTCGGATCGGCAGATGAAGGACGCTTTAGCCCAGCGGGTTGACGAGGGCGAGCGCAAAGCGGCGACTTTTGACTACTGGCTCTACGTCGTCGAGACGTGCGGAGGCGAGCTCCAGGTGATCCCTCTTCGGAACCCGGTACGTGCAGCGGCTAGGTTTGCGTTCCGTGGGGGATTGTGGCGGTCTGAGGAAGAAGCCGAGGACCCCGTAAGAGAAGCAACCGCTTCAGGCTACCTGAGTGAGGTCGAGATGACATGACCATCGACCTGCGCAACGTTCGTTCGTGACCCGTTGGGTGTCGATCGGCGAAGGCGGATAGACCAGCGCAGGAGAGGCCGACGGTAGGAGTCCAAATGTTGATGAATCTGCGCGTAAGAAACCTCAAGACCTGGGGCGAGCAGTTATGGGAAGCAGGTGTTGAGCTGGCGCCCGTGACCCTCTTCCTCGGCCCAAATTCCGCCGGGAAGACGTCGCTGCTCCAATTACCACTTTTGCTGAAGCAGACGTTCGAGAGTGACGCCCGACTCGACCTGAACCTTGGTGGACGTCCGGACGATCTCGTTGACCTCGGCACGTATGAATCGCTGATTCACCGCCATGATCCGAAGCTTCAATTGGGCCTGGGTCTCTCGTTGAAGACGTGTGGCGAGGCTGCGGATTCGTCTCTCGAGTATGAGGTCACATACTCTCGCGTCCACGGCAGTCCGGCGGTAAAGCAGATGCTGCTGCGGTGCGGCGATAGGGAGTACGCGGCTGTTCGTCAGACGCGAGGTGGATATCGCCTCCGAGCACCGGGGTACTCCGGGAAGTCGTCTCAAGGCAGGGCGGATTCACGCCGCAACTTCCAACCGATCCGTTCCCTCTCATTCTCGCCGGAGGCCGTCTCCGCGCTCGGTTCGGTCGGCCCCGAGGTGCAGGACCTTTCCCTCCGTTTGAGGCAGTTCGTGGAGCATATCGCATACCTTGGACCCCTGCGCGAACGCCCGGAGCGAACGTATTTGTGGAGCGGGGTTGAGCCCGTAAACCTGGGAAAACGTGGTGAATTCGCTGCCCAGGCTCTTCTGGCCAGCGACAACTCCTGGCAGCGGAGAAGAACGGGACGGGAAGGGGGCCGAGGCTGGTTGGTGGACCGTGTCTCGGACTGGCTCGGGCGGTTAGGCGTTGCTAAGAGCCTTCGCCTTCAACGCCAAGGAAAATCCCGACACTACGAGGTAGTCGTTGAGCGAGGTGGCGTTACCGTAAACGTGATGGACGTCGGGTTTGGCGTATCTCAGGTGCTGCCTATTCTGGTTCTTGCCTATTTTGTCCCACGTGGATCGGTCATCATTGCCGAAGAGCCGGAAATCCATCTTCACCCACGCGCGCAGGGGTGTCTCGCTGAGCTGTTGGTTGAAGTTTCAAAGGAGCGAGACGTTCAGTTTCTCGTCGAAACCCATTCGGAGCATTTGTTCCGCCGTCTGCAGACGTTGATCGCCGACCAACGCCTGAGGGAGAGCGATTGCCGATTGTACTTCGTGGATCAGGATCAGGCCGGAGACGCTAGACTTCAGCAGCTGGAGGTTGACGAGTTCGGTCGTGTCAGTAACTGGCCTAAGCACTTTTTCGGGGATGCAGTGGGCGAGACCGAACGACAGGCGCGCAAAATGTTGCAGCGTTTGTCGGAGCGACGCGAAGAGGTGCTGCCATGAACTCTCACGTAATCGATACCAACGTCTTGTTGGTGGCAAGCGCAGCGCATGACGTTTCGCCTTTTCGAGACACTCACGTTCCGGCACCACAACGAAAGGCAGTTCTCAACTGGCTTTCGGACTTCAATGCTGATGAGTCCCGCTCGCTTGTGCTGGACAACCTGTTTGCGATCTATAAGGAGTACACGAACAAACTGACAGATCAGGACTACGGTCTGCAAGTCGTGTTGCACAAGATGCAAACAGCACGGTATGTGTCCATCGACTGGAGAGAGGATGCCGCCATTGTGCCTTCAACCTTCGATTGTTGTGATAGGTCCGACCGTATGTTCGTGGCTGCGGCTTTGACGGATCCGGACGACATCTCGATCGTGAACGCTGCCGATTCCGACTGGCTGAAGATTGAAGAACAGCTCCGCCTCTCCGGCATCGAGGTTATTAATATCATCGAAGCGTGGTTGCGCGAATGCAGTGCGGTGCGTGTGTGACGGCCCTCTTCCGGTTTCCCCACACTCCGCACCTGGAGTGGCTCGGACCAGGCGCGCCCCGCGATGACAAAGTGTTATCGCGAGCCGAGGCACATGAACTACTACAAAACGAGGTCGTCGTCGAGGAAAAGGTGGACGGTGCGAACCTCGGACTGTCGGTTGACGAGAATGGGAACATCCTGCCGTATAATCGCGGCTCGTACATCTCCCTGGAAAATAGCCATCCGCAGTTCAGGCCGCTTTTTCGTTGGATCGAACCAAGGCGCGAACTTATAGCCAACGCCATCTTTCCTGACCTGGTGCTTTTCGGCGAATGGTGTTATGCCGTGCACAGCATCCGGTACGACGAGCTGCCCGATTGGTTCCTCGTGTTCGATGTCTACGACCTCGAGCAGCGCGAGTTCTGGAGCACGTCCAGACGCAACGAACTCGCCGGGCAGATCGGCCTTGCAAAGGTGCCAGAGCTGGGAAGGGGCCGCTTCGACGTCCATGGCATCAGGCAATGCCTGGGAACATCGAAGCTAGGTTCAGGTCCCGCTGAGGGCCTCTATGTGCGGCGCGACGAAGGCGGACGACTCGTAAGCCGGGCGAAATTGGTGCGGCCGGAGTTCACGCAGTCGATCGGCGAGCATTGGTCACGAGCACCGTTACGCACAAATCAATTGGCGGCGCGGTATGGTTCACGTAGCGGCCGAGCGGGTCCGCAGAGCCCGCGACGCACCCACAGCTAGCAGCCTCCTCTCAAGTTGTAGAGGACCTCATGCCGAGGGTCGTCAACTTAACCAACAGCGGGTCTTGCCGACGCCAGCATTTCCTGGAGCGGCTCATATGGGTGTATGTTCAACGTGAGGAGTATCGAAGTGGAGACTGACGAAGTCAGAGGATGGGCCCTGAAAGGTGCCGAGCAACGGCTATTGGAAATCGCTGAAGAAGCCAAGGCTATCTTTCGCCACTTCCCCGAGCTTCGGGGGAAAGGGCGGGGATTCGACTCGACCGACGGTGCCGCCGCTGGTCAAACGGCTAAGCGCGCTCGTCGCCGCTGGAAGATGTCGGCGAAAGCCCGCAAGGCGGTCGGTGCGCGCATGAGGAAGTATTGGGCGGCGAGACGACGGGAAGGTCAGGCCACAGCCGCAGTAGCCGCGACCGAAGCACCGGACGTCGGCCCCTTCCGTGCCGGCGACAAGAAACCTGGCCGCCGGGCTCGTGGCCCTCGCAAAATGTCAACGGCTGCGCGGAAGCGAATCTCCCAGGCGCAGAAGGCTCGTTGGGTCAGGCAGAAGGGCGGGGGATCAGTGCAGTCCCGGGCCGTTGCCGCATCGCGGCGTCCTGCAACGAATGCTGGCGGTCGCTCACGCAAAAAGAAGTGACGGAGGACGGCAGGAATCCACCACATCCTACCGTTTGTCGACCTCAGAACGTCGAGGTAAACGCTCCAGACCCGCTGCACGCCAGGCCAGCCGTGCCCCTCGCGTTACCGGCGGCTCGCTTATGAGGTCATGATGCAGATCCAATCACCAGACGAAATGGCGCACGCGGTGCGAACACACATCTACAGCAAACGTGATCTCTCGTTACTGCCATGGAACCGACACGAGCCGAGGACCACGCTATGGTGGCTCACACCCTCTGGCCGGAACCCAGCTTATGCCGACGGTAAATTCGTGTTCTCGCTGGATAAAGACGACCCCCGGAAACTCCTGGTGGGCCGAAACGACGACTTGATTGAATTGGGGTCGCTATTCGTAGGCGTGAACTTCGAAAAGGGGTTCGGCCCCGCGGCGTTCCAGATTGGCAATCCTAAGCCACACGCGGATGAACGGCTCGGACCGGCATGGGTCTGGCACCAACTCATCGACGGGCACGGCCCAGAGCAGTTCGCCAACACCTTGGCGCGGCTGACCGGGGAGATTGCCAAAGTGCACTTGTACGTGTCCTCCGGCACCGCACGAGACTCCGCTGACACGAGGCCGGTGCGCCCGCTGGATTGCGCCCTCTTCCAGTGCGTGGAAAATCGTCTTGAGTGTCGTTTACACAATCGGTTTCCAGACGGCACGCTCAGCGCGTTGTCGATCGAAGCGTCAACGACGTTCTCGGAACTAGCGGCCAAGCTGAGGAAGGTGGACGACTTCCATTGGGTGGACATCTATGCCGGCTCATACGTCCCCAAGGGCGAGGTGGATCTCGGTAAGTTGCACGCCACGCTGCTGTCATATCTCGAGCCGTGGATCAGACCTGGCTACGCACCTTAGGTCCGTCGTTGCGACCAATGCTGGGCGCTGGCCAGGTCGGAATCCTTTTCTGTGCCAGCGGATCAGCGTCTCCGGCGTCACAACGAAAGGGATAATCTACAGATTCGCAGGCACTGTTGCTCGCGGAACCTCGTCGGCCGCCTCGGCAACGGCACGGAAGCGAGTGACCTGGCGGTCCACCTTGTCCCGCATCTCGCCCCAGTCCAGCTCAGGACGCGTTTGAATCGAGATCTCGATGCCGCCGTCCACATCGGCCAGCTCGAACTCACCTGCGTCAACCAAGCGCTTACGGATGGTCGCGAACCCAGGGCTATCCGCTTTCACCCGAACCCGGAACGGGCTGCGCCCGTCACCGGTGCCGAGTCCGGTCACGATGAGCCTGAAGTGGTCCCTGCTTTCGAGTGGAAGAAGCGGAACCGACCTCGCCAGCGTCTGACGTTCTGGGTTACGCTCCACCCACCATCCAAACCCTTCACCGCTAATCCTCGCATGCCGCTTGGTGACCTCCCTGAGCACCCAGTCAAGCTTCGCTGCCTGTCCCGCCCATGGCGACGCCATGCCGAGGAGGACTTCGACGTCGGCCTTGGCCTTATCAACCTGCGCACGAACCTTCGCTCGGGACTCGGCAAGGGCCGCCCTGATGTCGTCGACGCCGAGGATAAGTGACACAGTATCCGGGATGCGCGGCACATCCTCAGGAGGGACTGCCCTGTCGGACGCGAACAAGGTGATGGGCGGCGAGCTCGGCCAGTTCACGAGCCGCTCGGCGAGCCACTTGTTCCGGCTCTGTACCAAGGCGGCAAAGCGCGGAGCCGCCTCCTCGACCTTGTCTGCCTCAAGGAGGTTGCCGATCGTCTTGAACTCCTCAAGTTGCTCCGGCTGCTCGATACCGGAGTAGCGCGACGGTGCGACGCGGCCCAAGCCGTCCGCAGGCCACGCCTCCAGCGTCGCGAACTTCTTGGCGGGGAACGCCTCCTGCAACGTGCGATTGGCCACGAGGTCAATCTGCCAGAAGTTTCCGGGGTCGTTGAAGTGGGCCGCCTCTTCTCGGTATCGACGCCCTGAGCCGCGCGGCAGTCGGAACTTCCTGCCCTTCCAGTCGGCGGCGAGGATGTGGTCCCAGTCGAGGCCCGCGACTTCGTCATCGAGGCCTTGGGCTACAGCGATCACCAGATTGCTATTGCGCTTCGCGATCTCCACCAGCGCAGTTGACGGCAGCACAACGCTCCGTCCACGGCGAAGGTCTTCGCCCCGGTTCCTGGCAACCGCCAATAGCCTGGATGTCGGGAACGCCTCGTGATCAGCCCCGGCCGCGAGCGCAACAGCAAAGGCATCGCGGCGGTATGGGTCGCCGAGAATCTGGGGATATGAGAAGAGCGACGCACCCAAGAGGTAGGTCTCCACGGGGGGCACATCTTCCGCCGACCACTTCTCCGAATCGGACCTGTTGGAGGCGACCACCCACGCGAACACATCCTCCCACAGCAGCCGGTGGACATACCGCAAGCCCTGCTTGAGCGTGGAGTTCTTTCGCAGCACGTCAGTGAACAGCTCGATCCGCTTCGCCACGATGGGGGCGACGACCCTCAGGGCTCTTATGATATGAACCTTGTTCGCTCGCGAGAGTCGGTCGATCTTCAGCGGCACCATGTCGCCCTCGCGCAAGCCCACCAAAGCGAGCCGCGAGACGAGGCTGAGCGCACCCCACGTGTCGAGAAACCGGCGAGACGCCGTCACCACTTTGCTGAGCGCCCCCTTGGCGGTGATGGAGGTGTCTTCATTCACGGACGTGTCGTGCCAGAACGTCTTCACTACGGCGAAGTACAGGTCGTTGCCACTCACCTGGGCGCCACCGCGATTGACGCGGGTGAAGACCTCGAGGATGTCTTCCGGGCCCTCAACGGTCGCGGTGATGACCGGGATGCGCTTCTCGCGCCACGCTTGGCAGAGGCGCAGCAATCGACGGAGGATGGCTGTTCGCGCGTCGGTTTCGGATGGAAGTGCGAGCCCATTCGTCAAGATGGCGACGAACTTGGCCAGAGTCGTTTCCGAGAGGGTGTCGCACACCTCGTCTGCGACGCTAGCCCACTTCGAAAGGTCGACGTAGTCCGGCGGGATTGGCTCCTCGTCGTCGTCGTCGGCGCGTGGCTCGTCGTCAGCGTCAGCCTCTTCGACTCGTGGCCGCCACTCGATGTAGTTGAGGCTTCGATCCCAGTCCTTAGTGAGGCTGAGATAAAAGCGCCCGTGGCCTTTTCCGGTGAAAATGGAGAACAGCGCGTAGACGCGCTGCTGGCCATCGACCAACTGCGGGGTCCCCGCTTGTACGCGCCGCTCCTGCCCCTGGGCAGTACCAAGCTGGCGCACATCGATCTCCTGCTCGACACGGCAGAGGAGTAGTGAGCCGATCGGGTAGCCGGCAAGCAGTGAGTCGAGGAGTCCGACCATCCGGTCCTGCTTCCAGACGAGGTCGCGCTGCACCAGCGCGAGTTCCCAGGGGTCGTCATCAAGTCCGAGTTGGGCACGCACCAAGTCGCGGACTGAGATGGGAGCAACCACCTCGTCAATCGTGTCTTCTGTCATGTCCATCACCTTCCCAGGCGGATGCCCTTGGTCATCCCAACGTCAACACGACCATGGTGATCAGCATACGATAGGGGGCATTGGTCGCGCTCGGGTCAGCCGTACCCTTCGGACGGACAGAGTCCTGAGACAAATTCGACGGACAGAGTCCTGAGACAAATCTGTTCTTCGCGATTCGAGAGTCTATCTCGGATTAGAAGTCATCTCATAAACACCCGCAGCAAGATCAACCAATAAGCAAGGTGCAACATGCCCAGGAAATTCTCCGGGTAGCGTTCGTACCGCACGACGATCCGTCGATAGTTCTGCAGCCACGCAAACAGCCGTTCCATCTTCCATCGACGTCGATACCGGCGGAGCGGGCGGCCCATCCTGCGTCCGGCGCGTGCGGTTGCGGCGGTGAGGCGCGATGAGTTCGATGCCGCGCTGCGCGAGCTCCGCATCGAGCTGGTCGGATTCGTACGCGTTGTCCCCAATGAGCCGTTCGGGGGTTTTCTGCACCAGCCGGTGTGCCAGCGTGGCCTCGACGAGCGTGACTTCATGCGGTGTGGCGCTGTCAATGTGAATAGCGACGGGCCGCCCATGGCGATCGGCGATCGCCATGATCTTCGAACCCTTGCCGCGCTTCGTCGTTCCCACACCGGCCCCGCCTTTCTTGGCGGGCGCGAAACTGCCGTCGATGAAGGCCTCCTGCAAGTCCAGGTAGCCCTCCTCGTGGAGCGCCTCGGCAAGCACGGAGAGGATGCCCCTCAACACGCCGCACCGCACCCAGTGCTGGAACCGCCGATGGCAGGTCTGGTACGACGGATACCGGCCCGGCAAGTCCGCCCACGGGGCGCCGGTCCGTAAGATCCACAGGATGCCATTGAGCACGGCGCGGTTCTCCCGCCACGGGCGTCCCCGACCGTCTTTGCGGCGCGTCAGCTTGGGCAAGAAGGGCCCGATCAGAACCCATTGCTCGTCGGTGAGGTCACGGGAATGACACGCGGCAGGAAGGGCCATCCGACCAGAATGGCCCTGTCGCCATTCGGCTATTGGCACCGACCCGGAAAAATCGGTCGCCACATCGGCGTTTTCCAGGACCTATCGGTCGGAACGCTGAAAACAGCACTCGGAGTAACGGCCAGGTTTCAGCCGCGGTGGCTAATGATCCCACCGGCCGCCGTCGGCTGCAAGCCGTGTCCGTCGGCGCCACGCCCGTCGTTGAACTCCCGCACGTCACTCCTCCACCTCTGGCTCATCCTCCTCTGGTGGCAGGCAGACGACCTCCTCGAGATGTGGATCTCCGTGGCCACCACGCTGGAACTCGCGCTCCAACCATTCGACAAACGCAATGAACTGTGGATGGTCCTTCGAGCCCGGCCGAATCCTCCGATGGCCCTGCGTCGTGGCCAGCAGGCAATGGAACTGGGGCGGCAAGAGAGGAGCGGCGTGACCGAAATAGTAGAAGTGAGTTGAGATGAGAACTCGGTTGGCGCTCAGGTCCCGCTTGACGCTTCGCTCGTCATGGGAAGGGTTGGGAACCTGGACAAGCCTGCGGTTTGAGTCGTGCCGATAGATGTTGTCGCCGCGCCGATCCTCAGACGGTCTCTTCTCCGGAAAGGCCTCCCAGTAGAGATCGAAGGTGAGAGCCTGCGTGATCCGCATCGCATAGGTGAGGCGACTGGGATTAGGGGCGGGGGTGGTACCAATCACCCAGTCGTCCGGGCTCGCCGTGCGCCGGATGACAGGCTTGCAGCACGCCAGGGTGCAGGCCCGGCCAAAGGGGTTGGGCGCGAAGCCGCTATCGTACGGGAGGATGTACGAGAAGAGATGGGCCTCAGCTACGGGACGCATCGGCAGCCTCCGAGGGTGCGACACCAGCCATGCCGGTTGCCACTCGTTTGCAGCCTCTCTCCTTTCACGCTGGAGCTCCCCTCTCTAGGTTAGCCCAACGTTTCAGCTTCAGCCGCGGCGCCTCATGATCTCGCCGGGCGCCGTCGGCTGCAAGCTGAGGTTGGGCGGCGCGTCGCCGCTCTAGGAGCCGATCGTTTGGAGCTGCTTCCAAATCTGCTCGCCCTTGTCTTCGACCTGTTTTCCGTAAGCCGCGATGTCCAGTTGCCTGGCAAGCGTGCGGGTTGAGCCCTCTCCTCTGAACACACGAAGGCAAACTCGTGAAAGGTGCGCCGCGGCCTCCTCCGGTGATTCAAGCAACTGCGAAACCTTCACGGCGCCCACGTCAGGCACATCGAGCGCCGAAGCACCCGTCGAGCGCATTGCCAGAAGGCGACGGTCGCTGACTGTTCGACCAACGATCTTCTTGAATGTCCAATAGAACTCGGGCTTTTGCGTCAAACGTTTGTACCGCTTGTCCAGAAGGCCATCCAGCCAGCTCGTGGCGTCAGCGCCGAGCAAGATGACGGCCTTGAATGCGCCCAACACCATCGGATCCTTCGGCGTGTTGAGCGAGCGAGTTCCTGGGCCGCGATGTCCGGCGACAAGATTGTCAGCCAGAACATGAATGGGGCATAGATCTTTCGACAAGCCGTCCTCAACATGAGATCAGCGTGGCCGCTCGCCGCGAGCACATGGTGGCGCTCGGCGTAAATCCGGTAGTAGATTTCGTCCCCAAAGACGAAGTGATTGACTGACCCGGCCAATAGTTGTTCGCGTCGAGGACATTGTTGATTTCCTCGAAAAGCCCGTCGGACAGTTCTTCGTGTAGCAACACACCGCTGCTTTGCCCAGGCGCGCGCGTAAGCCGCACTGCGGGCGCTGATGGGTCATCCGTCAGCCGTGCCACCGTGACCGTGGTGCCCACAGATGCGGCCGAGGCGTGCCCTTGGCCCACGACCGGAATGGGTACTTCCCGGACCCGTCGCACGAGCTCATCGCGGACGTGCAGCGTCCTCTTCTCGACGATTCTCTGAAGCTGTAGCGGTGTGGCAGTGTCGGATTTGCCGCCGTGCCGATAGTACACCGTATGCTTCGCCAGTACGACCTTGCGGATGCCCTTCGTATCAATCTCGGAAATGTCCTTGGTCGTCGCGTGAGGAACGAACGGGCTCGGTGGAATGTGAATAACGGCAAAGGTCTTTCCCTCCTCGGAGAACTGAGCGAAGTTGATGACCGGGAGGTCGGGGTAGACAACGCCGTTGATCAGTTCGGTGACCTTCGCCGGGTCCAGTTCAGCGAGTTCAGCGGCGCTCAGGCCGACCCACACTCCGTTTGGGCCAACACCAAACACCAGAAAGCCCCCGTCCGCGTTTGCGAAGGAGATGGCGGCCTTCACAGCACGGTACTTTGTCCGGACACTGATGCCAGAACCGAACAGGCCGCTCGCCTTCCACTCAAGACAGCGCGACTCAGCAGTCGCCGCCCGCAACCGGTCGACAACCACGGCGAGGTTGCTCAGCGGGTCGGGTTCAGCCGCGAGAGAAAGAAGGGACTTGGCGATCTGGCATCCTCAATTCTACGAAGGGGTCCAGGAGCGCTGGGCTTCACGATTAGTCTGCCCAACGGCCGCGGCTCACCCGCGGGGGCCGCGACCCACGCTCTGATTACATTAGATCCCGCACGGCCGCCGACGGGTGCAGCTGCGTGTTAGACCGAACCATGATGTCACTGCGTTTTCCCAAAGTCGCAGGTGGCGTTCGGGGCACCGCCGGGCCAGTGACCGACCGCTGAAACTATTGAGCTACCTCGACGATCACCCACTGGCCGGAGAACGATGACCGTCCAATTGTCTTCAATTGTCGGAATCGCGCCCTTGGCGGACTGGAGGCCGGGTGCCACAACGCGGACCTCATAATTGTACCGACCTGGCGCTACTACGTGCCCCACTCTAAAACAACCATCGTTCGCGATGTGATCTTCAAAGCTGCGACCTTGCGACCCATGTTCAAAGTGGACTATGGCGTTTGGCACCGCTCGTCCGGACTCGTCGAGGACCTGCCCCTGCAAGCGGATTATGCCGTCACAACCTGCGCTCGCGATCGCAGAGGCTATCAGAATTAGTAGTAGAAGCCTGTTGCTATTCATCAACGCGACCTTCGGTTGCAGGTGTCGGTCTAAACGGCCGCGGCTCACCCGCGGCGGCCGCGACAAAGTTTCCGATTATCTCGTCCTCCCAACGGCCGCCGACGGGTGCAGTCGCGTGTTAGACCGCAGCGGTCTCAACGTTACCTTGTACTCGCGCTAATGGCAGCTGCAATATGCCAAGTCACCAAAGGCGTAGGCAGGAACAGCCACCATCCGAGAAGCATCGAACGCTGCGACGCTGCCAACGCCGCTCCGAAATGACACGGAGCTGCAATTGCCGCAAGCCACCAAAACCGAGGCGTCAAAAACATGTAGAACATGAAGGGGAGCCCCATACAAGCGCCGACCCACACCAAGAAGCCACGTCGGATCAGAAGCCCCACCGCGCTCACCACGATTGAAGTGAGGGCGCCTGGCCACCCGAATACTATTGCTGCCCAGTGCATCGATGATCCGATGTTGGTCTAACGTTGCAAATGAGCCGCGCGCCGTCGCCCTTCAGCGGCGCGTCGGCTCCATTTGCGGGTTAGCCGGTTCACTTATCGCCACGGCTCGCTATTCGACCAAACAGATCCTTCGCCTCCACTTGCCTCTGTCGGGTCACCACGTCCAGCTTGGCCTCAAGCACGACTGGCTCAGGCAGGCTGTCGGCGTAGACCTTCGCATTGAAGGTGACGTTGCCGTTCGCTCCAGCCTTCACGAACAGAGCCGGAGACACGAGTCGCTTTCGGTTCGGCTGCAGAGCTGGCCACTCGAACGTCAGCCTCCAACCCGCGTCTGTCTTCCTGAAACCCTCGCGTAGGTCAGGCCCCCTGTTCCCTTCAACAGCGGGTCCCTTCCATTCGAATTCTGGCGCCGTATCTTCGAAAGCGTGAGTCCAGACGACGTACTCGGACAGAAGCGATCCTGGCTGCCGGGGTTCGCGGTGGGTGACGGTTATCCCCGGTGACGCCGTGATGTCCATTTCAACGTACAGATTTCTAACGCCTAATGATCCGCCGTTTGTGACGGCGAGTACAACCGGAGTTGTTGCGGCTTGTTCGACGTATGCTTCGATGGTCTTCTGAAGTCGTTCGGTGAGTTTGGGATTCTCTCCAACCAAGGAGTCTGCGTGCGTAACCTCTAACACGTCCACGGATCGTGCAGCAACTTGGCCTTCCAAGGACCTCAAGTCTTGCGCGGCAATTGACAGCAGAAGTGGCGGAGGTCCTCCCGCGGTGTCAGCCTTCTGGAGGTCGCGCACTCGAAGTTCGAGCTGCCGTGCAAACTTGTCGCGGAACTCGATGTGGGATTTGTAGGACTCGGTCAGCGCGTTTGGGTACGTGACCGCTTTGAAGTCGTTGAGTCTGTTCAGCTGCTGCAGGTCGATCCTGTCGGGATCCATACCGACCTTTGAGAAGTACAACATGATCGGCTTTCCAGCCTGCGCGACACGGCCGATTTCCTCCAAAGTGCCGCTTTCGGCGACGCCAGTCGGGCTGCCGATTCTGGTCCAGAAGATGCCGACGAGAAGGTCGCATTGATCCACGATGGCCCTATTGATCGCCTCCTGTGGACGAGTCCCGTACTCGGGCGCTGAATGCGTCTCCCACCGCAGCGGCAACAGAACGACCCCCCTGGTGTAGGAGTACAGATCATTCCACTCCTGTATGACCCTGACCGCGATCTCCCGTTCCTCCTCGACGTCCGATGGAGAGGCGATCAGGATTCGGTACGCTCTGCTACTGAAGGGCATCGACTTACCTCAACGAAGCGCTATCGTCCTCCGGCCAACTATTAGTGGGCCGCGAAGCGGCGCGTATCCCCCCACCGTCCTGATCCGGTCGTCACCCTCGAAGTCCCCCGGAATCTAAGGCGATTCTAGCAGGAGTCTGGCCGCCGGACGGAGTGGATACGCGCGAACGCAATTGCGAACACCTTCCGCCAAATCGCTGATCGTGACGGATACGCGCTGATGCTGGCGCGTATCCAGGAAAGAACGAGGAGGGCCGTTGCCACACGGAGCTGTTCATCGGCATCAGTTTCCGGGTAGGCGGCGCGACCGGCGCGGCGGTGGATACGCGCGAGGCTCGCGCGTATCCACTCACAGTCGATCCATCGGGCTCTTCACACCCAGGGCGCCACGGCTCGCACGTGGAGATACGTCATCGTCGTCCTGACGTCTCGATGACCGAGCAGCTCCTGCACCGTGCGAATGTCGTATTCATCTTCAAGTAAACTCGTCGCGAACGAATGACGCATCGTGTGCGGGCCGACGCGTTTCGTGATGCCCGCCAGTCGCGCCGCTTCCGCAACAGCCTTCTGCACAACGGACTCGTGCAGATGATACCGGGACGGCGGTCCAAATCGTGGAGCGCGGCAAATACGTCCCGCCGGAAACACGAATTGCCATCGCCAGTCAGTCGCCGCATGGGGAAATTTGCGATCCACGGCAAAGGGCAAGACGACGCGCCCGAACCCGCGCGCCACGTCCCGCTCATGCAGCCGCCGCACGTCAGCCAAGTGTTCGGTCAACCCCTCCCTCGCTGCGGCCGGCAGCATCGTCACCCGATCCTTCTGGCCCTTTCCCTGCCGCACGATGATCTGGCGCCGATCGAAATCGAGGTCCTTGACCCGAAGAGCGAGACACTCCTCCAGCCTGACCCCCGACCCGTAGAGCAGCATGACGATCAGTCGGTGCGTTCCGGTGAGCTGCTTCAGGATCGCGCCGATCTCCTCCCTGCTGAGCACCACTGGCAATCGTTCAGGAGTGCGCGCGCGCACGACGGGTGGAATCGCCGTGATCTCGATCGCGAGGACGTGCTTGTACAGAAAGAGCAGCGCACTGAGGGCCTGATTCCTGCATCGACGCACTGACCCGACGATCAACCGCCAGCCATGTGAGGAACTGCGACACGTCTGACGCGCCCATCTGGGCCGGGTATGTCATCCGCTGAAACGCGATGTACCGGCGAATCCAGTCGACGTAGGCTTGCTCCGTCCGCCGGCTTTAGTGCCGGGTCCGGATCGCGTGCCGCACCCGGTCGAGTAGCTTCTGCCCTGGCCGGCGGCGGGGCAAGGAACAACAATCGGTGCGCCGACAGCATCGACCAGGGCGGGGGGCGTGAGATCGAGGGACACACGTGTGCCCATGCTGGGCACGATAGCGGGCAGGCGTCACAGCGGAGGTCACTGGGGAACGTTGCAGGTCAGGCCTGGTCGCGGCGACGGATGAGGCAATTCTCCCCGAAAGTCGCCCAGGGCGGATCGAAGCATCCGCCCTGGCGGTGTTCCGAGTCAAGCGCCATCGGGTTCGATTCCCAATCGGTCGTTCACGGCAATCCGGAGCATCTGCTTGCACCCGAGGTAGCGTTCGGTTGTCTGGATGGAGACGTGGCCGAGCAGGAACTGGATCTGATCCAGTTCGCCGCCTGCGAGGTGGCAGAGACGGGCGCGGGTGCGCCGCAAGTCGTGCGGGGCCAGCTTGTCGATCCCGGCGCGAGCCGCCGCGGCGCGGACCACATCCCACAGCACCTTCGGCGACATGCCGTCTCCCCAGACACGCCCGGCCTTGTTGATCGCGCGGAACACCGGGCCGTGCGTGATGGCCGCCGCGGCTGTCCACGCGTCGACGTGGCTCTTCACCCACGTGGGGATGGGGACCGTGCGCACGTGTCCGCCCTTGCCGACCAGGTCGGCAATGACCCAGTGCTCTTCGCGTTGCTGAATTGACGCGAGGTGCAGGGCCAACAACTCACCGCGGCGTAAGCCGCAACCAATCAGCATCGCGACCATCGCCTGATCCCGCAACTCACGCGCGGTTGCCGGGGTTGCGCACTCCAGGAGCCGCCGGCCCTGCTCAGGTGTCAGCCAGTTTCCGAGACGTACGCCGATCCGCCTCCCTTAACCCGACGAATACCGGCCGCCAATTCGGGGCTCAGAAGACCGGCGTCGGCTGCCTCGTATGCGGTGCGCCGGACCGCGGCCAACCGAAGGTTGATCGTGGCCGGCGCATGTCCGAGCTGTTCGAGGTGAATCCGGTATCGAAGCACCACAGTGCGGTTGAACGCGAGGCGAGGCTCAGAACAGTACCAGGTGACGAACTCGCGAATCGCGTGGTCGTAGGTTCGCTGGCCGCTGGCAGACGTAAGGCTGTTCAGGACGGCCGTTTTGGCGTGTTCGAGGTCGGGAAGCGCCAGAACCCGCTTCGGCGCCTTCTTCTTGCGAGATTTCGACTTGGGCATCGGCGACGGCCTCCTTCACCGTCGCCGACAGCTTCATCGAAGGGCCCTCCCTGCGGCGTCTTTCGCGGCTAATGTCAGGCCGCTCAGTCGTGAGCGGCGAATCAGCAACTTCGGCCCGGGCAGAGTCTACGGTTAACGCTGGTCAAAGCATCGACGCCGCTCGCCCGGTGGAGCGCTTGCTGGTCTGCGAGTGCTGCCTGGTCTCGGTCATCGCCCACGTTGTCCGCACGAGGCATCGTTCTGTCAGCCGCGCCGTCGCGGCTGCCCCAGGAATTCCTCGTAGCTGAGAGGAACCCCAGGCGGCGTTAGACGGTGAGCATCATGCCAAAGGCCCAGCATCGCCGCACGAACGCTCTCTAAGTCTTCCGCGGATGTGGGATGACCCTGCTTGGCGCGACGGATCACGTTCTGTATTCGCTTCTGCAATACATGCAACGAATAGACGGTCACATGTGCTTGGTCCGTACGCGCCCGAGTTGCAAGCCAGCCGTCGGTCCGACGTATAGGCGATCCGGAGGCGCGCGCTGTCTTCTGAACGCTCATGTTCTTGGCGGCCACTTTCGTCACCATGAATACCAGCCCGCTGCTAAATCGCCAACAAACTCGATCGCACCTGCCGCCGACGGTTTCAAACGGCTGTTAAACCCATGCGGGGACCGCCGCCGGAGTCCCTGAGTTGAATGAGGTTCTTCTTGATCTCGAGACTTGCCCGGTCGTATTCGGCCAAGTCGGGTCCCCAGGGGTCACGGATCTTCCACAACTTCACCTTTGGCGCTGGTGCGCCCATGCTCTCGACTATCCTCGCAGCGGTCTTCTCGAATGCGACAATCAAGTCGTAATCGGCCATGTCGAGTGTTCGAACATCTCGGGGAACATGGCCTGACGCATCGATGCCGAAGTCGTTCTTCAGAGTGAAGATGGCATTCTCGGCATCGGCGGCGCGTTGCGGCCGGATGCCCGCTGACTCGAACTCGACGGCGTCGCCGAAGACTTGGCTGCCAAGGTATTCTGCGAAGACGCTCCGACAGGTGTTGCCCGTGCACACGAACAGCACCCTCTGTCTCCGAGTCGATTCACTCTTCATCGCGCGCAGGCATCGCCTCGACTCCGGGCCAACGTTCTAGACGCGGCGAGAACGCAGCACGCGGCGCCTGCACTCAGTTGGTGGGTGCTTGCGCGCGACGATGCCGGCGGGTGATGATTATAGTCTAGGGACGATGACCTTTTCATCCGGGCGTCGCAGTGCCGACTAAGAGACAGTCCCGCGGATCATGGCCACCGATCTGGGCGACGAAGCTCTGTTCAAGAAGGAAATGTACTCCAGTCTGGTTTGCTCCAGGAGATGTTCCAACCAAGAACATGAACGGGTACTGGGAGAAGAGGGCGGCGAGCATTCGAGTGCCGCAGACGTTTGAGATGCCGATCGACTGACAGACTATTGAGACACCAGGCGTGATGCCCTGTAACTCGCGCCATGATTTCTCCGAGGCGACGCGCCATCATCTGGCGCGTAGCGTTAACTATCACTGCTCGAAGTGCGGCGCGCCCACGGCGGCACCTTACAGCGCCGGTGCCAAGTCGATCACCACGGGTGTCGCCGCGCACATCTGCGCAGCGGCACCTGGAGGGCCACGGTTCGACCCTAACATGACGTCCAGCCAACGGCGCCACTACGACAACGGGATCTGGCTCTGTGCCGCGCACGCGCCACTTGTTGATCAGGACTGGCCAGCCTATACGGTCGAAGATCTCAAGGCGATGAAACAGAGAGCGGAGGCCAAAGCCGCGGCGGACCTTGAGCACGCGAAGGAACAAGCGCGCCTGGAACCTGTCTTGGATGGTCAGATCGAATGGCACGCGCCGGCAGTGAACGAGACGCGGCCAGGATTCCAGCGTTTGCATCACGCGGTCTTCCGGATTGGCGGAACACGCAATCAGCGCGGGCGGGTCTACCTGGATCTGGACGTGGGCGAACCGACGCCACGGCGCACGCAGGCATGCATGGGAGAAGGTACCGATTACCTCGCTCACGAGCTCAGCGCTCTGCGGCCTGGCCAGCCATATGCCGTTCCCGCCTTCACGGAGATCAGCACGACATCGAAGTTCTGGCTCGACCGTCGGTTCGTGCCCGATCATCCGTTTTGGACCGAGCCCGCCATCGCCACGCTTCGTGCAGGGACATACCTGACGGATCAACCCTTCCTCGATCAAGTGCATCGTCATCCGCTGCCGCCTGGTACATATCGACTGCGTGTGGTCGCAATCCTCGGCGATGTTGATCACCAGAGGACGTTCACTAGCGACTGGAAGGAGATTCAGGTCGCCGCGTGACGACTGCGGAGCCGCCGGAGGCGGGAAGGTCGGCGCACACGCGATCGAACTTCTGTCAGTCCTGTGTTGGGCATAGATCACTACCGAGTAGTCGCCCAGTGTCGACCTATCTGGCGACGTCGGCGTTTAGGCCGCCGGTCATTTATGAGATGGCTTCTAGTACGACTTTGTCAGATCCGCAGCGGTAGGTGGCGGCGGAGCTGAATGATGTAATCCAACTGCTTCGGATGCGCGGCGAAGTACAAGGCCGTGAAGATTTCGCAGACCAGTGCCCGCACCACCGGAAACGTGAGCGGCTGGCCGCGCGTGTGTCGGCGCTCCTGCTGGAGAAACGTATAGGCGACGGCTGTCAGAACCACGTGGCGATTCCAGCCCGGATACGTTCGCCTCTCGAAGTGGTCGAGGCCGAGTTCGTCTTTGAGCTGTTGGTACTGTTGCTCGATCGCCCAGCGTTGGTGCGCGATCCAGACGAGTCGCTTCAACGCGGTGGTGGCCGGCTAATGAATGAAGAAATAGTTGGCGACTTTGGTGCTGCCCACCGGACGCTGGACGAGCAGCCAGATTTTCGGCGCGAGCCGACGCTGCCGCCAGCCGTGGGCGGGCGTGACGCGGACGGCGGCGAATTCGGCGCACCAGCACGTCGCTTGGTGCTCGTTCTGCCACGTGATGCGGCGCCACGCCCGGGCAGGCAGCGTGGCCGCCAGGGTGCTGACCGCGATCGACTGCACAGGCTCGATCAACCGCACGCGCGTGGGCGGACGGCCGGGGCGCGTCGTGGCGACCGGGGCCGCCACACGGGGCGTGCCCAGAAACACAGTCAGATGCGACGAAATGCCCAGGGCATACGGCAGGTTTAGCCGATGCAACACTTCGCGAAACACTATCACGTCGCCGTAGGCCGCATCGGCGAGCACCGCCGTGACGGTCAACCCCGCTGCCCGCGCGCGGCTCACCAACGTCAGCGCCAAGCGCCACTTCTCTTGAAAGCGGATGGTCGGCGGAATCCCGACGCGGGCGCACCGCGCGCGATCGCGCGTCCACTCCTTCGGCAGGTACAGGGCGGCGCCCAGCATCCAGGCCCGCCCCTTGACCCACAACAATGCGGTCGTGGCCACTTGGCAATTGGCGATCTTGCCCAGCGCCCCGCAATACTGCCGCGCCACGCCGACCGAGCGCTTGCCCTGTTTCGGAAAGCTCGTGTCGTCGATCACGAGCATCCCGTCGCGCACCGGCAGCAACTCCAGCACCCGGCTCCACACGGGCTGCCAATCCCACGTAGCGTGCGTGATGAAATGCTGGAAGGTTTGATAGTGTCCCGGATCGGTGACCCGCGTCAGCATGGCCTGCATCGATTTGCGCGCGCTGTCGCCCAGCAGCCCCTGCAGATACCGGCGCAGGGACGTGTGCTGCAAGCGGGAACTGAAGCAGCCCTTAAACTGCTCGAGATACCGCAGCAGCCGGCGCACGCGAGGCCATGCCTGCTGATCGAGCACCAGCGCTCAGCGTACCGAACTTCGCGAATTTGTACAATGTCCTCAATTCAGATCACTTGGGATCTCCCTCGGAAATCCCATGAAGTGACAAAGTCGTACTAGTCACCCCGACCGAGCGGGTTGCAGCCGAATACCAGCCCTCGTGGCGGCCGACTTTGACGCCACCCTTCACCTCCC
This sequence comes from Vicinamibacterales bacterium, assembly GCA_048594885.1. Lineage (GTDB taxonomy): Bacteria > Acidobacteriota > Vicinamibacteria > Vicinamibacterales > 2-12-FULL-66-21 > JBMDXB01. Next base: position 296,730 of record JBMDXB010000030.1, read on the forward strand.
AGCCCGAGCAGCGGGCGAGCCGGGTCGATGACCAGAAATCGAGCTCGCGCTCCAGCGGACTGGAATTCTGGCGCGGAGGCGCGATCCGGCGCGAGTGAAAGACGTCCAGCTGCGGGAAGGTGATGCTCGAAAGCGGCGAACACCTTGCGCTCCTACTCCGGTGCGTCGGCGTCAGGATGCTCGGGAGCATCCGCGGCACTCGTGCTTTATACCGCAATTGAATACAGGAGCGTGCGTTTGTTCCCGGAGGGGCCGCGGCAGCCGAAAGACTCCTGCGCGCGTTACAGTATCGATATGAACATGAGCCCCGAAATTAGGCTGCTCCCACGCACTGGCAAGTTCGATCCCGACTACCTGGAGACGCTCGGTTCAGCCACGATTTACGCGTGCGACTGTGCGGTCAACGGTGCGGAGAGCTGGACGGAAATCCAGGCGGGATACAGCCGCGGCCGGATCCTCAACATCGACCATCACGCTTCATCGCCGCGCTGGTATCGCCAGATCTCCAGCACGAACCTCGCGATGTCACACGTTCTCGAACACGGGCCGGCGCGCGAGGCGGATATCGTTGTGATCGATCACACCGATTGCGACAGTGTCCTGTGCGCCGGGCTGGTGTCGGGTCGGCTTGCGTCCGATGATCGTTTCGGAGCCGCGGCGATAGCGGCGGATCATACGGGTGCGGCAGATCCGATCTCCGACCTGTTGCAGGCAATCGAATACCGGCGCGACCGGGAGCTGTCGTTCCGTAGCCTTGGTACGCTGCTGGCCAATGGCACACTCGAACCCGAGGTGAAGACGGACCTCGAAAAGCGTCTCTGGGAACGTGCACAGGCGCGGGCATCCGTCGATCGGGGAGACGTCCGCCTGGATGACGAGGGGTTCGCCTGGGGACGAAATGACAGCGATATCGACGCGGCGCTATACCCTGGCGTCCTCCCGAGAGCGACGCTGATCCTCCTCATCCGACCGTTCCCGAACGCTCCAGGACGGTGGGAATGTAAGGTGCGGCTTGGACCCGCGGCGCCCGAAGGGCTCACGCTGTTCGAAGTCCAGGATGACGATCCGGAACTGAGCTTCGGCGGCCGCTGGAATGCTGGCAGCAACAAGTACGGCCACGGAGGAGCGCCGGGCGGCACCGGTGTGGCCCCGGAGCGTTATGCCGCAGCGCTCAAGAGCCGTCTGAGTCGCTGGCTGGAAGCGAAAACCGCCGATACTCACACGCAGTGAACCGTTCCGCTGAATCGGGACCGCAGGCGGCGCGCGCGTGGGGCACGGCGACGGGGACTCCGGGTGCCGCCGAACGGGCAGCGGCGATAGCCGTCCACGGCGAGCCGTGGCTGCCCAAGCGGTGTGTTCACCCGCCTCGGTGCGCTTTCTCCAGCAAGACCGTCCACCGGACGACCAGCCGTTCGAGGCGCTCCCCGTCATAGCCGAGCGCCCTAGCGTGTTCACGGTAGTTTCCAACCTCGATCCATGCGCGGTTGATGAGTGTTGGCCGCTTGTCTGGGTCGTTCGAGGAGAAGTTTCCCATGTGCCAATACTGGCGCCCATCCACATGCAGGTACTTGCGCCGCGAACCCCAGAAACGCTCGACGACGCCCCACCGCTCGATGCACTCGATGGCCCTGGTGAAGTCCTCCGGGCGGCACGAGCGCTCGTGCGTCCACTCGTGCGGGTAGGACTCCGTACGTCTTCGCGAATTGCCAACGCGAGCTGGCCACGAAACCACGAAACCAGTCGATTTCCTGTGCGGGTGCTTTATCTGACATCAGCTTCCCTCGACGCTGGCAGTATGGGGCGCCTGGTGTGACAGGAGTGGTCCGCGGGATAAAAAAACAAACGTGCCTTATGGCGGACCGACGAATCGGACCGCCTATCAGTTGTTGCGAATAGAATCGCCATTATCATGTCTATCACCGTTCCGATTCCGGGCTTGTTACTGGCGAAACGTAGGCGAACTGCTTGCCGGCGAGTATCCGGGCGCACCGGACGAAGCGGCGGCGCACGATAACGTGGCACAGTTGATCCACGCGGGCATTCGCGCAGCTTCATCGATCTGACCGAAGAGACGGACTGGCTCAGTTTGAGCGTTTGTGCGGTACCGAATTCCGAACGGTCCGCACTCGACTGCCCGGTGCGATCAACCGTCGCCTCCGTCCTCTCGTTTCGCGATGACCTCGACGCCCCACCCCGACCCTCTGCCCTGAGACGCCGCGTATAGTTCCTTCAACAACGACTCTGCCCGCTCTCGCCCGCGCTGTGTCATTGCGGTGGTCTGGCCCGACGCGTGCGTCGTCGCCAGCCTGTTGCACGGGTACATCGCGAAATGTGGAACGTGTAGACGCGTCCTCAGCGTGTCAACGGGTGAGGTAATGACGACGATCATGTCATTCGGCCACAGCGCTTCAACGATGCCACGGATTTCGACGCCGTCCACAACCGTGGTGACGGGTATGTTCGTGAGGGGCCTGATGTCTTTCGGCACATGTCCTCCTACTGCAGAGGACATCGAAAGGATGGGAAAGCGAGGGCACGAACGCCGTCGTTTGCGTCCACCGGGACGCCACATCCGCGCTGTTCGCGCGCAGGCACCTTGCAGGGCGTTCTGCAGGTTGCCGAGGGTCGCGCACGGGCGACCCTGCTCTCGATGTCAAAGACATTATAGCACCGTCAGCAGCAGCGCGGTCCTGCTCTGCGATCTCTTCGAGCAGTCAACGTCGCTTCTGCAGCGCGAACATCACCGACCATACGGCGTGCAGCGCATCGCGGTACTCGGCGCCGGTGTGACCTTGGTGGCGTGCCACCGCGTCCTTAAAATTGTCGTAATCAGTTTCTTCAGCGAGCTTCGCCAGCACCTCAACCCAGGCGGACTTTCCGACGAAGAACCGAAACGCGTAGTCGCTTCCGACGAACTCCCGAATATCGCACCCGTCCAGCAATGCTGGAAATCGCTGCTTCAGGGACTCGAGGTGGCGCCGATCTCGCGCACGAATCATGATATGGTCAGGATCGACAGGCTGCCCGAGTTCCCCGTGCCCGCGACGGGCGCAGACCGCGCTGTAGAATCCGTACTTCGTGAACAGCCACATTGTCTCAGGCCCTCCTGCGGGCGTCCGTCGTCCCTCGCCGCCCGGAACGCAGGCGGGCCACCGCACGTGTTCCGCGTCTTCGTTCACGAGCCAAGATGTGACGGGCGGTAGAAGGCGTACGCCCCGTCCGTCGTCGTTGACGACATTCTGGCGACCCTGATCCGTCCGGACGGGCGACACTACTCAGTCGAGCAGTTGGCGCGAGATTACGGCTACCCCGACGTTAATCTAGTGGAAATAGACGGTGATTGGCTATAGGACCAAGAAACGGCGGCCTCGGTCAATGCGAAAATTGGGAGCGCTTCGCCGAGAGCGCGAGTCTTAACGGCAAAACGGATCTCGAGCGACCACCAGCGTCGGGCCCCTGAGCAACCGTTCCGAATCAACGAACCCGTTCTGCAGTGTCTCAGATTGTGAAACAGAGAACGTTCGGGCGATGAGAAAGGCAACGGCGACCGCTCACGTCGCGGCCAAGCTAAGACTGAACTTTCTTCCGGTGATGCTGTTGAAGGGGAATCCTTGAATACAGCAGCACATCTCGGCGTTCAGGAGGTGATCGAAGGCTCCTCGCACAGCAGTTCTGAGGCCTCTGGGAACACGAGCATTACGTCGTCCTCGTTTCGGATCTGCAAATCGAGCCGCTGCCACTCCTCCAATGGTATCCCGTGCTCTGCAACGTACTCCAATTCGATAACGTACCCATCAGCGCGCTTAATGGATTCCGTCAAGGCCTCGAGCAAGTGGAACACTCTGGCAATTCCGGGAAGGAGCGACCTGATCTTCTCGGGGGTGCTCATCTTCTGGCTCACCCACTCCAGCCACCCGCTGGGCTGTTTGAACAGAGCGGCAGGCATCCTGTCCAGCCACGCATCCTCTCCCGCGGCGGTGTTCCATAACTCCGCGCGCAAACGCTCGAAGTGAGCTGATGGTGTGAGACTCGGTCCATGTTCGTTCCCGAGCTGCGTGAGGCGATCCAGATATATCTCCGATGCAAGTTCAGGATGTAGACAGAGGCTTGGTCTCGAGCCGATCGTCGCCTTGTAGTAGCGTGCCGTTTCCGCGCGAAGGTGATTTACTCCGTTCGCCAGATGCCGACGTGCCGTTTCGATTTCCTCAATCTCCAAGTAGCAGTGCGCTGCACTCACGTAGGCGAGCGCCAGTGTGTCTAGAAATGCAGGGGCGGCCCACAACCCACTCTCGTACTCTTTGTCAAGCAACGACGTGTATACCTGCTCGGCCTCCAAGAGGCGATTGATTGCCGAGTGGGCCGATACGCGGCGGTTGGCGGCTCCTTGCATTTGCAGCGCGTCATTGGCTTGGGCGAGCCCGACTCTGAAGTTTGCGTAAAACGAGATGTCCAGCTTCGCGCCCACGTTCGCAAGCTGTTCCCGAAGAACATTCAGTTGCTGCTCAATCTTCTCGAGTTTGAAAATCGCAGTGCTTAATCCAAGGGCGGTGACGCCGAGGGTAAGAATCGAAGTGGTTGCACCAAACTGCAGGATTGGGCTCAGTGTCGGGGGGATGACATCGCCCACGCTCCGCAACCATGTGACCACTCTCCCATTAGCAGCAGAAATGATGACTCCGCCAACGCGTCGGTACTTGCCAGTTGCGAGCCCTTCGATGATGCGTGGTGCAAGGGTTGGATCAGCGGCCAACATGGTCGTCACAAGCGGGACCAGTCCGGGCATGTCGTCACTCCTTGAGAAACGATGTAATTTCCCTTTAGCGCACCCGTCCGTACTGCCAAGTGGCTTGGAGGAGCAAGAGCGGTGTGTGCGGGACCGGGGGCACAAACCACTCCGTTCGCATTCGTGTCATGCTTGGCTGCCGCGAATCGTAGCACGGCCGCTTCACTGCCCGACATTCGCTGACACCGTGGGGGGCACTCGCACGCGGAATGCGAAGGCACCAGTCCCGAAGTCTTCGATAGAGGGCGTCGCGCTACCGGGCAAAGCGGCGATCGGCACGCGCTTACCCGTGGCAGGTTCGATCGAGCTGCCATGAACCGCCTCGACCTCACGCGGTTGGTGAACTCGTCCGGCCGTATCAACTCGGACCAGGCGAGTTTGCCTGGGTCGCTTACGCCGAAGCTGCCCAGGCGAGCTGCACTCGGTGCCGTGAACGTTTCGAAGATCAAGTTCCTAACAGGCTGGTTGAGGAGGCGACGTGTCTCGGCTGATGGGAGCTGCCTCCCGTCCGATTATCGGATCTCCACCTGTCGCGACGAACGTTGCGGACCTCTGGAAGTGTGAGCGGCGGCTGTAAATTACAGAATTGTGGCGGGCGAAATCCGACAGTCCGCAGTCACGGTCTGGCTGCCGGCTGACGGTCTCGGTGCCGGCCGGTGCTCCACTTCACCTGGCGTGTGTCCACTTGGAACGACTTCGACTTGATCGTCCCTGCCACCTTCCGCCTGCTCACGTGGCCTTCCATCCTCGCGCCGGCTTCGCCGCTGACGACCCTCTTCCCGCTCCGGTCGGACGCCGCATCGTAACACTCTGTGCCAACACGGGTTAAGGCCGTCCCGCGAGTCGAAACAATTTAGTTAATGAAGTGACAAATTGGTAATCGACACACCACAGCGTCATCGAAAAACGCCCGCAACGTATTGATTGTAAAGGACAAACCGTGGGTTTGGCCTTGGAGGACATCTTGCTGTGTCCAACCGCCGTGATGAGCGTGCCGCCTGCCTCCGCGGGTGCGTGGAAGGCGCGACGTTTGTCAGGGACCGACATCAATAAGCGTCCGGCGCAAGGTCGTCGGGCGGCCTAGTTAACCCGGCTCGCCGGCGCGGTGCCCCGCGGCTCCTCTCCCGTGCACCACGAGAGGCGTGAGTACTATCGCCCCACGTCACGGGGCGCCGTTCCAGGACCCTCCCTGCGCACGACGAGAGGGCGTCACCGTCCGACGAGACCGGACGCCGTAGCTACACAGCATTCAGCAAGACTGCGACCGGTGGTGCACCTTCAGGGGAAGCATCGCCCGCACGGGTGTGCTCGATTTCAAGAACACGCGACGCCGTCGGCGACGATGGCCGCGAAGCGTGCGCGCGGCAATGTCCAGAGCTGTCACCACCGCGAGCGCCAGTCTTCATTCAGACAACGTACGCATGCCCGATCGGGAGGGCCATGGCGAAATCCCTAAGACTAGAACGTGGTGGCAGGACGAGGCAGTCCGCCTTTCTTGAAGCGTTTCGCGACACCGGCACCCTGGCCGGGGCCGCGCGGGCGACCGGCGTGAGTCGAAGTTCACATTACCGTTGGATCCGAGAGAACCCGGAATACAGGGCGAAATTCGACGAGGCCAACGAAGAGGCGGCAGACGCCCTCGAACAGGAAGCGCGAAGACGCGCGCTCGAGGGCGTCGAGGAGCCGGTGTTCTACAGGGGGGAAAGGGTCGGCTCCGTCAGGAAGTACTCGGACCAGCTGTTGATGCTTCTTCTGATGGCCAAGCGGCCCGAGCAGTTCCGAGAGCGAGTGGACATCACGAGCAAGGTCGATCACGGCGCCGGCCTCATCGACCCGAAGGTGATGAAGACGCTGACGGATGCAGAAATCGAGACGGCTCGAGCGCTGGGCCGGAAACTGGCTGGCCTGAAGAAGGAGCCAACGTCATGACGCGAGAGCCAAGCTTGCCGCTGGTGACCGCGCTGCCCGAACTCGACGCGGAGGTCGAGCGCCGCAGGAACTACAAGATCAAGAACTACTTCAAGGATACGGGCCCTTATCGCCGCGAACTCTATCCGAAGCACGAACAGTTCTTTCGAGCTGGCGCTCACCACCGCACCCGGGCCTTCATCGCGGGAAATCGTGTCGGGAAGAGTGAGACGGGCGCGTTCGAGACGGCCCTGCATCTCACAGGGGAATACCCTGAGTGGTGGGTCGGGCGCCGGTTCGACGGCCCCGTGAACGTCTGGGCGGCGGGCGACACCGCCAAGACCGCGCGCGACATCCTGCAGGAGAAGCTGCTCGGGCCGCCGGGGGCACCAGGGACCGGGATGATCCCAGCGCACCTGATACAACATCAAAGCGCAAAGCAGGGACTGTCGGATGCAGTGGAGAGCGTCTGGGTGCGCCACCGCTCGGGTGGCACCTCGGTCCTGTATTTCAAGAGCTACGACCAACGCAGGGAGGCGTTTCAGGGGACAGCCCAGCATCTCATCTGGCTGGACGAGGAACCGCCGGAGGACATCCTCACCGAATCGATTATGCGGACCACCCAGACCAGCGACTTCCCCGGCGGCATGGTGATGCTCACGTTCACGCCGCTCCAGGGGCTCACGCCGTTGATTCTGTCGTTCCTGCCGGGGGGAAACATCTCGGCGCCGGAGGATGGGAACGTGATCTTCTGCGATTGGTCTGAAGTCCCGCATCTGAGCGATCGAGAAAAGGAGGATCTGATCGCTAGAATCCCTCCACACCAGCGAGACGCACGCACGAAGGGGATCCCGTCACTCGGGAGCGGCGCGATCTACCCGGTGCCGGAGGGCGACATCCGGATCAGCGACTTCGAGATCCCGCGCCACTGGCCACGCGGGTTTGCGCTCGACACGGGCTGGGACTCGACCGCGGTCGTGTGGGGCGCCCTCGACCGTGAGACGCAGGTGCTCTACGTGTACGCGGTCTACAGGCGGGGCCAAGCGGAGGCCGCGGTTCATGCCGCCGCCATTCGCGACCGCGGCGCGTGGATCCCCGGCGTAGGTGATGCGGCCGCGATCAACAACCATGACGGTCGTCAATTTATCGAGATCTACCGGAGCCTGGGTCTTAAGCTCCAACTTGCCGACAAGGCGGTTGAAGCCGGAATTCAAGAAGTCTGGGAGTTCATGTCCACGGGTCGGCTGAAGGTGTTCGACTCCTGTAAACCGTGGTTCGAGGAATTCCGGCTATATCGCCGGGACGACAAAGGGCGGATCGTGAAGCAGAACGATCATCTCATGGACGCGACGCGATATCTGGTTCGTGGGCGTGCGGTCATGAGAACGGAGTCGACGCCGAAAATCACCACGAGGGAATTCGGCATGGGTCATATGCCAAACACTCTTGGGTGGATGGGCTGAGCGGAAGGACCCACGACGAGGTGGAGACGATGAGCACGCTAGCGAAAATCGAATCGAACCGGCGAAACGCCAAACGATCCACGGGGCCGAGGACCACTGAAGGCAAGACCAGATCCTCGATGAACGCCGTCCGCCATGGCCTCCTGTCACGGCAGATCACCTTGCCGGACGAGGACCCGGACGCGTTCGCTGAATTCCTGGAGTCGATGACCGGGAAACTCGCCCCAGCGGGGCCTCTGGAGGAGGTCCTCGTGGAGCGGATCGCAGTTATCGCCTGGCGACTCCGCCGCGCCGTGCGCCTTGAATCCGGTGTCATCGCCCACCGAACTCGCGAAGTCCAAGACGAGCAAGCGGGATCTCGCCCCAGTGCCGATCTGCTCGCCGCCGGACTCATCAGGGATGCCGCGGGAGCGGACGCTCTCTCGAAACTCGGACGGTATGAAAGGAGCTTGGACCGGGGCCTGTACCGAGCTCTGGAGGAGCTCCAGCGGCTGCAGGCCGGTCGCCCGGACCGCGTCGTGCCGCAGGCGGACGCCTCACACGCGGAGCTTTCTACGAGCCTGATGGATCCAAGGGACCGGCCCGGAAGTATCGAAGGGGGAGGAGCAAAGATGAAATTACGAAACGAACCCAACCTGGTCTAGGCGCCGGTGTCGGCCTCCAGCCAGGCGATGGCCTTCGCCACGGTCTTGTCGGACACGCCGAGGGCCTCGGCGATGCGGGACAGGCACAGCCCGAGCCGACTCAAGTGCTGAGCTTTCCCGGCGATCCGCTGATAGACCGGGGGCTCCGCGGTTTCGAGAATGGCGGCCTGAAACGGAAGCTGAGCGGCGGTGCGAATTCTTTGCGAACGGGTCCACCAAATTGGCTCGCGAGCGGCGAGCGAGGCCATACAACGGCAGCCTCGCTTGACGGTAAGGCTCGCTGTCAACTCCCAAAGACCAAGAGGCCAACTCCCAAACTGTCAAAGGTCCAACTCCCAAACCCCAACTCCCAAACCCCAACTCCCAAAACCCCAACTCCCCAACTCCCCAACTCCCCAACTCCCCAACTCCCCAACCGAACCGCGCTACACTCGTAAGCGTGCTCCTCGTCTTCCCTCTCTCGTTTCTCTTCCGCCGACCGGAATCGATCCCGAAGATCTTCGAACCGGATCACACGCGCATCCGCTGCCCGCAGTGCGGGTGGGAGCCGAAGAAGTCCGACACCTGGGTCTGCAGTCCCGGCTGCTATCACATCTGGAACACGTTCGAGACGCACGGCATCTGCCCTTCGTGCATGAAGCACTGGGACGAGACGGCGTGCCTGAAGTGCAGCGTCTGGTCAGCGCATGAAGCGTGGTACGGGCGCTAGGCATCTGCTGATCGCCGCGTGCGCGCTTGTGCTCGGCTGGCACGGCGGCCATCCGGCGGCGCAGGCGCCGTCGAGCGCCGCGCCCTATACCGTCCTCTCGAAGGAAGGCCGCCGTCCGCTCGCCGCGCGCACCATCAACGGCCAGGAGATGTTCGCGCTCGATGACCTCGCGCGGCTCTTCGACCTCTCGGTCCGCGAGGACGCCGCGGCCGGCGCGCTGAACATCACGGTTCGCAATCAGACGATCGTGCTGTCGATCGGCCAGGGGCTCGCGTCGGTCTCCGGCCGGCTGATCTCGCTGCCGTCCGCGCCCGCCCGCGAGGGCCGCACGTGGTACGTGCCGGTCGATTTCGTCTCGCGCGCGCTGGCGCCGGTACTCGGTTCCCCGCTCGAACTGCGCAAACCGTCGCGGCTGATCATCCTTGGCGGCTACCGCATGCCCCGCGTCGCGGGACGCGTCGAGGCGCTCGGCTCGGTGGCGCGGCTCACGCTGGACATCGCCCCCGCCACACCGCACACCGTTGCGCAGGAGGGCTCGCGGCTGCTGATCCGCTTCGAGGCCGATGCACTCGACGCCGCGCTGCCAGCCACAACGGCGCCGGAGTTGATCCAGAACGTCAGGCCGGCGGACGCCGCTGCGGTGATCGCCGTCGATCTCGGACCGCGCTTCGGTTCGTTTCGCGCGTCGGACGTGCCGGGCGCGCGAGGCGCCGGCCGCCTCGTCATCGACGTGATGGCGGCGCCAGAGGCGCAGCCCGGACAACCCGCGCAGCCCGGTCAGGCCGCGCCGCCGCCACCGCCGCCGCAGGACACACCGCCGCTCCTGGACCTCGCGCCGGCCGGCGGCATCCGCACGGTCGTCATCGATCCCGGCCACGGCGGCGACGAGCACGGGGCGAGGGGCGCGCGCGGCGCGCTCGAAAAAGACGTCACGCTTGCCGTCGCCAGACGGCTCAAGGCGGCGCTCGAGGCGCGCCTCGGCGTCCGCGCGCTGCTCACGCGGGACGACGACCGGAGAATGGGGCTGGATCAGCGGGCGGCGTACGCGAACAACACCAAGGCGGACCTGTTTCTGAGCCTGCACGCCAATGCGTCGGTGCGTCCCGGCACGAGCGGCGCGCAGATCTTCCATCTGAGCATCGAGGACTACGGCGATCGCGCCCAGCAGCTCGCTCGCGGCAGCCGCGAGACCCTTCCGGTGGTCGGCGGCGGCGTGCGTGACATCGAGGTGATCCCGTGGGAGCTCGCCCAGGCGCGGTACACGGCCGAGTCTGCGGCGCTCGCGCAGGCGATTGAAGCGGCGTTTCGCAATCGTGTCGCGCTCAGCTCGCACGCGGTGCAGCAGGCGCCGCTGCGCGTGCTCGTCGGCGCGAACATGCCCGCCGTCCTCGTGGAGATGGGTTTCCTGACGAACGCGCAACAGGAGCAGCAGTTGACGTCCGAGGCGTTCCAGGCGTCGATCGTGCAAGCGCTCGTCGACGCCGTCGGCGCCGTTCGCGACCGGGGGACCGAGCGGTGACGCGCCGGCGATCGATCGTGCTCGCCGCGCTCGTCGTGACCGTCGCGGCGATCGTCTGGGTCCTGTTCGCGCGCGTTCCGCGCTCGCTGCAGGGCGGATCGACGCCGGGAGCGGTCGTCACGCCGGCGCCCCCGGGAGCGGAACGGAAGATCAACGCGACGCTGTTCTTCGTCGCCGAGGACGGGCTCTCGCTCGTCGGCGTGGCGCGCGAAGTGCCGTTCGGCGACCCGGTCGCCGAGCAGGCGCGCCGCATCGTCGAGGCG
>JBMDXB010000031.1:0-15118 GCA_048594885.1 Vicinamibacterales bacterium
CCCGCCCACCCCGACGCTGCCCCGCGCATCGTCACGCAAGCCCCCGCCTGGATCGCGGCGGAGCAGGCCGACCGACGGCAGCAGCCCGAACGCGAGCGCCGCGAGCAGACCCACACCGGCAGCGAAGAGGAACGTCTCCACGCTCAGATGAATCTCGCTCGACCGGGGAAGGTTGGCGGGACGCGACGCGAGAAGTGCGTCGAGTCCCCACCATGCGAAGGCAATACCGGCCGCCGCGCCCGCGGTGCCGAGCAGCAGGCTCTCGGCCAGCAGTTGACGTATCAGATGGCCGCGTCCGGCGCCGATCGCCACACGCACGGCAATTTCATGCTGACGGGCGGAAAGACGCGCGAGCAGAAGGCCGGCGACGTTGGCGCAAACGATGACGAGTACCAGGACGACGGCCCCGCCCAGCAGGAGCAGCGTGGGCCGAACGTCCCCGACGACCGTCTCCTTGAGTGATTCGAGCAGAATCCCCATCCCGGCGTTGTTCGGGTACTGCTCGGCGAGGCGTCCCATGATCGTGGACATCTCGCTCTGCGCCGACTCGCGAGGGATGCCGGACTTCACCAGGCCAATAACTTCGAGCCACAGTGAGCTGCGCTGCTGCATGAGCTCGCCAAGCGCACCCGCCGGCGCGAGCGGCGCCCACGCCTGCGCCGTGTGTACCGCGCTGAACGCGCGCGGCATCACGCCGACGATCTCGAACGGCACAGCGTTGACCGACACGCTGCGGCCGATCACTGAAGCGTCCCCGCCGAAGTGCTCGCGCCAGAGCGCGTGGCTGAGGACGAGCACGGACTCGCGGCCTGGCTGCGTGTCCGCCTCCTGGAGCGTGCGGCCGTGCAGCGCAGGCATTCCGAACAGATCGAAAAAGCGGCCCGTGACGCGCTCGGCGGGAACGAGCCTCGGCTCGCCGGACCCGGTCAGGGTGAAGTTCGTGCCGTTGACCGCGGCCATCGCCTCAAAGGTCGTCGCCTGCGACTGCCAGTCCGTGAAGGTCGGATACGACGTGACGTCCTTGTCGATGGCCTGCCGGGGGTTGGTCATCCAGATCATCTGCAGCCTGTCGGCCGTCGGGTAGGGCAGTGGGTTGATCAGCACGGCGTCGACGACGCTGAAGATTGCCGTCGTCGCGCCGATTCCGATCGCCAGCGTCAGGACCACGACCGCGGTGAAGCCGGGCGTGCGGCGGAGGGAGCGAAGGGCACTGCGGAGGGTAAGAAGCATGAGGCTGCCTTTACTTTGGTCCTTCGACCAGTGTGATGTCTCGGTACCAGGCCTCGCTCGGCGGACCACCGTGGATCTGCAGGCAGATGACGCCGCTCGTCTCGATCTTCGGGTCTTCTTCCACGTAATCGACGGTCTGTACGCCATTCAGCCAGAGCTGAATCCGCCGCCCCTGGGCCCGGATGACATAGTCGTTCCAGCCGTCGATTCTGACGAGGCCTTTCAAGGCTTCCTGGTCAGGCCCCTTCAGCACTTTGTTTCTTCGTGATTCGTCGTACAGCGCGCCCCACCAGCCGGTGCCCATGTCCGCCTGATACCCCGACACTTCGTGATGATTCGGGATGCGCCTGGTGCGGAACTGGATGCCCGCGTTTGCAGAGTCGCCGCCGAGCAGCTTGACCTTCAGCCGCAGCTCGAAATCACCAAACGTCTTCGTGGTGCACAGGAACTCGTTTCGGGCGATCTTCTCTTTGAGGGAACCGCCGACGATCGCGCCGTCCTCGATGCGAAAGACCGAGCGATCCCCCTCCCATCCTGTGAAGGTCTTTCCGTCGAAAATGGCGACGGCTATTTGCATCGTCGCGTTCGCCGTCAGAAGGCATGCGAGCAGGAGCATCATGGGCGCGCCTATCCTATCGAAAAACGCGTCGGTTCCAGTGCTCTGCTCTGCTCCGCTCCGCTCGCCGCCTCGTTAGAACCTGTAGAGATAGGACGCCTTGAGAAAGAACCCCCGGCGGGTCGTGAGATAGTCGCCGGCCGCGCTCACCCACTCGCCGTTGAGGTAATCCCGTTGCTCGAACAGCGAGCCGTAGCCGACGAACGCGACGGTGCCCGGCTGGAGCTCGTAGGACGCGAGCATGTCGGTCAGGACGCGGGCGCGCAGGCTGTCGTATTGGGCGATCGCGCGCAGGAAGAACTGTTTCGTGAACTGGAACGTCGTCCGCGTGTTCACGAGATCGAGATCGTAGACACGCGCACGCGTGTCCGCACGCCTGAAATCGACGCGGGTGTAGCCGATTGACTGGTTGAGGCGCGGCGTCGGCTGCCACGACACGTCGAAGCCGGTGGAGCGCGACCAGCCGGCAAACGGAGCGACGGCATCGTAAAACGTCGCCGGGCCCGCGTCGACGCGTCCGCTCAGCCGCATCCAACGGAACAACTGCACCTCTCCCATCGCGCGCGAGCGGTTCAAACGATAACGCTCGCCGAGCCATCGCTCGTGCCCGACGATCTTGTCGATCCGCAAGAAGCCCTGCCTGGTAAAACTCAGTCGCACGCCAGGCACGACGACCCGCTCGCCGCCGCCTGCGCCGCGGTCGTCGGCAAGCTGCGCGAAGACGAACGGTGAAATCCGCCGGATCCACTTGTACTTCGCGACCGGATAGAAGTTCCAATCCGTGTATCCCCAGCCGCTCGTGATGTTGACGCGGTTGTAGAACGCGGTATCCATTCGGAAGTCGGCGTCGTAGTGCTCGACGAAACCAGCGATCGACTGGCGGCGCGTGCTGTATCCCCAGCTCGCCGCAGCGGCGATGCCGCCCGCCGGGCGCGCGTCGCCCTGTCGCGAGCGTGACAGCAGCACCATGCCCGCGACGCGCTGCGTCTCGTTGACGCGCCACGACACGTCGGCGCCCGCGACCCGGTTGAAGGCGTCGTCCGACTCCATGTCGGTCACGATCGCGCCGGCGTAGCTGCCGGCGCCGAGGCTGTACTGCACGCGCGCGACGTTGAACAAGCGATCGTGGCCGCCATCCGAATCGCCCAGGTCGAGCGTGTCGTCGAGCGCGGTCAGCGTGCCGAACTGCAGCCGGCCGGCGCTGCCGGTCAGCTTCACTCCCGCCTTCGGGTTGACAATGCGCCGCGTGTGGACGGCGGCGATCATGCTGCTGTCGTTGCGGCTGGCCGCGAGCGAGAAGAGGCCGGCGCCTTCCATGAAGAACGGCCGCTTCTCGGAGAAGAAGACCGGGAAACGCTGGTTGACCTCGACCTGGAACGCGTCGCTCTCCACCTGGCTGAAGTCGGGATTGACAGTGGCGTCGAGCGTGATCGTCGACGTGAGTCCCAGCTTCGTGCTGAATCCCACGTCCGCCGTGCGATCGATCGAGCCCCAGCGGTCGGGCGCCTCCCGCGACTGATTGGACGAGACGGTGACGCTGGGGATCACCTCGCGCGTCAGCACGGAGTCGAGGTTCTGGAACGTCAGCGTCGCATGCTTGTCGAAGACCCACGTGCTGGGCTCGAGGGCCGGCCATGCGACCGACACGCCGAGCCGGCTCACGCGGCGCCAGAAGAGAATGCCCATCCTGACGGCGTCGCCCCCTTTGAATCGGATGCTCGACAGCGGCAGACGCATCTCGACGGCGTATCCGCGATCGTTCAGCCGCCCGGCGCTCTCCCAGATGTAGTCGGGCGATGTGTCCTCGTTGCCGGCGATCGTGTTGATCATGTCGAGCTGGACGCCGCTCGGATTGATCATGAAGTGATACGACGTCTGCCCAGTCCCGAGCGCGTCGAGACTGAGGCCCACCCAGTCGTCGGACCAGATGTTGTCGCGCCTCGTCACCGAGGTCTTGATGCGCGACGGCTCGGGATCGTCGCACTGGAATGCGAAGTAGAGGTACTTCGCGTCGTGGGCGATCCAGATGCGCGTCTGCTGCGGGATTTTCGAGCCGTGCAGCGGGTTGTAGGACAGCCACTCGCCCGTCGGCTGCGGCTCGCCGCGCCACGCCTCGTCGTCGAGCACCCCGTCGATTCCGGGCGGTGTCTGGATTCGAACACCCTGAAGCGAAGGTTTGGGAGCGCTCTGCGCTGAGCCAACCGCAGGGAGCGAGAGGAGGGCGGCCGTCGCGGCGAGTACGACTTCAGTCCGGACGTGCAGGGGCATCCAACCCTTAGACGTGATCGGCGGCAATCCGTTTATGGCTGCGTCACGCATTCTCCTTGTCCAGTTACGGCGAATGGCGTCCCGCAGGACGCAGAAGTTTCCCCTTCGATCTCAATGACTTCCGGCTTCATGAAAACGTCATGTCGGCTACAGATTGGCTCCATGGCCAATCCGTGGAGTGACAGGCAGGCTGCGGGGCGAGGAGGCCCCTATGAAGCTTGCCAGATGCGTTACGGCCGCATTCGTTCTTTCTGTCGCTGCCGCGTGCGACGACGTATCGTCGACGCCATCCGCCCCAACACTCATCGCGTCCGAACCTCGGCCGCCAATTCCTAGTCCACCCCCGGTCACAGGAGAGATCAACCTCGCCGCCTCGACCCCGGTCAGTGGCGCCACGCTCACGCTCCACGATTGTCCGGTGTTGAAAGGTGTCAAGAGCCACAGCACCGGTCCGGTCTGGTGCACGGATGACCTCAATCTCGAATTCAGCATCGTTGTCGATCGTGACGTCCAGCAAGCGCGTCTGCTGTTGACGTTCGTCACCGCGGAGGGCAGGGAATGCGCCTTTGCTGTCAGCCCGTCGAGCTCACTCGCCAGCCACCGCCCCACGTCTCTGCGGACGTCCACGACCGAATTCCGCGGTCTTGAAACGGATCCCTCCGCGCCGCCGAACCTCGGCTGCGAGACTCTTCCGACCGTCACGAGGTCGTTACGAGCGCAGCTCATGGATGTGAGCGCTTCGCCGAGCGGCGTGTCGATGTTGTCCGGCGCCTTCGCGTTGACTTACACGTTCGCGAGACCGCAGTAGCCGTTGCGCTGAACGGGAAAGGGAGAAGCCATGAGATCGACTCTTCTATGCGGCTCTGTGGTCGTGTTCCTGCTGGCGGCGCCGGCAGGTTCCGCCGCTGACGTTGTCCTCGACTGGAATGCGATCGCGCTGGCGACCGCGCGGAACCAGAATCCGTTCGCCCAGGCCCGATACGTCGCCATCGCGCAGCTCGCGGTGTTCGAGGCGGTGAACGCCATTACCGGCGAGTACGAGCCGTATGTCGGCACGATTACGGCTCGCGCAGGCGCGTCGCCGGCAGCGGCCGCCGTGGCTGCGGCGCACAAAGTGCTGGTCACCTATTTCCCGGATCGCGTCCTCGCGCTGGATGCGGCCAAGGCGCTGTCGCTTGCCGATATACCGGACGGCGTATCGAAGGAGGACGGCGTGGCAACGGGCGAAGCAGCGGCAGACGCGATGATCGCGCTCCGTGCGAACGACGGCTCGGCGTTTCCGGAACTCTATGTTCCCGTCTCGTCTGCGCCCGGAGAATGGCAGACGACGCCGGCTTGCGGTCCGTTCGGTGGCGGGTTGTTCTACCACTGGGGCCGTGTGACGCCGTTCGGCATCCCCTCGGCCGAGGCATTCCGTGCTTCCTCGCCTCCGGCGCTGACGAGCAGCGTCTATGCGAACGATTACGCGGAAGTGCGGCGCGTCGGCGCGCTCAGCAGTGTCGAGCGGCCGCAGGATCGTACGGACGTAGCGCGGTTCTACGCCGTGACGACGGGATCGGCGCTCTGGAACTCGGCGGCGCGACAGGTGGCGGCGGCGCAGAACCGATCGCTTTCGCACAACGCCTGGGCGCTGGCACTGCTCAACATCGCGATCAGCGACAGCCTCGTCGCGTCGTTCGAGACGAAGTACTTCTACCGGCTCTGGCGGCCGGAGACCGCGATCGGGCAAGGCGATCGTGACGGCAACGAGAAGACGGAACCGGAGAGCGGCTTCGCACCGTTCATCACGACGCCATGCTTTCCGTCGTATCCTTCTGCTCACGCGAGCTCGGGATACGCGGCGCGCGAAGTTCTCAGGCGGATCTACGGCGCCGGCGAGCACTCCATCGTGCTTGCCAATCCGATCGTGCCGTTCACGCTGCAGTACACGACGTTCAAGGCGATCACGGATGACATCGACGATGCGCGTGTTTATGGCGGTATTCATTTCCGATTCGATCAGGAGGCCGGCGGCCGCCAGGGTCGTGACATCGGCAC
Organism: Vicinamibacterales bacterium; assembly: GCA_048594885.1. Classification (GTDB taxonomy): domain Bacteria; phylum Acidobacteriota; class Vicinamibacteria; order Vicinamibacterales; family 2-12-FULL-66-21; genus JBMDXB01. Next base: position 6,152 of record JBMDXB010000031.1, read on the forward strand.
GTACGTCGTCAAGAACAGGCTCCGCAGCGTCGCTGCTCTGCAGTGAGCGAGGCGCATCGTGCTGACGGCCTTGAAGTGGCTCGCTTGTGTCTGGTGTGCCCTGAGCGTCGCCGCGTCGGCCGCGTCGGCCCAGCCCGACGGCGCGCTTGCGGGTGCCGTCCGCGACGTAGCTGGCGTAGCCCTTGCGGGCGTATCGGTGTCGGTCAGCAGCGATGCGCTCGGCGCTCCGCGCTCGACCGTCACCAACTCAGAGGGCCGCTTTCGATTCGACGCGCTGCCGCCCGGCAGGTACGTGATCGTCGTGGAGATCGCCGGCTTCGGATCGGTGCGCGAGGAGATTGACATCGGCACACGAGCGATATCGCGGGACGTGGTGCTGTCGGGCTCCTCGCATCTCGAACGGGTGACCGTCACGGCGACGAGAGTCGGACCGATCGACGTGCAATCCACACCGATCGCCGTGACGTCTTTGGCCGGTGCCGCACTCGACGGTTCGGCGGCGCAGACGATCCATGCGCTCGGAGGCCTCGTGCCGACGCTGATGATCCCGGAGAGCGCCGGCGAGCGGCCACAGGTCACGATACGCTGGATCTCCACGAATTCCGTGAATGCCGGGTCCGATCCGAGCACCACCGTCCACGTCGACGGCGTGTACCTGGCCAGGCCGGCGATGATGTCGGCGGAACTGCTCGACGTCGAGCGCATCGAAGTATTGCGCGGACCGCAGGGCACGCTGTATGGGCGCAACTCGATTGGCGGCACGATCCACATCCAGACGCGACAACCGACGAACGACTTCCAGTCACGCGCGCGGTTCACGGCCGGTAACTTCGGCAGGCTTCGCGCCGAGACGACCGTTTCCGGCCCGATCGTCACGAACAAGCTTCTCGTCAGGCTGTCAGCGGCTCGCGGCGTCCGCGACGGGTTCGTCAAGAACCTCACTCGTCCCGACGAGCCGCTCGGCGGAGACGACATGACGGTGGGACGCGCGCAGCTCCGATTGCTGGTCACGCCGCAGGCAGACCTGCTGCTGTCGGCCGACGTCGCACGATATCAGCCGATCCCGTTGGTGACGCCGAAGGTCATCAAAGTCAAACCGGCGTTCGAAGACCGGATCGACAATCCTCCCGGCCTGCACGACGTGAGAGCGTCGAGTCCGAGCGCGAGCGACAACCGCCAGCACGGTGGTTCGGCGCGTTCACAATCGGTCTGGGATCCGCGCTGACCTTGATCAGCCTCTCGGCGTTCAGACGTTCGGACTTTCAGTTGCAGATCGATGCCGACTCCACGGAGCTGCCCGTTCAGGAGATTTTTTCCTGCCCGAATATGCCTCGAGCTACGAAGCGGCGGTGAAGACGACGTCCAACGCCGGACGCGCCACGTGAACGCCTCGATCTTCTTCAATGATCACACGAGCCTGCAGATCCTCGCTTTCCTGCAACCGGGTGTCGTGACCATCACCAACCCACCTGCAGCGACGATCAAGGGTCTGGAGATAGAAGCGGTAATCGGGCTGGGCACACCACTGCAGCTCCAGAGCACCGCGGCGTGGCTCGACGCGAGATACGGTCGCTATCAGGTCCTGGACGCGGAACTCGTCACGCGGGACGTCGCCGGCAAGCGGCTCAACAACGCTCCGCAGTGGTCCGGCGCGACGGCCGTCCTCTGCATGTTGCGGCCACACAGAGGCCGGACGCTCAGTCTGCGTGGCGGTGTGACCTGGCAGAGCCGCGTCTTCTTCACGCCGGTCAACGATGACATCGAGACGCGGAGCAGGTACGGACAATTGCACGGTCGCGCTGCCTACGGACCGCTGAACCAGCGGTGGGAGCTGGCGGCATACGTGCGCAACGCGACCGGGACGTCCTACATCACGGGCACCGTCAGTGTTCCGCGGACGGCGTTCGTCGCGCGGCCTGGCGAGCCGCGAAACTGGGGGACCGAGCTCACCATCAGGTACTGAGTGTCGCCTCGGAGATTAGCGGGATCGGGTGAACGCGCAGCGCTGCAGGATGTCGATGAAGCGCCGGTCGGACCGGAACGCCTTCCACTTGGGATCGACCGGCAGCGCGATCAGGTGCACGTCGCGTACCTCGACCGCCTTCGCAAGCCAGTCGAGCGCCGCGTCGCGCTCGCCGAGTCCGGCATGGACGAGGGCGCGCGCGTAGGGCGGCACGTATCCGCCGGCGGCCGCCGCGTCGATGGCGTGCAACAGATCGCGAGCCTCCTCGTGCCTGTTCATCTTCGCCAGAACGTATGCGCGGAGTGACAGAAGCTTGCTGTTCGGCCTGGCTCCCGGGGCGGACGCGTGCCGATCCAGAGCCTGCAGCGCAAGCTCGTTTGTACCCGCTTGCTCGTACGCCTGTGCCAGTTGAAAGTCGGCCACCCAGAACGCCGGCTGGCGGGCCAGTGCGTCCTTGGCGAACTCGATGGCCGCGGGGTATTCGCCGGCGTTGATCGCGACCTGCGCACGAAGGGCCCAGTTCATCTCGTAGCCCGCCTCAATGTTGACCAGCAGCCGCATGCGCTCACGCGCTTCGTCGTGCCGGCCCTGATGCGAGAGCAGGATGCCCATCATCCGCTGCGCGAAGGCGTAACTGGGATCGGTCGCGGTGGCTTTCCGAAACCAGTTCTCGGCGGCGCCCCAGTCCCAGTCGAACCAGAAGCTGACCGCGCCCATCGCTGTCTGCGCCTCGGCGAGCCACTCGCCCGTGGCGATCGCCTGCTGCGCCGCATGTCTGGCGCGCGGTGCCACGGCCGCGGGCGGCGCATCGGCATTGATCGGCGCGCCGGCGTACGCGAGCGCGAGTCCGGCCCACGGCAGCGCGAAGTCGGGATCCAACTCGGTGGCGCGATTGTAGAACCGCAAGGCGGACTCGGTCGTCTGAGGCGGCCGCAGCTTGTTCCAGGCGTCGAGTCCCTGATGGTAGAGCTGATACGCCTGCGCGTTGTCCGTATGGCGTCGCGTGAGCGCGTCGAGCCGCTGCGACGACAGCGTTCGCCGGATCTCTCTCGCCATCCGGAGACTCAAGTTCCGCTGGAACTCGAGGATGCTGCGCGGCTCGTAGTCGTAGGGTGCATTCCAGATTTCGACCTGGTCGCGCGCACGAATCAGCTTCGCGATGACGCGAATCCGCCCGTCTTCCTCGTGGATCGAGCTGCCGACGAGGTACTCGACACGCAGTTCGTTCGCAATCTGCAGCAGCGGTTTCGCCGTCTGCCGGTACGGCAGCATCGACCGCTGCGTGATCACCTCGATGTACTCCGGATCGACCTGTCCGAGCGCCGCGATCGTCTCCTGCTGCAGCGCGTCCGGAAGGTACGCGAGACCCGGATTCAACTGGATCGCGTCGAACGGAAGCACCGCCAGCCGGACGTGGACTGGACGGCTCGCCTTCCATCCCCACAGAGCGATGGCCCCAGCGACCAGCAGCAACAGCGCCGCCGCCGCGACTTGCCGAATGCGCGGGCGCGGCCGCGGCTGCTGCACTCGCGTTTCCGTCGCTGCCGTCTCAGCGGCGATGTTCGCCGCCGGCGCCGGCGCCGCGACGACAACCGGGGCGATGAAACGATAGCCCTTGCCCGGCACGGTCTCGACGAACGTTGGCGTGTCGGGCGAATCGCGCAGCGCCTGCCGGACCTTGCGGACGAGCGTGTTCACCGCTGGTTCCACCTCGATGAACACGTCCTTGCCCCACAGCCGCTCGACGATTTCACCGCGTGTGATCAGCTGGCCGTTGCGTTGCACCATCAGGATCAGCAGATCCATCGGCCGGCGTTCCAGGCGCACGCGGCGGCTGTCGCGACGCAGCTCGTAGGCCGTCACGTCCAGTTCGAAATCGCCGAATCGGAACGTTTCGCGCAGGTTGGAGGGGGCTGTCACCGCGGTCACTCGCTGGGGGCTGTTACAGTGCCACAAACGAAGGCGCGTTGCCAGTCCGCAGGAACAGCTGTTGGGCTCTCTCCGGCCGGGTGCCTGAGGGTGTAAGCTAATCGCCCCCGGGAGCATCACGAAGGTGAAGTCCTACTACGACATCGCCGGCGACGGAGGATCGCGGATCCTCGACCAGGTCGCCGAACAGCGCGCGCGCATCGCCGCCGGCCTGGCCGGCGTGCGGCATCTCGTGGCCGTCGGGTCCGGCAAGGGCGGCGTGGGCAAGAGCACGCTGACGCTGCATCTGGCGGGCGCTCTCCGCGCCCGGGGCCTCCGCGTGGCGATCCTCGACGCGGACTTCAACGGCCCTTCGCAGGCGCGCATGGCGGGCGTCCAGAGCGCGGTGTTCGTCCCCGGCGCCGAGAAGGTGGCGCTGCCGCGGACGGCGAACGGCATCGGCGTCTTCTCGATGGGCACGCTCATCCCCGAATCCGACGCGCTCGACTTCGAGAGCGCGGCGCGGGGCGACTCGCACACCTGGCGCGCCACGAGGGAATTCGCGCTGCTCGGCGAGATCCTGGGGTCGTTCGACTGGGGCACGCTCGATCTGCTGCTCGTCGACTTGCCGCCCGGCGCCGACCGGACGGTGCAATACGCCGATTTCCTCGGCCCGCGCGCGTCGTTCCTGCTCGTCACAATCCCGTCGCAGGTCGCGCGCGGCGTCGTCGCGCGCTCGGTCGCCGCGCTGTCGAAGAACGGCGGACGGATGCTCGGCTACGTCGATAACATGCGCGGCTACTACTGCCGCGACTGCAGCGAGGTCAAGCCCCTGTTCGACTCACCCGACACCGTGGATCTCGGCATCCCTGGCCTTGGCAGCGTGCCGTTCGATCCCGATCTGGCGCGGAACTGCGACCTTGGCATGCCGTTCGAAGCATGGTGCGACACCCCAGTCGGGCGCAGCATCGAGCAAGTCGCGCGACGCCTCATGGACAGCCTCGAGTCGACACCGCGAGGCAAGGAGCTTCACGAATGAAATTCCTCTGCGTGCCCTGCGACAGTCCGATGAAGCTTCAGACCGTGAGTCCACCGGACCGCGGCTCTCTGTCGGTCGTCTACGCCTGCCCCGAGTGCGGCTACGAGATGGCGATGCTGACTAACGCCTAAGAGACGCAGGTCGTCCAGTCACTGGGCGTCCGGATCGGGCCGGAGCACGCCGACGCGACATCGTCCGGCAGCAAGTGCCCGTTCTCCGCGATGATTCCGGTCAGCGATCCGCACGTGGTGCGCGCCGACGAGCCCATCCGGTGGACTGTAGCCGCCGAAGCGCGGCTGGAGAAGGTGCCGGCATTCGTGCGGCCGATGGCGCGTGCCGGAATCGAGAAGTTCGCCCGCGAAAACGGATCGGCCGAAGTGGACGAGAAGATCCTCGACGCCGCCCGCGAGTTCTTTGGGATGTGATGGACGCCCCTGCGTTCGCCCGGCCGTACGTCGTTTCCTGGAACCTCACCTACCGCTGCAACCTCGCGTGCGAACACTGCTATCTCGACGCCGGAGGCACGCCGCTCGTCGGCACGGAGAACTTCGCCGATCGCAGCGAGCTCGGCACCGAGGAGTGCTTCCGCGTCATCGAGGACATCGTCGCCTTCGCGCCTGAATGCCTGACGATTCTCACCGGCGGCGAGCCGCTCCTCCGCCGCGACATTCTCGACATCGTCCGACGCGCGGCCGAGCGCGGCCTCTGGGTGGTCGTCGGGACCAACGGCGTTCGCATCACCGAGAACGTCGCAAAGCGCCTTGCCGACGCCGGCGCGCGCGGGCTGTCGCTCTCGCTAGACGCGCTGGATCCGGATCGTCACGACCGCTTTCGCCGCGTGCGCGGCGCCTGGCAGAACACGGTCGAAGGAGCGGAGATTCTGAACCGGACGGGGCTCCCGTTCATCGTGCAGACGACCGCCGGCTCGCACAACCTCGACGAGCTCGAAGCCATCGCGGACTTCGCGCACGGGCGGCTTTCGGCAAAGGTGTGGAACCTCTACTTCCTCGTGCCCACCGGCCGCGGCCAGTTCGTGTCGGACATGACGCCGGCGCAGTACGACGAAGTCCTCGCCTCTCTCTACCGAATCCAGCGGAAGTACGACCGCCGCATGCTCGTCAACGCGAAGTGCGCGCCGCACTACATCAAGACCATTCTGGAGAAAGGCAGCCAGGGAGCCGGGGGGCCAGGGGGCCCGGAGAACGAGGACGGAACAGTCCTGCCGCTGCGGACTTACGCCGGAGGGGCGGGTGGTTGCCCGGCCGGGACCCACTACATGGGAATCCGGCCGAACGGCGACGTGACGCCGTGTCCCTATCTGCCGGTCTTCGCCGGGTCGCTTCGCCGCACGACGCTCACCGAGCTGTGGAACTCGTCCGAGCTGTTCACCGCGATCCGGCGCCGCACCTCGCTCGGCGGACGATGCGGCGAGTGCGAGCTGAGTGCGCAGTGCGGCGGCTGCCGCGCCCGCGCGTACGGCATGACCGGCGATCTGATGGCGGAAGACCCCCTCTGCACGCACACGCCGGGCACGTTCGCAGGATCGCCACTTCTCGTCATGAATGCGCCCGCGGCTCGCGCGATCGAGTACGGCATCGATCCCCCGAAGACGATCGAGTGGGACGATGCGGCGGCCGAGCGAATGAAGAGGATTCCCGCGTTCGTGCGCGGGATGGTGACGAAGGCCGTCGAGGATTCCTGCCGCCGGAACAGCGTCAGCCGCGTGACCGTTGCCGAGCTCGAGCGCATCCGCGCGCGAATGCCGACTCCGAAGATCTTTGGTTAGGCGCCTGCTTATCGCCGTTTCTTCCGCCGGGTGGTTCCGCTGATTCCTTCCTGAATCGCGGCCATCCGCGACAGTGCTTCTTCGAACAGCACGCGCGTCTCACGGCGCGCGTCATCGATCCGCTCCGTCACTGTGGTGACGGTCATGCGAATCTCCTCGCGCAACACCCGGCGGGTCTCTTCATCCCCGGCTCGAATCTCCTCGCGCAGCGAGCGACGGGTATCCTCATCGCCAGCGGCCATCTCACGCCGGATTGCCGAAAATTCATCGCGCATCTCGGCCCGGAGTTGCACGATCTGCAACTCCAGTCTATCCATCCGTGCGGGAAGTTCTTCGATCGTCGTCACGCGTCGTTCGAGGCTTTCGACTCTGTTTTCAAGGGTTTGCCGTGCCGCTCCTCTCCACGTGTGTCGCACGGTTCAAAACGGCCGCGGACCACGCAGCGAGTAAGGCGAATGACGTGCCGTCTGACGACGATAACGTCGTCCCGGACGTGGGTCAACAGGCCAGCGATCGCCGCCGCCCGGCGTAGTGCTCGTGGCGATGCTCGGGGTCGGCCTCGCGGGTTCTGGGCTACTCCTCGCGCAGCGTGACCGCCGGATCGACGCGAACCGCGCGCCCGGCGGAGGCGATCGTGGCCAGCGTGCCTGTCATGACGAGCAGCAGCAGCACGCCGCCTTCGGCGAAAAGCGCTTGTCATAACATGGCGGTTGAATGAGGACTGTATGGATACGGTGGTACTGTTCGCGCTCGGGATACTCGCCGTGAAGGCAGCCGGAATCTTCGCGATCGCTTACTTCGCGGCGCGCCTGGCCATCCGTCACGAGCGGGGTGCCTGACGCCTCTTTCGAGCCTCGAGACGACACGAGTACAATCCGCCGGTGCAAATCGGGAACGAGGACGTCCGGTGTGGCCGCGAGCCGCTCGTCGAGACGATCACCCGTTTTCTCGCTCGTGGCCACGCTTCGCAGATCCCGGAGGTGCGTGCGGCGCTCGCACGCGTCATTGACGAGGCCGGAACCGCGGCCATCGATGAGATGAGCGACCGCCTCTCGCGCTCCGGATCCGATTGGGGGTATTACCCTCCCGACCCGCTCGTCAGGCGCATTCACCGGGAACTTGCTCCGCACGTCCTGCGCCACGAGCCGGTGATTTCCGGTACGGAGCATCTCGAGTCGGTAGCGGGACGCCCGCTCGTCGTCTTCGCGAATCACCTCTCGTATTCAGATGCGAATGCAGTCGAAGTCCTGCTCAACGCAGCAGGAGCGATATCGCTCTGCGATCGATTGACGGTCGTGGCGGGACCGAAAGTGTATTCGAACGTGGCGAGGCGCTTCTCGAGCCTGTGCTTTGGCACGATCAAGGTCGCGCAGAGCAGCGGCCGTTCGAGCGAAGACGCGATCATGAACGCGCGCGAGGTCGCACGAGCCGCTCGGCAGTCGATTCAGACAGCTCGGGACCGGCTCGCCCGAGGGGACGCACTCCTCATCTTTCCGGAGGGAAGCCGCAGCCGCACCGGCGGAATGCAGCGCTTCCTCCCCGCGGTCGCGCGCTATCTCGATGCGCCGGACGTCTGGCTCCTGCCAATGGGAATCGTGGGAACGGAGACGCTCTTTCCGATTGCGTCGGACTGGCTGCGTCCCGTCCGCGTCGGGCTACACGTCGGACGTCCGGTTGCCGCCTGCGTTCTCAAAGAGCGCGCGGACGACGATCGAGCCTTGATCACGGACGCTATGGGGTACGCCGTTGCGCGCCTGCTGCCGCCGGAGTACCGCGGCGTCTATGGGGATGAGACAGCGGCCGGCATCGAGGCGGCGCTCGAGGTCTCGCGCGACGTATTCACCGCTTGAGCGTCCTGCCTCTGACGTGACGCCAGAACATTCACGCGACAGCTCGGCCGTGCCTGGCGTTCGCCTTGCACGACGAACTCCTGCGGGAGGAAGACGATGGACCTTACCACCGGAATCCTGCTCGGGGTCGGGTTGTTTCTGCTGATTCTCGTTCCGTATCTCGCGCTCGAGCTGCGCAAAGGCAAGGCGCACGGGCACACGTGGTTCACGTCGTTCAAGCCGCGCGGGCACAGCGATATCGGACCCGATGTGGGCGTTCGCTATACGAAACCAGGTATAGACGAGGCAAGGGGACTGCGGCACTAAGGGGACTGCGGCACTGAAATGGATGGCGCAGCCGTCTGATTGCGGATTGCGGATCGTCGATTGCGGCTGGGGATGGCGGATCGTCGAACGCGGCTTGGGATTGCGGAGTGGGGCT
>JBMDXB010000032.1:0-48753 GCA_048594885.1 Vicinamibacterales bacterium
CCCCACGCTCAGACGGTTGGCTGCCGGCGCGAAGCGCCGGCGGCAAGGCCGAAGGCCGTCGCGCCGAAGGCGCGTAACGCGCGTTGGGGGTGGGGCCCCAACGCGCATTGAGTGAAGATGGCTAAGCGAGCCGCAAAGCAATCGGCGCCGAAGAAGAGAGCACTCGCGCCCGCGCTCGATCCGTGTCTCCGCCGCCGCGTCGTCATCGAGGACCTCTACCCCGAGGTCGACGACGGGCGGTTCCCCATCAAGCGGATCGCCGGGGAAGAGGTAAGCGTCAGCGCCGACATTCATGCTGACGGGCACGACGTGCTCGCGGCGGTGCTGCTCCATCGGCGCGCCGGAGAAGAGGCCTGGCAGGAGACGCCGATGGCCCTCGTCGAGAACGATCGCTGGACGGCGCGCTTCGCCGTCGACGCGCTGGGTGTCTTCGAATACACCATCGAGGGCTGGGTCGATCGCTTCGCCAGTTGGCGGCAGGAACTCTCGAAGAAGGTGGGGGCGGAGCAGGACGTTGCAGGCGAACTGCTCGAGGGCGCGAAGATCGTCGGCGACCTGCCGGATGTCGCGGAGGTACTCGGCAACGCCGATCTGCCGCAGCCGGAACGGGTGACGGCGGCGCTCGCGGCCGATCTGCCAGCGCGCATGGCGGCGCACGCAGATCGGCGCCTGGCGACGCGCTACGACCGCATCCTGCAGGTGATGGTCGAGCCCGAGCGTGCGCGCACGGGCGCGTGGTACGAGATGTTTCCGCGTTCGGCTGGCACCGACCCGGCGCGAAGCGCGACCTTTGACGAGGCGACGGCACGGCTTCCCTACGTCGCGGCGATGGGATTCGACGTCCTCTACCTGCCGCCGATCCATCCGATCGGCCGCAGCTTCCGCAAGGGGCGCAACAATTCGCTCAGGCCGGAGCCCGGCGAGCCGGGCAGCCCGTGGGCGATCGGATCGGACGAGGGCGGGCACAAGGCGGTCGAACCGGGCCTGGGCACCATCGACGACTTCGATCGCTTCGTCGAATCGGCGCGAAAGCTGGGACTCGAGATCGCGCTCGATCTCGCCTACCAGGCGTCGCCGGATCATCCCTACGTGCGCGAACACCCCGAGTGGTTTCGCCGGCGCCCGAAAGGGACCATCAAGTACGCGGAGAACCCGCCGAAGAAGTATCAGGACATCTACCCGTTCAACTTCGAGTCGGAGGCGTGGCCCGAGCTCTGGGTCGAGCTGAAGAGCATTGTCGAGTTCTGGATCGACCACGGCGTGAAGATCTTCCGTGTCGACAACCCGCACACGAAGCCGTATCGCTTCTGGCAGTGGGCGCTCGCGGATATCAAGCGCGCGCACCCAGAGGCGATCTTCCTGTCGGAGGCGTTCACGCGGCCGAAGGTGATGCGTTACCTCGCCAAGTCCGGCTTCTCGCAGTCGTACACGTACTTCACGTGGCGGAACACGAAGCCGGAGCTCGCCGACTATTTCACCGAGCTGACACAGACGCCGGTGCGCGAGTACATGCGGCCGAACCTGTTCGCCAACACCCCCGACATCCTGCACGAGTACCTGCAGCGAGGCGGCCGTCCGGCCTTTCAGGTCCGTTTCATCCTCGCCGCGACGCTCGGCGCCAGCTACGGCATCTACAGCGGCTTCGAGCTTGCCGAGAACGCGCCCGTGCGCCCGGGTAGTGAGGAATACCTCGATTCGGAGAAGTATCAGATCAAGCCGCGCGACTTCGAGCAGGCGCACAGCCTGTCCGAGCTGATCGCGCGCGTGAACGCCATCCGGCGCGAGCATCCGGCGCTGCAGCGCGACTGGGGCCTGCGGTTCCACGACACCGACAACCCTCAGCTGATCTGCTACAGCAAGCGGTCGGTTGACGGCGCGGATCTCGTGCTGATGGTCGTCAACCTCGATCCGTTCAACATGCAGCACGGATTCGTCCAGCTGCCGCTGGCCGAGTGGGGCGTCCCGCCGCACGGCACCGTCGAAGTCGTCGATCTGCTGTCGGCCGAGCACTACTACTGGCGCGGCGAATGGAACTACGTGCGGCTCGATCCGCAGGCGCAGGTCGCGCACATCCTTCGCGTCCTCCGCACGAGCCCGCTGCCGCCGGAGCCGGCCGAGCCCGGAGGCCGATGATCGAGCGCGACGATCCGCTCTGGTACAAGGACGCCATCGTCTATCAGGCGCACGTCCGCGCGTTCGCCGACAGCACGAACGACGGCGTCGGCGACTTCGCCGGGCTGATGCAGAAGCTGGAATACCTGCAGGAGCTCGGCGTCAACGCGCTCTGGCTGCTGCCCTTCTACCCATCGCCGCTGCGGGACGACGGGTATGACATTGCCGACTACGAGAACATCCATCCGAGCTACGGCACGCTGCAGGATTTCGATCGCTTCGTCGACGAAGCGCACCGCCGGGACATCCGCGTCATCACCGAGCTGGTCATCAACCACACGTCCGATCAGCACCCGTGGTTCCAGGCGGCGCGCCGGGCGCCTGCCGGATCGCCGGATCGCGACTTCTACGTCTGGAGCGACACGAACCAGAAGTACCACGGCGTCCGCATCATCTTCACGGACACCGAGCTCTCGAACTGGGCCTGGGACGAGACGGCGGGGGCGTACTATTGGCACCGCTTCTTTCATCACCAGCCGGATCTGAACTTCGACAACCCGGCGGTCCTCGACGCCCTGATCAAGGCGATGCGCTTCTGGCTGTCGCGCGGCGTCGACGGCCTGCGGCTCGACGCCGTGCCGTACCTGATCGAGCGTGAGGGCACGATCTGCGAGAACCTCGAGGAGACGCATGCGATCCTGAGGCAGATTCGGCGCGAGCTGGACGCGTCGTTCAGCGACCGCATGCTGCTGGCGGAAGCGAACCAGTGGCCGGCGGACGTCCGCCCCTATCTCGGCGACGGCGACGAGTGCCACATGGCGTTTCACTTCCCGCTGATGCCGCGCATGTTCATGGCGGTGCGGCAGGAGGACCGCCACCCGATCGTCGAGATCCTGCGGCAGACGCCCGACATCCCCGAGACCTGCCAGTGGGCGATGTTCCTCCGGAACCACGACGAGCTGACGCTCGAGATGGTGACCGACGAGGAGCGCGACTACATGTATCAGGCCTACGCGGCCGATCCACAGATGCGTATCAACGTCGGCATTCGCCGCCGGCTCGCGCCGCTGCTGGAGAACAGCCGCCGCCACATCGAGCTGCTCAACAGCCTGCTGTTCTCCATGCCGGGCACGCCGATCGTCTACTACGGCGACGAGATCGGCATGGGAGACAACATCTATCTCGGCGATCGCAACGGCGTGCGCACGCCGAGGCAGTGGACGGGCGCTCGCAACGCCGGCTTCTAACGCGCCGATCCCGCCCGGCTGTTCGCGCCGCTGATCATGGACCCGGTCTACGGCTACCAGGCGATCAACGTCGAAGCGCAGGAGCGCTCGCCGTTCTCGCTGCTCAACTGGATGAAGCGCATGATCGGCCTGCGCAAGCAGTACCGTGTCTTCGGCCGCGGGTCGATCGAGTTCCTTCGCGGGCACAACCGCAAGGTGCTTGCCTACATCCGCCGCGACGAGAACGACACCGTGCTGTGCGTGGCGAACCTCGCGCGCTCGGTGCAACCCGTGGAGCTGGACCTGTCGCGCTACAAGGGGCTGGTGCCGGTGGAGATGCTCGGGCTCACGGAGTTTCCGCGCATCGGCGAGCTGCCGTACTTCCTCACGCTCGGCGGCTACGGGTTCTACTGGTTCCGCCTGCAGCAGGCACCGTCGCCGATTACGGCGCGCATGGCGCCCGAGACGGTCGTGGACGTCCCGCAGGCACCGGCGCTGCTCGTCGGCGCGGCGTGGGAGACGATCCTCGACGGCCACGTGCGCAACCTGATCGAGCGCGAGCTGCTGCTGCCGTTCCTGCAGCGCCAGCGGTGGTACGGCGGCAAGGCGCGGCCGGCACGCGCCGCGCGCTTCATCGACTGGGGGCTGCTCCGGCGCGGCCCGCAGCCGCTCTTCCTCACCATCGTCGAAGTCGAGTTCGATGACGGCGGACGCGATCGGTACTTCCTGCCGCTGACGGTGAGCGCGACATCGGACGCGAAGGTCATCGAGGAGCGGACACCGCATGCGGTGCTCGCGGCGATCACCGGCGCGCGCAAGGGGCTGCTGTTCGATGGCGCGCTCGACGATCAATTCGGCCGTACGCTGCTCGAGACCATCGAGCGGGAGGAAGAAAGCTCGATGCGGCGCGGCACGGTCCGCGCCCTCCGCACGGCGAATTTCGCGGCCGCGTTGGGAACCCCGATCGACGAGTTGAAGCTGCGACGGCTGCCCGGCGAGCAGAGCAACACGTCGATCATCTACGGCCGGCAGTTGATCCTCAAACTGTTTCGCCGGCTCGAGCCGGGCATCAATCCGGATTACGAGCTCGGACGGCAGTTGACCGAGGCCATGGGATTTTCGCGCGTGCCTGCGGTCGCCGGCGCGCTCGAGTACGGAAGCGTCGATGGTCCCGTGACGCTCGGGATGCTGCAGCAGCTCGTCGAGAGCCAGGCGGACGGCTGGACGCATGCGACCGACGAGCTCCGGATCTTCTACGACCACGTCGAGAACCGGCCGGCGCCCGACATCCCGTCCGCGGTCGACTACGCGACCCTCGTCACGCTGGAGCCGCCGAAGGCTGTTCAGGACGTCATGGGCGGATACCTCGGAACGGCGTCGATCCTCGGCCGCCGCACAGCGGAGATGCACCTCGCGCTCGCGGCCGACACCAGCGATCGGGCGTTCACGCCCGAGCCGTTCGACCGCACCGATCTCGAGGCGATTACCGGGGACGCACTGCGGCAGGCGCGAATGGCGCTCGAGAACCTCGAACGTCTCACGACGTCGGAACAGTGGGCCCGCCTTCCCGCGGACGTCGTCGAGCGCGCCAGCGTACTGCTCGAGGCGCACGAGAAGCTGCTGGACCGCATCCGCTCCGGGCCGCCGCTGGAATTCGCCACGTCGAAGATCCGCGTGCACGGCGACTATCACCTCGGACAGGTGCTCTGGGCGTACGAGGACTTCTACATCCTCGATTTCGAGGGAGAGCCCGCGCGGCCGCTCGCCGAACGCCGGCGCAAGCAAAGTCCGCTGAAAGACGTCGGCGGCATGCTGCGATCCTTCGACTACGCGGCGTACGCCGGCCTCTTCGCGCACGCGGCGGCACGGCCGGCGGAACTGCAGCGGCTCGAACCCTGGGCGCGCGCGTGGCAGACGTGGACGACGGCGGCATTCCTGCGCGCATACTTCACGACGGTCGGCAACGCGCTGTTCGTGCCCGCCGACCCGCCCGCGCGCGACGCGCTCCTGCGGCTGTTCGTGCTGTCGAAGGCGCTCTACGAGCTGAATTACGAGCTGAACAACCGGCCCGACTGGATCCGCATCCCGCTCTGGGGCATCTGGGACATGCTCAATGGCGAGTGGTGAGTCGTGAATGGTGAATGGTGAATGGTGAATTTCACCCTCGGGGCGCTTCCGCATCACGGCGGCACGCGGTTCCGCATTCCCGCTACGAGCGCCCGACAGGTCACGCTGGTTCTCCACGATGGGCCGGCATCGGGCACGCACGCGCTCGCGCGCGCTGCTGACCGCGGCCCGGTGTTCGAGGCGTTCGTTCCCGGCGCCCACGCAGGCCATCGCTACTCGTTGGTCCTCGAGGGCGGCAGTCCGCGGCCGGATCCAGCCTCGCGCTTCCAGCCGGAGGGTGTTCACGGCCCGTCCGAGATCATCGACTCCGCCGCCTTCCAATGGTCCGACCACGAGTGGCGCGGCTGCGAACCGCGGGATCTCGTCATCTACGAGCTGCACGTCGGGACGTTTTCTCCGGAAGGAACCTTCGCCGGCGCACGCGCTCGGCTGCCGCTGCTGAAAGAGCTCGGCATCACGGCGATCGAGCTGATGCCCGTGGCGGACTTTCCGGGACACCGCAACTGGGGCTACGACGGCGTCTGCCTCTACGCGCCGGCGCGCGCCTACGGGCATCCCGACGATCTTCGCGGTCTGGTGAACGACGCGCACCGGCTCGGCCTCGCCGTGCTGCTCGACGTGGTCTACAACCACCTCGGGCCCGAGGGGGCGTACGTCACGTCGTTTCTCCCGGAGTACCTCACGAGCGCGCATGCCACGCCGTGGGGATGCGCCGTCAATCTCGATGGCCCAGGCAGCGGACCGGTCCGGCAGTTCATCGCCGCGAACGCGGCCCACTGGATTGGCGAGTATCACCTCGACGGCCTGCGCCTCGACGCGACGCACGCCCTGATCGACGAATCTCCCGTCCACATCGTCCACGAGATCGCCGCCGCCGCGAGAGCAGCCGCCCGGTGGCCGATTCAAATCCACGCCGAGGATCACCGCAACCTGGCGACGGTTTTCGCGGACGCATCCGCACATGGGTGGGGCATCGATGCCGTGTGGGCCGACGACTTCCACCACATCGTCCGCCGCCTGATCGCGGGAGACCAGTACGGCTACTACTCCGACTTCCGCGGCGTCGCGAGCGAGCTGGCGCTGACGCTGCGGCAGGGATGGCTCTACACCGGCCAGTACTCGGCTCATCTCCGCGCCCACCGCGGCACGGACCCCTCGTCGATCCCCAAGCGGCGATTCGTCGTCTGCCTCCAGAACCACGATCAGGTTGGAAACCGCGCGCACGGCGATCGGCTGCACCACACGATCGACCTGGCGGCGTGGCGCGCGGGGAGCGTCCTGCTGCTGACGACGCCGATGACGCCGCTGCTGTTCATGGGACAGGAGTGGGCAGCGAGCACGCCCTTCCAGTTCTTCACCCATCTCGGCGGAGAACTGGCGGAGGCGGTCACGAGCGGCCGGCGTCAGGAGTTCAGCGCGTTTCCGGAGTTCGCCGCCGAGACCGCGCGAACGTCTATTCCGGATCCGCAGGCGGAATCCACGTTGGAGGCGAGCCGGCTGCGATGGGAGGAGCGCAGCCTGCCGCCGCACGCCGCGGCGCTGCGGCTGTATCGCGCGCTGCTCGAGCTACGGCGCGGATCGGACGCGCTGTGCGCCAGTGACGCGGAGACGGTGGATGCCGTCGCCGCCGGTGAACACTCGCTGGTGATTCGGCGGAGCGGGTCCGACGGGACCTTTTGGATGGTCGTCAGGCTGAAGGGCCAGGGGGCGATCGACGTCGGCGCCGCGCTGCCCGATGCCTCCCGGCATGCCGGCACGTGGTCGATCGTACTGACGAGCGAGGACGCGCCATTCGCCGTCGATCCGCAGCCGCCGGCAATCGAGTGGCGCGCCTCGGGTCCGGCGATTGAATTCCAGCGGCCGGCAGGCGTGATTCTGAAATCGACGCGATGACCGAAGGACGCGACCCGGCGTACGTGCCGGTGAGCACCTATCGCCTCCAGGTGCACGGCGGCTTTCCGCTCACCGCCGCCCGCGACGTCGTCAGCTACCTGCGCCGGCTCGGCATCGACGCGTGCTACACGTCGCCGTACTTCACCGCCGCGCCGGGGAGCACGCACGGCTACGACGTGTGCAACCACAACGAGATCAATCCCGAGCTGGGCGGTGCCGAAGCGCACGAGCAGTTCACGAGTGCGCTCGGTGCCGCCGGCATGGGACACATCGTCGATTTCGTGCCGAACCACATGGGCATCAGCACGAACACGAACGCGTGGTGGTGGGACGTGCTGGAGAGCGGCCCGAGCTCGCCGGCGGCGCGGTTCTTCGACATCGACTGGTCACCGGTGAAGGAGGAGCTCTACGCCAGGCTGCTGCTGCCGATCCTCGGCGATCAGTACGGCCAGGTGCTCGAGCGCGGAGAGCTGAAGCTGTCGTTCCGCGACGGCCTGCTGGTGCTCACGTACTTCGATCAGCAATTGCCGATCAATCCGCGGCAGGCGCCGCGCGTATTCAGCCTGGCGATCGAGCCGTTGACGGCGGCGCTCGGCGAAGACAATCCGCAACTGCACGAGCTGCAGAGCATCCTCGCCTCGCTGCAGAACATGCCGGCGTACACGGAACAGCATCCGGAGCGCATGACCGAGCGGCAGCGCGAAAAGGAGGTGGCGCGCGCGCGGCTGGCGCGGCTCGTCGCCGAGTCGCCGGCAATCCGCGAGGCGATCGATGTCGCCGTCCAGGCGTTCAACGGCCGTCCCGGCGATCCCTCGAGCTTCGACGCGCTCCACGCCCTGCTCGAGGAGCAGGTCTACCGCCTCGCGTACTGGCGCACGGCCGCCCACGAGATCAACTATCGGCGGTTCTTCGACATCAACACGCTGGCGGCGCTCCGCGTCGAGGATCCAGAGGTGTTCGACGCCACGCACAGGCTGCTGCGCGAGCTGATCGCGCAGAACCGCGTGAACGCGGTACGGATCGATCATCCCGACGGGCTGTTCGACCCGGCGCAGTACTTCGACATGCTCCAGAACCTGGCGGCCGACACCCGCGGTGTCGCGCGGGGCGACCGGCCGGACGGCCGTCCGTCACGGCCGCTGTACGTGGTCGCCGAGAAGATCCTGTCCGGCCGGGAGGCGCTGCCGTATCGGTGGGCGGTGCACGGGACGACCGGCTACAACTACCTGAACGAGTTGAACGGCATCTTCGTCGACGGCTCCCAGGCGCGCCGCGCGCGCAGGGTCTACTCGAAGCTGACCGGCCATACCGACTCGTTCGACGATGTGCTGTACGAGAGCAAGCGGTTGATCATGGAGACGGCGATGGCGAGCGAGCTGAACGTGCTCGCGCACATGCTGGACCGCATCGCCGAAAGCAACCGGAAGTCGCGCGACTTCACGCTCCAGAGTCTGCGCACGGTCATCACGGAAGTCGTCGCCTGCTTCCCGGTCTATCGGACGTACGTCGACAATCGCGGCTGGACGCCTGAGGACCGTGGCTCGCTGCAGACGGCGATCGGCCGGGCGCGGCGCCGGAATCCGGCGATGGAACGCTCGCTGTTCGACTTCTTCTGGGAAGTCATGCTGCCGCGTGAGTCGAACGGCGGCACGCCGCCGTCGGGCACCGAGCGGCGCGGCGGCTATCCGCCGGCGAACGAAGCGGAGGCGAGCGAGCGCCGCCGGTTCGCGATGAAGTTCCAGCAGTACACCGGGCCGGTGCAGGCGAAGGGGCTGGAGGATACCGCGTTCTACCGCTACAACGTGCTCGTGTCCCTCAACGACGTCGGCGGCGATCCATCGCGGTTCGGCCGTTCGGTGCAGGATTTCCACGAGGCCAACGCTCGTCGCGCGCGCGACTGGCCGTACGAGATGCTCGCGACATCGACGCACGACACCAAGTTGAGCGAGGACGTCCGCGCCCGCATCAACGTCGTCTCGGAAATCCCTGATGAGTGGGGCCGCGAGATCTCGAAGTGGATGCGGTCGAACAAGGCGCAGCGCGCGCTCGTCGATGGCGAGCCCGCGCCCGATCGCGTCGCCGAGTACCGCTTCTACCAGGTGCTCGCGGGCATCTGGCCGCTCGACGCCGACGCCACGCGCGCGCCGGCCGGCATCGTCGCGCGGATGCAGGAGTACATGATCAAGGCGGTGCGCGAGGCCAAGACCTACACGAGCTGGGTGAACGTGAACGAGGCGTTCGAGCAGGCGGTTGCTCGATTCGTCGAGCACGTCCTCACCGGCCCCGGCGCCGCGAAGTTCCTGCCGCAATTCCTCCGGTTCCTGCCGCGCATCGCCTGGCTCGGCATGGTGAACTCGCTCGCGCAGGTCGTGCTGAAGATCGGGTCGCCCGGCGTGCCGGACTTTTATCAGGGCTCGGAGCTGTGGGACTTCAGCACGGTCGATCCGGACAATCGGCGACTCGTCGACTTCGAGCGGCGTACACGCGCGCTCGAGGATGTGGAGCGATGCGCGTCAGGCGAAAACGGTGAGTGTCCCCGTTTTCCCCGCGACTGGTGGATGGACGGCCGCATCAAACTGCTGGTGACGGCCGCCGGCCTGCGTCTTCGCCGGCGGCTTCCCGAACTGTTCCTCGACGGCGACTATGTGCCGCTTACGACGGAGGTCACCGTGCGCGGCGGCGCGATCGTCTTCGCACGGACACGGCAGACGGCCGCCGGCCTGCAGGCGGCGATCTTGGTGGCGCCTCGGTTGTGCGCCGGTCTCTGGACGCCGGAGTACCCGCTGCCCCTCGGCGGCGACGCGTGGAAGACGTCGCGCGTCATGCTATCGCCGGCGCTCGCCGGCCGCACGTTCCGCAACGAGCTGACTGGCGCGGAGGTCAAAGCCACGCGCGCCGGCGATCAATCGTGGATCTTCCTCGGGCAGGTGTTCGAGACGCTGCCCGTCGCGATACTGACGGTGGAAGGGTAAAGCGTAAAGGGTAAGCGCCATGACGCACTGCTTTGTTCGTACCTTGATCGTCCTTTCGATGCTCGCGCTGTCCGGTGAAGCGATCGGCCAAAAGAGGCCGGACTTCTCCGGAACGTGGGCAGTCGTCGCTCCGGAGAGTTCAGCGGGTCAGACGCTCACGATCACCCAGACAGCGGACGCCGTGACGCTGGAATACTCATCAGCCCGCGGCACGGAGGCCGTCACCTACACCCTCGATGACGCGTCGACACGGAGGACCATCGGGACCACGATCGATGGTCGGCGATCCACTCGCACGGCACAGGTCATTTCGAAGGCGTCGTGGAAAGACACGGCGCTGGTGATCGAGGAGCGACACATCCTCGACGGCAGGCCGATGCCGCCAACGAAGCTGGTCCTGTCGGTCGATCGCACTGCGAGACTGGTGCTCGTCCACGATCGGCCGCTCTTTGTCTATTCAGACACCCCGACGGCGTTTCCCGAAATGCGGCGGAAGCTCGTGTTCGTCAAGCGGTGACCGTGCAGAAGACCGGCGAATGAGAGCCGAGCGTGAGGTCATTCTGCTGCCAGGCCTCGACGGCACCGCCCGCCTGTTCGATCGGTTCATCGCGGCGGCACCGTCATGCCTGTCGCTAACGGCGGTGCCTCTGACCGCCAAAGCGCTGACGTACGAGCAACTCGCAGATAGAGTGGTCGCGTCGCTGCCGGGCGGCCCCGCTGTGATCGTCGCCGAATCGTTTTCCGGTCCGCTCGCCGTCGCTCTCGCCTCCGCAGCAGTCGATTCTTCGAGACGCCTGCCGGTCACGATAGGCGGTTTCGCAACTACAGCATCGGCGGAACTGAAGTTCCGCCCTACTGATCTGGGGGGAGCCGCGGCGCCCTTTACCCCTTACCCTTCGTCACCGTCTCCGCTTGTCCCCCACCTGCTCGGTCTCGCGATTGATGTGCGTGATGTCGATCGAGTCGTCGGACGAGCCGAGCAGGTGGCGTGCGAAGTAGTCGCCACGCAGCCAGTTCACGTACGCCGACACCGACGCGAACGAGTGGCGTACGCCCGGCAGGACGAACATGTCGAACCGCTTGTTCGCCTTGACGAGCGCGTCGGCGAGCCGGTAGGTCGCGGCCGGGTGGACGTTGTTGTCGATGTCCCCCGTGATCAGCATCAGGTGGCCCTTCAGGTTCTTCGCCAGCTGTGAGTTCGTTTCGATCTCGTACTCGAAGGTGGTCTTGCCGTCCTTCTCAATCTCCTTGATGCCGTGGTGCTTCTCGCTCCAGGTGTTGTTGTAGATGTTGTTCTCGTGGTTGCCTGATTCGGACCACGCCACCTTGAAGAAGTCGGGATAGACGAGGATCGCCGCCGCGGACATGAATCCGCCGCCGGAGTGGCCCCAGATGCCGACGCGGTTGAGGTCGATGAACGAATGCCGTTTGGCGAGCTGCTCGATCGCCGCCTTCTTGTCGGCGAGGCCGTAGTCGCGCAGGTTGCCGTAGCCGAAGTTGTGGTACCACTTCGACCGCGTCGGATGGCCGCCGCGGTTCCCCACCTCGACCACGATGAAGCCGAACTGCGCGAGGTTGACGCTCGTACTGCGTGGGTTGAACGTCTTCGTCACCGACTCGGTCTGCGGGCCCGGATAGACGTAGGCGATGATCGGGTACTTCCTGTTCGGATCGAAGTCGAACGGCTTGTACATCACCCCGTACAGATCGGTGATGCCATCGTCCGCCTTCACCGTGAACGGTTCGGGGAACTTGAAACCGGCCTCCTTGAGCGGTGAGAGATCCGGCGACTCCAGCTTGGTGACGACGGCGCCGGTGGTGTCGTACAGCACGGATTCCGGTGTGCCGTCGACGCGCGAGGCGTTGTTCACGAAGTAGCGGTTCGATTCAGAGAGCGACGTGGAGTGCGAGGCGTCGCCCGGGTTGAGTGCCTTCATCCCCGTGCCGTCGAGACCGACGCGGTAGAGGTGCGTGTAGTAGGGATCCTCTCCCTTCTCGCGGCCGGCAGCCGTGATGTAGGCGACGCGCAGCTTCTCGTCGACGGCCTCGAGCGACGTCGCGACGAACTCCCCTTCGGTAATCCGGTTCTTCAGTACGCCGGTATGGGCGTCGTACAGGTAGTAGTGGCCCCAGCCGTCGCGCTCGGACCAGAAGATCAGCTCCGTGCCGTTGTTGACGAGCCGCAGTGGCTTGCTCTCGATGTAGGTGTTGAGCCGCTCCTCGACGATCGGCTTCACCTCGCCGGTCGCCGTATCCGCGATGCAGATGTCGTATTTGTGCAGGTCGCGGCTCTGGCGCGTGATGTACAGCTTCGTGTTGCCATCCGCGAGCCATTCTGCCGCCCTCGGCGGGCCGGCCTGTGCCAGGCCGCCGCCCCGTCCGCCGCCGCCGCCGAACGCGGCTCGCTGCGGCTTCGTCGGGATCGAGACGAACTGGTCCTTGTAGCGATCGGCCTTCAGCCGGAGGCCCGCCTTCGCCGCGACGTCGAACACGTGGATCTCGGACTGCGGGACGTTCTCCTCGCCGGGCATCGCGTAGCGGTAGGTCTCGAGTCTCGGCCGCGGCTGAGCGAGCGAATTGATCACCCAGAGGTCCTTGACCTTCCGCAAGTCGCGGCGCACCAGCGCGAACTTGCTCGAATCGCGAGACCAGACGATGTTGACGGCCGGCACGCGCGCGTTCTTGTCGGCGCCTTCGCGATCGCCTTCCTGCTGCTGCCCCTCCGTGTCCTGCTGCTGCTGCTGCTGTTGCTGCTGCTCCTGTTGCCGCTCGATCTCGCGTTGCGCGTCGCTCGTGCTTCGCGCGTAGCTGTAGTGCTCTTCACCGTCCTTGGTGAGCTGTGTTTCGACGATCGATTTGTCGGTCGCGCTCTTCTGCGCCTTCGCGTAGTTCTCGGCGTCCATTACGAACAGGTTGTGGTTGCGCGCGAAGACGACCGTCTTCTTGTCCGGCGAGAGCGACGCCCAGCGCGGCGTGCGCGGCTCCTCCTTGTAGTCGGCCAGGTAGGTCACCTTGCCCGAGGCCATGTCGTACTCGAAGTGCAGCGTCTTGGTCCGCGGCGCCGTTCCCGGTCCGCCGGCGCGGCCGCGGCCGCCCTGCTGCTGGGGATCCTGCATGTCGTGCTCGTCGTAGAGCACGTCATCCTCGTCGCCCTTGCTCGCCTGCTCCGTCGTGATGATCTTCTGCGGCGCCGCTGCCGGAATTACGGCGTCGCGCGGGACCTGCACCTCGAATTCGAACGCGGCGTCGTCCTTGACGAAGCGCACGCTCGAAAACGGCAGGTGCTGCGCGTCGTAGGGAATTCCCGTGATCGTCGTCAGCGTCGCGGCCAGCTTCGCGTGGTCGAACAGCGGCCCTTTCGATTTCTTGAGCGCGTCGACCAGGTAGAAGCGGCGGCCTTCGCGGCTCTGAAACGCGTACCAGAAGCGGTCGGGGCTCTTTTCGAGCCACCTCGGCGTCACGCTCGTGTCGAACACGAGGCGGCCGACCTTCTGCGAGGTCCACTGCGCCGCCAGCTCGTAGTTCGGCGTGACGGGATCCGGCTTGGCGCCGTTCTGGGCCTTCAACGCCGGCACGGCGAACACGCACAACGCAAGCACGTACACAGCGAGAACCACACGCGGCATACACGTTCTCCTTGGAAACTGACCCGGGGTGAGCGGGGGGAATTGTCGCTTACTTCAGGTACTTCCGCAAATCGACGCGGCCGCGCGCCTGCAGCAGCGGTTTCCACAGATCGCCGAGCTTCGCAATCCGCCGGCGCACGTTGTCGAGACGGAAATCCTCGATGCGGACGCCCCTGTCGATCTCCTTCCAGGTGACCGGCGTCGACACCGGCGCCCGCGGCCGCGGCCGCACCGAATAGATCGAGGCGAGCGTGCGTCCCCACGCGTTCTGGTTGTAGTCGACGAGCACGCGTCCTCGGGGCCGCTTTGCGACTTTGTACTCCGCCGTCATCAGCGACGGATGGCGCGACGCGAGCGCGACGGCGAGCGCCTTCGCGAACGTCCACACCTGCTTCTGCACCGGCCGGCGCACGATCGGCACGTAGACGTGCAGCCCGCGCGAACCCGTCGTCTTCACCAGCGACGGCATCTCGAGCGCATCGAGCGCCTCATGGACGATGCGCCCGCATTCGAGGACGTTTTCCCAGGTGGCGCCTTCTCCCGGATCGAGATCGAAGTGCACGTAGTCCGGCCGATCCACGTCGTCGCACTTCGCATACCACTGATTCAGATCGATGCAGCCGAGATTGATGACCCAGAGCAGCGACGGCAGGTCATCGATTACGGGAAAGTCGATGACGTTGCCCGATTCGTGCTCGATGGCGCAGGTCCGGATCCACTCCGGCCGCGGCACGGGGGCGCGCTTCATGAAGAAGAACTCGCCGGCCGCGCCGTGCGGGTACCGCTTCATCACCATCGCGCGGTCGCGGATGTGCGGCAACAGCACTGGGGCGACGTCGGCGTAGCTTCTCGAGGTTCGTGAGACGAACCTCGCGGCCCTGCACTTTGAGCGTGTGGCTGCCGGCTGGGGGAATCGTCAATGCTGAATGCTGAATGCCAAATGCTGAATGATTGCCGATTGCGGATTGCCGATTGCGGATTGCCGTGATTGCGGAGTGCCGTGATTGCGGATTGCCGATTTAGGTCATTCGCTGTGTTGATCGAGGATGCCGGATGCCAAATGGTACCGGTAATGACCGTCGGCCGCAACGCGCGTCAGCCGCCTTGCGTTCAGCATTCCGCGTCATTCAGCATCAGCGCCTCATTCAGCATTCAGCCTTCGGCATTCAGCATTGACCGAACGTCACAACCTGACGCGCGTCTTCGGATCGAGCTTCGGCGGACGCTGACCGTGCCGGACGGCGCCGGCGACGGGCACGTACTTCAGCTCCTCGCGCGCCGCGGCCGAGCGCAGCATCAGGCCGCCGCGGCTCATGTCGCCACGGCCGACGAAGTCGACGGGGAACATCAGCCGCTCGTGGAAGATCCCCTGTAGGACGTCAACGTATTTCCCCGACGCGATGCTGCCGAGCAGCACGACCTCGCAGGCCTCACCGACGTCCGCCGCGAGCGCCCGCGCGCTCTGTTCGAGCGGAATGCGGTATCGCGGATCGCTGGCGGACACGTCCACTGCCGCAAACGCACGCAGCGCGTCAATCGTGACGATCGTGTCGGCGGTGCGCAGGCCAGCGGACGGCGTGATGACGAACACGCCGCTCCCAGAGACTTGTGAGTCGGGATTGGGGGGTGCGGCGAACGTGAGCGCGTAGGCGAGCTTGCCGCGAAAGTACAGCCCGCTCAGGAAGCTGAACACCTCACCGATCGGTGCGCCCTCTGCCCGCAACCGCGCCGCCAGCGGAAACGTCGCGCGTTCGGACATGACGATGCGGCCGCGGTTGCCGGAAACGTTGGCGGGCGACAGCAGGAATATCCGACCGGCGTGTTGGCCTTTGGCCTTTGGGCCTTTGGCCTTCGATTCCTCTTGGCCTTTGGCCTTTGGTCGCTTGGTCTTTATCAGAGACTCCACTTCAACAATACGGCGCCAACGGTGAATCCAGCGCCGACCGACGCGAGCAACACGAGGTCGCCGCGCTTCAGGCGGCCGTCACGCACCGCGTCGGCGAGCGCGAGCGGGATCGTCGCCGCGGTGGTATTGCCGTACATCTCGAGGTTGATGATCACCTTCGATTCCGGCAGGCCGAGCCGTTCTGCCGCCGCCGTGATGATGCGGCGGTTCGCCTGATGCGAGACGAACAGATCGAGCTCCGACGCGGACAGTCCGTTGCGCTCGAGGAGCCGCCGCGCGATCTCTTCCGTCTTCCGCACCGCAAACTTGAAGACGGTCTGCCCGTCCTGCTTCACGTAGTGCAGCCGCTTCTCCACGGTCTCGTGTGACGCCGGCATCTTGCTGCCGCCCGCCGGCATCATCAGGGCTGGCCCGCCGCTGCCGTCGATTTCGTGGGCGAAGTCGATGATCGCCGGCTCCTCGTCATCGGCCGCCGTCAGCACGACCGCCCCGGCGCCGTCGCCGAACAGCACGCACGTCGTCCGATCCTTGTAATCGATGATGCTCGACATCACGTCGGCGCCGATCACCAGCGCGTAATCGTGCGCGCCGGTGGCGACCATCTGCATGCCGGTCGTCAGCGCGTAGGTGAAGCCGGAGCACGCGGCGCCGAGGTCGAACCCCCACGCGCTCGTCGCGCCGATCTTGTTCTGCACCATGCACGCGGTGCTCGGAAAGATCGTGTCCGGCGTCGTGGTGCCGACGACGATGAAGCCGATCTGGCTTGGCGTGATGCCCGCCTGCTTCATCGCGCCGAGCGCGGCTTCCTTGCCGAGGTCCGACGTCGCCATGCCCGGATCGACGATGTGGCGCTCCTTGATCCCGGTGCGCTGCAGGATCCATTCGTTGCTCGTCTCGACCATCTTCTCGAGATCGTCGTTCGTCAGCACGCGCGGCGGCACGTACGTCGACAGCCCCGCGATCTTGACCCGCCTCACCGCTCTCACCACAGACGATCCTTTCCAGGGGCCGGCAGCCCGAAATACTCATACGCGCGCGCCGTGGCGACGCGGCCGCGCGGCGTGCGATCGAGAAACCCAATCTGAATCAGAAACGGCTCGTAGATGTCTTCTATCGCGTCACGCTCTTCGCTGAGCGCGGCCGCCAGGCTGGCGACGCCGACCGGGCCGCCGCCGAACTTGTCGATGATCGTCCGCAGCAGCCGGCGATCCACTTCGTCGAATCCGTGGTCGTCCACTTCGAGCAGCGTCAACGCCCGTGCCGCGACGTCGCTCGTGATGCGGCCGTCGGCACGCACCTGCGCGAAATCGCGGACGCGCCGCAGCAGCCGGTTCGCGACGCGCGGCGTTCCGCGCGATCGGCGAGCGATTTCGACCGCGGCGTCCGCGTCGATCGGCACGCCGAGAATCCTGGCCGAACGGACGACGATCCGCCGGATGTCGTCGTCCGTGTAGTAATCGAGCCGGTGGACGATGCCGAAGCGAGCCCGCAGCGGGGAGGTCAGAAGCCCGGTGCGGGTCGTCGCGCCGATGAGCGTGAAGCGCTGCACCGGCACTTTCACCGACCGCGCGCTCGGTCCCTGGCCGATGACGATGTCCAGCTCGTAGTCCTCCATCGCCGGATAGAGGATCTCCTCGATGGCCGGGCTCATGCGATGCACTTCGTCGATGAAGAGCACCTCGCGCTCCTGCAGGTTCGTCAGCATGGCGGCGAGGTCGCCCGGCTTTTCGATGACGGGACCGGCCGTCGATCGGATCGGCACGCCGAGCTCGTTCGCGATGACGTAGGCGAGCGTGGTCTTGCCCAGCCCGGGAGGCCCATGGAGCAGGACGTGATCCATCGCCTCGCCGCGCTGCCGCGCGGCTTCGATCGAAACCTGCAGGTTCTCGCGGATCCGCGGCTGGCCGATGTACTCGTTCAGCGTACGTGGCCGCAGCCCCGCTTCGTACTGATCGTCGTCGTCAACGCGCGCGGAAGTTACGAGCCGATCGTCGGTCATGCCTTCATCATCGATTTCAGCGCGTCGCGAAGCGCCTGCTCGAACGGCGCGTCAGGCGACGTCTTCAGCGTGCGGTCCACCGCCTTCTCCGCGATCTGGCGCTGATACCCGAGGTTCACCAGCGCCGACACGAGATCGGCCCGGTGGCGGTCTTCGGGCGCCGCGTCGATCACCGCCTGACCGACCGCCGTGAGCGCGGCCGGGAGCCGGTCCTTGAGCTCGAGGCCGATGCGCTCGGCGGTCTTCTTGCCGACGCCGGGAATGCGCGTGAGCCGCGCGACGTCCTGCGAACGGATCGCGCGAATCAACTCCGCCGGCTCGATGCCGGACAGCACCGCGAGCCCCAGCTTCGGGCCGACGCCACTGATGCCGATCAGCCGCTCGAACAGATCCTGCTCGAGCGAGGTGGCAAACCCGTAGAGCGCAATCACGTCTTCCCGCACGTGCGTGTGGACGCGCAGCGTCACCGTCGCGCCTGCGTCACCGGCCACGTAGTAGGTGGACAGCGGAACGAGCACATCGTAACCGACGCCGTTGACGTCCAGGATCAGACGGTTGGGAACCTTTTCAACGACTCGACCTGTCAGGCGGGCGATCATCTGTGCTCAGTGCGCGTGGGGCCCCCTCCCCACGCGCTTACGCGCGCTACGCGCGGCAGCCTGTCTGTGAGTGCCCATCATGGGCGGTAGTCCCGCCAGGATCGGAGATTCGTCTTCGGCCGCTCCTCACGCGCGCGCTGGGCGACGATGCCGGTGGAGCTGTGGAGATGGCAGATCGCGACGGCGAGCGCGTCGGCGACGTCGTGCGGCGACGGCGCGGCGTCGAGGCGGAGCAGCAGCTTGATCATGTGCTGCACCTGGTGCTTCTCCGCCCGCCCGTACCCGACGACCGCGCGCTTGATCTCCGCCGGCGCGTACTCGATGACCGGCACGCCGGCCTCCGACGCGGCAAGCAGCGCGATGCCGCGCGCGTGCCCGAGCTTCAGCGCGCTGCGCGCGTTGCGGGCGTGGAAGATGCTCTCCACGGCAACGCAGTCGGGCCGGTGGCGCGCGAGCAGCGCGCCCAGGCCCGCATGGATGAATTTCAGCTTGTCCGGAAACGTCGCGCGGGAGGGAGCGGCCAGCGACCCGCAGATGACGAGGCGATGACGGCTGCCGAGCGACTCGATGCAGCCGTAGCCGGTGCGATCGGAGCCGGGATCGATTCCGAAGATTCTCACGCCAACGAGGCCTCGATCTCCTTCTCCTCGATGTCGGCGTTCGACCACACCTTCTTGGTGTCGTCGTGCTCCTCGAGCGCCTCCATCAGCTTGACCATCTGCTGCGCGGTCTTGCCTTCGAGCTTGACGTAGTTCTGCGGCAGCATCGCGAGCTCCGCCGCGCCGGGCTCCACGCCGAGCGCCTTCACCGCGTCGAGCACCTGCGGGAACGCTTCGGGACTGGACACGATCTCCCAGTTGTCCTCATCGTCCTTCATGTCGTCGGCGCCGGCATCGATGGCGGCCACCATCAGCGCCTCTTCCTCCGCCTTCGACTTCTCGACCACGATGTAGCCCTTGCGGTGGAACATCCAGGCGACGCTGTTCTCCGCGGCGAGGTTGCCGCCGTATTTCGAGAACACGTGGCGCATCTCGCCGACGGTGCGGTTCTTGTTGTCCGTCAGCGTCTCGACGATGATGGCGGCGCCGCCGGGACCGTAGCCTTCGTAGGTGATTTCGTCGTACGAGACCCCGGGCAGCTCGCCGGTGCCGCGCTGGATCGCGCGCTTGATGTTGTCGGCCGGCATGTTGACGGACTTCGCTTCGGCCACGATGGTGCGCAGCCGCGGATTGGCATCCGGGTCGCCGCCACCGGCCCGTGCCGCGACGGTGAGCTCCTTGATGATCCGCGTGAAGATCTTGCCGCGCTTGGCGTCAGCGGCTCCCTTTTTGTGCTTGATTGTGTGCCACTTGGAATGGCCGGACATGAGAAAAACCCCCGATTTGACGGCAGAAAATGACCGCTGATTTTACCACGGGCACCGAGCGGCGCGGGTCATCGGCAACGCGAGGCCAGAACGATCCAGACGTCCGCCCGCTCGTCCCAGGGGCCTCCCCGATAATCGCCGAGAACCGCCTCGACGCGAAACCCCGCCTTTTCGAGCCGCGCCGTCATCTGGCGCACCGAGAGCGTCCGGAAGGTCAGTGAGAACCGGTGCGAGCGCCGCTCGCGTCCGCGCTGCTCCACGTATTCCTGATCGAAGATCGTCAGCCGCCGGCGCCGATCCTGCCTGACCGATTCGACGAGCGTCAGCTGCGTCCCGCGGCCGCGGCGGCCCGACAGGCTCGTGCGCCGCGAGTACTCCTGCCATCGCGGCAGGTCGGGAACGAGATCGATGCCCAGCAGTCCGCCCGGACGAAGAACGCGATGCACCGACGCGAGGGTCTCGCCCAGATCCCGCTCCCGCGTCAGCGACTGGAGGATGCCGTAGGGCGCCATGACGAGCGCGAACCGGCGATCCCGTCGAAACGGCAGGTGGCGGATGTCGCCCCGCACGAGGTGCGCGCGCGCGCCGGGCACGCGGCGAAGACGCTGCCTGGCACGTCGGAGCATCGCCTCTGACCGATCGATGCCGACGATCTGGACGTGGTGCCGGGCGACGGGCACGGTGATCCGGCCGGTGCCGCAGCCAAGCTCCAGGGCCGCGCCGTCCTGCGCCGCCGCGATCCGCTGCCAGAACGCGACGTCGCGGCGCTGAACGGTCTGCGCGTTCTCCCAGTCGTAGAACGGCGCATACTCGTCCCACCCCCTCCAACCTTCGTTGATCACTTCGCTCGCGCGGGGGCCCCGGACGTCCCCGCGCTCGCTGCGCGCTCGCGCCGCCGCTCCGCGGCGGTTCCCTCCGGCGCTCGCGTGCTGCATCAGGCCGGAGATCATTCCGCGCGCTGGCCGACGGTTGCAAACAGCATCGTGTTCTGGATTTCGACGAACGTGCGGCCGGCCTTCGCCGCTTCTGCGGCGTACCGCTCCAGCAGCTTCAGGTAATCGCGACCGAGGCGGGCGACGGATTCGTCCGGTGCCTGTTCCGTCGCGTCGGCCACCGCCTGCCGGCGCTCGTCCCACAGGGCCGCGGGAGGCGCCCCAAGCTGCGCGCGCGTGACCGGAAAGACGTGGACGGCAACGGGATCGATGCCGCTCTTCGAGAAGAGCGTCGGCAGCTTCGGCCCGACCGCCGGATCGGTCGCATCGCCACGCGCCTCCGCCAGCGTGGCGAAGAACCGGCCGGCCGACTCGTAGGCCTGTCGGCCGACCTCGGAGGAGCTGTAGAAGTAGCGGCCCGCGTTGTCCGGTTCCACCGCGACGATGCGGCCGCCGGCGCGCGTGACGCGCGCCAGCTCCGAGATCGCCTGCTGCACGTCGCCGATGTGCTGCAGCACCGCGACGCAGAACGCAGAATCGAAGGTCGCGTCCGCGAATGGCAGCACGCAGGCGTCGGCGGTACCGAAGCTCGCGCGGATGTTGTGCGAGAGCGCCTTCGCCCGTGCGTCCCGCACGCGATCGAGGAGCAAATCGACGGCAACGATCTGCACCTGCGGCAGGTGCAGCCGCGCCAGCTTGATCTCCGCCGTGCCCGTGCCGCAGCCGACGTCGAGGATGCGCTGGCCCGCGCGCGGCTGGACGGTGTCCCGCACGAACCCGGTGAACTCGTCGTTCCACCACTGATCGCGCAGATGTTTGAGCGTTGAGGAGGTGAACGCGTCGACGGCTCGAATCACGAGACGATCATCATCGTTCGACGATCGTCGTGTCAAACGTGCCAGCCGCAACGCAAGCGGGACTCCGCCCGGTTTCAGTACGCGACCAGCAGCCGCGCCGCGCGCTCAATCTGTTCTTCGCTGGGCAGGAAGTACTCCTCCAGAGGAGGCGAGTACGGGACGGGCGTGTCGAGGGCGCCGATGATGCGGACGGGAGCGTCCAGCCACTCGAACGCTTCCTCCTGGAGGATGGCGGCCACGCTCTCGCCGATGCCGCCGGTTCGCGAGTCCTCGTGGACGATGAGCACGCGGCTGCAGTGACGGGCGACGGCGAGCACGGACTCGCGATCGAGCGGCGCCAGCGTACGGAGATCGAGCACCGACGCCTCGATGCCATCCGCCGACAACCGCTCGGCCACGCGCATCGCCGTGTGCGCGTAGGCACCGTAGGAGATCAAGGCCAGGTCGCCGCCCGCACGCCGCAACGCAGCCTTGCCGATCGGTAGCGGTGAGGGCGGCTCGGGCCCGAGTGTCTGCTTGATGCGAGGATCGCGGTAGAGCGCGATGTGCTCGTAGTAGAGAACCGGATCGGGATCCGCAACGGCGCTGGCCATCAGCGCGCGGGCGTCGGCAGGTGTCGAGGGCACGACGACCTTCAGGCCGGGCGTCCTGTAGAACCACGGCTCGGTGTTCTGGCTGTGGTACGGACCGGCGTGGCGGAGGCCGCCCCATGGCATCCGCACGACCATCGGCACGGACCCGCCCCACCGGTAACGGATCTTCGCCGCGTTGTTCACGAGCTGATTGAATCCGGTGGCGACGAAGTCGTTGAACTGCATCTCGCCGACCGGCCGCTGTCCGCCGAGCGCGGCGCCGACGCACACGCCGAGCACGGCGCCCTCGGCGAGCGGCGAGTTGATGATGCGGTCGCCGAACTCCTTCAGCAGCGGACGCAGCAGCAGGAACGCGTTGCCGTAGCTGCCGCCGACGTCCTCGCCGTAGACGAACACACGCGGATCGCTGCGCAACGCGTCGCCGACCCCCAGCATCACGGCCTCGAGAAACGTCGTCCCCTTGCGATCGAACGGGGCACCCGGTTCGACCGGCGGAAGAGCGGGATGGGCGGGCGCCGCATTTCGTCTGGTCTCCTCGAGGACCTCGACGCGTACGCGCGGGGCTTCGCCGTCGAACACGCCGGCGGCGGCGTCCTCGGCACGGGGCCACGGCGCGTCGATGACGAGCCGCGCCTGCGTGTCGACGAGTTCCTCGGCTTCGCGTTTCAGCCGATCGAGCTCGCCCCGCTCGATGACGCCTTCGGCTTCCAGCCGCTTCGCGTACTGGACGATTGGATCGCGCGCGGCCCAGAACTCGTACAGCGCTCGATCCGCGTACCCCTGCTCCGCAAGCGGCGCGTACTCCCACGAGGGCTGCGGGTCCTTGCCCAGATACAGCATGTCGTCGTGATGCGCGTGGCCGCACATGCGCATGCACACGAGCTCGATGAGCGCGGGGCCTGCGCCGGCACGCGCGCGCTCGATCGCCCAGGCGAAGGCGGCGGCGATCTCGTCGGCATCGGTACCGTCGATCGTGATCCCCGGAAGGCCGTAACCGGCGGCCTTGTCCGCGAACACGCGCACGGCGGACTGATCGCCCAGGGGCGTCGCCAGCGCGGTCTGGTTGTTCTGCACGCAGAACACGACCGGCAGCCGCCGGACCGCGCAGAGGTTGATCGCCTCGTGCCACTCGCCGAGCGACGTGCCGCCTTCGCCGATGAACGAGAGGCCGACGCGTCCGCCTCCCTCGCGTGCGAACGCCAGGCCCATCCCGGCAATCGTCAGCGTGCTGATCGCGAGCGGCGCCGCCGGCGGAAGGATCCCGCGCGCGAAGTCGCCGATGTGAAGGTCCTTGCCCTCCATCGGCGGTCCGGCCTTTCCCATCTGCGCCGCGAGGACCATCCGGACCGTCTCCGCGTCGGGACGCATCGCCAGCGCCGCGCCCAGATCGCGAATCATCGGCGCGACGACATCGCCGCGCCACGCGTCATGCTCGACGTACTGTTCGCCGCGGCGCAGCCGGATCGCGGCCGCGTAGATCGCCTCCTGCCCCAGCGAGCGGAACCCTTTGCCCTGAAAGGCCGCGTCACCGTAGCGGACCTCGCCGCCGGTGAAGAACGTCTTGAGGCGGTTGTCGGTGGCGCGTGTCAGCACCATGCCGCGCAGGATCTCGTGCCGTTCGGCGGGTGTGAGCGAGGCGCGCAGCACCGCGCGCCGGAGGAAGCCATCGACGGCGCCGATGATCTCGTCGATGGCAGCGGCAAAGCGCACGGCGGCGGTGACGCCAGGAGTGGTCTCTTCGGCTGCCGCCGTGAGCGCGAGCGATTGGAGCGCGCCGCGCAGCTTCGGTCCGAACCGCACGCGGAATTCGTCGATGGCGGCCGCGTCGCGCAGGGCGTGAGGGCGCGACGTGGCGAACGCCTCGCGCGCGACCTGCAGCGCGAAGGGAAAGCGCTCGACGACGAATGTCTCGAACCGTCGCGAGAGGTCGGTGCTCACCTTCGGACCTGGCAAGAGCTCAGTCGGAGACCGCCAGCTCGCCCGGCACGATCGGCCGCGTCCTCGGCAGCCGCCCGCGCCGCGCAAGGTTGCCGACGTAGGCCAGGATGGCGAGGAACACCGCGAGCTTCAGCGCGTCGGCCGGCCGTGTCTGCGGCAGCACCTTCCATAGCAGCCACAGGACGGGTTGCGCGATGCAGACGGCCCAGACCGAGCCGTAGAAGTAGCGCCGCTCGTGCCCTTCGCCGGCGGTCGAGCGCTTGACGCGCGGGAGCTGCCCCGCCGCGCCGAGGACCCAGATGGAGCCGGCAATCGCGAAGTACCAGCCGTCGTACAACTGGCGCAGGCGCCACTCGCCGGTGACCAGCGCCGTCGCCAGCCCCGCGATGTTGAGCAGCGCGAACGCAATCACCTCGCTCCACGCCAGCGTGTAGCACACGCGCCGGTAGAGCGGATTGGGGCGATCCTCGGTGAAGCGGATGATGTACGGCCGCGGCTCGACGCCGGGCAGCCGCCCCCGCAGCCCCGCAATGCCGGTACCCAGCAGGACCGCCCCGAGCCACATCGCCATGCGGACATCGAACCCACGCTCGAACAGATCGAACGTCAGCGGGCCGGGGGCGATGAAGAACACCCAGATCCAGATGGGCCAGTGCGCGAGGCGGTAGCTGACCTTGTTGCGCTCGCGAATCCTGCGGTCGGCGGCGAGCTCGATGCGCTCCGCGTGGCCGAGCGGCTGTGCATACGAAGGGGGCAGAATCGAGCGGCGGCGCTCGCGTGCGTCGGACGGTGCAGTCGTCAAAGTGTGGACATTGTACCGAATTGCGGTATCGTCATTGTCCCTATGCGCTCCAGCGCGGCCCTCGGCGTGGCGTTCACTTGCGCGCTCCTGGGCGCGTCCCCTGCGATCGGCCAGGAAACGCGTGCGGCGACGCTCGAGCAGCAGCGCGCGCAGAAAGCGCAGCACCTCGAGCCCTACAAACCGGGACGCCTCGAGAAGGCGCTGCTCACGATCGACGCCGAGAACCCGCTGGCGAAGATCGCGCCGTACAACGGGTTCTTCGTCGAGTACGGCTACTCGCACAAGCCGACGGGGTCGGGAATTGGGGTCGGCGGCGGCTTCCGCCACGACCTGTTCGACCGTCACGCCCGCGTCGAGCTCGAAGCGGGCATCAGCTACCGCAATTACCGACTGTTCCGCGCCGACTTCTCGTTGCCGTACCTCGCCCGCGACCGCTTCGAGGTGGGCGTCGAGGCCACCGCGCACCACCATCCGCAGGAGGATTTCTACGGCCTCGGCCCCGCCTCGGTGAAAGACGATCGCGTCAGCTACCTGCTCGACATGACGCAGTTCGAGGGACGTGCCGTCGCGCGGCCGCTCCCGGGCCTCGAGATCGGCACCCGCATCGGACGCATCGAGCCCAGCGTCGGCAGCGGCACCGACACGCTGTTTCCCTCCATCGAGAAGCGGTTCGACGATGTCGCCGCGCCGGGCCTCGAGGCGCAGCCGTCGTTCGGCTATACGGATCTGTTCGCGGCCTACGACTACCGCGACGCCCGCGGCAACGCGCGCAGCGGCGGCTACTACACCGTCACCTGGCGCCGCACGTCGGATCGCGATCTCGATCGCTACAGCTTCCGCAGCCTCGACGCGCGGCTGCAGCAGTTCATCCCGATCTTCGACAAGAAGCGCGTCTTCGCCCTGCAGGCGCGCGTGATCACGACCGACCCGGGCGAGAACCAGCGCGTACCGTTCTACTGGAAGCCGACGGTCGGCGGCAGCCACTCGGTCCGCAGCTACCGTGACTTCCGCTTCCGCGACGACAACGCGATGTTCTTCAACGTCGAGTATCGCTGGGAAGCGTTCAGCCCGCTCGACATGGCGCTGTTCGTCGACTGGGGCGCCGTCGCGCCGACGCCCGGCGAGCTCGATTTGGGCGATCTGAAGCGCGGCTACGGCATCGGCTTCCGCTTCAATACCTCGAAAGCAGTCTTCTTCCGCCTCGACATCGCCGCCGGCGGCGGCGAGGGTATGCGGTATCTGCTGAAGTTCAGCAAGATGTTCTGACGCGATGCACTCTCCTTCACGCCGTCTCACCGCCGCTTTCTTCGTCCTTGCCGTGGCCGCTGCCGGTCGCGCCGCGGCGCCGCGCTTCTACCCTGACGATCCGATCCTTCGCGATCCGGAGACGGTGGACGCGTCCGCGGTGAAGCCGGCAAAGATCAGCGACGCCTACGACCTGATGGAGAGCTCCTTCTTCGGCGCCGGTGAGCATGACGACCGGCGCGCCGACAACGTCAACACGATTGACGAGGTCCCCGATTCGAGCTGGTTCACGAACCGCGCGGGGACGGGCACGCTCTCGATCGAGGAACTGACGCGAGGTGCTGACCGCGGCACCGGTCCGAAGGGGCGCTGGACGATCACGGCGCGGAAGAGCGAAGGGGTCACCCCGGGGTTCACGATCCGCGACGAGGCGGGCGACGTGTACTGGATCAAGTTCGATCCGCGCTCCAATCCCGAGATGGCGAGCGGCGCGGAAGTGATCTCCACGAAGCTCTTTCACGCCTTCGGCTACCACGTGCCCGAGAACTACCTCGCGACGCTGCGGCGCGATCAGCTCGCCATCGCGCCAGACGCGACGATGAAGGACAGGGACGGGCGGGAGCAGCTGCTGCGCTGGCGTGACGTGGACGACGTCCTGGAGATGGCGGCGGGCGATGCCGACGGCCATTACCGCGTGCTGGCCAGCCGGAATCTGCCGGGCAAGTCGATCGGGCCGTTCCGGTATCACGGCACGCGTCCGGACGACCCCAACGACATCTTTCTGCACGAGCACCGTCGCGAGCTGCGCGGCCTGTCGGTGTTCGCCGCCTGGCTGAATCACGACGAGGTGCGCAGCTCGAACACGCTCGACACGCTCGTCACCGAACGCGGCCGTGCCACGGTGCGCCATCACCTGCTCGACTTCGGATCGACGCTCGGCAGCGGCACGCTGCAGGCACACAGCCGCCGCGCCGGCAACGAGTTCCTCTGGGAAGCGCGGCCGACGCTCGTGACGATGCTCACGCTCGGCCTCTACGTGCGGCCGTGGCTGAAGGTGTATTACCCGAAGGTGCCGGCGGTCGGACGCATCGAGTTCTCGTACTTCCAGCCCGAACAATGGAAGCCGGACTATCCGAACCCGGCGTTCCGCAACGCGCGCGCGGACGATCGCTTCTGGGCGGCGAACGTCATCGCCTCGATCCCACCGGCCGCCATCCGCGAAATCGTCAAGGCGGCGCGCTACAGCGACCCGCTGGCCACGGAGTACCTCACGGAGACGCTGCTCGCACGCCGGCACAAGGTGATGAAATCGTGGCTGAACGGCGTCAACCCTATCGCCCGGCCGGCGCTCGATGCCGCGGGCCTGCTCACCTTCGAGAACGCGGCCGAGCGAGCCGGCGTGGCCAAGCCTGCGGAGCGACACACGATTGAATGGTCGCGCTTCGACAACATCTCGGACACGTACGAGAGCGCCGGTCCGGAACAGAGCGTGACGGCGACGCGCGCGCAGGCGCCGCAGTCGCTGCTCGACGCGCGCCCGGAGTTCATCGCCGTCCGCATTCGCGCGCACCATCCGGAGCAGCCGGCCTGGGCGCAGCCGCTGCTGCTGCACTTCCGCCGCACCGGCGACGGCTGGCGGCTGGTAGGCCTGCAACGGATGCCGTGAAGCGGTTACCGTCCGCAGCGCCCGCGCTTGCGTTCACGGCGCTCCTCGTCCTCCTCGCCGTCTTTCTCGCGCCGAAGGCGATCGGCAAGATGCCCGACTTCGAGGTGTACTGGACCGCCGCGGCGCGCGCGCGCGACGCCGAGCCGCTCTACCGCGTCGAGGACGGCCATTACCAGTTCAAATACCTGCCGGCGTTCGCGATCCTCGCGACGCCGGTCGCGGCAGTGTCGCTGAAGACCGCGAAGGCGCTGTGGTTCGGCACATCGGTTGCGCTACTCGTCTCGCTGATCGCGCTGGCGATCGCTGTTCTGCCCGATCGGCTGAAGCCGCGCTGGCTGCTCGTCGTGGCGCTGGTCGTGTCGATGGCCAAGTTCTACGCGCACGAGCTCGTCCTCGGTCAGGTCAACCTCCTCTTCGTCGTCATCGTCCTGTTCGGCGTCCTGTCGCTGCGCCGCGGCCGCGAGGCCCCTGCCGGCGCGCTGCTCGCGCTCGCGGTTGTGATCAAGCCCTACGCGGTGCTCTTCGCGCCGTGGCTCCTCGCCCGCCGGCACGTCGCGTCGATCGCTGCGTTTGCTTTGGCGCTGGTCGCGGTGTTGGCATTGCCCGCGGTTGTCTACGGGTTGGATGGAGCGATCGACCAGCACGCCGCCTGGTGGCGAACCGTCACGGAGTCGACGGCGCCGAACCTGACGAACGCTGACAACGTGTCGCTCGCGGGGATGTTCAGCAAGTGGCTCGGAGAGTCCGGCGCTGTTCGCCCGGTCGTCGGGGCCACGAGCGCGATCCTGCTCGCGGCCGCGGTCGCGGTGTTCCTATGGAGAGAGCGCGCGAAGATGCCGGAGGCCGCCGAGGCGGCGCTGCTGCTGACGCTCATCCCGCTGCTGTCGCCGCAGGGATGGGATTACGTCTTCCTGATCGCGACGCCGGCGATCGCGCTGCTCGCCAACTACGAACGCCAGCTCCCGCGCGTGGTGCGTGTCCTGACGATCGCCGCTGTGCTCACGATCGGCCTGAGTCTCTACGACGTGATGGGGCGGGAGGCGTACGCGGCGTTCATGGGAATGTCGGTGATTACGTTGTGCTTTCTCGTGGTCGTCGCGGCGCTCTGCACGCTGCGCCTTCGCGGGATCGCGTAGGGGGCAACGCAGAGGGAGCCGAGGTCGCGGAGGTCGCCGAGAGATCCCGACGACTTGGGACGCCCGTCACGCGGGCGGGCCGCGCTTCGCGCGGTGTGGATCGCGGAGAGACACGAATCACAAGCGCCGAACGCGACAGAATGCGCTTGTGATTCGCGTCTCTCCGCGATCCACTACGCCGGCCGCAGGCCGGCGCCCGCCCGCTCGGTGTCGGCCGCCGGTAGTCAGCTCGATGCCTCAGCGTCCTCGGCGCCTCTGCGGCCTCTGCGTTTCCCCTGGCGCGAGGCGTGTGGGCGGCGGCGCAACCGATACAATTCACCATGCTCAGATGGGTGGCAGGGTTCGCATGCATGGCGGCGGCTACGATGTCGGCGCAACGATCTCCTGACGCGATCCCCGAGGCGGGCGTCCCGCTGTCGCTGGCGGAAGAGCGCGTGGCGCGCGTGAGCGACGTCCGCTACACGCTGCACTTCACCGTGCCGCCGAACGCGACGGATCCGATCAAGGGCCGCGCGACGATCTCCTTCCGCCTCCGCAACACTCCGCGTCCTCTCGTTTTCGACTTTGCCGGTCCGGCCACCTCCGTCTCGGCGTCCTCGAAGGCCGGCACGCCTCTCGCGGTCGTCACCGCCAACGAGCACGTCATCGTCCCCACCGCCGCGCTGAAGCAGGGGGACAACGAGCTGACTTTCTCGTTCACCGCGGACAACGCCGCGCTGAACCGCAACCCGGAGTTCATGTACACGCTGTTCGTGCCGGCGCGCGCGCGGCTCGCCTTTCCCAGCTTCGATCAGCCGGACATCAAGGCTCGCTACAGCCTCACCCTCGACATCCCCAAAGGCTGGGAAGCCGTGACGAACGGCGCGGAGCTCTCACGCGCGGAGGCGGCGGACGCAATCCGTCTGCAGTTCGCCGAGACGCGACCGCTGCCGACGTATCTCTTCGCGTTCGCGGCAGGCCGCTTCAGCGTCGAGACGGCCGAGCGCAACGGACGCGCCTTCCGCATGCTGCACCGCGAGACCGATGCGGCAAAGGTGACGCGCAACCGCGACACGATCTTCGATCTGCACGCAGCCGCGCTGCAGTGGCTGGAGCGGTACACGGCCATCCCCTATCCGTGGGGCAAGTTCGATTTCGTGCTGCTCCCGTCGTTCCAGTTCGGCGGCATGGAGCACGCGGGCTCGATCTTCTACAACGCCTCGGCGCTCTTCCTCGATCCATCCGCGACGCAGAACCAGAAGCTCGGACGCGCCAGCCTGATCGCGCACGAGACCGCCCACATGTGGTTCGGCGATCTGGTGACGATGCGCTGGTTCGATGACGTGTGGATGAAGGAGGTGTTCGCCAACTTCATGGCGGCGAAGATCGTGAACCCGTCGTTTCCCGAGATCAATCACGACCTGCGCTTCCTGCTCGCGCACTACCCGGCAGCATACGAAGTGGACCGTACTGCGGGGACGAACGCGATCCGGCAGCGGCTCGACAACCTGAACGAGGCCGGCAGCCTCTACGGCGCGATCATCTATCAGAAAGCGCCGATCGTCATGCGCCATCTCGAGTTGATGCTCGGCGCGGACTCGCTTCGCGACGGCCTGCGTCACTACCTGAAGGCGCATGCATTCGGCAACGCGTCGTGGCCCGACCTGATTGCACTGCTCGACGCGCGCACGAAGGAAGACCTCGCCGCCTGGAGTCACGCCTGGGTCGAAGAGGCCGGCCGCCCGACGGTAATCACGGAGCTGCAGGTCGACGGCGGGCGGCACGCGCTGGCCTTCCGTCAGCGGGACCCGATCGGGTCGCGCGCGCTCGTGTGGTCGGAACCGCTCGACGTCGAGGCCGGCACGGCCTCCGGCGCGGTGACCATTCCCGTCCGGCTCAACGCGCCCCGCGTCGTCGTCGCACGCGACACCAGCGGACCGGCGCCTCGATACGTGCTGCCGAACGCGAAGGGCATCGCCTACGGCAACTTCGTGCTCGATCCGCAGAGCCGCTCGTGGCTGCTGCAGCATCTCGCCGAGCTCGAGCCGCTCGCGCGTGGCGCCGCGCTCGTCACGCGGTGGGAAGAGATGATCGACCATCGGGTGAAACCGGCCGACATGTTTGGCCTGCTCATCAGCGTGCTGCCGAAGGAGCGCGACGAGCTGAACCTTCAGCGCATGCTGTCGTACGCGCAGCAGGCGTACTGGCGATGGATTCCGGCGGAGGAGCGCGGCGCCCGCGCCGCGTCGCTCGAGCGGCTGCTGCGAGACGGGCTCGACACGGCGGCGACCGAGAGCGTCAAGGCGGCGTGGTTCTCGGCCCTGCGCGACGTCGCGCTGACGCCCCGAACGCTGCAGTGGCTGGAGCGCGTGTGGAAGAAAGAGGAAGCGATCCCCGGCCTTGAACTGGCGGAGCCGGATTACATCTCGCTCGCGCAGGCGCTCGCCCTGCGCGCGGTGCCCGGCTCGCCGGCGATCCTCGACCAGCAGGTCGAACGCATCCAGAATCCGGATCGGAAGGCGCGCTTTGCCTTCGTGCGGCCGGCGCTCTCCGCGGATCCGGCGGTGCGCAACGCGTTCTTCGAGTCGTTGAAAAACGTCGAGAACCGGCGGCGCGAGCCGTGGGTCCTCGAGGCGGTCGCGTTCCTGCACCACCCGCTGCGAGCCGAGGCGTCGGAGAAGTACATCGGCCCGAGCCTCGCGCTCGTGCGCGAGATTCAGCGGACGGGCGATATCTTCTTCCCGAAGCGGTGGATGGACGCGACGCTCTCAGGCCATCGCTCGGCGCGCGCAGCGCGTACGGTCTCCGAGTTCGTCGGCGCGCTGCCGCAGGATTACCCGGAGCGCCTGCGGCGGGTCATTCTCTCGTCCGCCGACGATCTCTTCCGGGCCTCGCGGTGACTACGCGGTGGCCTTCTTGCGCGAGCGGCGGCGCTGCACGTAGACCCAGGCAACAACAGCGAAAACGACAGTTCCGGCCATCAACATCATGAGACAGACCTCCTGCCGCGCCGCATCGCAATCGCGGTGCCGCAGCCGGACGTTCGCTGCTAACCCGTTGCGGCTTTGACGGTTCGGTCCGCCGGATGACGGCGGCGCGGGGGGCGGAACTACAATGGGTCCGCACAGTTTCGGCCCGGCGACGACAGTTTCGTGACGTCTGGCGCGCCGCAGCCGCGCCCCGCCGGAGCGAGCGGGATACCATGGCGATCCGCATCATCGTGACCGGGGGCACGTTCGACAAGCAGTACGACGAGCTGACGGGACGGCTCTTCTTCCGCGAGACGCACGTGCCCGAGATGCTGCGGCTCGGGCGCTCCCGCCTCGGGGTCACCGTCGAAACGGCGATGCTCGTCGACAGCCTCGATCTCGACGACCAGGGTCGTGCGCACATCGTCTCGCGCTGCGCCGCGGCGGCGGAAACGGCGATCGTCGTCACGCACGGAACGGACACGATGGTCGATACCGCGCGAGCGCTGGCGGCCGCGCGGCTCGAGGGCAAGACGATCGTGCTGACCGGCGCGATGGTGCCGTACGCCTTCGGCAGCTCCGACGGACTCTTCAACCTCGGAAGCGCGCTGTCGTTCGCGCAGGTGCTGCCGGCCGGTGTCTATGTCGCGATGAACGGCCAGCACTTCGACTGGAATCACGTGCGCAAGAACACCGCGACGGGCGTCTTCGAAGGGATATGACTGCTGACATCCGCCTGCCATCGAAGCTGCCCGCGGTCGGCACGACGATCTTCACCGTCATGTCGCGGTTGGCCGCGGAACTCGGCGCGATCAATTTGTCGCAGGGCTTTCCTGATTTCGATTGCGATCCGGAGCTCGTCGACGCGATCGCGCGGCACATGCGCGACGGCAGGAACCAGTACGCGCCGATGCAGGGCGTGCCGCAGCTCCGCGAGGCGATCGCCGCGAAATTCGAGCACTACTACGGCCGCCGCTACGATCCGGACCGCGAGGTGACCGTGACCTCCGGCGGCACCGAGGCGATCTTCGACGCCGTCGCCGCCGTCGTGCAGCCGGGCGACGAGGTGATCGTGCTCGAGCCGTGCTACGACTCGTACCTGCCGGCGATCGAATTGAGCGGCGGCACTCCCGTCGTCGTCACGCTGCGGCTGCCGGATTATGCGGTCGATTGGACGGCGGTGCGCGAAGCCGTCACGCCGCGCACGCGCCTGATCCTGCTCAACACCCCGCACAATCCGACGGGATCGGTGCTCTCGCCTTCGGACATCACCGAATTGAAGGGCGTCGTCTCGGGTACGGACCTGCTCATCGTCAGCGACGAGGTCTACGAGCACATCATCTTCGACGGTGTCCGCCACGAGAGCATGGCCCGGGACGAGGAGCTGGCCAGCCGCAGCTTCATCATCGGGTCGTTCGGCAAGACGTATCACGCGACCGGGTGGAAGGTCGGCTACGCCGTCGCGCCGGCGGCGCTGATGGCCGAATTCAGGAAGGTCCATCAGTTCGTCACGTTCTCGACGAACACGCCGATCCAGCATGCGCTCGCGGAGTTTCTCGCGGCCCGCCGCGGTCTCGACGCGCTCGCGCCGTTTTTCCAGGCGAAGCGTGACCTGTTCCTCGGACTGATGGAAGGCTCACGGTTCCGGCCGCTCCCGTGCCGCGGCAGCTACTTCCAGTTGCTGGACTATTCGGCGATCACCGATGAGGAGGATGCGGCGCTGGCCATGCGGCTGACGAGAGAGCTCGGCGTGGCGTCGATTCCGACGTCGCCGTTCCTCTCTCGCAGCTCCGCGCCGAAAGTGCTGCGATTCTGTTTCGCGAAGAAGGACGAAACGCTCGAACGCGCCGCCGAGCGCCTGAGACGCGCGTAGGCGCGACGATCAGCGCAGGTTCAGCAGCTTCACGCCGCCGGCGTCGCGAAACGCGTCGGCGGCACGCTGACGGCCTTCCTCGGCGCGCGCGATCAACTGCGCGAACCGTTCGTCGCCCGCGAGCGGGGCCATCCACGGCTGGTCCCGAATCTGCGGACAGGTGAAGCCGGCATCGATACAGCGGGCGATGACATCGATGGCTTCGTCGTGCGCGCCGGCGCGCGCCAGGAACAGCGCACACACCAGCAGCCCCTCCGGGTCGCGGAAGTCCATCGCCACGATCTGCCGTGCGGCGGCCGCCGCTTCGCCGTAGCGTCCCGCAATCGTCGCCTCGATCCCATCGGCAAATACGGTGTGAACCGGCATGTCGCGCGACATGTTGATCTCGGCGGCCTCGCTCGCACTCAAGCGGCCGCGTTGGATCAGCATGACCGCCCTCACGTAGCGGTTGTCGTGCGCCTCCGCGGCCACGGCCCTCGCCTCGTCGTTCAGCAGCAGGTACGTGTACGGCACGCTCGTGCGCACGTTCGCATCGAGCTGGCGCACGCGCTCGGCGGCGGCCGCCGATTCCTCGAGCAGCCCGCAGTAGCGACAGGCGGTGATCAGTCCGTTGAACAGGTCGGGATCGTTGGGTGTCTGGCGCGCGCAGCGCAGCAGCCGCGTCATCGCCGCCTCCGGCCGGCCGAGCTGCTCGATCTCGAACGGCGTGTAGAGGCTGTGCGCCAGCGGCAGATCGGGATTGCACGCGAACGCGCGCTCGAACGCCTCCTGCGCGTGCCGCATCATGTCGGCATACGCGGCGCCGCCGAATTTCGCGAGCACGCGGCACACCCGCCCGAGCCGCGCCCAGGCCGGCGCGTAGTTGGGATCGTCGTCCAGACACGCGCGATACAGCTCGCGCGCCGCGAGCATGCGGGCCGGATTCTGGGTGGAATGCGCGAGATGGTTGGCGCGCAGGTACAGCTCGTAGGCCTGGCCGCTCGCCGGCACGTCGCGTCCGAGGCGAACCTTGTCGCTCGCGCTGAGCGGAATCGACAGCGAATCGAGCACCTGCCGCGCAAGATCGTCCTGCAGTTGAAAGACGTCCTGCATCCGCACCTGCGCGGTCTTCGACCACACGATCGCGCCGCCGGGCGTCTCGACGAGCTGAACGACGAGCCGGACCTGCTCGCCCGCCCTGAGGATCGATCCGGTCAGCACCGCGTCGACCTCCGCTTCGGCGGCAATCCGCCGCAGATCCAGCGTGTCACCGGCGAACTTCTGCGCCGCGTGGCTGGAACGCACGATGAGCGAACCGAATCCCGTCAATGACACCACGAGCGAGTCGGCGAGGCTGAAACTGAGAAAGTCGATCTCCGGGTCCGGGCGAAGCAGCCGGAACGGCAGCACCATCAGACGACGGGTGGGTCGCGCGACCGGCGTCTCGCCGCTGTCGATCGCCGCGATCGCCCGCAGATCCCTCGCGATGGCCGCCGCGTCCGGGTAGCGATCCGCCGGACGCTTCGACAGGCAGCGCCGCATCACCTCGTCCAGCGCGCCCGACGCGATGCCCGCCGGCAGCGCGGGCGGCTGGCCGTGCAGCACGGCATGCGAGATGTCCCACACGTTCTCGCCGTCG
Organism: Vicinamibacterales bacterium; assembly: GCA_048594885.1. GTDB lineage: Bacteria > Acidobacteriota > Vicinamibacteria > Vicinamibacterales > 2-12-FULL-66-21 > JBMDXB01. The sequence continues at coordinate 35,435 of JBMDXB010000032.1, forward strand.
AACGCGTAGCGGCCCGACAGCATTTCGTAGAGGATGGCGCCAAAGGCGAACAGATCGCTGGCGACGATCGCCGCACGTCCCTGAAGCTGCTCGGGTGCCATGTAGCGCGGCGTTCCGGCGACCACGCCGGTGGCGGTGAGCTTCACGTCGGAGAACGGCTCGACGCTGACGCCGTGGGCGAGGCCGAAATCGAGCAGCTTGACGCCGTGCGGGGTCAGGAACGCGTTGGCCGGCTTGAGATCGCGATGGACGATCCCGCGCGCGTGCAGCGCCTCGAGCGCGGAAAGGATGCCCAGCCCGACGGTCACGGCCTCGGCGGTGGGCAGCGGACCGCGCGCGATCCGCGCCGCCAGCGGCTCTCCCGCAAGCAGTTCCATGACGATGTAGATCGTGTCGCCGTGTTCGCCGACCTCGTAGACGTGGCAGACGTTCGGGTGGTTGACGGCCGCGGCCGCCCGCGCTTCGCGCCAGACGCGATCGCGGTCGTCGAGCGCCGCGGCGCCGCGCAGCGTCTTGATCGCGACGTCGCGATGCAGCCGCTCGTCGCGCGCGGCATAGACGATGCCCATGCCGCCCTCGCCGAGCTTGCGGTCGATGCGATAGTGGCCGATCGCGTCCACCATAGGGGCGGGCATTGTAACTCACTGAACACCGCGGACGGTCGCGGCATTCCTTCCTCAGTGCGCGTGGGGCCCCACCCCCACGCGCGCTCGCTCGGCGGCCGCGTTCCGCGCCGCTTCACTCCGTCGCCTCGCTCGGGCCGCAGGCGCTTCAGTGCGCGTGGGGCCCCACCCCCACGCGCGCTCGCTCGGCGGCCGCGCTCCGCGCCGCTTCACTCCGTCGCCTCGCTCGGGCCGCGGGCGCTTCAGTGCGCGGCAGGTCGTTTCAGATACCATGCGGTCAGGTGGAGAGTCACGGCCTGCTCGGAGCGCTCGTCTTCACATATGCCATCGCCCTGCTGTTCGTGGTGGTGCTCGCGCGTCTCCGCGTCCCCTTCATCGTCGCGCTGATCGCCGCCGGCGTCGCGGCCGGTCCCAACGGACTGCGGATCATCGGTACGCCGGAGGAGGTCGACGCGCTCGCGGAGCTCGGCGTCGTCCTGCTGCTGTTCACCGTCGGCCTCGATTTCTCGCTCACCGCCGTGCGCCAGACGTGGCGCGCCATTCTCGTCAGCGGGACGCTGCAAATCGCGGGAACCGCCAGTGTCGTGGCCGCGCTGCTCGCGATAGCAAGCGGGACCTCGACGAGCCTCGCGATCTTCGTCGGGCTGTTTATTGCCTTGTCGAGCACCGCGATCGTCATCAAGGCGCTGTCGGAGAGGAACGAGTTGTCGGCGCCGCACGGACGGCTGATGGTCGGCATCCTGCTGCTGCAGGACCTCGCGATCGTCGTGCTGTTGCTGCTCGTGCCCATGCTGTCGGGACGGATGCCACTGTCGGCCGCCGGCCTCGCGATCGGCAAAGGGCTCCTCGCGATTGCAGCCGTCGCCGCCGCGTCGCGGCTCGGGCTGCCGCTGCTCCTCCGCTTCGTCACGGCGAGCGGGCGCCGCGAGGCGTTTCCGCTCGCGATCCTCGTCGCCAGCGTCGGCACCGCCTGGGCCAGCTCGCTGCTCGGCGTCTCGATGGCGATCGGCGCGTTCCTGGCGGGGCTGATGCTCGCGGAAAGCGAATACAGTCATCAGGCCTACGCCGAGATCCGCGGCATCCGCGACATCCTGTCGGCGCTGTTCTTCGTTTCGCTCGGCATGCTGCTCGACATGCGATTCGTGCTGGGCCACCTGCCGCTGATTCTCGGCATCGCCGCGCTGATCGTCGTCATCAAGGCGGTGGTCGCGTCAGCCGCGATTGCTGCCGCGCGCACCCCCGTGCGCATCGCCGTGACGGCAGCCGTGGGCCTGTCGCAGGTCGGCGAGTTCTCGTTCATCCTCGGCCGGGCTGGCGTCGAGGCGCAGTTGCTCCCGCTCGACACCTGGCAGTCGCTGCTCGGCGCCAGCATCGTCACGATGATGGCCACGCCGCTGCTCATGACGATGGCGCCGTATATCGCCGCGCGCGTGCGTCCGCGAGCCGCTGTCCCGACAGAGACGCCCGCCGAACCGCGCGCGCACGAGGCGGGTCACGTCGTGATTCTGGGATATGGAATCGGCGGGCAGCTCGTCGCGCACGCGCTGAACGACCTCAATACGCCGTACGTGATTCTCGAGTTGAACGGCGCAACCGTCCGTCGCGCCCGGGCGGAGGGGCGGTGGATCGTCTACGGCGACGCGACCAGTCCGGAGGCTCTCGAAGGCATCCACGCGCCGCGCGCGGCAGCCATCGTCTCGCTGCTGAGCGATCCGGATGCCGCGCGGCGCATGGTGCGGACGGTTCGACGCCTGTCGGCGAACGTTCCGATCATCGTCCGCACCCGTTACAGGCTCGAGGCCGACGAGTTGTTGCGGCTGGGGGCGAACGTCGCCGTCGCCGAGGAGCTGGAAGCCTCGCTCGAAGTGCTGACGCAGTTGCTCGCGCGGCTCCACATTCCAGGAAACGTGATCGAAACGCTGCTCGAGGGCTACCGCCGCCACACGATTGCGATGCGTCCGCTGCGCGCGCACCGGCCCGGCTTCGACGCCCTGCCGGATGCGATCCGCCACATGCCCATTGCGACCCATCGAGTCGGCGACGAGGACTGGGCAGTGGGCCGTTCGCTGGCCGAGGTGGACCTGCGCGCGGCGACTGGCGCGTCGATCCTGGCCGTGCAAAGCGGCGACAGCTACGCGACGTCGCCGACGGCGGAGCGCCGGATCCATGCCGGCGACGTCCTCTACCTCACCGGAGACGACAGCGACATCGTGCTCGGCCGTGAGCGCCTCAAATCGGGAGGATAGTTCCTTAATCTTTCCGGTCGTCCGGACTGTCTAATCTCGCGTCAACGCCCGGACGCCCGCTGTCGTATCCACCTCGAGTTTCTCAACCCACAGTGAAATAACTGTGCGTCCGGCCAAGTCCAATATTTGTATCGATATACATGCCCCAGCCCAGGCGTTCCCCCGTTGTGACGACTGCTCGAAAGCGGGCCGGAGCCTGGACGATTTTCGCTGCGCTCGGATGCGCGGCGATTCTGCCGCTCTCAGCACAGCAGGCGCCCGCAGCGCCCTGCACGATCGCGGGCAAGGTCACGAGCGGCGCGACGCCGCTCCCCGGCGTCTCGCTCCTCGCGGTGTCCGGCGACTCGGCCAGGGCGGCGACATCTTCTGACGTCGACGGCACGTTCAGGGTGCCCATCGCACACGGGACGTATCGGCTGACGGCTGAATTGACGGGGTTCGATCCAGCGCAGCGTGACGTGATCGTCACGGGTGACGCCTGCAACCAGAGCATCGAGCTTCAGCTCACGCTTCGCGGCCGCACGGCAGCGCCGGCGGAGGCCGTTGCGCGCAGTCAGCAGCCGTCCAGTGCCGAACAGGGCCGCGGCGCCGCGCCGCAGCGGTTCGAGACGCTCGCGGTGCAGACGCAGGCGGCTGCCAACGTCGAGGTGCCCGCGGCCGAGCGCGAAACCGCGGACGCGGCGACACGAATGCTGCTGCCGCCCGGCTTTTCGACCGATGTGCCCACCGAGGCCGTCGCGATTACCGGCAACATGGCGAGCCTCGACCGCGGCATGATGAACGAGCGCTTCCAGGCGATCGGCCGCGGCGAGTTCAACCCGATGACGGGTGAGTTTGCCGAAGGATTCCGGCCCGGCGGACCGGGAATGCCCGGGGCGCCGGGCGAGTTCGGCGGACGCGGTCAGGGCCCTGGCGGCATGGGCCCAGGTGGCCGCGGCGGACCAGGCGGACGCGGCGGTCCCGGCGAGTTCATGCTCGGCGGACGCGGCGGACGTCAGAACCTGTTCAGCGGCAACGCCAACTACTCGTTCAGCGGCTCCGCGCTCGATGCGTCTCCGTACCAACTGCGCGCCGATGCGCCGGCCGAGAAACGTCCGTACACGCGTCAGAGCTTCAACGTCACGGCTGGCGGTCCCGTCCGCATTCCGGGCGTCTACAACGGGACGCGCCGTACGAACTTCAACCTGTCGTACGGCGGCAATCGCGGCAGCTCACTCTTCGATCAGTACGCGACGGTGCCCACTGAGGCGATGCGCGCCGGCGACTTCTCCGGCAGCAAGCTCGCCGTCGTCGATCCCGTGACGCACCAGCCGTTCGCGAACAATCAGGTTCCCGTGAACCGCATGCATGCGGGATCGCTCCTGCTGCTCGGGTACATTCCACTGCCGAACCTCGAAGGCACCGCCCGCAACTTCCATCACGTGACGACGACGGATTCGTCCGCGGACAACGTGAGCGGGCGCGTGCCGCAGAACGTCCCGCCGACCGGGGCCGGGCGTGGCGGCGGACGCGGCGGCGGCGGCGGACGTGCCGGCGGTCCCGCCGGCCGCGGCGGACCCGGCGGACGCGCGCAGGGCACGAGCGTCATGCTGAACGCGCAACTGCAGTACCGGCGCAACGACAACGAGCAGTTGAACGTGTTCCCGACCCTCGGCGGCCGCAACACCGGATCGACGGTCACCGTGCCCGTCTCGCTGAACGTCAACCATCGCCGGACGATGCACAACGTCAACGTCAGCGTGACGAAGACGACGGCGTCGACGCTGAACCGGTACGCGTACGTGGAAGACGTCGCCGGCCGTGCGGGGATTACCGGCGTTGCTGCCGATCCGTTCGACTGGGGCGTGCCGGCGCTGTCGTTCTCGAGTCTCTCGAGCGTGCGGGATTTGACGCCGACCAGGCGATCGGACGTCAGGCTCGCGACCGGGTACACGCTGACGCGCCCGGTGACGCGGGCGCACACATTGCGCATCGGCGGTGACTTCCGGTTCGATCGCTCGGACAACCAGACCGACACCAACGCGCGCGGCGCCTTCGTGTTCACCGGGCTCTACGCGTCCGGCGGCCGCGGCGCGACACGCGGCAGCGGACTCGACTTCGCCGACTTCCTGCTCGGACTGCCGCAGCAGGCGTCCGTGCAGTACGGGCCGGGCAACGTGCGGATGAACGGCAAGTCAATGAGCCTGTTCGTGCAGGACGACTGGCGCAAGAGCGGCACTCTCACGCTGAATCTCGGGCTGCGCTACGAGCTGCTCTGGCCGTTTGTCGAGGCGAACGGGCAGATGGTGAATCTCGACGTCGCGCCCGATTTCTCTGCCGCCGTACCGGTCGTCTCCGGCGGGACCGGCGCCTTCAGCGGCGCGTTTCCGGGCTCGTTGATTCGTGCGGATGCAAACAATCTCGCGCCACGCGTCGGTTTCGCCTGGCGCTTCAAGCCCGGCAACGTGCTGCGCGGCGGCTACGGACTGAACTTCAACTCCGGCTCGTATTCGACGATCGCGCGGCAGATGGTGGCGCAGCCGCCGTTTGCCGTGACCAACACGAGCATCGGCTCGCTGCTCACGCCGCTCACGCTGTCGAACCCGCTCGCGACCGCGTCGCCGAACGAGACCACGAACAACTACGGCGTCGATCGCGACTACGCGCTCGGCGTCGTGCACACGTGGAACAGCGACTATGCCCGCGACATCGGTCAGGTCTGGAACGTCGGCGCCGGATATACGCACACACGCGGCAACAGCCTCGACATCGTCCGCGCGCCGAATCGTGGGCCGAACGGCCTGCGCATCCCGGGCGTGCAGCCGTTCCTGTGGCAGACGTCGGAGGGCGCGTCCGTGCTGCACGCGGCGACGTTCCGCGCGCAGCGGCGACCGGTGAAGGGGATCGGCGCCGGCATCAGCTACACGCTGGCGCGATCGCGCGACAACGCGTCGACGATCGGCGGAGGCGGGACGGTCGTCGCCCAGGACGATCAGAACCTCGCGGCGGAGTGGGGGCTCTCCAGCTTCGATCGCCGGCACCAGCTGTCGGTGAACGCGATGATCGAGCTGCCGTTCGGGCAGAATCGCCCGTGGCTGAACCAGGGCGGCTGGCTGGCGACGACCCTCGAGAACTGGCGCCTGTCGACCAGCTTCGTGTGGCAGTCCGGCACGCCGTTCACGCCGCGCGTCACCGGATCGGCGAGCGACGTCGCGCGCGGAACGAACGGCACGCTGCGCGCGAACTACAACGGACAGGCGATCCGGATCTCGGATCCGACGATCGATCTGTTCTTCAACACCGCGGCGTTCTCCGTGCCGGAGGCTGGCACGTTCGGCAACGCGAGCCGCAACATGATCGTCGGGCCGGGCAGCCGCATGCTGAACGCGCAACTGTTCCGCGACATCCGTCTCGGCGGCACGCGCAGCAACCGCGGCATCGGCATCCAGGTGACCGCGAACAACCTGCTCAACATCGCGAACTACCGCGCCATCGATACCGTCGTGAACTCGCCGACGTTCGGCCAGGTGGTGTCGGTGAACCCGATGCGATCCGTGCAGCTCAACGTGCGCTTCAGGTTCTGAGCTGCACTCGAGCGATGCCGCGTCGATCACCAGGCACAGGAGAACGGAGGGAGGGAGACAGCCAATCAAAATGAAGACTGAGCATGCTCCCCTTCTCCCGTTCTCCTGTGAGCTGCGTGATCGTCGCGCTGCCTGGATCGTGGCATGCCCGCTTGCCTGCGCGATGTTGTTGCCCGTGGCCGCGCAGGAGAAGCGCCCCGTGTTCCGCTCCGGCGCGAATATCGTCTCGGTCGACGTCATCGTCCGCGATCGTGACGGCAAGGTCGTGCGCGATCTGAAGGCTTCGGACTTCGAGGTGCGCGAGGACGGCCGGCCGCAGGACATCGTCACGTTCACGTTTCAGGAGATCGCCAGCAAGCCGGCGTCGGTCGCCAGCGTCGAGCTGCTGTCGGCGGCGGAGGCAAAGGTCAAGGAGGATGCGGCGCGTGCGGCAGCGGCAGCCGCGGCGGCGGCGAAGCCCGTGGAAGAGACGCCGCAGCCGCTCACGGCGCAGGCGCTCGCCGGGCGGAGGATGATCGTGCTGCTGTTCGACGTCAGCTCGATGCAGCCGGAGGACGTGCAGCGCGCGGTGGACTCGGCGCGCAAGTACGTCGCCGAGGAGATGGCTGAAGCGGACATGGTCGCGGTCGCGACCGTCGGCTCGATGCTCGACGTCCTCGCGGACTTCACGTCGGAACGCAAGAAGATCGACATCGCGCTCGGCACGCTCGCCTACACCGAGGGGACGGCCACGGAGCTGCCGGAAGGCGCGACGGCCGCGACGGATGAAGCGACGGCGGCGTCGGAGGAGACCGCCGCGGCGGAAGTCGCCGAGCTCGACATCTTCAACAACGACGTGCGGCTCCGCGCATTGAAGACGCTCGCCGAGACCCTCGCGCCGATCGAGCAGAAGAAGGCGATCCTGTATTTCAGCGCCGGCATGCAGCGCAGCGGGCAGGACAATCAGGTGGAGCTGCGCTCGGCGATCAACGCGGCCGTCCGCGCCAACGTCTCCATCTATCCGATCGACACGCGCGGCCTCCAGGCGGTCGTGCCCGGCGGCGACGCGCGGCAGGCGAGCGGACGCGGCGTGTCGATGTTCTCCGGCCGCGGCGTGTCGCAGCAGTTCGCGCGCTTGAGCGAATCGCAGGGCACGCTGACGTCGCTCGCCGCGGACACCGGCGGCCGCGTCTTCACCGACTCGAACGATTTCGGCGCGGCGTTCACGCGCGTGCAACGCGACATGTCCGCCTACTACCTGCTCGGCTACAGCAGCACGAACGCCGCGAAGGACGGCCGCTTCCGCCGCATCCAGGTGCGTCTCAAGCGCGAGGGGCTGCGCCTCGACGCGCGCGCCGGCTACTACGCCGATCGCGACTTCGCGCACACCAACCGAACCGATCGCGAGACGCTGCTGCAGGAGCAGCTTTTCTCCCCGGTGTCGGCGACGGACCTGCCCGTGCTCGTCGGCGGCGGCTGGTTCCGGCTGGCGCAGGATCGCTACTACGTCCCGATCGCCGTGGCCGTGCCGGGTAGCGCGGTTCCGGTCGAAGGGGGCAAGGACAAGGTGTCGCTCGATCTGCTGGGGATCGTCATCGACGAGCAGGGCCGTCCTGTCGGCCGTATCCGCGAGACGATGCAGATTCCGGCGGGTGCGGGGAAGACGCTCGAAGGCAAGCAGGTGCTGTATCAGTCGGGCGTCACGCTGCCGCCCGGCCGCTTCGGCGCGAAGGTCGTCGTCCGCGAGAACACCGGCGGTCTGATCGGATCGTTCGAGACGCCGCTCGTCGTGCCGGATCTCAAGGGGGACGCAAAGCAGCCGGGCCTGAAGGTGAGTTCCGTCGTACTCAGCACGCAACTGCAGCCGGCGTCGAAGCGCTCCGACAACCCGCTCGTGCGCGACGGCATTCAGCTCCTGCCGAACCTCACGCACGTTGTCGGCCGCGATCAGAAGCTGTTCTTCTACTACGAGGTCTACGATCCGGAAGCGGCCGACGGCGGGGCGCCGCAACTGCGCACCAGCCTCGCGTTCTATCGCGGCAGGGTGAAGGTGTACGAGACGCCGGTCGTCGAGCGGACGAAGGTCGACGCGCCGGATCGCCGCGCCGCGCTGTTCCAGTTCGAGGTGCCGCCGGACGCGTTCACGCCGGGGCTGTACACCTGCCAGATCAACATCATCGACGCGGTCGCCGGCCGGTTCGCCTTCCCCCGCCTCGCCCTTTACGTCCGCTGACGCTTTTTGGCGGGGGTCAGGTCTTGAATCATCACTTTTCTTCTGATTCCTGAAAAAAGTGATGATTCAAGACCTGACCCCCCGATACGCTATCGGGACCATGCGCCCTACGGCACTCGCCTGGCTCTCCATCTCAGCCATCCTCACCTGCACCCTCTCGGCGGCTGACTGGCCGCACTGGCGCGGCCCGAGCGCGAACGGGATTGCGCCCGACAAGACGCTGCCAATCACGTGGAGCGCGACCGCGAACGTCGCCTGGAAGGCTCCACTCGGCGGCCTCGGCGTCTCGACGCCGATCGTCAGCGGCGACCGCGTGTTCGTGACGTCGCAGCTGGGCAGCGGCGTCCGCAAGACGGGCAATCATCCGCGGCTGGTGCAAGGCGGCGATGCCGCGGCGGCTGGCGAGCGCGCGCTCGGCAACGGGCGCAGCGCGGATCCGGATGGCAAGACGATCTTCCTGGTCGAAGCATTCAATCGGAACGATGGGCGCAAGCTCTGGGAACGGAAGGTCGAAGCCGACGGCCCGTTGACCGCCGTCCACGAGAAGCACAATCTCTCGTCGCCGAGTCCGGTCACCGACGGCAAGATGGTCTACGCCTGGTTCGGCACCGGGCAAATCGTCGCGCTCGACATGAACGGGAGGATCGTGTGGCAGCGGCATCTCGGCCGCGAGATCGCGCCGTTCGACATCAACTGGGGGCACACCAGCTCGCCGGCGCTGCACGACGATCTGCTCCTCCTGCTCTGCGACCACGCGCCGGCCTCGTACCTGCTCGCCGTCGACAAGGCGACGGGCAAGGATCGATGGAAGGCGGATCGCGGAAAGGGCCGCTCGTCCTACAGCACGCCGATCGTCGTGCAGACGCCGCGCGGCGCGGAGATCATCATCAACTCGAGCGAACGCGTGGACGCGTACGACGCGAAGAACGGCGAGCTGCTCTGGCACGTCGGCGAGGCCAATCGCTTCCCAATCCCCGTCCCCGCCGTGCACGACGGCGTCATCTACCTGAGCCGGGGCTATCGCAGCGGACCGTACTTCGCGCTGCGCCCGGGCGGGCGCGGTGACGTGACGTCGAGCCACGTCGTGTGGAACGTGCCGACGGGCGCGCCTTACGTCTCGTCGCTGCTCTACTTCGGCGGGCGCGTGTATATGGCGAACGACGTCGGCGTCCTCACCGCGGTGGATGCAAAGAGCGGCGAGCGCGTGTGGCAGGAGCGCGTGGACGGCGTGTTCTCCGCGTCACCCGTCGCCGGCGCCGGTCACGTCTTCTACGCCAGCGAGGGGGGCGTCACGTTCGTGGTGAAGAGCGGCGCGAAGCCGGAGATCGTGGCGAAGAACGCCATCGGCGAGCGCATCATCGCGTCGCCGGCGATCGCCGGCGGCCGCCTGTTCCTCCGCACCGACGATCACCTCTGGAGCATCGGCCGCTGATCGCGATGGGGTCAGGTCTTGAATCATCACTTTTTGCGCAACTGAATGCCGCTTCAGAATCTTGCTCACGGTCGTGTAGTGGATCCCGAGTGTCCTCGCGATCTCGGCCATATGGAAGCCACGCTGGTGCGCCGCTGCGATTCGGGCGTCCCGCTCGCTGGGCGTTCCGTCGCCAGCCAGTAACTGACGCAGCGTGAGCTGCTCGACATCGCGCCCCCGGCGCGGCACTTCGGGGCTCGCTTTGTCGGCGGGTTGCTTGAACTGCGCTCTGAACGCCTTGTCACCGATCACGGGACCGCACGGCAACTTCTGTCGAACCGACGCAGCGGCAACGAATTGACGGTACCCTTCCACCGGTCCACCGGAAGCGTCTGCGAACTGGCCAAGCAGGAGATCGGTCGAAAGAAAGTCGGGTCGAGGACACATGCCGCAAGTCGCGCGGTAACTGCTCCACGGCCACCGTTGCGGTGTGGTCACGATGCGGGCGCGGACGGGATTCAGGACGGCGTAGCGGCATACAGTCAGGAAGTACACGCCGTCCTGGACAATTTGGCTGTCGAACCGTGCTTGAAAGACATGGCCCACACGTCCATGACGTTTGTTCCACCACTGCGCGTAATCGCCATTGATGTCGCGCATCGCATCTGACAGGTTCGCGTCGTGAGTAGTGATGACCACGTGGTAGTGGTTGTTCATCAGACAGTAGGCGTGACACGTCAGCCGAAAGTGGCTGGGCGTGATGCCCCAACAAGGCGAGGAACTGTCGACGATCGCCGTCGTCCAGATAGATCGCCATACGCGCGTTCCCGCGCGACGTTACGTGGTACGTCAGTCCGGGAGCCAGGATACGCAGTGGGCGTGCCATGCCCTCAGGAATTCACGTTCAGTTCCCGCTGCGGATCCTTGGTTTTTCGGGGTATCACGACCGGAGGTACGCGAAATGTGCGACATCGGCGCGCTGACGTTGTGGCAGTTCGAGCAACGGGGTCAGGTCTTGAATCATCGGAAAAGTGATGATTCAAGACCTGACCCCGTCACCAGCGGCGCCGGGGAACGACCAGCGTGTCGCCCGCCAGAATCGCGTCGGATTTGCCGACGCTGATCTTCTGCTCAGTGCCCTTGGTGTCGCGGCGGAGGACGTACATCCGGCTGCCGGCCGCGCCATCGGTGTATCCGCCTGCCGCCCCAACGGCCTGCTCGACAGTCACCGCGCCGGTCAAAGCATACGTCCCCGGCCTTCTGACTTCACCGACGACGTGGATCTGCGGCTCGTCTCTCCGCGCGGTTATGGAAGCCGTCTGCGCCGCCGCGCGGTCGCCGCGAATCTGCCGGCTGCGCACGCGCAACGAAACGGCGCGGTTGCCGAATGCGCCGGTCGCCTTGTCGGTTAGTGCAGGGAGCTCGATCGCCGCGACGTCGTCCGGCTTCACATGCACGATCGATCTGATCTCCGCGGGGCGCTGAACCCCGCCGGCCGGGTTCGTGAAGCGGCGCCGTGTGGTCAGCTCGATCTCGATGTGGCCGGACTTCGGCCTGGCGACCAGCTCACCGAAGATGTCCAGCCGCAGGTCGGCGTCGGTGAGATCCTCGAAATAGAACTGCTGCGGTTCGTCGAATCGCCCTCGAAGCGTCAGCTGCTGGATGCGCTCGCGGCCATCTGACGAGCGGTCGACGAGCCAAAGGTCGGTCGCGATCAGCCGCCGATCGTAGTTCGAATCCGGCACATGGACGACCGTGGCGACGAGCGATCCACCAATCATGTCGCATGAGGGACTCGAATCGTCCGGCTGCAGGCGGACGATGTCCAGCGGCATCGATTGCCTGGGCTTCAGCGTGAGTACCACGTCTGCCTGTTGCGACTGCAGCGATTTCCCCCTGCGAACCTCACGAGCCCAGTCGACGCGAAATCGAACCGCATCTCCATCGACTTCGACGGGGGTCACATCTATCTGCCACCCCATCACGGCACCGGCCTCGTAGGCCGCACCAGGTGCCACACCGAAACCGCACGGACCGGGCCGTTTCGAGATCACCCACTTCGCCGTCTGCCCGATAACGATCGGACGGACTTGGAAGAAGACGCTTCCACGTTCACCACCGGACGCCGAGAGCCGGTTGGCAGTGACTTGAATGGCGACGTGCGAGTACGTCTGCGCTTGCTCGAACGCCACCGGCGTGGCAGCGAGCGGCAGCACAATCAGGGATGCGATCAGCGCGTTCATGGCCGGCCTCCGGTCGAATCGTGCCAGGTGGATCCCGGCGCGAGCTTGATGACGACCGTCGGCGGCGGCACCTGCCCGGGAGTGGCCAGCGTGACGGTCGGCCCGGCGGAACCGGACGCCGCGCGCGCCGCGCCGGCCTGATAGGCACCAGCGACTGCCAGCAGCACCCCCGCCGCGAGAGCACCCCACCCGTATGGGATCCTTCCTTGTGCGGACCGGCTTGGCACGTCCTCCACCTCGTCGGCTGTCACTTCGCGCAGCGCGACGATGTCGACGAGGTACTGCCGCCCTTCGTCGGATGCCAGCGCGCGCTTCAAGGCGTCAGGCTCGACGCGCTCGCCATCGGCAAAGGCGGCTATCACTTCAAGATCGTTCGTCATGTCGTCCCCGGTGGAATAGACGGATTCCCTCCGATCCCTGCCGCTGCAGCGGCCGACTCAGCTCCTCACGCAGTTGGATACGGGCGCGGTGCAGGCGGGCGCGTACGGCGTCTGTCGTGAGCTCGCAGGCGCAGCCTATCTCGTCGTAACTGAGACCTGCCGCCTCCCGCAGCAGGAAGACGTCGCGATCGAGGTCGGCGAGGCGCGCGAGGGCCTCGCGGACCGCCATTGAAAGCTCCTGGCGCGCTGGCTGCGCGGACGTCTCGGGAAGCGGCGCCGGGTCCGGACGCCGCCCGCGGTCGCGCAGATGATTGAGGGCCAGGTTTCGGGCAATCCTGAACACCCAGCCTCGGAGCTGCTCGGTGCCGGCGCGAGGAACATCCGCCCGCAAGACCCGCAGGAACACCTCCTGAGTGAGGTCTCTTGCTGTGTCGGCATGGCCGACCAGGCGCGTCAGATATCGGATGACGCCGCGCTGATGCTCCGCGAAGAGGGCTTCGGCGTCGGCCATTTGGCACTCACCGTTAAGAACCCCGCCGGCGGCAGATCGTGTCAGACGGGGTCAGGGCTTTAATAAACGGACAAATGATGCTTAAAGACCCGACCCCCAAGGTGGGGCCGCCGATGCGGGGCCGAGCGGC
>JBMDXB010000033.1:0-8436 GCA_048594885.1 Vicinamibacterales bacterium
GAAGAGAGGATACGGCTTCTTCGATTTCACCCCCGTCGAATGTGCGCTGCTGCCCGAACTCATTCAAGGTCTCACACAGGTTGCCGAGAACACGGTGGGACCTATCGATGGGGTTGTTCTACCGGAGCTCGCAGTTGCCGAGAGTGAGTACGACACGGTGGCCGACGCTGCCCTGCGCAGGACGAAGTTCTTGATTTGCGGAGTAAAGGGACAGGGGCGAGAGCAATTTGGCACCAACGAAGTGCGCTTCCGCATGAAGTTGTGGCGCGAAGTCGAGGGTGAGAGTGTCTTGCCTGGTGTGCTGTACGACATCGACTCGCAGCCCAAACACCATCGCTGGCTGCTCGATGACAGCCAAATCGTTCAGTACGGCCTCGGAGGGACACTCGACCCGACGACGAGTTGGTGGGAGAACATCGAGGTGGGGAGTAGACATGTCAACTTCGTGGCGTTGGAAGATTGGCTTGCCGCGTGCGTCCTCATCTGTGAGGACCTCGCGCGGCAGGATCCTGTTGCCGAAATCGTGCGAAGCGTTGGGCCCAATCTTGTCATCGCTTTGCTCATGGACGGCCCGCAACTGGCTTCCCGTTGGGCCGCGCGGTACGCGACCGTGCTTGCCGACGACCCCGGCTCGTCCGTCTTGACACTCACGAGCCTTGGGATGGCCGAGTTATCGCGACCGCCTGGCAAGGATCCCGCACGCGTGATCGGATTGTGGAAAGACGGGACCAGACCAGAGCCCATCGAGATTCGACTTCCCAGAGACCATCAGGGAATCGTACTGAGTCTTTCGGTGAGGTACATCGAAGAGTTCACAGCCGACGGCAGATCCGACGGGGGAAGAACAGGCTCTCCGACGCTGTCCGGACTGCATCCGATCGCGGTTCGCAGTTTGACGTGAATCAACCTCGAGCGGATAATGTTCATATGACCGTCCTCAACGCGGCAGATCTGTCCCGCTTGGCTCGTATTGCTGCGAACCCAAAACGGGCAAGACGTGAGAGGACTGCCGCGCTAAGGAATCTCAGAGGTCATGCCCGTAACGTCGGCGAGGTCCTGATCGGAACGAAGGCAAATGTCTCTGCGGACGTTGTGAAGACGGCTCGCGCTGTCAAGGAGTGGACGTCCCGGCAGAAATAACCAGGGACGCCGCACGCTTCATCAGCGTTGCTTTTCTTTGTCCTCCCCCTCACTCTCAATAATCCGGATGAACCCCGCGCGCACCGGCGGTGGCATCGGCGAGTGCGCGCCGCGAACGGACTTCCAGAGGATCTCGTTCAGCTCGTACTCGGGCGCCAGATCCACCTCGCCGAAGTTCATGGCGGCTGACGCGGCGGCGCCCCACGCGTCGGCGCCGTTGCGCTCGTCCAGGCGGATACGCGCGGGACGCGATTTGTACGCCGCGGCATCCGGCAGCGGCTGGAACGCGTTGTACATCGGCGTTGCCGCCGCATCGTACTGACTCATCGGCGGCAGGCCGAGAATCAGCTCCATCGTCCGCAGCATCCCCGACGTCGTGTAGAGCGTGCTGTCGAGCGCGCGGCGCCGCGCGAACGGGCTCGCGACAAGGGCGACCGATCGATGTGAGTCCACGTGATCCGGCCCGTTCTGCGCATCGTCTTCGAGCACGAAGATCGCGGACTCCTTCCAGAAGACGCTGTTCGAGATCGCTTCGACCAGGCGGCCGAGCGCGAGGTCGTTCTCTGCGACCATGGCGCGCGGCGTGAGCGCGCCGGCGCGCGTGCCGACGGTGTGATCGCCGCCCAGGCGGATGATACTCAGGCGCGGCAGCCCGCCCTTTTTCTCGAACTCGCGGAACTCCTTCAGCCAGACGTCGACGCGCTGGTTGTCTGGAATATCGAGGTCCCACGGCGGATACGCGGGATGGACCTTGCCGCGGAGACCGGGGACGGTGGCCTCGACCGTCGCCCCGCGCTTGGCCCATCTCGCGAACTCGCCGTAGCTGCGCACCGGCACGCCGGCGCGCGCGGCGAAGTCCCAGATGTAGCCGTCGGCCGGTGTCGACAGGTTGCCGTAGGGATTGCGATCGCCCCAGCCGCCCTCACTGTTGTAGACGCCTCCGCGGCGGCCGTAATTCGTCGGCCAGATCTTCTCGACCGCGTCGGTCGCGTAGGCGGCGGTCGAGAACGCATGGCCGTCGTAGCTGACCTCGGCGTCGACGTAGAAGTTGTCGAACGTCACGAACTCGCGGGCGAGCGCGTGCGCGTTCGGCGTCACCTGCTCGCCGAAGATCGTCAGGGTGGGATCGCCGTTGCCGCGCTCGAGATCGCCGAGCACCTGGTCGTAGGTGCGGTTCTCGCGAATGACGTAGAACACGTACTTGATCGGCGAGGGATCGCCGACCTTGCGCGGAATCGGCGTCGCCACCGGCGAGCCGGCCGGTGTCAGGCGGATGTCGTCCGAGTACGGCGTCACCGAATAGACGCGCGACGTGTGCGTCTTCAGCGCGGCGGCATCGGGTACGTCGACGATCGAGAGCGCGCCCTGCAGCAACTGCCCGGCGTACTGCCCTTCGGCCGTCGGGCTCGTCGCCTGCGGCCCGCGCGGGTTCGCCTGCCCGGTCAGTCCCTTGCCGTTCAGCACGACCAGCCGCTTGCCATCGGGCGTGAACTGCACGGCGGTTGGATACCAGCCGGTCGGGATGAACCCCTCGACTTCACTCGACGCGGGATTCTCGACGTCGACCATCGCGATGGCGTTGTTGTCGGCATTCGCGACGGCGAGCGTCTTCCCGTCCGGCGACAGCGCGAGCGCGTTTGGCGTCGTGCCGGCGGGCGCGTTCGGGAACAGCGCGACGGAGATCTGCTCGCGCGCCGTGAGCTGCGGCAGCCCGAGCACCCAGACCTTGTTGGTGTTGGCGCACGCGACGAAGAGGCGCTGGCCGTCCTTCGAGAGCAGCATGGCGTTCGGATGCTCGCCGACAGCGGCCTCCGCCTTCGTTGCCAGCGTCTCGGCGTCGAGCGCGAGGACCTTCGCGCCGCCCCAGAGCGAGACGTAGACGATGCGATCGTCGGGCGACACGACTGCGGTGTAGGCCTCCGAAGGAAGATCGACCGTCTTTCGCAATTGGCCGGTCTTCACGTCTATCAGGCTGATCGCTCTGCCCAGAACGTGCACCGCATACAGCCGCGTGCCCGCCTTGTCCATCGCCAGGCCGCCGATGAAGCCCGTGCCCGCGAGATCCCTGGTGCCTGCCGGTACCTGAATGACCGGCTTGGCGATGACGACCTGCCCGATGTTCGCGAGCGCGTTCTTCTCCCACCGGAACACGTTGACCGTGTTCTGCGCCGCACCGGACGAATACAGCCGATCGCCGGCGGGATTCCACTCGAGCCCGAGCCACGCGTGCTCGACCGGCACGCGCGCTTTCACGAACTGCTGCGCCAGATCGATCACGGTCAGCGTTGGCTTCGACCAGCCGGCGTTGCTGACGATCGCGAAGCGGCCGTCGGCGGAGAGCACCATGGACAGCGGAAAATCGCCCGCCGCGACGTGGTGTCCCGCAGGCGCGATGCGCCAGCCGTTGGGGAGCAGGGTGACGCCTTGTCCCTTGGCGCCCGGCCATTCCGGCGCATTCGGCGCGCGTTGCGCCAGCGGTGCGACGAGCGAGGCGATGAGAACGAACAGCGCCGCGGCGATGATCCCGGCAGGCTTCAGACGGATCGATTGTGAGGCCATTGCGCGGAGTGTGACACCGGCGCGCGGCGAATGTAAACAGCCCTCCGCGCTTGTCCTTGACCGCTTTCCCCGACGACGCTATCGTCGTCGTCTCGGTCGAAACGACGGTATGGAATTCGCCCTTCACTCGCTGCGCGCCGGCGCCCGCATTCAGGCCGCCGAGCCCGAGATTGGAGAAGGGCGATGCCGCCGGAAACTGTTGAAAGCAGACTGGAAAGACTCGAACAACGCGTGACCGCCATCGAACAGCTGCCCGCCCGGATGGACCGCCTGGAGTTGCAGATTGTGCAATTCCGCGCGGAAATGCGCGATGAGTTTTCTGCAGTGCGCAGCGAGATGGCCGCCGGCGACGAGGCAACCTGCCGGTCACTGCGCGAGGAGATCCGCGCTGGCGACGAGGA
Source organism: Vicinamibacterales bacterium (assembly GCA_048594885.1). Classification (GTDB taxonomy): domain Bacteria; phylum Acidobacteriota; class Vicinamibacteria; order Vicinamibacterales; family 2-12-FULL-66-21; genus JBMDXB01. The sequence goes on from JBMDXB010000033.1 coordinate 4,101, forward strand.
GACCCGGCGCGTCCTGCGCGAGGAGATCCGCGCCGGCGACGAGCGGGTGATGACCGTGCTGTCTGCCAGGATCGACGATTCTCGGCGGGAGGCGCGCGTCCTGTACGAAGACGTGATTGGCCGCATCGCGGTTATCGGCGAAGGACTTGCGACGCTGTCCGAGAAAGTGGATCGAAACTACCGGGAACTGTCGGAGAAGATCGACCGAAACTATACGGAGCTGTCCGGCAGGATCGACGCGACGCGCGGCGAGACGCAGGCGATGCGCGGCGAGACGCAGGCGATGCGCGCCGAAACGCAAGCAATGTTCGACCGGATCATGACGCGGCTCGACGAACTGACACCGAAGCGGAAGCGCTCCGGCCGCCGGAACAGACACTGACAGTCAGCGGGCCGATCGGGGACTCGGCCGCTCGTACGCCACGCGGCCGCCGACGACCGTCAGATCCGGCCGTATGGTCGGCAACTTGCCCGCCGGACAGGTCAGGATGTCTGTGTCGAGCACGACGAAGTCCGCGAGCTTGCCGCGCTCGATCGAGCCGCGGTCCTTTTCGTCGAAGCTGAATCGCGCGGCGGCGCTCGTCATCATCCGCAGCGCCTCCTGTCTCGTCACGATTTCCCCCGCGCCGATGACCTCTCCCGCCTCCGTACGTCGCGTCGTCGCCGTGTAGATCGTCAGGAACGGATTGAACGGGTTCAGCGCGTCGTTGCGATCGAGCCCGTACATGTGGTCCGTGTTGATCGCCACCTCGACGCCCGCGTCGCGCAGCGTCTTGAGCCCGATGAAGCGCTCCAGCCGCGCCTTGCCGAGGCCGGCGGCAAGCGGCGTCGCGTCCTTGTAGTACCACGCCGGCTGCGTGTCCACGAGCACGCCGAGCCGCGCGGCCCGCGCGGCGGTCTCCGGATTCGCAAAGTAGGCGTGAATCAGGGTGTGCCGACGGTCGGCCGCCGGCTGCTGCTTCAACGCCGCCTCGAACGCATCGAGCACGACGTCGACGCCGGCGTCGCCCGTGACATGCGCGACCATCTGCCAGCCATGCTTGTGCCCGATCGCGACCGCGGTCGCGATCTGCTCCGGCGTGAGCGTGAGGAAGCCGCGATAGGTTGGATCGTCGATCGCGTAGAGCCGCCGCGCGCCGAGTCCGTACGGCTCGCGCATGAACGCCGTGCCGATCAGGATCCCGCCGTCGACGGTCAGCTTCAGCGGGCCCACCTTCAGCCACTCGTCACCCGTGCCGAACTTGAACGGCAGTCCGCTGACGAAGCGCTCGACCGTCGCAGCGTCGGCAGCCGCCGGCACGCGGATCGTAATCGTCGAGCGCACGTGCAGCCGTCCGGAGCGCTTCAGATCGTCGTACGCCTTGTAGCCCTCGACCGACGCGCCGCGCTCGATGACGCTGGTGATGCCGGTCGCCAGATAGTGCCGGTGAACGGCCTCGAGCGCTTGCGGCGGCAGCACGGCGACGGTGTCGGTTCGGAACTTCGCGAGCAGTCCTCCAACGTTGCGCAGCAGCCCGGTCGGCTCTCCGGACGCATCCTTCACGATCGCGCCGCCCGGAGGGTCCGGCGTCTTGCTGGTGATGCCCGCCGTCCGAAGCGCCGCCGTGTTGATCGACAGCGCGTAGGCGCCGTCGACGACGACCGGGTGGTTGGGCGCGGCAGCGTCCAGCTCCTGCCGCGTCGGGAAGCGCCGCTCCTTGAGTCGCGGAGGGTAGGTTCGCGGCGTCCAGATCCACGATCCCTCCGGCCGCTTTGGCGCCTCACGACGGATCCACTCCTGCAGCTCGACGACCGACTTGAGGTTCCGGAAGGGCTGCACGACTTCGGCGGAGGCGACGCCCAGGGCATGGACGTGCGAGTCGATGATCCCCGGGATCACCGTTCGGCCGCGGCCGTCGATGACGCGCGTCGCGCTGCCGATGTGCGGCCGCACGTCGTCCTCGCCGCCGATGGCCACGAACCGTCCGTCGCGCACCGCGAGCGCCCGCGCTTCGCTGAAGTTCGAGTCAACGGTCAAAATTCGCGCGTTGAGTACGACGAGGTCCGCCGGCGTCACACCCTGACGGCCGGCGTTTGCCGTCGAGAGCCCGACCGCAATCACGACGAACGCAAACCGGGTCATCATGACATCCACTCCTCGAGGTTCTCGGCGATGAACGTATCATCGGCCAGATGAGGATACGCGCGGCACACGCGGTCGATCTCCGCCGCCTGACCCGGACTGAGCTTCTCGTGCGGGTCGAGACAGCGCGCGCTTGCCAGCAGCCCCTGACGGCACAGCACTTCGTTGATGCCGGCGATGCATCCGGTGAAGCGGTTCGCCGCATCGAAGAAGGCGGCGTTGGCATCGGTTATCTCAACGGCGCGCTGCAGCAGGGCCGCAGGTACGTGTCCCGAGCGCGCGGCCAAGTGACAGTCCGCGAGCAACTCTACCGCACCGCGCGTCCACACCGCCCAGTGCCCGAGTAGACCGCCGACGATTCGCCGTTCGCGCGCCCGTCCATCCGCCGCGAAGCGAAACGGCGTCACGAGATCCGCGACGATCGCGTCGTCGTTGCCCGTGTACAGGGCGATGTCGTCACGGCCGGAGTCGACTACCGCGCGAATGACGTCGATCGTCTGATAGCGGCTGAACGGCGCGATCTTGATCGCAACGACCGACGGAATCTCCGCGAAGCGGCGCCAGAACGCGTACGACAGGGGGCGCCCGCCGACCGACGGCTGCAGATAGAAGCCGACGAGCGAGATCCGCTCGCCGACAGCCTGGCAGTGCGCGATCAGTTCATCGTCGCTGGCATCGGCGAGGGCCGCGAGGCTGAGCAGCCCCGCGTGATAGCGCAGGCGGACGAGCAGGTCCGCTTCGCGCACCGCCTGCTCCGTGCGTCCGCAGATCCCGCCGATGCGAATCATCGGCTCGCGGCGGCGGCCGTCAGCGCGGTCCATCTCCTCCGCCGCAATCGTCAGCACGGGCTCGAAGAGGCCGACCGGCGCATCACGAATGGCAAACTGCGTCGTGTGCACGCCGACGGCGAGTCCACCGGCGCCTGCGGCGGCGTAGTAGCGCGCCAGCGCGCGCTGACGGCGCTCGTCGAATGCGCCCGTATCGTCGAGCGCGAGCGGATGGGCAGGTATCACCCTGCCCTGCTGAAGCGAAGCGCGCACGTTCTCCGGCATTGCGCTCATCAGAACCGCCCTGCCCTCGATTCGAAGTGCGTCGGCTTGCCGAGGCTGTCGCCGCCGTGGCGGACCCAGTCGGCCGTCCACTCGATCAGTTGCGCGGCATCGACGCGCGGCTCGCCGAGCAGCGACCAGCCACGCGCCCCGTTGCTGAGCAGCGCATCGTCCGCCTCACGTCCGGTGAACGAGACGTCGACGCTCAGCTTGCGCGCGAGCGCGGTGCACACATCGCGCACGCTCAGCTCCTCGCGCCCCGCGATGTTGACGATGAATGCAGGCGACGCGGTGTGATCGAAGGCCGCGAGCGCCATCGCGTTCGCGTCCGCCTGCCAGATGACATTGAAGTAGCCCATCGCCAGATCAATCGGCTCGCGGCGCGCCACGCGACCGGCGAGATCGACCAGCACGCCGTAGCGCATTTCCGTCGCGTAGTTCAGCCGAAGAATGGCGACGGGCGTTCCGTACGTGCGGCTGAAATACTCGAACATCCGTTCGCGACCCAGACAGCTCATCGCGTACTCGCCGACTGGCGCCGGCAGATCGTCCTCGCGCGAGCCGCCGCGGCCCTGTGGCGTGAGGCCGTAAACGTTGCCGGTCGAGAAGGCGACGATGCGGCTGCGCGTGAATCGGCGGCAGACGAGCGCGGGCAGGTACGTGTTCATCGCCCATGTCAGCGGCTCGTCACCGGTCGAGCCGAACTTCCGACCCGCCATGAAGAGGATGTTCGGCGCGTCCGGCAGCGCCGCGAGGGCGGCTTCGTCGAGCAGATCGCAGCGGATCGTCTCGACTCCGTGCGCCTCCAGCGCGTGCTGCTGATCCGTGGACGAGAAACGCGAGACACCGATCACGCGATGGCTGACGCCCGCCTCCGCCATCGCTCGCTTCGCCATGCGGGCCAGCGTCGGCCCCATCTTGCCGGCAACGCCGAGGACGAGCAGATCGCCGTCGAGGCGCGCTACGGCGTCGATGGCGCGCGGAGACGGCTCGCTCAGCACATCCTCGAGATGCTCGACGTCAGGAATTGCCGGCGGCAGTGCCATGGCCGGGCTTATTATGATGCCTTCCGATGCAACCGAAGCCGTCCGTGAGCACGGTCGTGATTCGCGAAATGACGATGGAGGACATTCCGGGTGGCTTGTCGCTCTGCCGCGCGGCACGA
>JBMDXB010000034.1:0-1664 GCA_048594885.1 Vicinamibacterales bacterium
GAACATCGCGCACGCCAACACGGCCGCGCTCGCGCAGAAGGTGGCTGACGTGTTCGCCGAACAGAAATAAACGGCCGCGCCGCGAATTGGCTCGCTCGCCTACGCCCGTCGGCGCGTCCCTTCGATCTGAGCGTGCGCAACTGTCGCATCCGCGTCGGACGCCGCGCCGCGCGGCTCGACCACGGGCGCCGGCCGCCGCCGCGCCAGCCGCTGCCGCGCGCTCTCGATGTAGACGTAATACACCGGCGTGATGTAGAGCGTCAGCAGTTGCGAAACGAGGAGGCCCCCGACGACGGCGAGGCCGAGCGGACGCCGTGACTCGGCGCCGGCGCCCAGGCCGAGCGCGATCGGGACGGTCCCGACGAGCGCGGCCATCGTCGTCATCATGATCGGCCGGAACCGGACGAGGCACGCCTCGTGGATCGCTTCGCTCGGCGTGCGCCGGTGCTCGCGCTGCGCCTCGATCGCGAAGTCGACCATCATGATCCCGTTCTTCTTGACGAGACCCACGAGCATGATCACGCCGACGAACGCGTAGAGACTCAGCTCGGTCCTGAAGATCAGCAGCGTGAGCAGCGCGCCGAAGCCGGCGGCGGGGAGGCCCGAGAGAATCGTCAATGGATGCGTGAAGCTCTCGTACAGGATCCCGAGCACGATGTAGATCACGACGATGGCCATGATCAGGATCAGGCCGAGCCCCTGCAACGAGTCCTGAAACGCCTGCGCGGTGCCCTGGAAGTTCGTCGCAACGGTGGCGGGCAGCGTTTCCGCCGCGGTCCGCTGGATGGCGGCGACGGCGTCGCCGAGCGCGACACCCGGCTTGAGATTGAACGCGATCGTCACCGACGGCAGCTGACCGGTGTGACTCACGGTCAGCGGACCCGCGTCGAGCGTGACTTTCGCGACGCTGTCGAGCGGAATCAGACGTCCGGCGGACGACCGCACATAGAGCATCGAGAGCGACGCCGGATCCTTCTGATACTCCGGCGCGACCTGCATGATCACCTGATACTGATTGTTCGGCGCGTAGATGGTTGACACCTGCCGCGAGGCGTACGCGTTGTAGAGCGCGGTCTCCACCTGATTGACGGTGAGGCCGAGCGTCGAGATCTTGTCGCGATCCATCTCGAGCCGCACCTGCGGATTCTTCACCTGCAGATCGCTGCTCACGTCCTCGATGCCGGCGAGCGCGCGCATCTTCCCTTCCATGATCGGCGCCCAAAGGTAAAGCTCGCCGGTGTCGGTGTCCTGCAGCGTGAACTGATACAGGCTGCGCGCGCCCTGCTGCCCGCCAAGATTGATCGGCGGCTGGTTGACCATGTACACGCGAACGCCCGGCACCTGCGCCAGCTTCGGCCGCAACTCCGTCATGACCTGCTCGACGCTGCGCGTGCGCTCCTTCCGCGGTTTGAGATCGACGCTCATGCGTCCGGTGTTGAGTCCGCCGCCGCCGGGACCGCCGCCGACGTTGGTCGTGAAGCCGACGATGTCGGGCTCCCTGGCGACGAGATCGGCGACCTGCCGCTGGTGGCGCACCATCTCGTCGAAGCCGATCCCCTGGATCGCTTCGGTGCTGATGTTGAAGCGGCCCTGATCCTCGCTCGGCAGGAAGCCTTTCGGCGTCCGCATGAACAGATACACGGTGCCGGCGAGCAGTGCGATCG
>JBMDXB010000035.1:0-15541 GCA_048594885.1 Vicinamibacterales bacterium
GGGGGGGCGGCCACCCCCCGCCCCCACCGGGGCGGGTGGGGGGGGGGGGCGGGGCTCCCCCGGCCCGGACGTCGTCGGCATGTAGGGGCCGGGCTTGCCCGGACCGGTCAGCCGCGCGAAGCCCCGCGGTGGAGCGCGCCAGCGTCTCGAGCAGCGCCTTCAGTGCGGGCAGGCCGCGACGGTCAGCGTCCGCGCACGCCGCTGCGAGCCAAGCTTCGATCTGCACGATCAGAACGTCACCGTGCCGCGCAGCGTCACGGGGATGGTGAGGAACTGGTGCTTCACCGGCACGTCGAAGTAATTCCACGCGAACTTCACCGAGAGCTCCACGCCGATCGGGCCGGAGCTGAGGCCGCCGCCGCCTTCGGCGAAGTAGCGGTCTCCGTCGCGCTGGTCGGACCTGATCCGGCCGATGCCACCCATGACGAACGCATGGCTGCCGAGCCCCCAGCCGGGCGAACGGTCCGCCATATACAGCCCGAACGCGAGATCGTACGAGCGCCCGCCGGTGAGCGAGTACGGTGCCGGCGCGCCGTCGCCTTCGAACGCGATGCGGACGATCGGCATGTTCTCGATGCTGCCGCGAATCGCGAGCGCGGCGCCGACGTTCATGCCGAAGGGATACACCGTGATGCCGACGCCGCGCGTGCGGCGATTGAACTCGAGGACGTCGATCAGGATCGCCTCGTCGCGCGTGCGATAGTCGAAAAGCGCGAACTGCGCCTCCGCGACGTCGCGGCCGACCAGATCCTCGAGCGGGTGATCGTCGAAGTGGAGCGGCTGACTGTACAGCCAGTCGTAACTGAGCGTCACGAAATGCTTGCGCGCCTTCGCGACCGAGTACTGCGCCTCGACGGTCGCCGCAGCGAGCAGGATGACGGCGGCCGCGCAGGCGGTGGTGATAAGCTGCTTCACGCCCTCAAGGGTAACGTACCGCCGTGAGCGACCGCATCCTCGCTGCCGTCATGCCGGCGCCGCGTACGCCGATTGAAATCCGCGAGTTCGCGCGTCCCGACCTCGAGCCCGGCGCGGCGCTGCTGCGCACCGCGCGCTCGGAGGTGTGCGGTACGGACGTTCATCTGTGGCACGGCCGGCTCGCCGGCGTGCCGTATCCCATCATTCCCGGCCATGTGTCGGCGGGCACGCTCGAATCGATCCGCGGGCCGCTGGGCGGCATCGACGGCAGCGTGCTTCGAGAAGGCGACCGTGCCGTGTTCTTCGACGTGCACCGCACGTGCGGCCGCTGCCGTGCGTGCACCGTGCACCGCACGCCGACACGCTGCCGCGCACGTCGCGTCTACGGCATCACCGATTCGGCGAACGACGGGCTGTTCGGCGGCTGGGCGCAATCGATCTATCTCGAGCCGGGCGTCGTCATCGCGCGGCTGCCCGGCAGCGTCGGTTTCGACGACTACATCGGCGGCGGTTGCGGACTGCTGACGGCCGTGCACATCCTTGAACGTGCGGCACTGCGGCCGGGTGACAGCGTCCTCGTCCAGGGAACCGGCGCCGTCGGTCTCAGCGCCATCGCATTGGCGCGGCTCAGCGGGGCGTCGTCGATCTTCGCGATCGGCGCGCCGGCCGATCGACTGCGGCTCGCGCGCGACATGGGCGCCGACGCGGTCTTCGACCTCGCCGCGACCTCGCCGGAACAACGCCTCGAGGAGATCCGCAGCCGCACGTTCGGTGAAGGCCCCGACGTCGTCATCGAAGCCGCCGGATCGCCGCGCGCCATCGAAGAAGGCCTGACGCTCGCCCGCGACGGCGGCCGCTATATCGTCGCCGGCCACTACACGGACGTGGGGCCGAGCGCCGTCAACGCGCATCAGCACATCAACCGCAAGCATCTCGAAATCCGCGGCTGCTGGGGCAGCGAGCCCGGACATTTCCTGCGCGCCTTGACCTTTCTCGAGCGGTACGCCGCGACGGTGCCTTGGGCGCGCATCGGCGCCCGCACGTATCCGCTCTCGGGGCTGAACGATGCGTTGGCGGATGCCGAAGCCATGCGCATACCGAAGGCCCTCGTCGATCCCGCCGCATGAATCGGATCGGAATGAGGCACACGAAGATCGTCGCGACCGTTGGACCGGCAAGCGCCGAGAGGGACGTTCTCGCGGCGCTGATCGCTGCCGGCGTCGACGTCTTCCGGCTCAACTTCTCGCACGGCACGCACGATGTCCATGCGGACCTCTATCGCCGCATCCGGGACGTCGCCGCTCGATCGCAGCGGACCGTCGCGGTGCTGCAGGACCTGTCGGGGCCGAAGATCAGGACGGGTCCGCTGGCTGTTGGATCGCTGGCGCTCACCGAAGGCGAGGAACTGCGAATCGCCGCGGGCGACGAGCCAGGCGCGCGCGGGCGGATCTTCACGCCGTACGCGCCGCTCGTCGCCTCTGCGAAGGCCGGCGATCGGCTGCTGCTGGACGACGGACGGATCGAGCTGCGAGTCGTGAGCACGTCCGGCTCGGAGCTCGTGACGGTCGTCGTCAACGGCGGTGTGCTGATGGCACGCAAAGGCATCAACGCGCCCGGCGTGGCGCTGCCTGATTCGTCCCTGACCGAGAAGGACGCCGCAGACCTGCGGTTCGGCCTCGGTCTCGGCGTCGATTTCGTCGCGCTCAGCTTCGTGCAGACGGCAGACGACGTGCGGCGCGCGATCGAAATGATGCGCGAGGCCGGGCGCACCGTGCCGATCGTCGCCAAGATCGAGCGGCCGGCTGCCGTCGACAACCTCGAGGCGATCCTCGACGTGGCGCAGGCGGTGATGGTCGCGCGCGGCGATCTCGGCCTCGAGATGCCGCTGGAACAATTGCCGCGCGTGCAGAAGGAGATCGTCCGGAAGACCCGCACAGCCGGCCGTCCGGTGATCATCGCGACGCAAGTGCTGGAGTCGATGCGCGTCGAGCCGCGGCCGACCCGAGCCGAGGTGAGCGACGCCGCGAACGCCGTGCACGATGGCGTCGACGCGATCATGCTGGCGGGGGAGACGGCGGTCGGCGCGTTTCCGGTGCGAGCCGTGCAGACGCTCGACGCGGTGATCCGCGACGCGGAAGGGGGTCAGGTCTTGAATCATCACTTTCTCGGCCCGGGATGCCGCGAGAAAGTGATGATTCAAGACCTGCCCCCCGCAGGCAGCGGCCACGGCCGCGCGTTGTGCGAGGCCGCCGTAACGCTGGCGAGCGCCGGCCAGGCGAACGCCATCGTCGCCGTCACGCGCGCGGGGCAGACGGCGCGTCTGCTGTCGGCGCTGCGCCCGCGCTGCCCGATCGTCGCGGTGGCCGAGCGGCCGGAGGTGGCGGCGGCCCTGACGATGTTCTGGGGCGTGATGCCGTTCGTGTCGCCCGAACGCGACGTGGAACGGCTCGAGCAACTGGTGCTCGCGCGGCGGCTGGCCGCGCCCGGCGACGTCGCCGTCTTCATCAACATCTCGCCCGATGTCAGTCGCGCGGACGCGAACTTCCTCAACGTGCAGCAGTTGCGCTGACTCAGGCGCCCGCTATCTACTAGAATCGGCCGGATGGCGCACGCTCAGCGGAAGGGTCTCTGGTCCTTCATCATCGACAATTCGGTGCTTCTGGTCGCCGGCACGGTGATCGCGCTCGTGTGGGCCAACGTCGCGCACGACTCGTACGAGGAGCTGGCGCATGCACTGCATTTCGCGGTGAACGACATCGGGATGGTGTTCTTCTTCGCGCTGGCCACGAAGGAGATCGCCGAGGCGATGCTGCCGGGAGGGCCGCTGGCGTCGCCGCGGGAGGCCGCGGTGCCGTTGATTGCCGCCGCCGGCGGGATGGTTGCGCCCGCGACGCTCTACGCCGTGCAGGTCAACCTGCACGGCCGGCCCGACCTCATGGCCGGCTGGGCCATCCCCTGCGCGACTGACATCGCGTTCTCCTACATGGCGGCGCGGCTCGTGTTCCCGCCCCGCCATCCGGCGATCCCGTTTCTGCTGCTGCTCGCGATCGCCGACGATGCGCTGGGGCTCATTTTGCTGGCGCTGTTCTATCCGAGCGGACCGCTCTCGATCATCTCGTTCGCGACGTTCATGATCCCGGCCATCGGCCTTGCGCTGATGCTGCGGCGGCTGCGCGTGAAGAACTTCTGGCCGTACGCCATCGGCGCGGGCGGCCTGTCGTGGGCGGCGCTGCACTACGGCGGGCTGCATCCGGCTCTCGCGCTGGTGCCGATCGTCCCGTTCATGCCGCACGCCAAGCGCGATCTCGGGCTGTTCGACGAGCGGGAGGCGCACCTGCCGGACACGATGAACCGCTTCGAGCACTGGTGGAAGGTTCCGGTGCAGGCGATCCTGTTCTTCTTCGGCCTCGTCAATGCCGGCGTGATGCTGTCGAGCATCGGCGCCGGAACCTGGATCGTGCTGATCTCGCTGCTGGCGGGAAAGCCGATCGGGATCGTCGCGTTCACGCTGCTGTCGGTGCGGTTCGGGCTGCGCGCGCCGGGCGGCCTGACCGCAGTGCACACGGTAGTCGTCGGCGTCACGGCGGCGATCGGCTTCACGGTTGCGCTGTTCTTCGCGACGGCGGCATTCCCGGGCGGAGGCGTCGCGCTGGACGAGGCGAAGATGGGGGCGCTTCTGAGCTTCGGCGCCGCGCCGCTGGCGGTGATCTTCGGCCGCGCCGTCGGATTGCGTCCCAACGCGCGCTCGAAGACGCAGCGAAAACAGGCTCACGGCTGACCGAGGACGATCGCTTCGGCGTACTCCTTCAACGCCGCCAGCGACGAGCGCCAGCCGCGATCGATGACCGCGTAGTAACGACGCCACCGGGGCGCCTCTTCGAATCCGCTCTGCAGCACGCGGAGCCGGCACGCCGGGCCGGCGATCTCGCACGACACTTCGAGCGCCATCGGCCCGATCGGCTCGGTGTCGGGCGGCAGCCACCATGCGTCGGCGACCGCCAGAATCTGGCCGGGCCTGTACTCGATCACCGTTCCGTGAAAGACACCGCCGAGCCTGCCGAGCAGATCGTCGGCCTCAGCCGTCGGCTCCCATTCGACGGCGAAGACGCCGAGCGGCCGCGGCGCGACGACGGCTCGCACGCATTGCCACCAGATCGATAGCGCGTACGGCTCGACGAACGCGGCGAGCACGCGCGTCGGCGCCGCGCCGATCAGGACGGAATGATCGAAGGTCACAGGCGTCGGAGTATATGCTGAAGACGTGACCGCGGAGAGGCCGAAGGCCGACGCATCCTGGGACGAACACTATCGCGACGAGCGCGACGCGGCGTTTCTCTACCGCGCGCTGGCGGCAGTAGAGCAGGACGCGGAACGGCGCGCGCTGTTCGAGCGGCTGGCCGGTGTCGAGGACCGCCACGCGCAGCGCTGGGAGTCGCTGTTCCGCGACGCCGGCCGTGAGCTGCCGGCCTACGCGACCTCGCGCCGCACGCGGCTGCTGGCGTGGCTGGCGCGGCGGTTCGGCACGTCGCTCGTGCTGCCGATGATGCTCGCCGAAGAAGGCCGCGAGGTGCAGGCCTACCTCGGGCTTGCGCGGCACGCAGGCACGCGCAAGGCGCACAAGGCGGCCATCGACATCGCCGCCGACTCCGCGATTCACGCCCGCGAGCTGTCGGAAGTGATGGGCCGCGACGGCGAGCCCTGGCACGTCGGCGGTTCCGGTGGGTATCTCCGGAGCGTCGTCTACGGCTTCAACGACGGTCTCACCGCGAACTTCGGCCTCGTCGCCGGCGTGATCGGCGCCAGCGTCGAACCGCACATCGTCATCATCAGCGGCGTCGCCGGCGCGATCGCGGACGCGCTGTCGATGGGATCGAGCGGCTACCTCGCGGCCAAGAGCGAGGCGGAAGTCCAGGCGCATCAGATCGAGATGGAGCGGCAGGAGATGCGGCTGATGCCGGATCTCGAGGAGGACGAGCTCGCGGTCATCTACGAGGCCAAGGGACTGACCGCGGATCGCGCGCGCGAGACCGCGCGCGAGATGATGAAGGATCCCTCGCAGGCGCTCGACGCGATGGTGCGCGAGGAGCTGAACATCCATCCCGCGGAACTGGCGCCGCTCAAGGACGGCGTCGTCACCGGCGTGGCGACCGCGATCGGCGCCTTCATTCCAATCGTGCCGTTCCTGGTGATGCCGCACGAGCCGGCGATCTGGGTGTCGCTGGCGATCAGCATGCTGGCGCACTTCGCCATCGGCGCGGCCCGCAGCATGTTCACCGGCCGAAGCGTATGGGCGAGCGGCCGCGACATGTTCCTGGTCGGATTCGGCGTCGCGGCCGTCGGGTATGTGATCGGGGAACTGGTGACGCGACTACTGTGACCTGTCCTGTCAACTTCCAAAGACCAAGGGCCAACTGCCAAATTCAGGAACTTCCAAGGACCAAGGGCCAACTGCCAAACTTAAGGACTTCCAAGGACCAAGGGCTTTTTCGCACTGCGCCTTTGGCGATTGGCCTTTGGCGGTTGGCCTTTGAACGATTTGGCAGTTGGCAGTTGGCCTTTGGGAATTACTTCTTGCGCAGCGTTTGCACGTAGGCGACGACCGACCAGATCTGATCCGCCGTCAGTTCTTCCTTGAACGCCGGCATCTTGGGCTTGCGGCGGCCGTTCAGCACTTTGTAGTAAACCACGCCGTCGACGTTGCGGTCGGCGCGCTTCGGGTTCGTGAGATCCATGTCCTCCTGGTGCTCGCTGTCCGCATCCGGGCCGTCGCCGCGTCCTGCCGGCCCGTGGCAGCGCTGGCACTTGTCCTTGAAGACCGCTCTCCCCGACGCTATCAGCTTGTCATCCACCGTGTGCGGGTTCTTCGTTTCGGCGGCATTCGGCGGCAGCGTCCATCCGGCTGGCTGCGCGGGCTTCGCCGTCTGTCCCGGAGCGCTCCACGCCGCTGCGGTGCCTGCGAGCACCGCGATGCAGATGCCCATTGTCAGTGACCATCGCCGGCTCATTCATCCTCCTTGAGGTTGTGAGTCGCTCACCGATGATACAGTTTTTTCGTATGCCGACGACGCCGCAGCCGCTCGCCTATCACGATCCGGAGTTCCTGGAGACGTCTGATGCGCGTCCGATCAGGCTTCTCGCCGAGTACCTCGATCCGCTGCGGCGGTTCCGGGCGCACAACATCCAGGACACGGTCGTGTTCTTCGGATCGGCACGCGTGCACAGCCGGCTGGCCGCGCAGCGGGCGCTGGCGAGAGTGAAGGCGGGCGCCAGCACGCGCACGGCCGAATACAAGGCGGAGCTGCGGCGCCGGCAGAAAGCGCTCGAGTGGTCCCGCTACTACGAGGACGCGCGAAAGCTGGCCTTCGAGCTGACGAAGTGGAGTCTCGGCCTCGAGGCGACCCACCGGCGGTTCGTCGTGTGCTCCGGCGGCGGGCCCGGGATCATGGAGGCGGCCAACCGCGGCGCGACGGAGGCCGGCGGCCCGTCACTCGGCCTCAACATCGCGCTGCCGTTCGAGCAGGCGCCGAACCGCTACATCAGCAAGGACCTGGTGTTCCACTTCCACTACTTCTTCATGCGGAAGTTCTGGTTCGCCTACCTGGCCAAGGCGCTGGTGATCTTTCCGGGCGGCTTCGGCACGCTCGACGAGATGTTCGAGATCCTCACGCTGGCGCAGACGCGGAAGCTTTCGAAGAAGCTGCTCGTCATCCTCTATGGGACCGACTATTGGAACGAGGTGTTCAATCTGCGTCCGCTGGCGGACTGGGGCGCGATCAACGAGGAAGATTTGAAGCTGCTCTGCCCGGTGGACACGGTGTCCGAGGCGATGGAGCAGTTGACGCGGCATCTGACGAAACATCATCTGGTGCCGGCCACGCCGCAGGAGAAGAAGGCGCCCGGCATTGCGAAGACGCGAGGCTAGAGGCCGAGTGTCTGAGTGTCCGAGTAGTTCGAGGGAGAAGCGGAGTATGGACGAACAGCAGAGGCGGCAGCTCATTGCACAGTACCGCGACGGCTACCGCGCCGTCGCCGAGGCGCTCGACGGCATTTCCGCCGCGGAGCTGGAGCAGCGGCCGGCGGAGGGCCGATGGTCCGTGCGCGAGATCGTGCACCATCTCGCCGACAGCGAGATGACGTCGGCGATCCGGCTGCGCCTGCTGCTCGCGCAGGATCGGCCGACGATTCACGGCTACGACCAGGACGAGTTCGCGCGCCGTCTGCACTACGACCGGCCGTACCACAGCTCGCTCGAGGCGTTCCGCTGGGCGCGTCAGTGCACGGCCGAACTGCTCGAGAGGCTTGGACCCGACGAGTGGATTCGCGAGGGCACGCACACCGAAGCCGGCGCGTACGGCGTGGAGAAGTGGCTGGAGATCTACGCCGTGCACGCGCATCGGCATGCGCGGCAGATTCGCGAAGCGCGTGACGCCGTCGTCAAGCGCTAGACGCTGATCGCTGATCGCCGATCGCCGATCGCCGATCGCTGATCGTGGACCGCGACCCCGCGAACAGCGATCCGCGAACAGCGATCCGCGAACAGCGAACAGCGATCCGCGAACAGCGATCCGCGAACAGCGATCCGCGAACCGCGAACAGCGAACCGCGAACAGCGATCGGCGATCAGCGATCCGCGAACAGCGATCAGCGATCAGCGATCAGCGATCAGCGATCAGCGATCAGCGATCAGCGGCTCGCGTCAGTACAGCAGAAACCGCCGCCGGATCTCGAGGAACCGCTCCTCGTCACGGGCCCACGCGGCGAGCAGGCCGCTCACGTCGCCGCCGCGGTCGAGCGTCTCCCGCAGCGTCGGCGATCCGTAGAGCAGGTCGATCGGCATTCGCTCGTGCTCGTATTCGTACGGCGGCTGCTTCCAGCCGAACCTCGCCGCGTCCTGCCGCCGGAACTCGTGCAACAGTTCCACCGCGGTGCGTACCGGCCGGAACGCCGCGCGATCGAGGACGTGAATCTGGCAGCCGCCGCACGTCTGCTTCGCATGCTTGTGGAAGGTCGGCTCGAAAAATACCGGACGGAAATGGACGCCGGGCACCCCGCGCGCGTTCATCGCCGCCGCGAACCGCTCCGCGTCAATCCACGGCGCTCCAATCAGCTCGAACGGCCGCGTCGTGCCGCGCCCTTCCGACAGCAGCGTGCCCTCGAACACTACCGTGCCGGGGTAGACGATCGCGCTGTCGAGCGTCGGAATGTTCGGCGAGGGCATGATCCACGGCAGCCGCGTGTCGTCGAAGTACATGTCGCGCCGCCAGCCCTCCAGCCCAACGACGTCGAGCGCGCAGCCGATGCCGAATGCGTCGTTGAACATGCGCGCGAGTTCGCCGATCGTCATCCCGTGACGAAGCGGAATGGGGAACTGCCCGACGAACGAGGTCCAAGCCTCGTCGAGGAGCGCCCCCTCGACGTCGCGGCCACCAATCGGATTCGGCCGGTCGCAGACGACGACGTGGACGCCGTGGCGGGCGGCGGCGCGCATGCAGTTGGCCATCGTGTAGATGTAGGTGTAAACGCGTGTGCCAACGTCCTGGAGATCGATGACGAGTACGTCGACGTCCCGCAGCATCTCCGCCGTCGGCTCGCGTGTCTCGCTGTAGAGCGAGTACACCGGAACCCGCCGCGTCGCATCGTCGGCGTGCGGCGTCTCGATCATGTTGTCCTGCACGTCCGAGCGGAACCCGTGCTGGGGACCAAAGAGCGCCGTCAAACGAAGGTCAGCATCGTTGGCGACCAGATCGACCGCGTGGGACAGATTCGCATCGACCGACGCCGGATTCGACACGAGTCCGAGTCGCTTGTCTTTCAGGAGCTGACGATCGGTCTCGAGCAAGCGTGTGATGCCCGGTGTGGTGACGGCCATTATGGCATTATCGCTGATCGCTGATCGCTGATCGCCGATCGCTGATCGCCGATCGCTGAGCGCCGACCGCTGAGCGTTGAGAGGCGTCAGCGCCGTGGCATCAGGCGCCGAGCCAGCAAGGCCGCGGTCATCGCGTCGCTGAACGAGTTGCAGCGGAACCGGTACAGCCGTTCGCGATCCGCACGAATCAACAGGAGATCGCGTTCGGCCTGCTGCGTTTGCGTGACGGCGTGCCACGGGATCGGAATGGTCCGGCCGCCGCCGACGAAGACGGCGCGCGTCGGCGTGAAGAGCAGCCGCCCGCCGGGATGATCGGGCTCGTCTGGAGCAAACACCGGCGCGCTGAAGTGACACGTCTCCTGGCCGATGACGCGATGGCCAGTTTCCGTGTACGGCAGTCCGCTCCGCTCGACGCTCTCCCGCAGAGCGATCGCCGTCTCGAGTCCGTCGAGCATTTCACGTTCGAGCTCGATTTCTTCCTCGGGCAGGCCGAGCGTCTCCAGCCGCGCCTTCAGCGCATCGACAGCCTCAGGCGGCACGGCCTGCGCGGCCGCCGCCGACCACGCCTCCTGCCATGCCGCCCGGGCACTGTCGGCCGCGCCACGCTTGCCCGCTATCCACCGGGTCCACCACCCCATGCCATGACTCTAACCGGCGGCTTACCGTTCAGCTTGAATAAACTCCGTCCTCAGTGTTGAATGAGAGCCGACTCAGCAATAGTCAGATCGGATATTCGGGATGGCAAAAACCTCCAAATCCCACGGGAAGCCTATGCGACGCCGCAGCAAACGCGACTCAGCCGCCCAGGCTGCCGACGCTGTCCCGGCGGCCGGTCGCTCACAGAAACGCCGTCCTGGCCGCCCTCCGATTCACAACGAAGCGTGGACGAAAGTCACGGTCGTGCTCTTCAACCGGCAGATCGTCTTCCTCGATCGGCTCGCGGCGAACATCCGTGCGAAGAGCGCAGTCGCCATCAGCCGTGCGCAGTTGATCCGCGCGCTGGTGGATGCTTTTGCAGATGCGGACATCGATCTCACGCTCGCACGCTCGGAAGCGGATCTGAAGGCGACCATTCTCGCCCGCCTCGGCAAGTACCGCCTCGACCTGTAGCTCGCGCACCGCGCGGCATTATCATCACGAGGACGATGTTGGTCCGCAGTGTGGGGGCCGTCCTCCTGGTGCCGCTGCTCGCGTTGACGGCCGCGCCTGCGATCGCGCAGGAACTCGTGCTGCACAAGGAAGGCACAGGCCTCTATCATCGGCCGTCGTGCGACGTCGTCCGTGATGGCGTCGGCGTGCTCGCGCTGTCGCGCGGCCAGGCGGAAGCGCGTGGCCTCAAGCCACACCCCGAGTGCGATCCGTCCCGAACGCCCCCGCCGGCTGAAAAGGCCGCGAAGCCGGCTGCACCATCGCAGGTGTTCGTGTTCGTCGACTCCGGCAATCAGTACCACCGCGACGGCTGCAAGAAGCTCGGCAAAGGGGCGCGGCGCATCGCGCTGGACGAGGCAGCAAAAAAGCGCTGGCCGTGTCCCACCTGCCGGCCCCCGATCCGCCCGCGAGCGGAACGGAGGGAGCGGTGAGCGAATGCGTGATCTTCGTGGGCCTTCAGGGCTCCGGCAAGACGACGTTTTACAGCCGCCGTTTCGCGGACACGCATCAACACATCAGCAAGGACAACTGGCCGAACGTCGCGCGCAAGCCGGCGCGGCAGGCGCGGCTGCTCGAAGAGGCGCTTGGCGCCGGCCGCTCCGTCGTCGTCGACAACACGAATCCGACGGAGGCCGATCGCGAGGCGATCATCACGATCGCGCGGGCGCATGGCGCGCGGGTGATCGGCTACTACTTCGACGCATCCACACGGGAAGCCGTCGGCAGAAATCGCCAGCGTGAAGGACGTGCACGCGTGCCGGACGTCGCGATCTTCACGACCGCAAAACGGCTGATCCCGCCTCGGACCACCGAAGGCTTCGACGAGCTGTTCCGCGTGTCCATACGGGACGATGGGCAGTTCGACGTCCGTCCAATGGAACCCGCCTCCACACATCACCGCTGAACACAGGCTCGGCGATACCTCAACGCGTGGCATGGATGGTGCTCACGGATCGACGGGAGTGTGCCGGGCCGTCCGGCTCTTCTGATGCTGAATCGTAGGCTCATCGGTGCGTGCTGTGCGGCGTGGCTGCTGACGGCGGCGGGATCTGCCGCGCAGACGGCGCCCCAGCCGGATCAGCCTGGCGCGCGAGGGGATCGTCCCGGATCCGGCATCGCGAAGAAGATCGGCAACGTCTTCACGCAGCCGCTCCACCCGGTCGTCAAGGGCGTGGCATCGGGCGGCGGCATCGGCGCCGGCGTCGCGTACGACTTCCCGGAGCTGCGAGGCTGGCGCACGAATGCCGAAGCGGTGATGACGATCAACGGCTACTGGAGCACGTCGCTCACGACCGAGCGACGGACGAAGCGGACGAGGCTCGAAGCGTACGGCCGCGTGCGCGACATGTCGCAGCTCGCGTTCTTTGGTCCCGGCACGAACAGCCTCGCGGCCGATCGCACCCACTTCGGCATGCGCGATCCGGTGGCCGGCGTGGTGGGAACGCTTCGCCTGTCGCGATGGGTCACGGTTGGCGGCAGACTCGAGCAGATGTGGCCGGACGTGCGCGGCGCCAACGCGCGCGGCTTCCCGAGCATCGACGCACGGTTCGCCGAGCCGGACGCGCCGGGGTTGATCGATCAGCCGCGGTTCGGGCGGTACCAGACGTTTGTCGAGGCGATCTCCGACGCGGGCCCCGCGGGTGCGCAGTTCCAGGGCGGCCGGTCGCGTGCAACGTTCACGGTGTATGACGACCAGCAGCTCAATCGATTCGACTTCCGCCGCATCGACCTCGAGACGCAGCAGCAGTTCGCGCTGTTCGGTCCGCACCGGCTCCTGACACTTCACGGCTGGGTGTCGACGACGGACACCTCGAACGGCAACGACGTGCCGTTCTTCCTGCAGTACACGATCGGCGGACGCGGCAACCTGCGCAGCATCGACGAAAGCCTGATCGGATCGGACGGCACGGACGCGACGCTGCGCGGGTTCCGTACCTTCAGGTTCCGTGACCGCCACCTGCTGCTGCTGCAGGCGGAATATCGCTGGCCGCTGTGGGGTCCCATCGACGCGACGATCTTCATGGACGCCGGCAAGGTGGCGAGCCGCCGCAGCGATCTGAATCTGTCGGATCTCAAACGCAACTACGGCTTCAGCCTGAGTGTCGTGCGCGGCTCCGGCACGGTGGCGCGCGTCGACGTCGGCTTTGGCGGCGGAGAAGGCGCGCACATCTTCTGGACCTTCGGCCGCTCGTTCTAGCCATGACTGCACGGTTTTCAGCCCGACCGGTTGTTCTTGCCGCGCTGGCATTCGCGGGCGCGTGCGCGCTCCATCAGCGGCCGACCATCGCGCCCGAAAAGCTGGCGGAGCTGTGGGAGGCGCCGGCAGATCTCGAGCGCCGCGATCTGCTCCATGGGCACGGCGGACCGGCGTCGGTGCCGCCGCCGAACGGCTACGAAGTACTCGAAGTCGACGAGAAGGGATTCAGCAAGGGCTACGACGTGCGCGACTCGCAGGGTCGGCTCTGGAGCGTGAAGCTCGGTCCCGAGGCACGCACGGAGGTCGTCGTCTCGCGTCTGCTCTGGGCTGCCGGCTATCGGCAGCCCGTCGTGCACCACGTGCGCGACTGGACCGCGAGGCACAATGGCAAATCCATCTCGCCCGGCCCGGCTCGATTCCGGCTCGAGAAGTTCGAGAAGGTCGGCGAGTGGTCGTGGCGAGAGAACCCGTTCATCGGCACCCGGCCATTCACCGGGCTGTTCGTGCTGATGGTGATGGTGAACAACTGGGATCTCAAGACCGCGCAGAACGCCATCTACCGCATCTCGGAGAACGGCAACGCGCCGCGGCAGTGGTACGTCGTCAAGGACGTCGGCGCGTCGTTCGGCAAGACGAACTGGTTCCTGCCCGGGAACCGCGATGACGTCGAGGCGTTCGAGAACGAGCCGTTCATCCACTCGGTCGAGGGGAACCGGGTGCGCTTCCACTACAAGGGGGCGTGGCTCGAGCCGCAGTTGCACGACAGCGTCACGCCAGCGGACGTCGTGTGGACCTGCCAGTTGCTCGCCGAGCTGTCGCCGCGGCAGTGGCTCGACGCCTTCCGCGCCGGTGGCTACACGGACGCCGACGCCCAGCGCTTCGTTCGCGTGATGCGGCAGAAAGTCGACGAGGGGCTGAGGCTGCGCACGGCGCTGCCATAGCCGTCACCAAGCCGGCCGTGTTGCAGTAAGCTGCACGGCATGAAGACAACCCGTACTTTCCTGATCGGCCTCATTCTGCTTTTTGCGTTCGCGCCGGGCCACAGCGCCCAGCGCGCCGATGACAAGGATGCGCGCATGGCGTGGTGGCGCGATGCGCGGTTCGGCATGTTCGTTCATTGGGGTCTGTACGCCGTCCCAGCCGGCGAATACAAGGGCCATCGATCGAAGGAAATCGGCGAGTGGATCATGTCGTGGGCGAACATCCCGCGCGCCGAGTACGAGCAGCTCGCGCCGCAGTTCAATCCCGTCAAGTTCGACGCCGCGGAGTGGATTCGCATCGCCAAGACCGCGGGCATGAAGTACCTGGTCATCACGTCGAAGCACCACGACGGCTTTGCCATGTACGACAGCAAGGTGAGCGACTACGACATCGTCGACGCCACGCCGTACAAGAAGGATCCGATGCGGGCGCTCGCCGATGAAGCGAAGCGCCAGGGCATCCGCTTCGCCTTCTACTACTCGATCATGGACTGGCATCACCCGTCCCAGTACGTGGACAACCCGAAGAAGCACCCGACGGCGGGTCACGGCCAGACGAAGATCCGCGAGGGGCGCAAGCAGGAATACGTCGACTACATGAAGGCGCAGCTTCGCGAGCTCGTGACCAACTACGACCCGGCGGTCCTCTGGTTCGACGGCGAGTGGGTCGACTGGTGGACGGAGGAGGACGGACAGGATCTCTACAAGTACGTGCGCGGCCTGAAGCCCGACATCCTGATCAACAACCGCGTGGGCAAGGGGCGCAAGGGCATGGAGGGATTGAGCAAGACGGACCGCGTCTATGCCGGCGACTTCGGCACGCCGGAGCAACAGATCCCCGCGTCAGGTCTTCCCGGCGTCGACTGGGAAAGCTGCATGACGATGAACGATACGTGGGGATTCAAGCACTACGACGAGAACTGGAAGAGCAGCGAGCGATTGATCCGTAATCTCGTCGACATCGTCTCGAAGGGCGGCAACTACCTGCTGAACGTCGGGCCGACAGCCGATGGCCGCATTCCGCAGCCGAGCGTCGAGCGTCTTGCCGCGATGGGCGAGTGGGTGAAGGTCCATGGCGAGGCGATCTACGGCACGCAGGCGAGCCCGTTCCCGACGCAGCTTCCGTGGGGCCGCGCCACGCGGAAAGGGAAGAGGCTGTACCTGCACGTGTTCGAGTGGCCCGCGGACGGCGTTCTCACGATTCCGTCGTACGGCTCGATGCCGCGCACCGCGAGACTGCTGGGCAGCGCGTCGAAAGTGTCCCTGGAGCCGACGGCGACGGCGTCGGGCCTGACGCTGAAAGTGCCTGCGCAGGCCCCCAACGCCATCGCCTCAGTCATCGTCCTCGAGTGAGGACACCGGGGTGCGGGGGTGCATCAACACAGTTGTGTTGTTTGAAGAACTGACCCCCGTCGCCGCGCCGCGGGGCGA
>JBMDXB010000036.1:0-73954 GCA_048594885.1 Vicinamibacterales bacterium
CGCCTTGTGCAAATCGACGCCGATATAATCCTGCTCCATGGGCTGTCCTCCTCTCGTGGCCCGGAGCAGTGCGTGCTTGGAACACACGGCATTATCTCCGGCGCCATGGCGAGGGTGACGGCCCTCTCATTTGATCAGAGGGACGCAGAGAGATCGCGGTAATCAGCGGCGCCTCGATCGTGAGCCCGGTCGGCGCCGGCCTTCGGCCGGCGTAGTGGATCGAGAGGAATCACGAAACACAAGCGCCACTTGACTGCGCGTGCTTGTGTTTTGTGATTCCTCTCGATCCACGCCGCGCGAAGCGCGGCCGACCGGGCGCGAGATGCATCAAGTTGTCGAAATCGCTCGGCGTCCTCGGGCGTCCTCTGCTTCCTCGGCGTTAATCCGCGCGGAGCGCGGCGAGCATGTTGCCGCGCAAGGCGGCGCGGGTGGCGACGAGCGAGGCCACCATACCGGCGAGGGCGACGCCGGCCAGCAGCAGCGCGAGGCCCATGCCCGGCAGCGTCCCCGATCGCCCCAGCCACGCCGGCGCGATCGCGATTGCGGCGCAGCCGGCACCGACGAGCAGGCCGACGGCGAGCACGAACACCGCCTCCGACACGATCATCAACGACACCCGGCGCGCGCCGAAGCCGATGGCGCGCAGCAGCGCGAGCTCGCGGCGGCGCTCGAGCACGTTGCGGAACAGGATCGCGGCAAGCCCGATCGTGCCGAGCAGCAGGCCGAGCGCGCCGAGCGCCTGGAACGTCGACAGATACGTGTTCTCCACGCGGTGAAACGCCGCCAGCCGATCGGATGCGAGCACGGCATCGAAGCCGAACGCTTCGAGCTCGCGCTCGAGCGTCGTCGCCAGCCCCTCGGCAGCTTCGCGCGTGGACACGACCGGCGCATCGACGAGAAACAATCGATACCCCTCGTAGCCGGGGAACAGGCGCACGAACTGCTCCTCCGCAATCACGAACTCTCCCTGCAGCACGCTGTCGCTGAGCGACGCGACGAACCGCAGCCGGACGGGTGACCCGCCCGTCTCGATCACGAAGTCGTCGCCGACGCTCGCGTGCAGGACGTACTGCAGCGACGTCGCATCCGCAATCGCCGGAATCGCGCCGTCAGCGAACGGCCGCCGCAGCAGCAGCCACGGGTTCGCACGCTCTTCTTCGCTTTCCGCCCTCGACGCCGCGAAGCTGAATCGGCCGCTCTCGAGGAATCCGGGCTCCGGCGCAACGATCGTCGGGTTCGTCGGTCGATAGAGGTTCAGGCAGCTCGCGTCTTCCCCGGGACGCACACGGAACCGCGTGACCGTGACGCCCTCCCGGCCCCCCGGCTCCCCGGCCCCCCGGCTCCCCGGCTCCCCGACCCCCCGGCCCCCCGGCTCCCCGGCCTCCCGGCCCCCCAGCCCCACCGCCTCCGCGCTCCGCGCTACGGCGCCCAAGCCCACGATCGGCAGCTCGGACTTCGCGAGCAACACGTAGCCGCCCGTGCCGGATTTCGAATCGCCCGCGATCTCCCCTCCTCCGCGCCGGAACGCATCGACGGCAACGATGATGAAGGCCGCCGAGGCGATGAGCGACGCGGACAACACCGCGCGCGCGGGGCGGTACGACGCGCTGCGGAAGCCGAGCAGCATGACCGGCCAGGCCGAACTGAAGTTCGGCCCTCCATACACAGAAGGCGATGAGGCATCTCGCGCGCGCAGCCACGCGGCAAGAAACAACATGCCGCCCGCCAGCAGCGCCGCGCCGGCACCGAAGAACGCGCCCGTCTGCACGGTGCGATTGGCGAAACCGGCACCGACGAGCAGGAGGCCGATGAGACCCAGGACGCCGGCGATGCGGCGATACCTGCGGGAGCGTCCCGGACTCGCGGCCGCGCCAGGCTCGATCGACGACGCGGTCAGCAGCGCGCGCGGGGACAGCCGCGCCACAGCACGCAGCGACAGCGCCACGCAGAGGACCGCTGTGATCACACCGGCCGCGGCACCAATCGCAAGGGTTCGCCACGAGACGTGCACCTGCAGCAGCGTCGTCCCCACCGCGCCGACCCACCACGTCCGCAGGCCGTAGACGATCGCGTGTGCGTAGCCAATCGCGCCAGCGACACCGAGGAGGCTGCCGATCGCCGCGAGCACGATGGCTTCAGCGAGCAGCACCGACCGCACCTGGGCGATCGGGAACCCCGTCGCGCGCAGCACGCCGATCTGTTTGAGCCGCTGCTCGACGCCGAGCCGGAAGAACAGCACGGCGAGGAGCAGCGCCGACGCGACGATGAAGAAGCTGAAGTAGGTGAAGTACTCGCCGAAGTCCGTGGCGCCGGTGGAAGCCGCGAGCGCCGCCTGACGGACCGGCGTGACGGCCACGCCGAGCGCGCGCGGCTGAACCGCGGCGCGGAGCTGTGTGGAGACCTCCTTCAGCACGCTGTTCGGATCGGCCCCCTCTGCTACCAGAATTCGAATGGACGTGGCGGCTCCATACCGCGTACCCCACATCTCGCGGCCCCGCGCGTACCCGATGAACGCCTTCGGCGTCGTCCGGTAATCGTTCCAATACTTCTCGTCCTGCGGCCGCACCCGCGAGAGATCGATCGGGAATGGCGGATCCCAATCGGCGAAACTGTCGGCGCCGGTAATGCCCGGATAGTCGGGTGCGAGCTGACGATCGGCCGCGATGCCGGCGATCGGCACGATCGCATCGACTTTGAAGCTGCGGCGATGCGTGACGAGACCCGTCGCCGGATCCCAAACGTAGTACTCGAGCTCGACCGGCGCGCCTCGCGTGGCGCCGAGTTCGCGCGCGCTCCACTCGTTCAACACGATCGAGTCGTCCGAGTAGGCCGAGTAGGCCGAGGGGCCGAGGGAGGGCACGGAGAGCACGGAGAGATCCAGGGCCGTGACGAGCGAGTACGGGATCGACCTGTCGCCCGATCGGATCGTGTTCGCGAGGTACGTGAACACCGGCGACGGTCGCAGGCCGAGCCGCGCTGCCACCTCCGTCGACGCCGTCTGCACCGGCTCGCCGAGGATGCCGCTGCCGCTCTCGACGCTCAGGCTCCGCTGTTTCTCGAGAAAGCGTACCCTTACGCCGAGGTCCTCGAGATCGAGCGACGCGAGAATCGACTCGCTCGGACCGCCGCCGAGCAGCACGGTGTTGACGCGGTCCACAACGCCAAGGTCCCGCTGGATGCGCCGCATCGGCGCAAACAGCGCCCGCACTTCGGACTGCTGCGGCTGCACGGCGAACTCGCCGAGCCGCTCGGGCGGCAGCTCGGACGAGAGCGTCAATCGAATCGTGCGGCCGACCTCGTCGCGCCGGCCGAACAGCGACTCGAGCGGGATCTCCGACGGACGCTGCAGCCGCGCCAGCAGCACGTCGTCGCGCCGCGCGCCGAGCTCTCGCGCGAGCGACGGCGAGATGTGCACGGCACCTTCGGGCGGCGTCAGCCCATGGAAAGACCAGAATCGATCGTCGACGCCATAAACGAGGACGCCTGAGGCGCGGCGTCCGGACTCTTCGTGCGTGATGAGTCCGGTGGCCACGACGACAGGTGCCGCAGGGGTGCCCTTCTCCGCGATCGCGTTCGCCACAGACTCGCGAAAGAACGTTTGCGACGTCAGAAGGGCTTCGGTCCGTCCCAACCGGCCGAGCGCCAGGTCGCGAAGGGATCCGCGAACCGAGTCGCCCACCAGCAGCGCGCCCGCAAGGACGGCAACCGCCGTTGCGACGCCGAGGACGACGGCGGCGTTCGTGCGCCAGTGATACAAGGCGCTGCGCGTGGCGAGTGATTGGATCGTCACAGGAGACGGCCGTCGTTCATCTCGTAGCGGACGGGAAATCGATCCGCAAGCGCGAGGCTGTGCGTGACGACGACGAGGATCGTGCCGTGCGCGGCGTGGAGATCGAGGAGCAGCGAGGCGACGGCGTCGGCTGACGCGCGATCGAGATTCCCGGTCGGCTCGTCGCAGAGGATCAGCGAGGGATTACGAATCAGCGCGCGCGCGACGGCCGCCCGCTGCTTCTCCCCTCCCGAGAGCTCGCCGGGCCGATGATCCAGCCGGCCGCCGAGCCCGACCTGCTCGAGGATCGTCTTCGCTCTGGCGACACCGTCGTTGCGACTGTCTCCATCATCAGCCGCGAGCAGCGGCGTCAGGACGTTCTCCAGCACCGAGCACTGCGGCAGCAGCGAATGGTCCTGAAAAACGAAGCCGATGTGCCGGTTGCGAAACGCCGCCTGCTCGCGCTCGCCGAGCGCGTAGGGGTCCTTTCCGTCGAGCGTGACGCGCCCGGAGGTCGGCGGTTCGAGCGCCCCGATGATGTAGAGCAGCGTGCTCTTGCCGCTGCCGGAGGGGCCCATGATTGCCGTCGCGTCGCCGCGATCGAGCGTCAACGAGATCCCCTTCAGGATCGGCAGCTCGCCGCGTGGCGTCGGGTACGATTTCGTTACGTCGTCGACCTTGAGCATCGGACGACTTCTTCGAATACCACTTCTGCCCGCTCGGCCATCTCTGCGACGGTGTAGTGCTCGCGCACGCCCGCCGCGCCGCGCGACCCCAGGGCGCGCGCGCGGTCCGGATCCAGCCACAACGCGTGCAGCCCTTCGGCGAGCGCGTCGGCATCGTCGGGTTCCACCACCAGGCCACCGCCCGTCTTCTCGATGATTTCAGGGAAGGCGCCGACGCGCGGCTGCACGACGGGCACGGCGGCCGCCATCGCCTCGAGCAGGAACAGTCCCTTCGGCTCGCGATAGACGGTCGGCACGGACAACACGTCCAGCGATCGCAGAAACACGATCTTCATCGTCCGATCGAGCTCGCCGCGGTAGTCGAACTCCTGTTCGAGGCCGGCAGCGCGCAGCTTCGCGCGGATCGAATCCAGGTAGCCGCGGTGCTCGGGCGGAAGGTAACCGGCGGCGGCGAGCCGCGCGGGTGCAGCGGGTTCGCGCCTGCGCAGCCGAATGTAGGCCTCCGCGAGGACGTGCAGCCCCTTTTCCGGAGCGATGCGCGCGAAATACCCGACCGTGAACGCGCCGTCGCGCCGCGCAGGACGCGGCGAGTAGCCTTCGACATTGATCCCGAGCGGCACGAGGCGCATCTTCTCGCGCGGCAGATCGAAATAGGCGCGCATGAAGTCGAGATAGTACTGGCTGACCGGGAGGAACATGTCCACGTGGCGCGACGCGTCGCGAATCAGCCGCACCGCGTCGCCCCGATGCGGCTCGCCGAGGCCGTCGAGGAACAGATCGTCGCCCTGCAGCGTGCAGCACACCGGCGCCTGCAGTTCGCGCTTGAGCGGCTCGGCCAGTCCGATGAGCAGCGAGTACGGCAAGCAGATGATGTCGAACCGCCGTTCGCTTTTGAGCCACCCCAGCAGCTTCGCGATCTCTTTCCGCTGGAAGCCGCGCTCGCCGCGCAGCATCGACACCGTCATCTCCCCGAGGCTCTTCGGATCGACGGCGATCTGCCGCTTCGTCGCAAGTCGCAGCGCCCATTCGGAGTCCCAGAGCGCATCCAGGAACCGCGGCAGCCGCCGGAAGATGGATGAGTGCTGCTGAAGGTACACGCTGATGCCGCCGAAGAACACGTGACGGCCGCTCACGTTGCGTTCGTCGGTGCGCGTCGGCGTGTAGACCGGCGTCAGCACGACGTCGTGGCCGCGGCGGAGGAGCTCGGCGGCGAGCGCGTTATCACGCAGGCAGCTGCCGCAGTACATGTTCCCGGCGCCGCCCGTGAGCGAGAGGATCCGCACGGCCGCATCATAGCCGCTGATCGCTGATCGCTGATCGCTGATCGCTGATCGCTGGTGCCGAGCGCCGCATGCTGTACGCTGGGCGGTATGGCTCGGTCGCGGCCGTTGTTCGACGAAGCCACGCTGCCCGAGGGGTTTCGCTACGAGGACGGCTTCCTCGCGCCATCCGAGGAGCACGAGCTCGTCGAGCGTTTTCGCGCGATGGAATTCCACGAGGTTCGGATGCGCGGCGTGGCCGCACGGCGGCGGGTGATTCAGTACGGCTGGAAGTACAGCTTCGAATCGTTCAAAGCGACGCAGGGACCGCCGATGCCCGAGTTCCTCTCCGGCATCCGCGATCGCGCCGCCGCGTTCGCCGGGGTGCCGCCGGAGCACCTATCCGAGGTCCTGGTCACGGAGTACACGGAAGGCGCCACGATCGGCTGGCATCGCGATGCCCCGCCGTTCGGCGACGTCGTCGGCGTCTCGCTGCTCACGCCGTGCCGGTTCCGGTTCCGCCGCGGCAGGACGGGCGCGTGGGAGACGACGGAGCTCGTCGTGAATCCGCGATCGATCTACCTGCTGCGCGGGCCCGCTCGGACCGAGTGGCAGCACAGCATCCCTGCCGTGAAGGAGCTGCGCTATTCGATTACGTTCAGAACGATGAGGAAGAAGGGGTGATGCCGTTGCGGCGCCGCGTCAGCGATGGCGCGGCACCGCCCTGTCCATCGTCAGGCCCGGCGACCGCCATCCGCACAATTTGCATCGCACCGCCAGCGCCCGGTTCTCAATCACCATCTCATCGTCGTGGCCGAACAGGAGGCAGCGCATCCGTTTGACAGACATGCACACCGTGAAAAAACGATAGCCCAACGAGCGGCGTGACCAGCGGACGACGATCCGGATCTTCATGGCGTTGCACAGTCCTGCACTGACCGGCGGGGGTCAGCAGCATGTGAGAAGCAATATGCACGCCGGTTGTGATGGTGGCCAGGCGATCACATCCCGGTGCCTTGTGCAGGAAGATCGGCAATCGTCTCTGCGGCGGGCGCGATCGCCGCGGTGCTTCGCTTGTGCTATAAGTAGCACATGGAATCAGTCGGGGTGCGGGAGCTCAGGCAGCGCGCGAGCGAGCTGCTGCGGCGTGTCGAACGCGGCGAGACGATAGAAGTAACCGATCGAGGCCGGCCGGTGGCGCTCCTTTCGCCGACGCCCGACGGCAGCCCGCTCGACCGCCTTCGCGCGCTGGGCGAGGTCGTTCCTGCTGTCGCAGATCTGGATGATCTGCCGGAGCCTCTGGTCCTCCCACCGAATCGCGAACGGCCATCCACCACGCTCCGCCGGCTGCGGCAGGACGAGCGGTGATTCGTGGCGATCTACGTCGATTCGTCCGCGATTGTGAAGCTCGCGGTCCGCGAGCCCGAGTCCGCAGCGGTACGCCGGTATCTGCGCGGCCGCCGGCCTTTGATCTGCAGCGCCCTGGCGCGCACTGAAGTGTTGCGCGCGCTGGTGCCGGCGGGCGCGGAAGCGATCGACCGTGGACGCGGCGTACTCCAGCGCATCGATCTGGTCCGCGTCAACGATCGAATCCTGAACGCCGCGGGTTTGCTGAGTCCGCCTGAACTGCGATCGCTGGATGCCATCCACCTGGCCACGGCACAGGAGCTGGGCCGTGATGTGAGAGCCATCGTCACGTATGACGACAGGATGGGGACGGCGGCGAAGCGGCTCGGTTACAGAGTGGTTCAGCCGCGGTGAATGGACCTACAGCGTCCAGAGCGACAGGGAATCGGAGTCGCGAAGCAGGATCTGATTCCCGAGGAGAATCGGGTGCGACCAGGTCGGCGTCTGCCCGAGCTCGTAGCGGCGCACTTCCCGATATCGCTGGGGCGTCCGCATCGCAACGACGAGCTCTCCCGTGTTCGTCAGCACGACGAGATGATCGCCGGCGCTGACGATCGCCGCGTTCTGGCCGGCGCGGCCTTCGGTCGTCCACTTCGCCGCACCCGTCTTGGCGTCGAGGCAGAAGAGCTGTCCTTTGCGGCGGTTCGACAACCCATATACGAACGCGCCATCCGTGACCGGGCTGCTCATGTACATCGGCAGTTCCGTGTTGTGCCAGGTCTGCTTCGGCGTCCAGCCGGCGCTGCCCTTCTCGATGCGGTAGCCGAACGTCCCTTTGCGCGTCCCCGACACGACCAGGACATCGCCGGCGAACACCGGCGTGACGATGTTCTCGTTCCATTCGTCGGGAAACGGAATCTGCCACAGCAGGCGGCCGGCTGAGGGATCCAGCGCAACGACCGCCTTGTCCGTCATCGTCACGAGCTGCCGCGTGCCGGAGACGTTGATGACGACCGGAGACGCATAGCCTGGGCCGTGCCCAGGCAACGACCACTTCTCCGCTCCGCTCGACGGATCGAGGGCGCGAAAGGCGCCTTTGCTGTCGTCGCCGACGTGGACGATCAGCAGTCCCTGCTCGAAAACGGGCGACATCGCCGTGCCGGTGAACAGCTTCGAGGTGTCGACCTCTTTCGACCAGTCCTTCCGCCACAGCAGCTTGCCGCTGGACGCGTCGAATGCGGAGAGCACGGCCGTGACGCCGAGGGTGAAGAGACGTCCGTTGGCGACGAGCGGCGTCGAGAACGGCCCCTTCGCCATGTCGCGCGCGTACTGGTTCTTCGAGAACGGCGCGGCGTACACGGCCGACCAGGTCAGCTTGCCGCTCTCGAGATCGAACGCCGTGACGATTTCCTGCGGGTCGCGGCGGCTGTGGACGAAGACGCGACCGGAATCGACGACCGGCGACGAGTAGCCTTCGCCGACGGGCTGCTTCCACTTCTGTGTGGGCTTCTCCGGCCACGCCTTCGGTACGAGCGCCGCGGGTGCGACGCCGTCGCGGTTCGGCCCGCGCCACTGCGGCCACTGGGCGGCGACGCCGGTGGAAGCGGCTGCCACCAGCACGAGCACCAGGCACCTTTTCAGCATTCGGCATTCGGCATTCAGCATTGACTACGCCGTCTGAAATGCGCGCGCGCGGAAGAGAAATTCGACGATGTTTCCTTCATGCGGCTGCAGCCAGTTGAGTTGAATCGTCGGCACGGGACCGAGGTTGAGGCGATCGATGTTCACCGCATCCACCAGCCTGCGTCTGAACTCCTGATTGCTGGTGATCGCCGAGCACACGAGCGTCGGCCCGATCGCGTCGATCATTCGTGCTTCGGGACACTCGACGACGGTCGCGAACGGGAACATGTACTCCTTTTTCGCGATCGGCGGCTCCGGCGACGCGCAATGGACGATTGTCGGCAGCAGGTAATCGGCGCGACCTTCCTTGACGACGCGCGGCACGTCGCGATACTTGGCCGTGACGTCGGTCACGCCGGACGCGTTGAGGTCGGCATCGATGGCCCCGGACACCGCGTCAGCGACGCCGGGCACGGTGAATGCGGCGAGGCTGGCATCGGGATGATCCGGCGGCAGCGGACGCACGGCCGCGAGCCGCTGCGCCATCGCGTCGGCGATCTCGCGCGTGTGGCGGCTGGCCCAGATTCCCGAGCAGTTGATGCAGCCGCGCCCGCTGTTCGCGAACACACTGTCCACCATCAGATCGAGGTAGCTCTCCCACCGATCGACCTCGTCATCGCCGATGAGGATCTTCGAGAAGCCAGGCCCGTGCGCCTGCACCTTCGGGTTGCCGCGATAGCGATCGACGGTCGCGGTCCCGCCGAACACGAGGCTGCGATCGCAGCTCGCGAGCACCGCGGCGCCGACATCCGCCTCGCCCGGATAGATCGAGATCGCCTCGCGCGGAATGCCCGCCTGGAAGAACGCCTCGGCCATGCGGAACGGCGTCCACGGCTCCTGCGGACCTGGCTTCAGCACGAGGCCGATCTGCAGCGGGATGATCGGCAGCCACAGCGTGTGCACGCCGGGTGAGTTCGACGGGAGCACCAGGCCGAGCACCGGGCTCTGCGCCTGGTAGCTGATCGGCACGCCGCGCTCCTCGCCGTAGCCGGTCGTCAGGACGTCGAGCGAGAGGCCGCGCGTCAGCGACGTCAGGATGCGGCGCATCTCCGACAGGACGAACATGTTCTTCTTCATGTTGCCGCGGCACAGGCGCTCGGGGAGGCCCGTGCTCGCGGACTGGGCGCGCACGAACTCGTCGGGATTCTGCGTGCCATCGCCCATCGGCAGCTCCGCGTTCGCGTAGAGCTCACCCGCCGTCGCCACGCGCGCGATCAGCTCGTCGATCGGGATCTCGCGCAGCACCTCACGCGCGCGATGGGCCTTGCGCATGTCGCGCTGGATCAGGCCGCCGTTGGCGCGGCTCACCTTCGCGATCGGCTCGCCGGTCTGGAAGTGGACGACTTCGTCGACGTCCATCGACGTATAAGGTTCGCCCCGGCGGAGTACTGGCAACTGAAGCATGTTCGAAGTCCCGGTCAATGCTGAATGCTGAATGCCAAATGCTGAAAATGTCGAATGCCGAATTCAGCATTTCAACATTCATTCAGCATTCAGCATTCAGCATCCAGCATTGACGAAATCGGTCAATACACCCCGACGGTCGTAGTCGCCGCGAAGCCCCGAAACGGTCTCACACCGCTTACGCCGTCCCACGGGTACTTCTCGTACGGCGGCTCGCGCTCTCCCTCGTCACGCTCGAGGAAGCCCGGCATGAAGAATTCCTTCGTCAGCGTGGTCAGCTTCACGCGCCCGGCCTGGCCGTAGTCGACGGGTTTCGACGGATCGTCGAAGTCGACGACCTCGAGGACGGCGCGCGGCTGCGGCGCGTAGTAGGTGATCTTGTAGTTGTTGTGCGGGCCGGACGGCGAGCTCGCGGCGAGCCCCATGAGCGTGTTGCCGTAGGTCGGTGTCATGTAGGCGCCGTCGAGCAGCTCCTCGTGCGCGAAGCGGTTCCACTGCGGCGTGAATTCGGTGCCGCCGGAGAAGATGCCGGTGATGCCTGCCTTGCGAAGCGTCGTCCCCATCGACTCGAGCCGCAGCGCCAGCGCCTCGAGCAGCTTCGGCGTGGTGAACATGCAACGCACGTCGTGCCCGGCGTTGAGGATCGTCACGGCCTGATCGATGACATGGTTCTTATAGGCCTCGAGGTGCTCGCCCCAGCCCTTCTGAATCAGCTTGATGACCCATCGCGGATCGAGATCGACGCAGAAGCAGATACCGCCGCGGTACTGCGCGAGGTGCTCGATCGCCAGCCGCAGACGGCGCGGGCCGCTCGGCCCGAGCATCAGCCAGTTCGACCCGCGCGGGAACTTGTCATCGGGCAGCGTCGCGCTGAAGCCCTCGTAGTCGATGCGGAAGTCGTCGACGTTGATGCGGGTCTTCGGCACGCCGGTAGTGCCGCCGGTCTCGAAGACGTAGATCGGCTTGTCGGCAAACGCCTTCGGCACCCAGCGGCGCACCGGGCCGCCGCGCAGCCACTCGTCCTCGAACAAACCGAATTTGTGAAGGTCGGCGAACCCGTTGACGTCCTTCAGGGGGTCGAAATCGAACTGTTTCGCTCGTTCCAGCCAGAATGGGCATCCCGTAGCCGGGTCGAAATGCCATCGGACGATCTCGCGCACGTGCGCATCGAGCCGCGCACGGGCATCACTCGCAGCCTGCGACATAGGGTCACATTATCTCTGATCCTCGATCCGGCGCAGATGGCCCGCATCGGTCGTGGGGCGCGTCGCCGCTCCGGAAACAGCACACACACGACACGCATCCGGTTCTGCCGCGGAAAGAATCCGTCGTCCAGGATGTCGATCGTCCGTCGCTGCCCTTCGGCCGCAGCCACTCGCGGCCAGAACAATCGGAGATCCCGCCGTTCACAGGAGAAGGAGAGAAGGGGAGAACTTTCTTCTTTCTTTAGAGAAATGGTTGCTCCCCTTTCTCCTGTCCTCCTGTTAACGCGCGCTGTTTCGAGAGGAAAGGATGCCACGTCGCGCCGCGAGCCGGCGCAGGAACTCCGCCCGTTCGTGCGACTCGGGACGCTCGATCAGCGTGTCGACCGGCCAGGGCAGGCGCCACGTCCAGTTGTCATCGCTGACGCTGGCGGGTGTGTTGATGCGATCGCGCCAGCCGAACGCGTCCTGAACGGGCAGAAGGACGAGATCGGAGCCCGCGGCGAACAGGGCCTCGAGCAGCGCGTCGCGCAGCTTCGGCGAATACGCGTCCTCCGGGGAGATTCCGGCGTCACGCAGCATGGGTATGTCGCAGGCCTGACGACGCTCTGTCGCGTCCGCGGCGTCCCACCATTCGGCGAGCGGATCCGTATCGTGCGTGCCGGTGGTCGCGACCGAAACGGCGGGATAGTCGCGGGGATCGCGGAACGGCTGCCCGGGGGTGTGCCACATGCGCTCCCAGCGGAGGACCCTCATGCCCGGAATCCGGAGTTGCGCGATCGAGGCGCGGACGAAATCCGGCACCGTGCCGAGGTCCTCGGCAATCACGCGGGCTCCCGTCTCCGTGAACCGCGCCATCAGCCGCTCGCCCTGCGCGAGCTGCGACGGCTCGTCCGGCGGCGAGAAGTGCGCGCTGCCGCCGGGCAGCCGGTAGAACGTGCGGTAGAAGCCGACGAGATGATCGATGCGGAAACCGTCGTACAGCTCGTCACAGCGACGGACGCGCTGGCGGATCCACTCGTCGCCGCCCGCTTCGATCACGTCCCAGCGATAGAGCGGCAGCCCCCAGTCCTGCCCTGTCTCGGAGAACGCGTCGGGCGGCACGCCCACGGACGCATCGATCCGGAACTCGTGCTGCCGTGCCCAGACGTCGGCGCTGCCGCCGCTGACGACGAACGGAAAGTCGCCGAAGATGCCGACATGGCCACAGTCGCGACGTGCCGCGTCCCACTGCTCGCTCGCGAGCCATTGCAGCCACATGTAGTAGCGGATGTCAGCCTCGAGCCGCGCGCGCGCCGCGTCGAGCGCCGCAGGCTCGCGATTGCGAATGCCCGGCTCCCACTCGATCCAGTAGCGCGCGTCGTTCTCGTCGTGCAGCGTCCGGAACAGCGCGTAGTCATCCAGCCACCAGCGCTCGCGATCCGTAAATGCCGCGAAGTTCGCCGCCCGCGATGAATTCGTGCGCCACTCGAGATGCTCGAAGCGGTCGAACGCGGCGCGAAGCGCGTGCGTCTTCACCGCGCGCACCGTGCCGTAGTCGATCGCACGCGAGCGCCTGACGTCCGCGAGCGCCGCGCGCTCGGTGTCGCTCAGCGAGCGCTCACCGCCGGCGTCGACGAATTCCGGAATCTCGGCGACGGCAATGAACACCGGATCGATCGCCATGGCGCTCAACGCGGCGTAGGGGGAGCTCTGCCCCTCGGCCATCTCGTTGACCGGCAGCAGCTGGACGATGTCCAGCCCCGCCGAGGCGATCCAGCGCGCGAACCGCGGCAGATCCGGGATCTCGCCGATGCCCCAGCTCGCCGACGACGGGATCGAGAAGAGCGGCACGAGCACGCCCGCGTGCCTGCCGGACGCGAGGCGGAGGCGCAATCCGTCAGCCATGCACGCGCGCCAGGATGCGCCGGACGCCCTCCGCGAAGACCTCCGGCAGCGGCAGCAGGCTGACGACGACGAACGCTTCGCGCGGAAAGTCGAAGAAGAATCCGGGGTGAACGAGCACGTCGTCCTGCTCGAGCAGTGCCAGGACGAGCTCTTCCTCCGATCGCGTCGAGGGAACGCGGACGACGGCCGCCCAGCCTGCGTCGGCGTGCAGGACTTCGACCGATGGAGCGGAGGTGGCGAGCGCGTGCAGCGACGCGTAGTTCGTTCGCACGCGGTCGAGGATCTGCGCGCGAACCGCGGCGCCGCCTGCGATGAACGCCGGCGCGGCAACCTGCACCGGCGTGGACACGGACAGGTACGTGTCGGCGATCAACTCGAGCCGATCGAGCGCGGCGTCGACGAGGGGCGAGGGGCCGTCGACGGCGATCCAGCCAAGCTTCACCTGCGGCAACCCCGCTGATTTCGACAAGCCGCCGAGGCGGAACGTGAGGGTCCCTGGTCCCTGGTCCCTGGTCGCGGGTCCCGGGTCCCGGGTCCCGGGTCGCTGGTCCCGGGTCCCGGGTCCCGGGTCCAGAGTCAGCGGATAGTCGGCAAAGACTTCGTCGACGATCAGTGCGGCGTCGCGTGCGGCGCAACGTGTGGCGAGCGCGTCGACCTCATCGTCGGTGAGGACCGAACCCGTCGGGTTGTTCGGGCTCACGGCGAGCACCGCGCGCACCGACTCGCTCCACCCCTCGTCCACGCTCGTCGTGTCGAGCGTCCAGCGCCCGTGATACTCGAGATGGTAGGGAACCGGCGTCACCCCATCGAGGCGCGTGAGGTGATCGAACAGCGGGTAGCTTGGCGCCGGCACCAGCACACGGTCGCCGGCCGGCGCGCACAGCAGCTTGAAGAGGAGCGAGTAGGCCTCGCTCGTACTGGCCGTCAGCACCACGCGATCACTAGCAACGCTGATGCCGCGTCTGGCGTAATCGTCCGACACCGCCACCCGCGCGGACGCCATGCCGCGCGGATGCGGCTCGTACGCGTATGCGGCGCGATCGGACAGCGCGTCGAGGAGCGCTGGGGGATACGAGAAGCCGGCGTGCGTAGGATTCGAGGTCGTCAGATCGAGCAGGGCGCGGCCCCGCTCGCGGGCGCGGCGAACGGCGCGGGCGAGCCGGTTGGGCTCGAGCTCGCCAGGCACGCGTGACGAGAACATTCCTGATGGTAAATGGAAATGCGTTACCCTTTACTCTTTACCCTTTGCCCTTCACCCTTGCGATGAAACTGACCGTTTCCCTCCTCTGCGCCGCCCTCGCCGTCGCGCCGGCGCGGGCGCAAGCGCCGAAGCCCGATCGACCCGCTGCGCTCGCTCAGGCCGGCCCCGCAGGGGCGCGACTGGATGTTCCCTTCACGCCGTTCACGCTGCCCAACGGCCTCCGCGTAATCCTTCACGAAGATCACACGGTGCCGCTCGTCACGCTGAACGTCTGGTACCACGTCGGTTCCGCGCACGAGAAACCCGGGCGCACCGGGTTCGCGCACCTGTTCGAGCACCTGATGTTCGAGGGATCGGGGCACGTCAAGGAAGGACAGTTCGACATCCTGCTCGAGGCGGCCGGTGCGACAAACAACGGATCGACGACGAGCGACCGCACGAACTACTACGTCGACATGCCGTCGAACGCGCTCGAGCTGGCGCTGTTCCTCGAGTCCGATCGCATGGGTTATCTGCTCGACTCGATGACGAAGGAAGTCGTCAACGGCCAGCGCGATGTCGTCAAGAACGAGCGGCGCGAGAACTACGAGAACCAGCCGTACGGGATGGCGCCGATCGCGATCGACGAGATGCTCTATCCCGAAGGGCATCCCTACCGCTGGCCGACCATCGGGCACATGGACGATCTCACCGCGGCGAGCTACGAGGACGTCGTCGAGTTCTTCCGCCGGTACTACGCGCCGTCGAACGCCAGCCTGGTCATCGCGGGCGACATCGATCCGGCAAAGACGCGCGCGCTCGTCGAGAAGTGGTTCAGCGACGTGCAACCGGGCAAGGAGATGGTGAGGCCGATCGAGCATCCGGAAGCGATGCTGACGGAGGTGAAGCGGAAGACGATCCAGGATCGCGTGCAGCTTCCGCGGCTGTTCGTGACGTGGCTGACGCCCGCGCATCTGACGCCCGGCGACGCCGAGCTCGACGTCGTGTCGCAGATCCTCGCCGGCGGCAAGAACTCGCGGCTCTACAAGCGGCTCGTCTACGACCTGCAGCTCGCGCAGGACGTCAGCGCCTACCAATACTCCCGCGCCCTCGGGTCGCAGTTCCAGATCGACGTGCTCGCACGTCCCCCGGCCGAGGGCAAGACGGTGGAGGCGGCTCTGCAGCGGATCCAGGGGATCGTCGACGAGGAGATCGCGAAGCTGCAGAAGGAGCCGCCGTCGGCGCGTGAGTTCGAGCGCGCGATCAACCAGATCGAGGCGTCGTTCTACAACGCGATGGAGCATGTGGGCGGGTTCGGGGGGAAAGGCGA
Organism: Vicinamibacterales bacterium; assembly: GCA_048594885.1. Classification (GTDB taxonomy): domain Bacteria; phylum Acidobacteriota; class Vicinamibacteria; order Vicinamibacterales; family 2-12-FULL-66-21; genus JBMDXB01. The sequence continues at coordinate 15,748 of JBMDXB010000036.1, forward strand.
CCGGCTCAACGCCTATTTCTACGCGACGGGCAACCCGGACTACTTCAACGAGGATCTCGCGCGGTACCGGGCGTTGTCTCCGTCGGACGTGCGCGCCGCTGTCGCGTTCTGGCTCCCGAAAGATCGCCGAGTCGAGCTCGTCGTCGAACCGCAGCGCTCGAAGTGAGTAACGCCGAGGCAGCCGAGGTCGCAAAGGACGCCGAGGCCGTTCGACGACTTGCAGCGTTCGCTGCGGCTTCGCCGCGCTTCGCGCGGTGTGAGATCGAGAGGGACCGCGAACGTAAGCACCACATGAAGGAGACGGTGCTTACGTTCGTGGCCCCTCTCGATCTCACGACGCCGGCCGAAGGCCGCCGAAGGCCGGCGCGCAGCCGCTCACGATCGAAGCGCCGCTGATTCCCGCGATCCCTCCGCGGCCTCGGCGCCTTTGCGGCCTCGGCGTTTTCCTGGCGAGATGTTCGAAAGATGAGGAAAGCCACAATCACGCTGGTTCTCACGATGGTTGCCGTGGCGATCTCCGCAGCCCAGAAACCGGACCGCTCGGCACCGCCGAAGCCGGGCTCGGCGCCCTCTTTCGCACCGCCTCCGGTCCAGAAGCGCACCCTCACGAACGGACTGCCTGTCTGGATCGTCGAGCTGCACCGCGCGCCGGTGGCGCACGTCACGCTCGTCGTCCGATCGGGAAGCGCCGCGGACCCGCAGCAGAAGCCCGGCGTCGCGAGCATGACGGCGCGGATGCTCGACGAGGGCGCCGGCACGCGCGACGCCCTCGAGATCGCGGACGCGGTCGACTACCTCGGTGCCAGCCTCGCAACGTCCAGCTCGTTCGACGCGTCCTCGATCGACCTGCATCTGCCCGTGGCACGCCTCGGCGACGGACTATCGATCATGGCCGACGTCGCCGAGCGGCCGACGTTCCCGGACAACGAGCTGCAGCGCCTGCGCGAGGAACTGCTGACGTCGTTCATCGAGGCGCAGGACGACCCGGCGGCGCTCATCGGCCTCGCGTTTCCACGGCTCGTGTTCGGCGCGAAGCACCGTTACGGGACTCCGGCGATGGGCACGCCGGCCGCCGTGAAGGCGCTCACGGTCACCGATCTCCGACAGTTCCACGCGCGCCACTACACGTCCGCGAACTCGTTGCTCATCGTCGCCGGCGACGTAACGCCGTCACGGGCGATGCCGCTGCTCGAGAAGACGTTTGGCGGCTGGAGAGGCGCCGCTCCGGCGGTGGCGACAATTGAGACAGCACCGCAGCTGACCGCTCGTCAAGTGTTCCTCATCGACAAGCCGGGCGCCCCGCAGTCGCAGATTCGTATCGGCTGGGTGGGTGTACCGCGATCGACGCCGGACTACTATGCCATCCGCGTGCTGAACACGGTCCTCGGCGGGGCGTTCACGTCGCGCCTGAACCAGAACCTGCGCGAGACGCACGGCTACACCTACGGCGCCAACTCCAGCTTCGACATGCGCACCGCAGCGGGCCCGTTCTTCGCCGCCGCCGGCGTGCAGACCGACAAGACGGCGGAGTCGCTCGTCGAGTTCTTCAAGGAACTGGAGGCGATCCGCAAGCCGATCCCATCCGACGAGCTCGAGAAGGCCAAGAGCTACCTCACGCTGCAGAATCCACGCGCGTTCGAGACGACCGGCGCGATCGCCTCGTCGCTGTCGCAGATCTTCGTCTACGGCCTGCCCGAAAACTACTACGCGACGTTTACGGACCGCATCCGCGCCATCACACCCGCCGACGTCCAGCGCGTCGCGGAGAAGTACATCCAGCCGGACAAGTTCGCCATCGTGGTCATCGGCGATCGCAAGACGATCGAGCCGAAGATCGCCGCGTTGAAGCTTGGAACGGTGAAGGTCGTCAATGTTGACGCTGTCCTTCAATGAACTGCTGCGCTACACGAACGAGGAGCGCGACAAGTGGCGCCGGTGGCTCGCCGCGCACCCGGAGGCGATGGACGCGCCGGTGCAGCCGGGCGGGCGCCTGCCGACCGTGGGCAAGCTGATCGATCACATCTTCCTCGTCGAGCGCCGTCACTTGCAGCGGCTGACCGGCGATCCGTTGTCAGCCTCCACCGGACTGACAGGCAACAACGCGCCGCCGCTCTTCGACTACGGCGCGTCCGTGCGGCGCGAGCTGGAACAGTTCGTGTCCGATCTCGATGAGGACGTCGCCGACGAAATGCGCTCGTTCGATGTCCGCGATCACCTGTGGCAGATGACACCGCGCAAGCTGCTGTTCCACATCCTGCTGCACGAGACGCGGCATTGGGCGCAGGTCGCGCTGGCGGTCAGGCTGGCGGGCCTCGAGCCGCCCGGCGATCACGATCTCTTTTACAGCCGCGCGCTCAGGTGAGCGCCGCGGCCGGCGCGTCCTCGCCGCGGCACAATCGCCGTCGAATAGTGTCTTTCGATTATTGACCCCCGCGAAACCCGGCGAGTACAGTCCCGCGCCAGCGTTGGCCCCCACGGCGCCCGCGTCGCACGCGCCCGATCGCGCGTCGCTTCTCTGTGTACAGGCAGGAATCCCGTATGACTCATCGCAAGGCTGGACGGCTGACGCCGTTGTTCGTCGCGGCGCTGCTCGGGCTACTGCTGGCGGCGCCGGCGCACGCCCAGGAAACGACCGGCACCATCGAAGGCGCCGTGACCGACCGGACGGGCGGGGCCGTCCCGGGCGCGCAGGTCACGGCCAAACACCTGCGGACCGGATTCATGCGCGAGGCGCGTGCCAACGACGAGGGCTTCTTCCGGCTGCCGTTGATGCCGATCGGCGATTACACGGTGCGGGTGGAGGCTGCGAGCTTCACGACGCTCGTCCAGCAGCCGGTGCCGCTCGCCGTCAGCCAGACGCTCCGGCTGAACGTGCACCTCGAGCTGTCGCCGGTCGCCGAGACGGTCAGTGTCGCGGCGGAGGTACCGCTCGTCGATACGTCCACGAACGCGCTCGGCCGCGTCGTCACCGGGCGCGAGCTGGTGGACATGCCGCTGAACGGCCGCAACTTCACGCAGCTCGGCCTGCTGCAGACCGGCGTCGCGCCGCTCACGGCCGGCGTCGCGCTGGCCGGGGGCTCGCTGCGGCAGGGACAGGCGTACGCCGTCAACGGCATGCGTCCCGAGCAGAACGTGTATCTGGTCGACGGCGCGCTGAACCTCAACCGCATGGACGGCGGCTTCGCGCTGAAGATCCCCGTCGATGCCATCGCGGAGTTCCGGATCCTCACGCAGAGCGCGCCGCCCGAGTACGGCGGCACCGCGGGCGCGACGACGAGCGTGGTGACGCGGGGCGGGAGCAACCAGCTGCAGGGCAGCGTGTACGACTTCGTGCGCAACGACGCGTTCGACGCGCGCAACTTCTTCTCACGCGAGGTCGAGCCGCTCAACCAGCACCAGTTCGGCGGCACGGCCGGCGGCCCGCTGCAAATCAACCGGGCGTTCTTCTTCGGCTACTACGAAGGCTTCCGGAACAAGCAGGGAATCACCACGAGCGCCACCGTGCCGACGGCGCAGCAGCGGCAGGGAGACTTCTCGGGCCTCGGCACGCCGCTGCTGAATCTCGCCGCCGGCGGCGTGCCGTTCCCCGGCAATCAGATCCCTCCGGCGGCGATCAACCCGGTTTCGCGGCGCGTTCTCGACCTGTATCCGCTTGGCAACGTGTCACCTTCCGTGTACCGCGAGACGCTGATCGCACGAAACGTGCTCGATCAAGCCGGCGCGCGGATCGACGTCAACGCGTCCTCGCGCGACCAGATGTTCGGCCGCTATTCGTACTCGGGCGGCCACAATATCAATCCGGTGTCGGTGCGCGGCAGCGACGTGCCGGGCTACCCGACGCGCGACGACCTGGCGACGCATTCGCTGCTGCTGTCGAGCACGCGCATCATGTCGCCATCGCTGACCAACTCGCTGCGCGCCACCTGGCTCCGCCACGAGTTCCTGTTCGATCAGCGGCTGAACCGCCGGCCGCCGCCGGAGTTCGGGTTCGGCTACGAGCCGGCGAACGACATCGGCCAGGGACCGCCGTTCTTCAACATCAGCGGCTACACGCCGATTGGCGGCGCCATCACCGGACCGCGCAACTCGACGCAGACGACGTTGGAAGTGCAGGACGGACTGACGTGGAGCCGCGGCGCGCATCTCCTGAAGATCGGCGGCGAGGTCCGGCGCACCGGCATCGACATGATCCAGGCCATTGCGCCGAATGGGTTCTTCGTGTTCGCGGGGACGTTTCCGACGAACAACGCGATCGCGAATCTGCTGCTGGGCGCGCCGGTCACGTTCTACCAGGGACTCGGCGACTTCACGCGAGGCCTGCGCCTGTGGAACGCAGGGGCGTACGTCCAGGACGAATGGCGGGCCGGCGGCCGCCTGACGCTGAACTACGGCGTGCGCTACGAGCGCATCGAGCCGTTCACAGAAGTCGAGGACCGGCTGAACGGGTTCGTGCCGGGCGTGCAGTCGCGCGTGCGGCCCGACGCGCCGCAGGGGCTCGTCTTCCCGGGCGATCCCGGCGTCGGCAAGGGGATCGCGCACGGCGCGCACGCCTTCATGCCGCGCGGCGGGTTCGCGTGGGACCCGACCGGTGCCGGCACGTGGTCCGTCCGCGCCAGCTACGGGCTGTACTTCGATCAGTTCCAGAACGGCGCCGGCACGAGCTCGCAGATCGCGATCAGCGCGATCCCGTGGGCCCAGTTCAACCAATACAGCGGCGCCGGGCTGAACTTCCAGAACCCGTATCAGGGCCGCGCGTTGCCGTCGGCCAATTCGTTCGTGCGTCCCTCGACGGTCTTCGCGATGGACGTCGACGCGAAGCCGCCGTACACGCAGCACTGGAACGTGAGCATCCAGCGGGCGCTGCGCGGAGGGCACCTGCTCGAGGTGCGCTACGTCGGGGCGGCCGCCGCGCGCCTGCCGCGCAACGTCGAGGCGAACCCGGCGGTGTATGGCCCCGGCGCGACGGCGCAGAACGCAGACCGCCGCCGTCTCTACGCGAACTGCCCGCCGGACGGGAGCGCGTGCGAGTACTCGACGGTCGCGATGCTGCGGAACATCACGAAGTCGAACTTCCATTCCGGCCAGATCAGCCTGTCGCGGACGTTTGCGGCCGGCGTCGGCTTCAACGTCTCCTACTGGCTGTCGAAATCGATGGATCACCTCTCGGCGATGAACCTGTCGGGCGCAGCGGCAAAGCCGCTCGCCGGCGAGAACGACCTCGCGCAGAACCCGTTCGATCTCGACGCGGAGTACGGACCCTCGCTGTTCGACGCGCGGCACCGCTTCGTCGCGAGCGCCACGTGGGAGCCGAAGGTGAAGGGCGCGCCACCCGCGCTGCACGGGCTGCTGAACGGGTGGCAGGTGAACGTCATCGGCACCTACAACTCCGGCACGCCGTTCACCGTCAGCGATTCTGCCAACGTCGCGCTGCAGGCGAACAGTCCGCCGATCTCCGGCTTCGCCGCGAGCCGTCCGAACCTCGTGGGCGATCCGAACAGCGGTCCGCACACGGTCGACCAGTGGCTCGATCGCTCGGCGTTTCAGCGGCTCGACCCGCGCACGCAGGCAGGCCAGTTCGGGACCGCGGGCCGCAACATCGCGCGCGGGCCGTCGTACGCGAACGTCGACCTGTCGCTCGTCCGGACGGTGCCCGTCGGCGGCGTCCGGCTGCAGTTCCGGGCCGAATCGTTCAACGTGCTCAACCGCACGAATCTGGGGCTGCCGGTCGGCGATCTGAACTCGCCGAACTTCGGGCGGATCCTCTCCGCGGGCCCGCCGCGGCTGATGCAGTTTGCGCTCAAGATCATCTTCTAGCGGCGCGAGCGCGGCGCAGGAGGACGGGCGGCAGGGCTGGACGGTCGCGTTCGGCGCCGCCGCCGGCGTCTTCGTCAGCTTCGCGTCGCTCTTCGTCTACACGTTCGGCATCTTCCTCAAGCCGATCGCGCAGGAGTTCGCGTGGTCGAGGCAGGAGGTGTCGGCGGCGTTCGGGCTCGCGGCGATCACCGTCGCGATCTGCTCGCCCGGGCTCGGCTACCTGCTCGACCGCCACGGCCCGCGCCGGGTCATCGTGCCGTGCCTGACGGTCTTCGGGTGCGCCTTTGCGTCGCTCGCGTTCCTGACGCCGCGCCTGTCGCATCTCTACGCGACCTTCGTCGTCCTCGGCATCGTCGGCAACGGAACGGCGCAGATGGCGTACTCGCGCGCCGTCTCGAGCTGGTTCGATCGCCGCCGCGGCGTGGCGCTGGCGGTGATGATGTGCGGCGGGGCGGTCGGCGCGATCGTGCTGCCGCCGGTGGCGGAGGCACTCATCCGGATATCCGGGTGGCGCAACGCGTTCCTGCTGCTCGGAGGCATGGCGCTCGTCGTCGGGCTGCCGACGGTGCTGGGCACGATTCGCGAGCGTCCCGGCGTCCGGCTGGGGACGGAGGTGGACGTCAGCGGCGCGACCGTCGCCGAGGGCGTGCGGTCGCGCGTGTTCTGGATATTGGTGACCGTCCTGTTCTTCGCGTCGATCGCGCAGAACGCGGCGATCGCGCACATCGCGGCGCTGCTGACGGACCGCGGCATCTCCGCGAGCGGCGGCGCGCTCGCGCTGTCGGCGATGGGGGCGGCGAGCCTCATCGGCCGGCTCGCGACGGGATGGCTGCTGGATCGGTTCTTCGCGGCGCGCGTGTCGTTCGTGCTGCTCGCGCTGGCGGCGGCAGGCACGTTCGTGCTGGCAGGAGCGCAGTCGCTGCCGGCGGGCGTGCTCGCGGCCGCGCTGATTGGATTCGGGATGGGCGGCGAGGCGGACGTCACGCCCTACATGCTGTCGCGCTACTTCGGTCTGCGATCGTTCTCGGTCCTCTACGGGCTGACGTGGACCGTGTACGCGGTGGCCGGCGCGCTCGGCCCCGTGCTCATGGGCCGCGCGTTCGACGCCACCGGCTCCTACGAGGCGCTGCTCGGCACGCTGGCGATCGGCACGCTGGCGGTCGGCGGGCTCATGCTCCTGCTGCCGCGCTACGGCGCGGTACCGGCGCCCGCGGCGCTGGCGTCACGCCCGGCATGAAGGCGGTAGACTTGAGCGTTCCGCATGGCATCCAGGTACCGTCCCGAGCGGAGCTCACCCTGGCGGCCGCTGGCGATCGGCCTCGCGCTCGCGGTGTGCACGATCGCGGCGATCGGCGCGTACACGCACGCCGAAGTGCGGCGGCTACGGGACGAGCAGACGGCGATCAGCGATCGCAATCGCAAGGACTCGCTGCAATTGCTGCGGATCCAGAACAACCTCGCCTCGCTCGCCGGGCTGATGCGCGACATGCTCGACGGGACGGAACCGTATCCGCTCGCCGGCTGGCGGCCCGCCTTCGAGCGCGTCCAGCGCGACCTCGCCGAGGCGATCCGGCTCGAAGGCGAGCTGGCGCCGCCGGTGCGGCAGGCAGCGCAGCAGGCCCGGCTGGTCGAGACGGTGGGCACCTACTGGCGCGAAGCCGATCGGATGTTCACCGCGAGCCGGACCGACGAGGACGAGGCTCGGCGAATCGTACGCGGCTCGCTCATGCCAAAACATCGCGAGATCGACTCGCTCGTCGCGCAGTTCCTCGTGGTCAACCACCAGGTCCAGGAGGATGCCGCGCGCGCCAACCGCGAGGTATACGACCGCGTCGCGCGCAACATCATCGTCCTGGTCGCGGTGCTGCTCGCTGTGACGCTCGGCATCGGCACATGGGTGGTGCTGTCGAATCGGCGCGCCTTCCACGAGCTGGCGGACGTGAGCGCGCAGCTCCGCACGCTGTCCTGGCGCATGCTGCGCGTTCAGGAGGACGTGCAGCGCTCGCTCTCTCGCGAACTGCACGACGATTTCGGACAGATCGTGACGGCGATCGGCACGCTGCTCGGCCGCGCCCGGCGGCACGTGGCGGGCGGATCGGCATTGGCGACGGAGCTCGAGACCGTGCGCGCGATTGCGCAGCAGGCGCTCGACGGCATCCGCAGCCGCTCGCGGTGGCTGCATCCGGGCGTGCTCGACGACTTCGGGCTGCAGCGGGCGCTCGAATGCTGCGTCGAGCAGTTCGAACAGCAGACCGGAATCCGCACGTCCCTCGAGGTGTCCGGCCCGGTGCAGACGGTCGCGGACGATTGTGCGATCCACGTCTATCGAATCGTGCAGGAGGCGCTCAGCAACGTGGCGCGGCACTCCGGCGCGGCGGAGGCGCAGGTGCGCCTCGCCTGTGAGGGAGAACGGTTGGAGCTGGAAGTCCAGGATCGCGGCAGCGGGTTTCGCGAGGAGGAGCGCGCGGCGGATGCGCAGCGAGGCATGGGGCTCGTCAGCATGCGGGAACGCGCCGAGCTGATCGGCGGTGAGCTCGACGTGCGGCGTCCTGCGGCCGGCGGCACGGTCGTGCACCTCGTCGTCCCGCGGTGCAACGCCGCGCCGCCGCGTGAGGTGGCGTGACGGATGGCGATTCGCGTCCTGCTGGCTGACGACCACCGCCTCGTGCGCCAGGGCTTCCGCCGCATCCTCGAAGACGAGGAGGACATCGAGGTCGTCGGCGAAGCGGCGGGCGGCGCCCAGGCGATCGCGCTCGACGAGCGGCTCGCGCCCGACGTCGTGGTGCTCGACATGGCCATGCCCGAGATCAACGGGCTCCATGCGGCCATCGAGATCCTGCGCAAGGCGCCGTCGCGGCCGATCCTGATCCTGAGCATGCACGAAGACCTGCAGTACGTCCGCAACGCGCTTGCGGCGGGCGTACGCGGCTACATCCTGAAGAGCGCGCTCGAGACGGATCTGATCCGGGCGGTCCGCACAATCGCCGACGGCCGGCAGTTCGTCAGCCCCGAGCTCGCGGCCGCGATGAGCGAGAAGGGCACCGACGAGGCCGGCGCCGACGCCGATCCGTTCGCGCAATTGAGCGCCCGTGAGATCCAGGTACTCCGCCTGATCGCGCTCGGGCGCAGCAACAAGGAGATCGCGGGGCTGCTCGGCGTGAGCGCCAACACGGTGGCCGTGCACAGGACGAATCTCATGGCGACGCTCGGCGTGCACAAGGCGGCCGAGCTCGTGCTGATCGCGGTACGAAAGGGACTGGTCCCGCAATGAGACGTGACGGCTCGATGGCGCCGATCCTCGCGTGCCTGGCCGCCGGCGCAATCGCCGCCGGTGCGGGCGCGATGGCCCGCGATCCCGGGTTCACGTTTGTCGACGCGACGGCTGTGATTGGTCTCAGCTTCGAGCATGCGACCGGAGCCTTCGGCCGCAAGTACCTGCCGGAGACGCTCGGGTCCGGCGTGGCCGTGTTCGATGCCGACGGCGACGGCCGCCAGGACATCCTGCTCCTGAGCGGCACGCCACTGGATCCCCGCGCCGGCTCGACGCACAGCGGACTGCGACTCTTCCGCAACGGTGGCGGCGGCTCGTTCGAGGACGTGACCGCGAGGGCCGGGTTGAACGTCCCGATGTACGCGATGGGCGCGGCCGCGGCCGACTACGACAACGACGGCCACCGCGACATCATCGTCACGAGCGTCGGCCAGAGCCGGCTGTTCCGCAACGCCGGCGGCGGCCGCTTCGTGGACGTGACGGAACGCGCGGGGTTGGGCGGGCGGAGCGGCTTCAGCACGTCCGCGCTCTGGGTGGACTACGACCGCGACGGGCTGCTCGATCTTCTCATCTGCAATTACGTGCGGTGGACGCCGGAAACCGACGTCTTCTGCAGCGCCGACGGGAAGTCGAAGGCCTACTGCACGCCCGAGGCCTACCGTGGCACGACGTCCTGGCTGTATCGGAACAAGGGGAACGGCACGTTCGAGGATGCGACGGCCGCCGCCGGCCTCTTCGATCCGACATCGAAGGCGCTCGGCGTCACGATGCTCGATTTCGACGCCGACGGATGGCCCGACCTCTTCGTCGCGAACGACACGCAACCCAACAAGCTTTACCGGAACAGGCGCAACGGCACGTTCGAGGAAGTCGCCGTGCAGGCCGGCCTGGCGTTCAGCGACGACGGCCGCGCGCGTGCGGGAATGGGGACGGACGCCGCGGACTTCGACAACAGCGGCTTGCCCTCCGTTGTCGTCACCAACTTCTCGGGGGAGATGCTCGGGCTCTACGTCCCCGTGCGGCGCGGTGTCTACTCCGATCGCGCGCCGTCCACGGAGCTTGGCCGGGCAAGCCGCCTCACGCTCGGCTTCGGCTGCTTCTTCTTCGACGCCGATCTCGACGGCCTGCTCGATCTGCTCGTCGTCAACGGCCACATCGACGATGGCGTGGCGAAGAGCGGCCGGGTGCATTACGCGGAGCCGCCGCACCTGTTCCACAACCGGGGCAGCGGGCAGTTCACGGATGTCGCACCGCAGGTGGGTGCCGATTTCGCCGCGCCGAAGGTCGGGCGGGGCGCGGCGTTCGGAGACCTCGACCTCGACGGCGATCTCGACGTGCTCGTCACGACGAACGGCGGGCCCGTGCGTTCGTACCGCAACGATCTGCGGGCTCCCCACGGCAGCGTGCGGATCGCGCTGCGCGGCACGCGATCGAATCGCGACGGCATCGGCGCGCGGGTGCGGGCGCGGATCGGATCCACCTGGCAGTCGCGCATGGTGCGCACCGGTTCGAGCTACCTGTCGCAGTCAGAGCTTCCCCTCACGTTCGGGCTCGGCGCCGCACGGGCGCTCGACGAAGTCGTCGTGGAGTGGCCGAGCGGCGTTCGCGATCGGATTGGGACGTTGAACGCAGGCCGCGCCATCGTCGTCACGGAGGGCCAGGGATTGACGTCGGAGCGGACGCTCGCTGCGGCGCGGCGCCGGTAATGGCCACCGTGATGAGGCCTCGCATCGTTCTCACCTGTGTCGTCGCGCTGGCGGTCGCGGCCGCCGGCTGCCGCCGCAGCCCGCGCGTGTCGGACGCGACATACCGTCAGGCCGTCACCGCGTTCTATGTGTCGCTCGCCGCCATGCAGACGAGCCAGGAACAGCACGCGCGGACCGAGCTCGATCGCCTCGTTCAACTCGTACCGCACGAACCGGCCGGATGGGCCAATCTCGGCTTGCTGCTGCTGCGGCAGCAGCGCGTGGACGAGGCGGTCGAACGCATGTCGAAGGCGGCGCAGCTCGCGCCCGACAGCGCCGCGATTCAGCGCATGCTGGCGCTCGCCGAAGGGCGCAGGGGCAACCTCGACGCCGCGGTGCGCTACTGGCGCCGCGCGATGGAGTTGGATCGTGCCGACATCAAGGCATCGTACGCGCTGGCGCTGGAGCTCGAACGGGCCGGCGGCGATCAGAACGAGGCGGAGGCGCAGCACCTGCTGCAAGACGTGGCGGCGCGATCGAACAACCTCGCGGCGCAGATCGAATACGCGCGCCTGGCGGCACGCCGTGGCGATCGCGCGGCGCTCGGCCGCGCGATCGACATGCTCGGCGCGCGTGCCGGATCGTGGCCGGCCGGCGCACGGGAGCGCTTCCAGGCCCTGCGCGGCGCAACGGGCGGGGATCCCGGCGCCACCGCACGACTGGTGATCTTCCTGAAGAACATGCTGATCCGCGACCCCGAGTACCGCGCGGCGCTCGAGGAGGCGACAACGCCCCGCAGCGAGATCGGCGAGCCGCTCGTGCGCCTCGTGGCGCTGGAGAATCCGGCACCGCACGCCGCTGCGCCCGACGCGCAGCTGGCGGTCAGGACGGATCCTGCCGCCGCTGCACCGCTGCAAGACACGGTATGGGCGGGCGCGTTCTGGGCGGCAGGCGATGCGGCGCCGGCCGCGATCGCTGCCGGGCCACGCGGCGTGCGGTTCGCATCCGGACCTACGCTGGCGTTCCCGGGGCGGAGTGCGACGCCGCCCGGGCCCGACAGCGTTGTTGCCGCGGATCTGAACTACGACTTCAGGACGGATCTCGTGCTTGCGGCTGCCGGCGGGCTCCGCATCTACCGGCAGGACGAGACGCGCGGGTTCTCCGACGTCACGGCCGAAACGCGGCTGCCCGCGGGTGTCACCGGCGCAGCGATGCACGGCGTGTGGCCCGCCGATGTGGATACCGACGGCGATCTCGATCTGCTGGCGGCGCAGCGCGACGGCGGGGCGATCGTCCTGCGCAACAACGGCGACGGCACGTTCGCCGTGCAGACGCCGTTCGGGAACACGGCGCGCATTCGCGGATTTGCCTGGGCGGATCTCGACGGCGAGGGGGTGCCCGACGCCGCGCTGCTCGAGGACAGCGGCGCCGTCCGCGTGTTCCTCAACCTGCGCGGCTCGCGGTTTCGCGAGACGGCCGTGCCCGCGAGCTTCCCGCGCGCGGCGGCGATTGCCGCGGCCGACGCGAACGGCGACGGCGTCCTCGACCTGATCGGCGTCGCGCCGGATGGTCGTCTGTCGCGCCTCTCGATTCCGGAAAACGGTTCGACGCTCGAAGCCGGTTCCCTCGCGCAGATCGCCGCGGTGCCCGGGCTGGCCGCCGGCGGTACGCGTCTGCTCATCGCCGATCTCGACAACAACGGCGCCGGCGACGTCATCGTCTCGACGCCTTCCGCGGCGCGCGCGCTGCTCGGTGGCGACGGGTACCACGCGCTCGGCGCGACGCTTCCCGGCGGCATCGGCGCGGCGGCCGACATGGACGGTGACGGACGGCTCGAGCTTCTCAACGCAGCGGCCGACGGCGCGCGCCTTTCGCGAACGTCGGGCTCCAAACGATATCGCTGGCAGGCGATCCGTCCGCGCGCAATGACGGCGACGGGAGATCAGCGCATCAACTCGTTCGGCATCGGCGGCGAAGTCGAAGTGCGCACGGGCCTCCACGCGCAGAAGCAGCCCATCGCCGCTCCCGTCGTTCACTTCGGGCTCGGCGAGGCGGCATCCGCGGAGGTGGCGCGCATTGCCTGGCCGAACGGCGTGCTGCAGTCAGAGTTCGATCTCGCCGCCGACACGGCCGTCAGTGCGAGCCAGCGGCTGAAGGGATCGTGCCCGTGGCTGTTCGCGTGGAACGGACGCGAGATGGCGTTCGTGACCGACTTCATCTGGCGATCGCCGCTCGGCCTGCGCATCAACGCGCAGGCGACGGCGGACGTGCTGATGACCGAGGACTGGGTGCGCATTCGCGGCGATCAGCTTGCGCCGCGCGGCGGCGAGTACGATCTGCGCATCACCGCCGAGCTCTGGGAGACCCACTTCTTCGATCTCGTGTCGCTCCTCGCCGTCGATCATCCCGAAGGCACCGAAGTATTCGTCGACGAGCGCTTCGCGGTGCCGCCGCCGCGCCCCGGCGTCATCGCCACCGCGCCCGTGCAGGAGCTTGGCGCCGTGCGCGACGACGGCGGCCGCGACGTGGGGGAGATCGTGCGCGCGCGAGACGATCGCTATCTCGATTTCGCCGGACGCGGCGCGTACCAGGGAGTCATGCGCGATCACTACGTCGAAGTCGAGCTGCCCGAGCGCGCGCCCCGGACGGGACCGTTGTGGCTCGTCGCCCAGGGGTGGGTCCATCCGACGGACAGCTCCGTCAACGTCGCCATCAGTCAGGGGCGCCATCCCGCGCCGACCGGCTTGTCGATGCACGTGGCCGACGCGCAGGGGCGCTTCCGGCCCGTTCGCACCGGCATCGGCTTCCCCGCGGGGAAGGACAAGACGATCCTGATCGATCTGGCCGGTGTGTTCCCGGCTGCCGGACCGCGCCGGCTGCGCCTCGCGACGAACCTGGAGATCTTCTGGGATCGGCTCGGGTGGGCCATCGGCCGGCCGGACGTCGCGCCGCAGCCGCGGCGGCTCGATCTCAGGTCAGCCGACCTGCGCTTCCGCGGCTACTCGGTCACGGAGCAGAGGGACCCGAGCACGCCCGAGCGTCCGCGCTACCTGCTGGCCGGCACGGCACCGCGATGGCGCGATCTCGAAGGGTTCCATACGCGCTTCGGCGACGTGCGCGAGCTCGTCACCGGTGTCGACGATCGCTACATGATCATGAATGCCGGCGACGAGCTGCGCGTCACGTTTGCCGAAGCGCCGCCGCCTCCGCCCGGCATGGTCAGGGACTTCGTGCTCGTCGGCGACGGGTGGGTCAAGGACGGCGACTTCAATACCACGGCGTCGCGGACCGTGTTGCCGCTGGCGACGCATCGATCGCCGCAATACGTCCCTGGAACCGGACGCCTCGAGGACGACCCCGTCTACCAGCGGCACCGCGCCGACTGGGAGCGCTACCACACACGCTACGTCTCGCCCAGGTCGTTTCGCGACGCGCTGCGCGTGAAGACCGCGGGCGAGGAGCCCGAATAGCCGACCCATGACGCGTTACGGACGACCGCTACTGGCCGTGCTCTTCGTCGCCATGCTCGCGACACCCGCCGTGATCCGCTATGTGCAGCGTCGCGCCGGGCCGCCGCCGTCCGCCGCCGCGCCTGACGTCCACACGCGCTACGGATTCCGACTGACGGAAGCGTCGAAGGCGGCCGGCATCGAGTTCCAGCACGAAGCGCCGACGCTCGATCCGAAGCTCGCGCACATCATGCCGCAGGTCGCGTCGATGGGCGCCGCCGTGTCGGTGGCGGACGTCGACGCCGACGGCCATCCGGATCTCTACGTCACCAACAGCCGCGAAGGGTCGCGCAACCGGCTCTATCGCAACCGCGGCAACGGCACGTTCGACGAAATTGCCGATCGCTACGGTGTCGCCGCCGTGAACGACGCCGCGACCGGCGTGTCGATGGGCTCGGTGTTCGGCGACTACGACAACGACGGCTACGAGGATCTGTTCCTCTACAAGTGGGGGCGGCCGGAGCTGTTTCGCAACGTGGGCGGACAACGCTTTGCGCGCGTCACGGATGTCGCGGGGCTGCCGGAGTGGGCGAATCTGAACACCGCGCTCTGGCTCGACTTCGATCGTGACGGCCGGCTCGATCTCTTCCTCGGCGGCTACTACGCGGAACGGCTGAACCTGTGGCGCCTGGCGGATACCAGGATCATGCCGGAAAGCTTCGAGTACGCGGACAACGGCGGCCGGAAGTTCCTCTATCGCAACGTCGGCGGCGGCCGCTTCGAGGAGGTCAGCGCGCAAGTGGGGCTCGTGTCGTCGCGATGGGCGCTCGCCGCCGTCGCCGCCGACCTGCGCGGCACCGGCTATCCCGACATCTTCATCGCCAACGATTACGGCGTGTCGGAGCTGTTCATCAACGAGGGCGGACGATTCCGCGAGGCCGGACGGCAAACGGGAGTCGGCTACGCGCCAAAGAGTGGCATGAACGCGTCGGTTGGTGATGTGCTCAACCAGGGCAGGCTCGCCATCTATGTCTCCAACATTTCCGAAGAAGGCATTCTGCTACAAGGAAACAACCTGTGGGTCCCGACCGGCGGATCGCGCGAGCTGCCGGCCTACGAGAACATGGCGCGAGCGATGGGCGTCGATCTCGGCGGCTGGAGCTTCGGCGCGCAGTTCGGCGATCTGAACAACGACGGCTTCCTCGATCTGTATCTCGTCAACGGCTACGTGTCGGCGTCGCGCGACGAGAGCTACTGGTACGACTACTCGAAGATCGCGGGCGCGCACCAGGCCGTCATCTCCGACGCGGCGAACTGGCCGGCGATGGGCAGCCGCAGCCTCGCCGGATACCAGCCGAAGAAACTGTGGATCAACGACGGCTCGGGCGGCTTCGTGGACGTCGCGCAGCTCGTGGGCGCGACCGATCGCCACGACGGACGTTCGGTGGCGCTCGCGGATCTCTCCGGCCGCGGCGCGCTCGACGTGATCGTCGCGAACCAGCGCGGGCCGCTGCTCCTCTACCGGAACGACGTGGCTCAGGATCGCCAGTGGATCGGCTTCGATCTCGAGGGCGGATGCCGCGACGCGTCCGGCCGCGGGCCGTGCAGCAATCGCAGCGGCATCGGCGCGCAGGTGGAGATCGTCTGGGGCGGCGGCAACCGGCAGGTGCAGGAGGTGGCGGGCGGGTCCGGGTTCTGCTCGCAGAACCAGCGGCGGCTGCACTTCGGGCTCGGCTCTCACGCGACGGTCGATCGCGTCGTCGTCCGCTGGCCCTCCGGGAAGACGCAGGAACTGGAACGGCTCGCCGCGGGGCGCGTCCATCGGCTGCAGGAGCCGGCATGACGATCGACAAGCGATATCTCGCGCCCATCCTGGTGACGATCGTGCTCGTCATCGGCCAGATCACGTTCGCGTTCCTCGAGAGCTGGTCGCGTACGGCGCTCGCGATCGGCGTGGCCATCGGCGTGGAGCTCGTGCTGGGACGGCTGTTCAGCGGGAGGTGGCCGCACCTGGCGAGCGCCTACATATCCGGCATCAGCGTCGGAATGCTCGTGCGATCGCCGGCGTTCTGGCCCTACGCGCTGTGTTCCGCTATTTCGATCACGTCCAAGTACGTCCTGCGCGTGGACGGCCGCCACATCTGGAACCCGTCGAACTTCGGCATCGTCGCGATGCTGGTGCTCGCCGCCGATACCGTCGCGGGCCTGAGCGTCCAATGGGGCAACAACCTGCTGCCGATGGTGGTCGTGTGGTGCTTCGGCGGCGTGATCATCCACAGCCTCGGCCGGTTTCACATCACGTTCACCTACGTCGTCTCGTTCGTGGCGTTCGCCTGGCTCCGCGCGCTGGTGACCGGGCATCCGTTCCTCAGCGAAGTGGCGCCCATCACCGGACCCATGTATCAGCTCTACATCTTCTTCATGATCACGGACCCGAAGACGACGGTACGGCCGTTCCGCGGCCCGGTGCTGGTCGCGTTCCTGGTGGCCGCGGTGGAGGCGGTGTTCCGGCTGCTCCAGTGGGTGCACGCTCCCTACTACGCGCTGTTCTTCGTCGGCCCTGTGAGCAACCTCGTGGAGATCGCGTGGTCGCGTGCCCGGCACGCGGCAAGGCCGGCGGCCCAGCATGTCTGATTCGAAAGGACTGTCAATGAAACCGATGTTCCTGCCGGAAGTCGAGCACGACGCGAAGCCGGGGCCGTACCGGACGGCGATCGAGCAGATGCAGAATCAGGGATTGGAGTACCCGCAGATCTGGCACCTGTTCGCGTTCCTCCCGTCGGCGACCGAGCACCTCGCGCGCTTCACGCAGGAGATCCTCCGCGGGCCGGCGCCGCTCAGCCCCGGAATGCGCGAGCTGATCGCGGCTTATACGTCGTGCCGGAACGACTGTCCGTTTTGACTGAAGTCCCACGCCGCAGTTGCGGCGGAACTGCTTGGGGATGCCGCGCTGGTGCAGGCGGTGCTGCGCGACGTCGAGTCGTCGCCGCTCGACGACCGGCACAAGGCGCTCTTCCGCTTCATCGACAAGGTGAATCACGAGTCGCCGCGCATCACGCCGGCGGATCTCGACGCCGCGCGCGCGGCCGGCTGGACGGACGAGGCGCTGTACTTCGCCATCACGGTCTGCGCGCTCTTCAACTTCTACAACCGGTGGATCGACGCCTGCGGCGTCCACGCGCTCTCAGAGGAAGCGCACAGCGTCGGCGGCAAGCGGATGGCGGCCTACGGCTACGTGCGGAGCTAGCAGCGCGACGGACGCCTGCCGACCGTCGGCAGGCCGATCGAACGGAAGCCGACTCGCGCTCCGTTTCAGCACGCGAGCCGGCGGTAGAATGAGTGCGTGATCACGAGGGACATCCGCCGCTTCGTGACCCGGGACTGGGCGGCCGCGCGCGAGCGCAAGGATGCCTACTGGGCCGAACGCATCCAGCGACTTGGCCCAGCCGAGGCCTGGCGCATCGCCGACGAGCTCCGGCGGCAGGCGCTACAGCACGATCGCGGATGGCCCGACTCCACGCGGCACGACGATCTTCGCTCACACATCCGACTCGCCGAGCTTTTTCATCGTGCCGGTTCAGCCCGCCGCCGTTGAGCTCCTGAGGGCGCTCGCACCCGTCCTCGCGCGATGGGGTCGCTGGTATGTTTTCGGTGCGCAGGCGGTGATTGCGTACGGCGTCCCGAGGCTCAGTGCCGATGTCGACGTGACGCTTGCGTTGACACCGGAACTCCCGGATGGTTTCGCCGCCGACATGGCACGGGCGGGCTTTGAACTGACCGCCGCGGATCCCGATTTCGTTCGACGCACGCGCGTGATGCCGTTCGTGCACCTCGCCACCGCGATGCCCCTCGACGTCGTACTCGCGGGCTCCGGGCTCGAAGACGAGTTTCTCGCTCGCGTGAAGACGTACGACGTCGGCGGCACCGAGGTGCCAATCATCGACATCGCCGACCTGATCGTCACGAAGCTGCTGGCGGGCAGGCCAAAGGACGTCGACGACGCCAGAGGGCTGTGGCGAATTCACCGGGGTTCACTCGACGCGCAGCGGATACGCGTGACGTTGCGCCTGCTCGATGAGGCGCTCGGCCAGAGCGATCTCGCGGCTGCATTCGATGAGATCACGCGATGAAACGACGATCGCACCCGCTGATTGCGGTTGGCCGCGAGACCCTCGGCCTCCGGAGCAGAAGGTTACAGGTTCGAGTCCTGTCGGGCGCGCCACTGTTTCAGATCCCGACTGACAATTGACTGACAATCGGTAGCGCCTCAGAGTCATTTACAGGCACTCCCTATTGGCTGACCGCTCGGAGCCGGCGGCGCCGTTCCCACAGGCCGGTCATGGCCTTCCGCAGTTCTTCGTCCGTGATGTTCAGGTAACGCTGCGTCTGCTTGATGTCGGCGTGGCCGAGCATCATATTGAGTGCGACAGCGTTCTGAGTGAAAGCGCTCAGGCCGCCCAGGGCACCGTTCCTTTTCTTCGTTCCACGCCGCTGGCGGTCTTCATCCACGACGACGCTGCCGTGCTCAGAGTCTATCCAGCGGCCACGACGACTGCCGACGCCTCGACAGGTCGAAGGGTTTTGGTGCGCGTCGCGAGCCTGACCGGAGCGTCCCGGAATGTCGGCGCCCAACACCTCGGCGCTGTACAATCGCCGGTCGTGAAGTATTCGATTGAGGCAGCCGTCGAAGGCGAACTGTACTTTGAGACGCCGCAGACGATTGTCACGATTGACCGCTCCGGCATTCGCTATGAATTTCGTAGCGATGAGAAGGGGCGTGTAGACACCATCGCTGTGATTCTTGATGTTCCTCCTGCAGCGGCAGAGACAATGCATGCGACATTCGGCCCCAAGCCATCTGATCCGAGTTGCGCCCCGCCACTGACTGTGCACGTCGACCCGGCGGTAGACGAAGCAGCACGCCGCTGTCTGCTGGCCGTGGAATCCGTCCTGAGCTACGCCACCGACTCCGGTAATCCGTTGGTGAGAATCAATGCTTGGGAAGGCGCGACGAGTTTGGTCCCCGAGACACCAGAGGAGAAAAGGCGTGTCGAAGCGTGGGGCATCTCCGTCGCCAGGACCAAACAGCGACGCCCCGCCACCGTGATGCATCGATTTCTCAGTGACGTCATTGACGGAACCGTTCGTTACGACGACTTGGTCGAGTCGATGGCGTTCATGCGCGATGGGACCAATCGCCAGCTCAATGGCGAGTTCATTCAGGCGTTCTATGCCTACTATTTCATCATCGAAGGACTCTACGCTGGAGGACGCTCTGGCGAACAAGAGATCATGAAGCTCTTTGCTAAGTCCAGGACCTTTTGTTTGGTCTGCGAGGTGGCCGTGAGGTCCTACTTCGCAGCGGGTACCCCACGCTCGGAGGAGGTCGCGGTTCTGCGCCCGCTCATGGTCTCCTACCGCTGTGCCGAGACGGCTGAAGGCCTCCAGCGGTTTCTCATTCGCATGCGGCAACAACTTCATCACTTCTCGCGGCGAAGTACAAAGCTGCAACCACATCCGTTCAACCAGGAGGCGTTTGCGCCACTCGCCGACCTTACGCGTTTCGTCGCAAAGCTCGCGATCGAGTTCGAATTGAAGGAGATCGACAGGATCGCTTCAGCGACGTGACTATCGGCAGGCGACGCTGCGGGTTGTGCCGATTGACCACCATTACGTGAGTTTCACCGGCGTGAGGATCGTTCCCCGAATTCTGTCGGTAAGCTTCCGCCGCAGTTCGTCGGGGGTGGACCACAGGACATGACTAATCTGGCGGGTGTCGAAATGGAGTCTGCCAATTTCGTCCTCGCGACAGCACCAAATCACGGCGTCAGTGCAGACGCTTGTTCGATGTTCGAGCGGGTGTCGTTAACGAGCACCCATTCGCCGGAGAAAATCAGGCTCCTTCGGGACACCTTCACCAACTGGCGCCATTCGACGTTCACGGGCATGGTGAGGCAGATTGGCGTCGCCCGTGACCGAACGACAAAGGGTTCGTATTGCCACTGCCGAACGGCACGGACGATGGCTCTATTGAAGGCCGGCAAGGGCGGTGTGAGCTGCGGCTCGCGAATCGTCCACACGTGGCGGACGTTACCGCGCGACGCGCGGGTGCGGTAATCAGCCGTCTCGCGAAGGAGGCCTGCGGCCTCCTCGTCGACAGCACGAACGACCTTACCTCCGGCTTCGCTCGCATGCAGCAGGAGCGGACGATGTACCACTTGCTCCATACCAGCCGACGTGCACGCCCGCGGACGGGAAATTTCCGCCGCGTCAGTGTAGGAGTGAAGCGCTGCGCGTCAGCGTCAGGTCGACAGCCCGGCTACGGTCGCGGAGCGCAGGCCTGAATAGTGTTACACGCTGCGAAGTGTACCCGGCAGATCGATCCGAGAGGCTCGTCGCAGAGGTCCGACGGCTGCTAGGCTGCTAAGAACGGCGCAGATGGTGAGCACACACGCGAGCGTCCACGCGTCTGTTGATCGGACGCCGTAGAGTTGGTGGGCGAGCGCGCGGCTCAGGAGCAGCGCCGCGGTCACCCCTAGGAATAGACCACCGCCTAGCGTCACCCCCACGTGCTTCAAGGTTAAACCGATGATCTGATGATGACCTGCCCCGAGGCAGTACCGGATCGCGATTTCCCGCGAGCGAAGGGTCACGAGCTGACTGAGCGCGGCTGTCACACTCGCCGCCATCAAGAGGAGCACGATGGAGGCCATCACGCCCAGCAGAACGGAAAGTCTGCGTTGGGCTGCTGTTTTTGTCGCGATCAGGTCGTCGAAACTCTTTGGATCGCCGATGAATGCCGACGGGTCGAGCGGCATCATCGCATCAACCGCGGCACGAGCAACGTCTGCAGGACGCTCTGACGTCCGTACGACGAAGAAGCGCCACGTCGGCGGTCGGGCATGCTGCGTCAGCGACAGGTAGACCGTCCCCGCATCGGTCCTCATGCGCGATACGGGCTCCACATCGACGGATTGTCTCGTGTCGCCGACCACGCCGACGATGCGGAGAGCATCCCGACCGAACCAGAGTACGGCGCCGAGCGGGTCGCTGCCCGCAAGAAAACGGCTGCAGAAGGTCTCGTCGACCACGATAGCCCCGCCCCCGGCTTGTTCATCTTCCGCCGAGAACGTGCGGCCGCGGAGTAGTTTCACTCCAAGTGCTTCGAAGTACCCGCTACTGACGAACTGCGCGTGAAGCCGTTCGACAGTGCGCGCCTCATTCGGTGTCGTGAGTTTCAGGCTGCCCGAGAGAGTGGTAATGGACTCAGTCAGTGGCGGAGACGAGCTCAGGCCCGCAGCCGCAACGCCAGGCAACGATCGAAGTCTCGACAACGCCTGACCGTAGAACTCGAGTTGTTCCCTGGTACTCCGGTAACGCGAACGTGGCAGTCGAACGTCGACCACGAAGCCACGTTGCCGATCGAAGCCGTAATCAGAGGTACTCAGAATCCAGAGACTGCGCAACAACAGTCCTGCGCCGAAGGCCAACGCGACCGCTGCGGCCACTTGGAGGGTAAGGAGAGCCATTGCTGCTCGCCGGCGCGGCTGGCCTGCGAGTGTCTGCGCACCTTCGCGTAAGGACTGACTGAGGTCTTGGCCACGGAGTGCCCAGACGGCCGCGGCGCCGCTCGTGAGGGCGACGACGGCTGTCAGCACACCGTTGATGAACAGCAACCACTGTCGGACGTACGTGTAGTCCATCGGGTCGCCGCCTGCCGGACCAGCCCATGTGGCGACGCCGAGGATAACGTTCGCCAGGACAAGACCCGCCAAGCCTCCCGGGAGACACCACAGGAGAGACCTCGCGGCGACGACTCGCACCAGATGCCCACGCGTGGCGCCGAGCGCGAGTCGGGTGGCGAACTCTGGAGCCCGTCTCACGCTCTCTGCCATCAACAGCCCGGCTGCGTTCGCGCATGCGACGAGGAGCGTGAGCGCGGCGGCCACGGCGAGCATCAGGACGAGCGGACGAATCGCCGCGGTTCGCCACGCGTGGAAGTGGACAGCTCGCAGCGTGAAGTCGTGAGGTCGTGTGGGGATCTGCTGGCGCAGGCGGTCAGCGATCACCGACAACTCCCTATCGGCATCGAGGCGCGAAACACCAGCGGGCAGACGTCCGAGTACCAAGAGCGAGGGGGCGTTTCGTCCCTGCTCACTCCGCAAATAGCCCATCACCCCTTCCGCTTCCCCAGCAGTCCCTGGCACAAGCGGGGTAACCACACAGAAATCGTTCCTATCGGCCGCGAACAGTCGCGTTCGCGGCTGCAGCATCTCGGCGACGTCGTTTGGCACGATACCAACGACCGAGAATGGCTGCTCGTCGAGTCGAATTGAGCGCCCGAGGGCTGCGAGCTCCGCGGCAAAGGATCTGCGCCACACCCCTTCAGTCAGGAGAACAACGCCTGCGGCGCCCGATTCGAAATCCGCCTGGCCGAACGCGCGCCCGATCGTTGGCACGATGCCAAGAACCTCGAGCGTGTGCGGCAATACGAAGATGCGACAGACGGCGCGCGGCCGATCGGCTCCCCACATGAGTGCCAGACGGGGGACCTCCACCGCTCCGATCGCCGTGAACGTTCGTTGCTGCTGTATGAGATCACGAAAGTCCGGCTGGGAGAGCCGACTTTGTGAAACATCAGGATCGTCTGTGCTGGAATATCGACCCGTATGTTCGATGACGATAAGGTTTGCAGAGTCTCGGAAGGGGCTCGCTGGAGCCAGTACCTCGTACGCCTGCGTGAAGACGGCGAGGTTGGCACCCACGCTGAGCCCAATCGCAATCGTCAGACTCGTCACAGCACCGCGCGCCTGGCGCAATTGACGGCGCGCGACGACGAATTCACGGGCGAAATCGTGCATCGGACCGATCGGCCACTTCGCCGGAACGCATCACTGCTTGGCTCCACCGCTTGGGGCCTTCGCCACTTGCCGGTAGCCCTCAGGCAGTCGAAACGTACCGGGAGGCACCTGGGACAGCTGACGGATTGATGTCGTTGTCGACACGATCTCGAAAACAGGGTACAGGGACAATCTCACTGCCGACTGCAGCGCCAGCGGACAGGCCTGTCGGTACTCCGCGAAGTGTGGGTCACCGCTGCCAACCAGACGCAGCGTCATGTCCATCATCTTGGCCATGGCGGCAGGTACTTTGAGGCTGCCGGTACACCAGTTGCCGATCTCCGCACGGACTTCGTGTATCACCTGGGGGTTCGCACCTTCAATCGGCGGCACGTCGACGCGCACCAGGCCGGTCACCTGATACGCCTTGTGCCCGAGGATGTTCTTCAAGATGCCCGGGACTTCGAATCGAAACTCCCGCTTCTGGCCCGCGAAGACCTGCCAGTTCTGAGGCTCCAATCGATACGTACGATCCGTCGGATTCAGAACATGGAGGTCTGAGCTGCCATGGGGGAGGAGCCGGATGGTCCCGTCGTCGGCGCCGAACATTCGGCCCGACAGCGTGCTTTGAACAGCCCGGCCGTCGGTGACATACCGGACCTCGGCACTGCCACCCGGTAGTACCGATTCGAGGTTTCGAAGCGTTTGCTCGGACACGTCCTGGCCAGCTAATCTGTGCGCTTCTGTCTTGACGACCAATTCGAGACAAGGGTGGGCGGGTAACTCCTGGGTCATGCTGGTCCCGGACATCGCGAGGACTACTGCCGTCACGAGCCGCATGGGCTCTCCTTTCTGGCCTAAGAATCGCAGGAACCGCGCCGTATCTCCACAGCACAGTTAAGACGCCCAGCGAGACGAATGGCCGGAAGACCACGATCGGATCGGTCGTTCCTGGCGCGCCGCACGATGCAAGAACGGCACGTGTAGAGGGTTGCGACTTCTCCGGAAAATCAGAGCCGTTCGTTGCGCCGACCTGCTTCAGGACGATCTCCCTGACCTTTTGCCGGCAGGAAATCGCGAGTCTGCCGGAATCCCGGCAACCCAGGACAAGCCAGGACGTGCGCGAGGCAGATCCCTCGATTCCACGGTCGAGTGGCGCTGAACCGCCTGAGCGTAGGAACCAACGCCGGGAAGATCGGTGACGAGGTCATTGGCCACTTGGCCGGCCTCGCGAGTGCGACCGTGACCGTTACGTTGGAGATCGCGCCGAAGCTGGCGTGGACGTCGACCGCCGTCGTGATCGCCGCCACGAACGCCGGCACGGCTGTCAGTGGTGGCTCTGGCGCTCCGGCAATTGCCTGTGGAAGGGAGCGCGCGGCGCGTGTCAAGGCCGCGCCAACGCCGAGCGCAGCGAGGGCAGCCTTGAACACGCGCAAGTGCTCCCGGAAAATCACTCGCCGGAGCGCCCGTAACCCACAGGACATCACATGTCCCTGGCGCTTCGGTTTGCCATCCTGCGGCCGCTGGATCGCGCGGGCGCGCGTCGAGAAGCACTTCGCCGATCCACATCCCGCTGCCGCAGGTGCCAGGCGGGAGCTCAGGATATCTAGGCGCAACGTGGCGCACCTTCTTTGGCAGGCGTTCCCGATCTCTCAGCGTCGACGGCTGGGACCCAACGAACGTGGCGCCTTCACGCTCACATGCGGTCGCCTGCTCCGGCCGCTGCGCCGTAGTTCCGCCGGTAATCAAGAGGAGAACGACGGCCGTAGTGAACATGTCTGCTTAAACCGGTTAGACACCGTTCCTGACCGCAAAGGTACGAGCATATCCAACACAGAGAAACAGCAGTAGTATTGTCGGCCACGGTTCAATACGGCTCAACATCATGTGGCACCGTGTTGAACCTCGGCCAAAGGACCGCATGCAGAGGGTGCTCGATCGGGCGGCGGCGGATCTGCGGTCGGTGGTGCGGAACATCGTCCGGCGGCGCTGGCGTGCGGTGCTCGCGATCGCATTGTTCGCCGTCACCCTCGCAGCGAACGCGGTGCTATTCTCTGTCGCCGACTCGGCCGTCTTCCAGCGGATTCCCTACGCGCATCCAGAACAGCTGTCGAAATCCAGCGCGTGGATCCCCGAACGGGAGACCGCGATCCGTTCATGTCGCCACCCCTCCTGGATCAATGGCGTGCTCAGACGGATCTCTTCAGCGCCCTGCACGGCTATCTCTCGAGGAATCTGTTCCTCAGCGGAAGCGGTGAACCGGAGATCGTACCGACGGCAGATATCACCGTCGGCCTGATTGAGCTTCTCGGCGCGCGGCCGCGTTGGGGCCGCTCGTTCGTGGCAGGAGACGAACAGCAGATCGACCTGCAGCCGGCGCTGATTGCATATGCGCTCGCCTTGGAGCGCTTCGGCAATCCCGTGCGCGCCGTCGGACAGCGGCTGGAGACGACCGGCGAATCGTTGCTCGTCGTGGGAGTCATGCCGGCGGACTTTCGGTTTCCGGAAGAGCGCTACCGCATCTGGAGGGCGCTCGATCCGCGAGGCCCGTTCGCTCGCGGAGCCGACAGTGTTCGCACACTGGCCCGGCTGACGCCAGGTGTCTCGCAGGAACTCGCTGCCTCCGTGATGGCGCAGCGAAGCGCTGCTGTCGGCGCTGCCGCGGCTACCCAGCCGCCCTACACGGCGCAACCGGGCACGCTGCCGCTCGCGCGGGCACCGGACGAACAGCGGAGACTTTTTCTGGCTCTTCTCGGTGCCGCCGTCTGCCTTCTGCTGGTGGCCTGCGCGAACGTCGCCAGCCTGGAACTGGCCACCGCGGTTGATCGCGCGCACACCTTTGCGATTCAGCTGTCGCTTGGCGCGCCACGCCTCCGGCTCGCCGGGATTGCGGCGGCCGAGGGCTTGGTCATGACCGCGGGCGCGACGGCGCTCGGCGCCTGGTTCGCCCACGTGGGCATCGGGTCCGTCGCCACATGGCTTCCGGTATCTGTGCTGCGCGGCGGTCCCAACCCGGTGGACGTGGACGCGCGCGCGTTAATGTTCATGGCCCTCGTCGCCGCAGTCGCCTGGGTACTCTCCTCCCTCCCGGTCGTGCTGTTCTCCGCCAGGATCGACCTGGTGACGCTGCTGAAGCAGGACGGGCACGGAGTCAGTGCCTCCACGTGGTCCGGCACGATCAGACGGCTCTTGACGTCTGCGGAAGTGGCGGTGGCGGTCATGCTGCTGGTGACCGGCGTCGCGTACGTGCGAAGTTATCAGGCACTCCTGGCGCAGGAGAAAGGCTTCGACAGCGCTGGCGTCGTGTCGATCGGCCTGACGATCCCGCCGCAGGCATACAGCGGCCCTGGCGAACGGCATGCACTGCGACGCCTGGTGCTGGACCGGGTCCGCACGCGCCCCGGCGTTCTCGCTGCCTCCGACACGTCTGCCCCTCCCCACGGGGGCAGATCTTACGAGCCCAGAGCGCTGCAGATCGACGGCCGTCCGCTGATCAATGAGAACATCAACATCGCCGAGTTGGACGTGGAACCCGAGTACTTCTCGGTGCTCCGGATCCCGCTGCTCGCAGGCCGGCTGTTCGAACCCGGAGACCCGCCGACGAACGTGATCGTCAGCGAGACGTTTGCGAGCCGGTACTGGCCTGGACACAACGCGGTCGGACGCTCGTACCGACCCGACCCGAAAGGAACATGGCGGCACATCATCGGAATCGCAGCGCATGTGCGAACGGTGTACGACCCGCCAGGAGGGCGTACGGATCGGGTCTTCCAGACGTATTACCTCCGGCAGCCGCCGCCGCTACCGGCGCGGTCGTCTCGCCCTCCGACGCGAGCGACCGGCGGCAGCTACGGAATCCTAAGCCTGCTTGCGCGCGTCGACTCGAGGAACCGGCTCGGCGACCTGGGCGGGGCGATCCGCGCGATCGACTCCCGCTTCATACTGAAGCTCGAATTCGTGGACGATGCCTACGCGAGTCAATATGCAGGACGGCTCATCGCTACCCGTGTGGTGGGCGGATTCGGAAGTCTCTCCTTCCTGATCGCTGCGGCCGGGATCTACGGTGTGATGAGCTTCCTTGTGGCGCAGCGACGCCGTGAGATCGGTGTCCGTGTCGCGCTCGGCGCCACCAGGCGCGATGTCGAACGGCTCGTCATCGGATCGGCGCTGAGGCTCGTGCTCGCCGGTTCTGTTACTGGCATTGCCGCCGCGTACGTCGGCGCACGCTGGATCGAGTCGCAACTCTACGGTGTCCGCGCGCTCGATCCCGCCGCCCTGGCTGCAGTGACCGTGGCGGTTGCGGGCGTGGCGCTACTGGCGACGTGGCATCCCGCGCGGCGTGCCGCAGACGTTGATCCAACGGTGCTGCTGCGTTGACGCAGCCGCTATTCATATCGCCAACACGGCTTGGTCGTCGTTCGCAAACTGCAGGGCGGCTGCATCTGGCGCGCCTGTCGGCCTTACTTCCCACAGGAGCGAGACGTCATCACCAAGTTCGCGAAGCAGGTAACTGGGATCGGCAGCATTACGCGGGCGGCCAACCGCGCGGATCGCGTCCGTACACCTGACGTACGCGCGTACGGTTGCCGGCGGCGGACGGTCCATTGCTTCCTCGCGTGCACGAGTGTTCATCTCGTCGATCTCCGCTCGAATCTGCGCCATCTGTGCGCAGCGTTTCTGCTCGTTCAGCTGCGCGGCTGCCGACTCGGAAACAGAGTACGTTCCTGCGTGTTCGTTCTCCGAATCGCTCGGCACAAGCTCCGCCAAATAGAGCTGGGGAAAGTGGTAGATCCAGTCAGCTCCGACCGATCGGAGTCGCCGGAAGATCAAGTAAACCGGCGTGAGATCCGCGCGTCTAGAGATCCAGCTCGTCCCCAGGTAGAACCGCAGGTAATCGCCGTCTCGCCAGCCCTCCTGGCCACGGGTCAAGTGCTCGTCGAGAAACGCACATGCAGCACGAAATGAACCGATGTCAGCCATGCGGTCATCCGCGGTGATCACATCCTGATTGTCGGAGAACACGTCCCACAGACACAGCCGCACGCATTTGATTGCCGCGAGTCACCCGGACCGCGGCCGAGTGTCCGCGCATCATCGTCCTCGCGATGGCGTGAACGAGTGTCGAGTTGACTCAGGTCGTCATCGCGATCGAGGTCGTCGTGACCGGGGCCTCTGCCTCCACGCGCGTTGAAGCGTTCCTCATCACGCGAGTCGCAATCACGAGGGTCAAAATCGAATATAGAGCCTCCGGTCCGTTACGCACGGCTCGCGTCCCGGCAGCACCACGAACGCTGGATGCTGGCCGGTAGCTCCACTGTGCGTGTCGGTGTATCCTGAACGAGGTGAACCTATGAACGTCGAGTTGACGCCGGATCAGCAAATGTTCGTCAAGCGGGCCATCGACACGGGACGAATCCGCGACGAGGAAGAAGCCGTGCGTCAGGCTTTGGCGCTTTGGGAAGAGCGCGAACGGCGCCGACTTGAAATTGTCGCGATGGTCGAGGAGGCCGAGGCGTCCCTGGCCCGCGGTGAGGGTCGCGAGATCACGGAAGAATCGATGAAGGCGCTCGCTGAAGAGATCAAACAGCGTCTTCGGAACCGAATCGCCGCCGAGCGCTCCGCCACATCCCGCTGATGGGACATCGGCTCGCCCCGGAGGCCGAACGCGATCTCGAGGACATAGCGTTCTACATCTTTCTTCAGAGCGGAAACATCGAAATCGCGTACAAGCTGATCGAGTCGGTGAGCCAACGGTTTGCCTTGTTGGCCACGTACCCGCACGCGGGGCGCGCGCGCGAGGAACTCGGATCGGGTATCCGATCTTTTTCGGTCGGCGAGTACATCCTGCTATATCGGGTTGAAGGCGACGACGTTGTGATTCAACGAGTCGTCCGAGGCAGCCGGGACATCGAGGAACTCTTCCGCGAGTAGTTGACGTTCGGCACCGAGACGATAGACGACTGACAAACGACTGACAATCGGTAGCGGCTGGGAGCCGGTCCAGGTCGTCTCGGGTATGCGAAAACCCTAGGAAAAATGGGGGCAGCGGCTCCACGCTGCCCCCGGTCGCCTCCTTTCCTCGGCCTCCGGAGCCGAAGGTCACCGGCCAGCCAGATCGTCCACCGCTGCTTTGTCGTAGGGCGACGTCTTCCGGATCATCAGCACGAGCGCGTCGCGCGGCGAGAACGCGTGCGACAGCGTGATGCCTGCTGCGCTGGAACCAAAGGTCACCATCTCTCCCGTTTCCATGTTCTGCCAGAACTCCTGCTTGGTCCCCGCTGGAAACGCGAGCGTCACGCGCTGCGGGTCGTTGGAGTGATTCAGCGCGATCAGGACGAGCGCGTCGCGTGACTCGACGAACCGGGCTTCGACGACGCCGGTGGCGCCGCTGATCCGGACGTCCGGCTGCACGCCTGTGACGTCGGCGATGCGCGGAATGAGACCGGTGCCGGCAAGTCGCGCCGTGCGGCCCTTGCCGTAGCGCGGAATTGGAATCGCCAGATTCACGCGCGAATCCATCACGAGCGCTCCGCCGCGAGCGACGTACGCCTTCAGCGTCGCGGCCGCGCCGGCCGCAACGGAAGACCCGTTCGGGACAAACAACACGTCGTAGGCGGGCAGCGTTTCCTCCGTGGCCAATCCCGTGTGGACGAAGTCCGCCTGGATGTTCTGCTCGAACAGCGCGCCGTAGAAATCGGCGATCGATGTGCGCGTGGCGTCAGCCGACGCCGGGTCGTAGAGGATCCCGACGCGCGACGCACGCGGGCGGAGCGGCGCGAACAGCGCGGGATTGCGGGTGATGATGCCGGCGAACTCTCCCGCGGTCTTTGCCCGCTCGCCGTCCTGCAGCGAAGACGACGAGTCGAACGCGATCGCGCCGGCGCCGCGCGACAGGGCCGTCCAGCCCCACAAACGCAGATCCGCGCCGGAGGCCGGCGGATCGGCCTGCAACCGCGCCAGCCACCATCCCCGGTCGCCGGTCGCCGAGCGGATGCCGTCCAGCGTCAGCCCGACCTGCACCGGCGTCATCGCCGCAGTCGCACTGAGCGTCGGATAGAGCGCGGTGCCATAGCGATCGACCGCGCCGCGCATCAGCCAGTCGTCCGGAGTCCCGAACCCGGACTCCGGGCTCGTGAGCATCGACGGCACGTCCGCATGGCTCGCCGTGAGGAATCGGCCCTCCGCCTTCGCCGTGTCCGTCTTGAACGCGAGGTCGTCGCGCAGCTTGAAGGTGATGAACGCTCGCCAGTCGGCAGACGCCACGCCGCCGGCGGACTCCGAACGCCGCGGCGCGACGACGTCGTTCCAGCTCGCGTGCGTGCGCCGCCACGCGGCATCGAGGCTGTCGAGCAGGCCGTACCTCGACTTGAGCCATTGCCTGAATCGTCCCTGCGTGTGCGGGCAGAAGCAGTACTCGCCCGCGGCGCCGGACGCCGGCCGGACGATGTGCGGATCGCGCCAGACGTCGAAGGCGTAGACCGAGCGGTGGCGGGAGGACGTCTGCACGACGGCCGCCGTGAAGGCGGCGAGCGCGGAGCGGACGCCGTCGTGATCGATACAGACGCCTGAGGTCGCGGCATCGGCGCTGACGCCCCGATCGTTGACGAATGCTGCGTCCGGGTACGCGACGCCGAGCCACACGGGCATCGAGCCGGTGTGGAGCTGGACGACGGCGCGAAGACCGACTTCGTCCGCGTGCGTCAGCAACTGCTCGAGCGTGTCGAGCCGATACACGCCGCGCTGCGGCTCGGCCGCGCGCCAGTCGATTTCCGTCCAGACCGTGTTGAATCCGAGCGTCTTGATCGCCCGCAGATCGCGGCGGGCGGCGTCTCCCCCGCCGTACCACACGCCGACCGGCACGAAAGGCTCGCCGCGCGGCGGCGTTTGCGGCGGAAGCGCGAGTGCGCCGAGCGCGGCCGCGACGAGCAGCACCGTGCGCATGCTGTATTTTAGCGACGCCGCTCTGGGATATAACAAAGGGACCAACGTCGGCCTTGGTCCTTGGCTCCTTGGCCTTGGACCGCGTCAGATCCTCGAAGAGAGGTCCCGCCATGCGCTTGCGATCCTTCGCGCTGCTGTCCGTCCTGATCCTCGGTGCCGCGGCCGGACTGGTCGCGCAGTCCTCCCGCTCGACGTATCTCTTGCCGCCCAAGGTCGTCGTCGACATCCTCGACGCCGCGCCGACGCCGGGCGTGATCGTCAGCCCCGATCGAAAGACCATCGCGCTGACGCACCGGCGCAGCATGCTGACGATCGCGGAGCTCTCCCAGCCCATCGAACGGATCGCCGGCTCCCGCATCAACCCGCGAACGAACGGCACGCAGCAGCGCGGCGGATCGACGTTCGGCATCACGCTGAAGACGATCGCCACCGGCGCCGAGCGCAAGGTGGCGGTGCCGCCGAACGCGAACATCTCCGCCGTGAGCTTCGCCGCCGACGGCAGCCGGTTGGCGTTCCTGAACACGACCGACAGCGCCATGGAGCTCTGGGTCGCGGACACGGCGACTGGCCAGTCGAAGCCGCTGACCGTCGGCGCGCGTCTCAACGGGACATTGGGCGCACCCTGCTCGTGGCTGGAAGACAGCGTGACGCTCTTGTGCGGCTTCGTGCCCGCGGGCCGTGGACCGGCGCCGGCCGCGCCGCGGGTGCCCACTGGTCCTAACGTTCAGGAGAACGAGGGCACGGCCGCACCGGTGTGGACGGCTCAGGATCTGCTCAAGACCGAGCACGACGAGGCGCTGCTCGACCATTACTTCGCCAGCCAGCTTGCGTTCGTCGATGCGGCGACTGGCGGGCGCACGCCAATCGGCAAGCCTGGCCTGTACTTCAACGCCGATCTTTCGCCCAGCGACGAGCACCTGATCGTCTGGCGCATCAAGCGTCCGTACTCGCGGCTCGTGGCGCTTTACGGATTCCCCGCGTCGTACGAGGTGTGGACCCGCAAGGGCGAGATCGTCAAGACGCTGGCGGACAAGCCATCGACCGAAAACGTGCCGATCAACGGCGTGGCGAAGGGACCGCGCGGGTTCACGTGGCGGCGCGATCAACCGGCGACGATCGTCTGGAGCGAAGCGCTGGACGAAGGCGATCTCCGGAACAAGGTGCCGTTCCGCGACAAGGTGATGACGCTGGCGGCACCGTTCACCGCCGCGCCGGCCGAGCTCGCGAAGACCGAGTGGCGCTACGGCGGACTGTCGGTGACCGAGAAAGGGGTGATGCTGCTCAGCGAATCGGATCGCGAGACACGCCGGACGCGGACGTGGATCCTCGAGCCGGGCGCGCAGCCGCGCAAGCTGTGGGAGCGGCGGCAGCAGGACGCCTACGGGAATCCGGGCTTCCCGCTGATGGCGAGGCGTCTCGGCGGCGCAAAGCCGGGACCCGCGGGCGTCATTCTGCAGAATGGCGACGACATCTATCTGACGGGCCAGGGCGCATCGCCCGAGGGCGATCGGCCATTCCTCGATCGGCTGAACCTGAAGACTCTGAAGACCGAACGTCTGTTCCGCGCCGGGGAGAAGACGCTCGAGTCGATCGTCGCGCCCCTCGACAACGAGATGCGCACCGTGCTCACGCTGTTTCAGACACCGGCCGATCCACCCAACTATTTCGTCCGCGACGTCGCCGCCGGCGCCAGGAAGGCGGTCACCACCTTCGTCGATCCCGCGCCGCAGTTCGCCGGTGTCGAGCGCCAGTTCGTGACCTACAAGCGCAAGGACGGCGTGGATCTGACGGCCACGCTCTATCTGCCTCCGGGATACAAGAAAGGCGAGCGGCTGCCGGTGGTGATGTGGGCGTACCCGACGGAATACACCGATCCGGCCGACGCATCACAGGTGACCGGCTCGCCGTATCGCTTCACGCGTCCGGGCGGATCGTCGCATCTGTTCCTGCTGACGCAGGGCTACGCCATCTTCGACGATCCCAAGATGCCCATCATCGGCCCTGGCGAGACGGCAAACGACACCTACGTCCAGCAGCTCGTTGCCAGCGCGCAGGCCGCCGTCGACAAGGTCGTCGAGATGGGGATCGGCGATCGCGATCGCATCGGCGTCGGCGGCCACAGCTACGGCGCGTTCATGACGGCGAACCTGCTCGCGCATTCCGATCTCTTCCGCGCCGGCATCGCGCGCAGCGGCGCCTACAACCGGACGCTCACGCCGTTCGGCTTCCAGGCCGAGCGGCGCACGTTCTGGGAAGTGCCGGACATCTACGGGCGGATGTCGCCGTTCTTCCACGCCAACAAGATCAACGAGCCGATCCTGCTGATTCACGGCGAGATGGACGACAACTCCGGCACGTTCCCGGTCCAGTCGGAACGGCTCTACATGGCGCTGAAGGGCCACGGCGCGCACGTGCGCTACGTGACGCTCCCGTTCGAAGCGCACGGCTACGCGGCCCGCGAGTCCGTCCTGCACACGCTCGCCGAGATGATCAACTGGATGGACAAATACGTGAAAGGCGCGCGGCCGCGGACGACGACCGCTGCCACCGCGCGATGACATGATGGAGACCCTCACCGTCGACCAGCTTGCCGCCGATCTCGCGTTCCTCGGCGACCGCGTGTCGCGGACGTCGGCCGTCCGCGAGCATCACAGCAGGGGCGAGTCGTATCACGCGCCCGGCCTGCCGGACCTCGTCGTCTTTCCCACGACAACGGAGGAGGTCCAGCAGATCGCGCGCGTGTGCACGGCACACCGCTGCCCCATGGTACCGTTCGGCGCCGCGACCTCCCTCGAGGGACACGTCAACGCGGTCCGCGGCGGCATAACCATCGACCTCACGCGCATGAACCGCATCGTCCGCGTGAGCGCCGACGATCTCGACGCCACGGTGGAGGCTGGCGTCACGCGCCAGCAGCTGGATCGTCATCTGCGCGCGACCGGCCTCACGTTCTTCCTCGATCCCGGCGCGGACGCGACGATCGGCGGCATGGCCGCGACGCGCGCCTCCGGCACGACCGCCGTTCGCTACGGGACGATGAAGGATCTGGTGCTGGGGCTGCGCGTCGTGCTGGCCGACGGCCGCGCGATCAAGACCGGCGGCCGCGCGCGCAAGTCATCGTCCGGCTACGACCTCACGCGGCTGTTCGTCGGCACCGAAGGCACGCTCGGCATCATCACGGAGATCACGCTGCGGCTGCAGCCGCGTCCCGAGGCGGTGGCCGCGGCCGTCTGTCACTTCGCCGACGTCGACGCCGCCGTGAGGACCGTGATCTCGACGATCCAGCTGGCGATTCCGGTCGCGCGCGCCGAGCTGCTCGACACGGTGCAGATGCAGGCGGTGAACCGCTACTCGAAGCTGAATCGCGCGGAAGCGCCGACGCTCTTTTTCGAGTTCCACGGCGCGTCCGATCGCGAGGTCGAGGAACAGGCGCGGACGGTCGAAGAGATCGCGCGCGAGCACGGATGCGAAAGCTTCGAGCGCGCGGTCGGCGCCGACGAGCGCGCGCGGCTGTGGCAGGCGCGTCACGACGCCTACTTCGCCGCGCTGGCGCTGCGGCCCGGCAGCCGCGCGTTGACGACCGACGTCTGCGTGCCGATTTCGCGCCTCGCGGAGTGCATTGCTGAAACGCGCGCCGACATCGCGGCCTCGTCGCTGACCGCGGCGCTCGTCGGCCATGTCGGCGACGGCAACTTCCACATGATTTTTCCGCTGGATCCCGACTCGCCCGCTGAATTGCAGGAGGCGCACGACCTCGCCGCGCGGATGGCCGCGCGCGCCCTGCGGATGGACGGCACCTGCACCGGCGAGCACGGCGTCGGCCTAGGCAAGATGGAGTTCCTCGCCGCCGAACACGGCGAGGCGCTCGACGTCATGCGCGCGATCAAGCAGGCGCTCGATCCGCTCGGCCTCATGAACCCGGGCAAGCTGCTGCCGCCGCCGTGACATAATCTCGGTCAACGTTTCCACAGCGTTCTAACACGGAGAACACGGAGAACACGGAGTCGTATAGGCAAAACCAAAGTGGCTCCATGCCCTCCGTGCCCTCCGTGTTGAAACGTTTCCACAGCGTTCTAACACGGAGAACACGGAGAACACGGAGTCGTATAGGCAAAACCAAAGTGGCTCCGTGCCCTCCGTGCCCTCCGTGTTGCAGCGCTGCGTACCACCATCACTATGAGCTTGGTCTCACTGACTGAAATCCGGCAGGCTGCCGAGCGCGTGAAGCCGATCGCGCGGGTCACGCCGCTCGTCGACGTGTCGGCGGCCGCCGGGCGGCCGTTATTCCTCAAGTGCGAGAGCATGCAGCCGGCTGGCGCGTTCAAGATTCGCGGCGCCTACAACATGGTCGCGCAGCTCAGCGACGGCGAGCGGCGTCGCGGCGTCATCACCTACTCGTCCGGCAATCACGGCCAGGCGATGGCGCTCGCCGCGCGCACGCTCGGGGCGCCCGCCGTCGTCGTCATGCCGACCACGGCGCCGAAGATCAAGGTCGACGGCGCGCGTTCGTACGGCGCAGAAGTGATCTTCGCTGGGACGACGTCGGCCGATCGACGCGCGCGGGCGGAAGCGGAGGCGGAGGCGCGCGGCCTGACGATGGTGCCGCCGTTCGACCACGAGTGGATCATCGCCGGCCAGGGCACGGCGGGGCTGGAGATTCTCGAGCAGAAGCCCGACGTCGCGGCCGTGCTCGTGCCGATTGGCGGCGGCGGCCTCGTGGCGGGCGTTGCGGCAGCGATCAAGCAATCCCGAGCGGACGTGAAAGTGATCGGCGTCGAGCCGGCCGGGGCCGCGGCGATGAAGGCGTCGGTCGATGCCGGTCGTCCCGTCACCCTCGACAAGACGCAGAGCGTCGCCGACGGCCTGATGCCCGTGCGCCCCGGCGATCTCACCTTCGCGCACGTGCAGCAGTTCGTCGACGAGGTCGTCACCGTCGACGATCCCGCCATTGTCGACGCCACGCTGTGGCTGTTCGACAAGGCCAAGGTAGTCGCCGAGCCGTCCGGCGCCGCAAGCGTCGCCGCCGCGCTCGCCGGCCTGGCCGATCGCCATGCCGGCGGCGGCCCAATCGTCGCGATCGTCAGCGGCGGAAATGTCGATCTCGACAAACTCGAAGATCTCCGTAACTCGAGGAAACGGTCAATGCTGAATGCCGAATGCTGAATGCTAAATGGGAGAGCACGGAGCGAACGGAGGCGTTCAGTGTTCGGCATTCAGCATTCGGCATTGACGTTCAGCATTCAACCATTCGAGCATTGACGACCGCATTCAGCATTCAGCATTCGGCATTCAGCATTGACCGAACGCCCCAAGCCTTATGGCAATAGAAATGTTCGCAATGGAGCGCATGCAGTCGACATGGGAGAACATCGTCGACTACGACATGAGCGAGAGCGGCGTGCGCCCGCTGACGCTGCGGGAGCTCGTCGAGATGGGATTCGATCTCGACGCGTTCCTGGATCAGCCGCTCGGCTACAGCCAGTCGAACGGCACCATCGAGCTGCGCGAACGGATCGCGGCGATCTATCCGGGCACCGGCATCGAGCAGATCGAGGTCACGAACGGCACGTCGGAAGCCAACTATCTCATCGCGCTCAGCCAGCTTCGTCCGGGCGACCACCTCGCCATGGAAGTGCCGAACTACATGCAGATGCCGGGCGTCGCGCGCAGCCTCGGCGCCGAGGTGAAGACGTTCCGCCTGCGGCAGGACACCGGGTGGGAGCCGGACTGGGACGAATTCGAGCGCGCCGTGACGACGAAGACGCGGCTGCTGTATCTCTCGAATCCGAACAACCCGACCGGCGCCGTGCTCTCGGACGAGGCGATGGCGCGTATCGTCGAGCGCTGTGAGCAGACAGGCACGTGGCTGCTCGCCGACGAGGTCTACCTCGGAGCGGAGATCGATCGGCCGCGCACGAAGAGCTTCTGGGGGATGAGCGATCGCGTGATCGTCACGAGCGGCCTCTCGAAGGCCTACGGCATCCCGGGTGTTCGCATCGGCTGGCTGGTTGGACCGAAGGATTTCGTCCACGAGTGCTGGACGCAGCACGACTACCTGACGATCGGTCCGAACAAGATGTCCGATCGCATCGCACGCGTCGCGGTCGAAGGGCCCAATCGCGAGCGCTGCTACGGCCGCACCAAGGAGATTCTCCGGCACAACCTCCCGATCGCCCGCGAGTGGATCGCCAGCTTCGGCGGCCGGCTCACCTGGCGCGAGCCCCAGGCGGGCGCCATCGCGCTGGTGAAATACGCGGCGGACACCCCCAGCCTCGACATCGCCGAGCGCGTGCGCGTGAATCAGAGCACGCTGATCGTCCCAGGCACGCACGTGGGCCTGGAGGGGCACCTGCGCATCTGGCTTGGTGGACGGGAAGCGTTTCTGCGCGAAGGACTTAGACGGATTGGCACCGAGCTGAAGGCGTTGTTCGATTGAACCCGTCGGCCTGCCTCGCCGAAGCCGCGGAGCGGCGAAGGCGGGTTAACCCCGGGCGGGCTCCCGCGTAATAAGAAAACGACAGGAGCCAATTCGATGACGAACCGCCTTCTCACTTACATATTTGCCGGTGCCGCCCTCGTAGCCGCCGCCTCCCCCGCGATCGCCCAGGAACAACGCGCCCCGGTTCAGCCGCAGCAGGTTCAGCCTCCGATCGAAACCATCAGCCAGGACGCGCGGCAAACCCGCGACGAGTGGCAGTCGGTGCTCGGCACGCATCCGCCGGCCCTCGCGCGCGTGTTCAAGCTCGATCCGTCGCTGATGACGAACGAGGCCTATCTTGCTGCGTATCCGGGAGTTGCAGCCTTTCTGAAGCAGCATCCCGAAGTCGCGCGCGACCCGGGTTATTTCCTCGACTGGGTGAGCGTGCTCCAGGGCGAATACCGTCAGGAGGCTCAGGCCATCCACATGTGGCAGAACTTCATGGAAGGCCTCATGGTGGCCTTCGTGATGTCGATCGTCGGCGGCTTCCTCGTGTGGCTGGTGAGAACCGTCATCGACCACCGGCGCTGGTTGCGGCTGACGAAGACCCAGACCGAGGTCCACAGCAAGCTGTTCGACCGTCTGTCGTCGAACGAGGACCTGCTTGCGTATATTCAGACGTCGTCCGGCCGCCGGTTCCTGGAAGGCGCCGGGGCATCGCCGGCTTTGCCGGCGCAGCCGAGGCCGCTCGGCGCTCCCGTCTCACGGATACTATGGGCGGTGCAGGTGGGCATCGTGATCCTGGCCGGAGCGCTGGGAGTGCTCGTCGTCAGCGGCCGAGTCATCGAGGAAGTCGCGCAGCCGCTGTTTGCCATCGCGACCATCGGCATCTCGCTTGGCCTCGGGTTCATCGTCTCGTCCGGCGTGGCCTACGTCGTCTCGCGGAGCATGGGGCTCATCGAGACGGGTCCCGCCGCCGGCGCCGGGCCCGACTCGAGTCTCTGAGGGTTGAATCGTGAGCTTTCGTCGCCTGACATTCTCCGAAGTCGAACGGCTGCCCGTCGCAGCCGACGAGGCGGAGGCCGCCTTTGCGATGGATGAAGACACGTTCAGAGCGTTCTACGATCGGACGTCGAGGGCGCTCTGGGCGTATCTGTCGAGGATGACGGGCGACGCCAGCCTGGCCGACGATCTGCTCCAGGAGTCGTACTACCGGTTCCTGCGAACGAAGGTCGACTACGAGAGCGAATCGCACCGCCGCAACTACCTCTATCGCATCGCCACCAATCTCGTTCGCGACAGCCGGCGGCGGCAGCACACCCGCGGCATTACCGTGGATCACGACTGCGAGACGCTGCCGGATTCCGAAGACCTCGCCGCCGCCACCGCCCGGCGCGAGGACCTGCACCGCGCGCTGGCGCAGTTGAAGCCGCGCGAGCGTCAGATGCTGTGGCTCGCCTACGCGCAGGGCTCGTCGCACCGCGAAATCGGCGACGTGCTGGGATTGAAGACGGGCAGCATCAAGCTGCTGCTGTTCAGGGCCCGCCGCAAGCTGGCCGGCATCCTGGCAGCGGCGGAGGCGCGATCATGACCCCCTTCGACGTCGCTCAGGGCAGGCGCATCGATTGCCCTCGCGAGCACGAGGTGTTCGAGGCCCTCGGGATCGACGGCAGCCTCGCCGGCAGGCCCGAGCTCCAGGCGCACGCCGACGCCTGCGACGTCTGCCGCGACATCGTCGCCGTCGCGGTGCCGCTGATGGCCGAGAAGCACGTCGCGCTCGAGCGCGCGCATCCGCCGACGTCCGGCGTCGTGTGGTTCCGCGCGCAGATGCGCGCACGCCAGGAGGCCGCGCGCGCCGCCACGCGGCCGATCACCGTCGTCCAGGGCATCGCGCTCGTCTCGTTCGTGGCCGTGTTCGCGTCCGTCATGGGCGTACTGTCGCCGAGGCTGCTGGCGTGGTTTCGCGGGCTTGGATTCCCGACGCCCGAGCTGTCGCTCGGTCTGCCGCAGTTCGAGCTGACGTCGCTCGTCCCCACGACGACGTTCGGGATGGCGCTGGCGGGTATCTGCGTGCTGTTCCTGATCCTCTGGCCGCTGGCTGCCTACTTGGCTTTGCGCGACGAGTGAGCGAGCACGACTCCGGGCTTGGCGCCCGTGTGCTCGCCATTCCTGATCACCGCCACACCGTTCACCAGCACCCACGAGAAGCCTGTCGCGAATGCGTGCGGCTTCTCGAACGTCGCGACGTCTGCCACCGATGACGGATCGAACACGACCAGATCGGCGGCAAATCCGTCCTTGATCTCCCCGCGGCTGTTGAAGCGGAAGTGACGCGCGGGCAGCGACGTCATCTTGCGCACGGCTTCCTCCAATCGGATCACCTTGCGCTGATGGACGTATTCGCCGAGCACGCGCGCGTTGTTGCCGTAGCCGCGCGGATGCGGCGCGCCGGTGCCGGGCGTCAGCACCGAACTGTCGGACGCAACACCCACCAACGGGTGCTTCATGATGCGTTCGACGTCCTCGTCCGACATGAAGTGGTAGACCATCGACGCGCCGCCGGCGAGCATCAGGTCGCGCGCCGCCTCGAACTGCGCGTCCGCGCTCTCTGCGCCTTTCAGCTTCACCGCGACCTGCTTCATCGACAGGCCATTCAACGACGGATCCGCGCGGTGCGAGGCGACCACGGCGAACGAGAGGTCGGAGAGCCCGCGTTCTGCCAGGAGCGCCGCCATCTCGGCCTTGATCTTCTGCCACGTCGGCGGATCGTTGAGCCGCTCGGCGATCTTCCCCTGTCCGCCTTCGAGCGCCCACGAAGGAAACCGGATGCCGAGCGTGGAGCTGGCGGCGGTGTAGGCGTACTGATCCGCTGCGACGTCGAGCCCCTTCTTGCGCGCCGCGTCGATCATGGCCAGCGCCTTCGTGCTCGCGCCCCAGCGGCTCGGGCTGTCGACCTTCAGGTGCGAAATCTGCACGCGCGCTCCGGCGGTCTCGCCGATGCGCAGCGTCTCCTGGATCGCCGCTTCGAGCGCCGTGCCCTCGTTGCGCATGTGCGACGCGTACACGCCACCTTCGTTGCCCGCGACGCGCGCGAGCTCGATCAGCTCGTTCAGCTTCGCATAGGTGCCGGGCACGTACTGCAGCCCCGTCGAGAAGCCGACGGCACCG
Organism: Vicinamibacterales bacterium; assembly: GCA_048594885.1. Classification (GTDB taxonomy): domain Bacteria; phylum Acidobacteriota; class Vicinamibacteria; order Vicinamibacterales; family 2-12-FULL-66-21; genus JBMDXB01. The sequence continues at coordinate 56,334 of JBMDXB010000036.1, forward strand.
TCCGCCATCGCCTTCCAGACCATCGCCTTCATCTTGCGGACTTCGTCGAGCGTCGCCTCGCGGTTCTCGGTGCCCATCACCGCGCGCCTCACGGTGTTGTGTCCGACGAGCGTCGCGAAATTGACGGACGCCCCGAGGTCGCGAACCTTCTGCAGCGCCTCGCCGACGTCGAGCGCCGAACCGCCGCAGTTGCCGGCGACGATGGTCGTGACGCCCATGCGGACGAAGTTCTCCGCACGCGGGTTGTCCGTGAGATCGTCGGCGTGTGTATGGACATCGATGAACCCCGGCGCGACGACGAGACCCGTCGCGTCGATCGCGTCGCGTGCCGCGTCGCGCGGGATCGCGCCGAACGCCGCGCTCCGGCCGCCGCGGATCGCGATGTCGGCGCGGCGCGCCGCCGAACCGGTTCCGTCGACAACGCGGCCGCCGGTGATGACGAGGTCGTATTGCGGCTGCTGCGAGCGTCCGGACGCGGCCGCCAGGACACAGATTGCGGCGGCGGCGAAATGACGGATCATCGCCGTCATTCTACGCCGCGCAGAGGCGGAGAATGGGGATACTCCCCATTCCGCGTGGCTCGAGGGAATGGGGGTGTCTCCATTTTCCGCCGCGCCCTATTTTTCGCGCGTCAACGAACTCACCGCGAGCCCGACGGCCACGACGACGATCGCGCCGATCGGGTTCTGCCAGAGAAACGAGATGCCCTGCGTCGCCGGGTGAAAGGCAACCGCGAGCACGACGGCCATGCCGGCAATGAGGCCCACGAACGCGCCGGTGCCCGTCACGCGGCGGAAGCCGACCGCGAGGATGAAGACGCCGAGAAGCGAACCGTAGAAGAACGAACCGAAGCGGTTCACCACCTCGATGAGCGAGCCGAGATCGGCGGCGAACGACGCGACGACGCAGGCGAACAGGCCCCAGAATGCGGTCGCGCCTTTGGAGACGGCGAGGTAGTGGGACTCGGAGCCCTCCGGTCGCATCAGCCGGCGATAGATGTCGATCACCGACGATGTGGCAAGCGAGTTCAGCTCGGCGGCGATGCTCGACATCGCCGCGGCGAAGATCGCGGCGATCATCAACCCGACGAGGCCAATCGGCATCTTCGTCGTAATGAACGTCGGGAAGACGTAGTTCACGTCCGCCTGCGGCGTGTCCCCGGTCCTGGTGCCATAGCCAGACTCTCCCGTCACGCTGCCGACGAGCGCCGCCGCCTTTCCGCGCACCGCCTTTACTTCGTCGTCCGCGCGGCGGAACGTCTCGCCTGCCGCGCCGCGATCTGCCGATCCGGACTGCGCAAGCGCGAGGGCGGCGGCGCGCCGTGTGTCGAAGGCGCGGCTGAACTCGGAGTCGAGCGCGGCATACTCCGCGGAACGGCCGCTGCGTTCGATTGCTTCGCCGTGTCCAGCCCTGAACAGCATCGGCGGCTGGGTGAACAGGTAGTAGACGAACACCAGGATGCCGGTGAGCAGTACGAGCGCTTGCAGGGGAATCTTGAAGTAGGCGCTCATGAGCAGCGAATGCCGCCCTTCGTCGACGGACTTCGCCGTCAGGTAGCGCTGCACCTGGCTCTGATCGCATCCGAAGTACGAGAGCATGAGAAAGAGCCCGCCGAGCAGCCCGGACCAGAACGTATAGGTCTGCCGCGCGTCCAAGCGGAAGTCGATCGCGTTGAGCCGGCCGGCCGATCCCGCGATGCGCAGCGCGTCGCCGAAGCCGACGCCGTCGGGCAGTGCCAGGACGAGCGTGGCGATCGCGGCGAGCAGTCCGCCGACGATGACCGCCATCTGCTTCACGTCCGTCCACGTCACAGCCTGCACGCCGCCGATCATCGTGTAGAGCACCGTCGGCAGCCCGATGGCGAGGATCGTCAGCGTCAGGTTCCAGTCGAGGACGATCGACAGGATGACCGCCGGGGCGGCGATGATGGCGCCACAGGACATGCCGCGCGAGAGCAGGAAGAGGACACTCGCCAGCGTCCGCGTCTTCAGGTCGAATCGCTTCTCGAGATACTCGTACGCGGTGTAGACGCGCGCGCGGTAGAAGAACGGCACGAGCGTGACCGAGAGGATGATCATGGCGATCGGCAGCCCGAAGTAGAACTGCACGAACCGCATCCCGTCCGCGTACCCCTGCCCCGTCGTCCCGACCAGCGTGATCGCGCTCAACTGCGTCGCCATCACCGACAGGCCGACGGCCCACCAGGGCAGACTGCGGTTGGCGAGGAAGTATCCTTCGACCTTTTGTGTGTTCTTCGACCGCTTCAAGCCGTCGTAGACGATCCATACGAGGTATGCAGCAACGACGAGCCAGTCGATGAGGTGCATGCGGCGCAGCGCCTAGGCGAAGACCCGAGGCAGCGCCCAGAGCGCGGTGAGGACGATCACCTCGACGATGATGGCGATGACGTAGCGGCGGCGCATGCCGGGACTGGAGGCGTCCTCAGGCGGAACACGCATCGCCGGGTATTGTAGTCGGGGATCGCTGATCGCTGATCGCTGATCGCTGATCGCTGATCGCTGATCGCTGTCCTCTGCCTACTGCCTACTGCCTACTGCCTACTGCCTACTGCCTACTGCCTACTGCCTACTGCCTACTGCCTACTGCCTTCTACGCTATCGGAGGACCGAGACCGTTGTCGACGGGGGGCGCGGCAAAGCGCGGACGCGCGATACGGGAAGTGGCGAGGACGAAGTCGGCGTGGGCGTCCACGTCGCTGCGATTGACGGTGATGACGCCCGGCTGCTTCACCAGCGTCTCGCCGTCGAGCAGCCGCAGCTCCACGCGATATTTCCCTGGTGACACCTTTACCGTGAAGCCGCCGGTGTTGCTGGTGGTCACGCTCTGACGGGCGCCGGTCTCGATGTTGACGACCTCCACCACGCGCCCTTCCATCGCGGCGGAGCCCGCCGGTCCGCGGACGGTTCCACTGATCGTGCCTGCGGCCTCCGCCGGTCGCGGCCCGGGATCCAGCACGGGCACGCCTTGTCTGCAGGCGCTGATGCTCAACAGCGCCAGGAGCCCGGCCAGAAACGCTCCCGCTGAAAACGCACTCTTCAGATATGAATTCCCCTGCCTCACATGCCCCTCAGCCTGCCGAGAGTGCAAGCGCAAGGCCACCGCGCCATATTTACATGCCCGTCATGACGGGCGTGCCCGCGAACGCGAATAATGCGCCGGGAAACAAAGGTCTACCCCATGGTTTCCTTCTTGCTGGAGCCGCTGCACGTGGCTGACCTGGTCCTGATATCCGTCGTGATTCCCTGTTACAACCAGGGAGCGTTCCTGCCGGACGCGGTGCGCAGCGTCGCCGGCCGCTCGCATCCGGTCGAGGTCGTGATCATCGACGACGGCTCAACAGATGCGACTTCGGGCATCGCGGCCCGACTCGCCGAGGAACGTCGTCCCGAGCTGAACGTGCGCGTGGTGCGTCAGCCGAACGAAGGAGTATCACGGGCCCGAAACCGCGGGCTGCTCGAAAGCCGCGGCGACTACATCGTGTTTCTCGATGCGGACGACCGGATTACGCCGGACGCGCTGGAGGTCGGCGCTCGCTCGCTCGATGCCGATCCGCAGTGCGCCTTCGTCTACGGCCGCTGCCAGATGATGACCGCCGATGGAGCGCTGCTGCCGACGCCGATGGAACCGCGGATCGAGGCGCGGCACTATCACGAGCTGCTGCGGCGAAACTTCATCTGGACGCCGGCTGTGGTGATGTTCCGGCGCCAGCCGCTCGAACGCTCTGGCGCGTTCAACCCGATCGTCAGCGGAACCGCCAATTACGAGCTCTACCTGCGTCTCGCGCGCACCTACCCGGTGTGCGATCACGGACAGATCGTCGCGCACTACCGGCGACACGACGCGAACATGAGCAGTGACGCCGGCGTCATGCTGCGCGAGACGCAGATGGTGCTGCGCAGCCAGCGCCCCTACATCGGCCAGGACCAACGCGCTCTCGCCGCGTATCACGAGGGGTGGCGGAACTGGCAGGAGTTCTTCGGCGAGCAGCTTGCGTTCGAGATTCGCAGCGAGGCGCGAGCCGGCCGTTGGCTGGCCGCGCTGAAAAAGACGGTCGTCCTCGCAGTCCTTCACCCGCGAGGGCTCGTGCATTTCCCGCAGCGCAAGGTGCAGGTCGGCGTCCGCGGTGCGGCCGCGGACGCGTCGTTCAGATAATCCCTTCGCCGAAGTCCGTCGCCGCCGTCGGCGTGTTGTCGTAGATGACCGTACCGCTCGGAGAGATGGTCTCGGTCATCCGATGACGTCTCCACCACCACGCGCCGATCGCCGATCCCACTACTCCGGCAAGAATTCCATAGGTCCGTCTGCTCACGAGTACCTCCGTCGTTCGATGAGCAACGGCGATGCCACACTCAGGGTGCGGGCGTGATACCGATCAGTTGCATCAGCCGCAGCGCGTTGCGGGACGTGGCAAGGCCGGGCCGCAAGCGGTAGTCGAACGACATCGAGCCGGATGCGTCGAGGCTCTCGGTGAAGTGCACGAGCTGCGCCGAGGACTGCAACGGCTCCTCTCCCGCCAGCGTCAGGTCGTGCGTCGTCATCGCCCCGATGGCGCCGGCGTCGAGCAGGTGGCGAGCGACCGCGCGGACGGCGATGCCGCGCTCGACGCTGTTGGTGCCCTGCAGGATCTCGTCGAGCAGGTACAGCAGGACGCGCGATCGATCGTTCCGCTCGGCGGCATCGACGACCGCCTTCAGTCGCGCGAGGGCGGCCATGAAATACGAGAGGCCGAGCTCCAGCGAGTCCTGCACGCGGATGCTGGTCTGCAGGTTGACGACCGGCATGCGGAGGCGCGCGGCGCACACGCAGCCGCCGGCCTGCGCCAGGACCGCGTTCAGCCCGATGGCGCGCAGCAGCGTGCTCTTGCCCGACATGTTCGATCCGGTGACCAGCAGCAACGTGCCCGGCGGGCCGACGCTCACGTCGTTCGGCACGCGACGATCGCCGGCGATCAGCGGATGGCCGAGGCGCTCGGCGGTGAAGATCGGCTCGTCGCCGATCTTCGGGGGCGCCCATTCCGGATTCTCGTGACGGATGGCGGCGAGCAGTGCCAGCGCGTCGAGCTCACCGAGCGCCTCGAGCCAGCGCCGCACGTGCGCGCCCGCCCTCTGCCGCCAGCGGTCGAGCGCGAACAGGACCCAGAAGTCCCATAGCGTCGCCGCCTGCACCGGGAAGTGCAGGATGGCCGCGCCGCGCCGGAGCTCGGAGAAGCCGAGAATGCGATTGAGACGGCGCATGCTGCGCGGCGCCGACGCGTCGTGCGCATCGAGCTGCTCGTGCACGCGACGCAGGCGGTCTGACGTGAAGGCGCGTCCCGTCGCCTGCTCGAGCAGCGCGGCGAATCTCGAGAGCGCGCGCTGTCCGCTGCCGGCACGATCGAATTCGTGCTGCACGTGGTCCGCGGTCACGAACGACAGCACAATGCCGGCCAGAAGGGGAATCAGCCACAGCGCGGCCGCGATCGCCCCGGTCCACCAGAAGACGAACAGCAGCCACTGCGAGGTGACGATCGCGATCGCCGACGCCTGCAGCACCCGCCTTCGGCCGCGTTCCGGTCCCCGCCCTTCGGCCCACGCGAACAGGCGGTCGACTTCCGCTTGACGCGCCGCGCCGGACACGACACCGTGTGCGGCAAATTCCTCGCGCCATTCCGGCGGCGCGGCGAGCTCGGCGACGGCGGCCTGTCGCGCGGCGATCTCATCTCCGTCCGCCGGCGCGAGCAGCCATCGCGCCATCGTCGCGCGGCCGAGCGCCGTGGCGCCGGGACCAAGCCACTGAAACAACGAGGCGCGGCCGAACAGGTCGAGATCGATGGCGAACGGATGGTGCGTCACGTCGACGCCCGCAGGCGCGTCGCCGGACGGCAGGTCGTCCCAGCGGCGCTCGATGCGCGCGACCGAGCGCACGCACACGGTGCGCAAGGCGTCGTGCCACTCGACCCGCTCCTCGACCCGAGAGTGGATGACGACAAGCACGGCAAACACGATCAGGAGAACGATGCCGGAGACGAGCAGCAACGGATGGGCATCGCGGCTCAGGCCCGCGAGCAGGCAGACCACACCCGGAAGCACGGCGGCGAGCCGCAAACGGGAAATCCGCGTCGATTGACGCCGCGCGGCGTCGCGCTGCCGCTCGTGCGCCGCCGCCCGCTGGGCGAACGCCGCCGTCACGCTGCGCTCGCCTTTCGCGCCTCGATGTTGAGACGCCAGTAGTCGAGCGTGAACGGCGGATCGTCGCCCGCTGCCGCCTCCGCAAGGGCCGCGACGAACTGACGGCGCTGGACCGTCGGCAGCTTGTCGACGTGATGCCGGACACACACGCACGAAATGAAATCGGCGTACGCCGCGGCATTTGCCAACGTCGTCGGCGCAGGTTCCAGCGTGACGGCGATGCCGGTGAAGCCCGCCGCGGCCAGCGTCCGTTCGGTCTGGGAGACGCCGACGAAATTCCACGGATCGCTCCAGCCGGCGAAGAACCGTGAGAACGCGGCATCGTCCATCAGCGCGTGCGTGCGATCCAGCAGCCGCTGCAGGTTCGGTCCACCACCGCACTGCGCGATGACGCGCCCGCCTGGCGTCAGCGCCGTGTGGACCGCGGCGAACAAGCGGGGGTGATCCGGGATCCAGTGGAACGTCGCGGCGCTGAACACCGCATCGAAGGCGGACACGAACGGCAGCGCGGCGCCGTCGGCGCGCACGAAGGCGACACGGCCGGCTTCGGCTCGCCGTGCCTCGGCGAGCATCGACTGCGAGACATCAAGGCCCACGAAGCGGGCGCCGTGGAACTGCGCCGCCAATTCGCCAGTCAACCGGGCAGTCCCGCAGCCAAGATCGAGGATCCGCTCGCCCCCGCGGGGCGCGAGCCGTTCGGCGACGCGTCGCCCCCAGGCCAGCTGCGGTTCCGACAGGCGGTGGTACGTGGCGGCATCCCAGTCCGGCATCAGTATTTGAGTGTACAGTCCAAAGACCGTTTCGAACCGTCAGATGCTCGTGACACGGGGGGAACATGCGGACGCCTCATATCGCACTCGTGACGCTGCTGACGGCGGCCATCGTGGCCGGCATGGCCGCCGCGCAGAAGGCGCAACGCGGCATCCGGCTCGAGAACCGGTCGTGGTGGGACGCCGAATCGACGCTCGACGACGACGCGGTGGTGGTCGTGCCGCTCGGTGCGGGGGCGAAGCAGCACGGTCCGCACCTGCCGCTCGGAACGGACCTCACGATCGCCGAGCACTTCGCCGGCCGTCTGCCTGACGCCGCCGACGTCGTCGTCGCGCCGCCGCTGACCTACGATCACGAGCCCGCGTTCGTGGACTATCCCGGCACGGCGAGCCTCGCGAGTGAAGCAGCGCGCGACATGGTGGTTGAAGTTGTGCGGAGCCTCGCGCGGTACGGCCCGCGGCGCTTCTACGTGCTGAATGCCGGCAGCACGACAACGAGGCCACTGCAGATGGCCGCGCGAGCGCTGGCGGGCGACGGCGTCCTGCTGCGATACACCGACTACGCGGCCACGCTCGAATCGGCGGCGACGAAGATCAGCAAGCAGACGGGGGGCGCGCACGCCGACGAGATCGAGACGTCGCTGATGCTGCACATCGCGCCGCAGACGGTCGAAATGAAACGGGCCGTGAAGGAGTGGTACCACAGCGAATCGTCCTCGCCGTTCCGGCTGACGCGGCAGCGCGCCGTGGACGCACTCTACTCGCCGAGCGGGATCTGGGGCGATCCAACGCTGGCGACGGCGCAGAAGGGAGCAGAGCTCGCGGATGCGCTGATGAAGCGGATCCTCGCCGACATTGCCGCACTGAGAGAACTCCCCCTGCCGGCCGCGACGCCGCAGCCGCAGGCAGCGCCGGCGGCGCCGCGTCCGTCGACAGCGACGCCGTCGAAGCAGCCCGGTGAGTGTTCCGGAGGCGACTTGCGTACGATCAAGGCAATAGCCGCGGCGTACACGTATCGATGGTCGGTGGCCGACGCAGAGAAGTTCGCGGAACTCTGGGCGCCCTTCGGAGACATCGTGCACCTCGACGGCAGCGTCGAGCGGACGCCGACGGTGATCAGGGCCAACAGGGCCGTGCTGTTCGGGCGGCCCGAGTATCGCAACTCGAAGCACCCGCTGGACCTTCTCATGATCCGCTGCCCTGACCCGGACATCGCCATCGCCGACGGCAAGTGGCAGATGATCGGCGTACGGGACGCGAGCGGCAAGGAGTTGCCGCCGTACGATGGTCAGGCCACGGCCGTGCTGCGGCGCATCGGCGACGGTTGGTTCATCGAAGCATATCGTTACACGATGAAGGAAAAGACGACGCCACCACCGCTCTTCCTGAAGCGGCCCGGGTGGCCAGGCAAAGACAAGCAGTGACGCCACTATCGCCGGAGCAAAGGACCGCCGGCCTCATCCTGCTCGTCGCCAGCGACGCGATCCTGTTTGGCGCGCTCTTCTTCGCGAATCTACTCCTCCGAGCGAGCACGTCGGCGTGGCCGCATCGTCTGCTGGCGTCGAAACCTGCGGTGGCGGAAGCCGTGGTCCTCTTCGCCGCTACCATTCTCGTTTCACGCGCGCGGCGGGCCGCCGCGACGGGTCCGCCGATCATCTCGGCGCGGCGCCAGCTCACGTACAGCGCGTTTCTGGCAGCGCTGTTCCTGGTGTTGCGGTCGTCCGATTACGTCTCGAAGCTGAATCACGGCATCGAACCGGCGTCGAGCACGTTGTACGCGCTGTACTTCCTGCTGACCGGCTTTCACGCACTGCACGTGCTCGGCGTGGCCGCCGCCGCCGGCTATCTCGCGGCCGCCAGCGCGAGGTACACGAGAGCCGAGATCCCTCGATTCGCAACCCGCGTCGCCGTCCTCTCATGGGCCTGGTTCTTCCTGACGCTCGTCTGGTTCGGCATCGTCGTCCTGTTCTCCATCCTTTGAATGCGCCGGAACGCGTCGGAGGCCGCGTAGGACGCGTAGTTATAATGCCCGCCATGCGTCTGACCAGAGCTGCGCTTCTGCCTGCCGTCCTGGCGTGGGTGTTCTTCACCGGCAATCCACACGCAGCCAGGCAGCCTCTCTTCGACGTCGTCATTCGCGGCGGCACGGTGTACGACGGCACCGGCACGGCGGGACGGCGCGCTGACGTCGGCCTGCGCGGCGATCGCATCGCCGTCGTCGGCGACCTGACGGGCGCAGCCGCCACCACGATCGTCGACGCTTCGGGGCTCGCCGTGGCGCCGGGATTCGTCAACATGCTGTCGTGGTCGACCGAGTCGCTGCTGGTGGACGGCATGTCGCAGGGGGAGATCCGCCAGGGCGTAACGACGCAGATCATGGGCGAAGGCGGCTCGATGGGGCCGCTCACCGAGGAGATGAAGAAGCGCGCGTACGAGGAGATGGGCAACATCAAGTACGAGATCACGTGGACGACGCTGGCGGAGTACCTGCAGGAGCTGCAGCGGCGCGGCGTGTCGCAGAACGTGGCCTCGTTCCTCGGCGCGACGACGGTGCGCGAGTACGTCATCGGGCTGGAGGACAAGAAGCCGACGCCGGAGCAGATGGAGAAGATGCGGGCGCTCGTCCGTCAGGAGATGGCGGCGGGCGCGCTGGGGATCGGCTCGTCGCTGATCTACGCGCCGGCGTTCTACGCGTCGACCGAGGAGCTCGTCGAGCTGTGCAAGGTTGCCGCGATCTATCGCGGCAAGTACATCTCACACATGCGCAGCGAGGGCAACCGGCTGCTCGAGGCGATCGACGAGCTGATTCGCGTCAGCCGCGACGCGAATATTCCGGCCGAGATCTACCACCTGAAGGCGGCGGGCAAGGCGAACTGGTCGAAGATGGACGCCGCGATCGCGAAGGTCGAGGCGGCGCGCAAGCAAGGATTGAAGATCACGGCGGACATGTACACCTACACGGCCGGCGCGACCGGGCTCGACGCGGCGATGCCGCCGTGGGTCCTGGACGGCGGCTATGAGGCAGCCTACAAGCGCCTGAGCGAGCCTGAGACGCGCAAGAAGATCGCCGCGGCAATCCGCACGCCGTCGACGGAATGGGAGAACCTCTATCTTGCCGCCGGCTCGCCGGATCGCGTGCTGCTCGTCGATTTCAAGTCAGACGCGCTGAAGCCGCTGACCGGGCGAACGCTCGCGGATGCGGCGAAGATCCGCGGCGAGGATCCGGTCGACACGATCATGAACCTGGTGCTCGAGGATCGATCGCGCGTCGGCACGGTGTACTTCATGATGTCGGAGCCGAACCTCGTCAAGCAGATCCGGCTGCCGTGGGTCTCGTTCGGCTCCGACGCGGCGTCGATGGCGCCGGTGCCGCCCTTCACCAAGGCCAATCCGCACCCCCGAGCGTACGGCAACTTCGCGCGGCTGCTCGGCAAGTACGTTCGCGAAGAAAAGGTGATCCCGCTCGAGGAAGCGATCCGGCGCCTGACGGGACTCCCCGCCACCAATCTCGAGCTCGATCGCCGCGGCTTCCTCAAGGAAGGGATGTTCGCCGACGTCGTGGTGTTCGATCCGGCAACGATCGCCGACCGCGCGACGTTCGAGAAGCCGCACCAGTACGCCATCGGCATGCGCCACGTGTTCGTGAACGGCGGCCACGTGCTGAAGGATGGGGAACACACCGGCGCGAAACCGGGCCGCGCGCTCTGGGGTCCGGGCAAAAGGAACTGACGCTGACAAGGGACAAGGACCAAGGACCAGGGACCAAGGACCAAAGACCAAGGACCAAAGACCAAGGACCAAGGACCAAGGACCAGGGACGAGGGACTAGGGACTAGGGACTAACGTGCGCACCATCATTGCCAGACGCCCGGCATTCCGATCGCGACCGCGGGTGCGTCGCTCGGCGCGTATCACGCGGCGAACACGCTCTTCCGCTACCCGCATCTCGTCAAGCGCTGCTACGCGCTGTCCGGCGTGCTAGCGCGCAAGGGCATCGGTCATCACCTGGACGACGGGGGCGCGCGCGGCGGGGACGACTGGCCCTTCTGGAAAGAGCACATCCGCGAATACCTGAGATCGTGGTGAGGGCTGGTGACCCTGTAAGGTCTGCCGCGCGGCGGAGACTATTACAGGTGTGACCGCTGCGAAGCTCCGCCGCGCGCTGCCTGCGATCGCGATCGCCCTCGCCCTCTTCGCCGCCGGCTGCTCCCGGAGCACTGCGGCACGGCTGCCGCTGACTCCCTGTCATCTCGATGGCGTCGCACAGGAAGTGCTGTGCGGCACGTACGAGGTTCCTGAAGATCGCTCGACGACGGCAGGACGCAGGCTGAGGATTTCGCTCGCCGTCCTGCCCGCGCTGCGCCGCGGCGCCGCGCCCGACCCGCTCGTCGTTCTCGCCGGCGGCCCCGGCCAGGGCGCACGGTCCTATGCTGCGCTCGCCAACACCGCCTTCGCCCGCGTCAGGCGCGCGCGCGACATCGTCCTCGTCGACCTGCGCGGCACGGGCGGCTCGCATCCGCTTGAATGCCGGCTGGATTCTCGCAATCTGAACGAGGTGATCGGAGATGTTTCGAGCGGCATGGACACGGCGCGTTGCCTCGAGACAATCGACGCCGACGTCCGCCACTACACGACAGAAACCGCGGTCGCGGATCTCGATGAAGTCCTGAGCGCTCTGGGATATGGACTTGTGAACGTCTGGGGCGGCTCGTTCGGCACGCGCACTGCGCTGGTGTTCGCGCAGCGCTTTCCCGAACGCGTGCGTGCGCTGGTGCTCGATGGCGCGGCGCCTTTCGAGCTGACCTACCCGCTCTGGACGGCGGCGGACGCGCAGCGGGCGCTCGAGCTGCTGCTCGATGACTGCGCCCGAGACGAAGACTGCCGGCGCAGTTTTCCCGAGCTGCGACGCGATCTCGAGGCGTTATTTCGCCGGCTCGACGCCCGTCCGGAAACAGTCACGCTGCGACATCCGATCACCGGCGAGCGCCAGACGATCCGCATCGATCGAGACGCGCTCGCGTCGGCCCTGCGCCTCTTCCTCTACACGCCTGTGCACCGCCGGCTCGTGCCTGCGGTCTTCACCGAAGCCTCGCGAGGACGCTTCGAGCCGCTCGTCGCGCTCGCGCTCGAGGGCTACGCCTGGTCGATCGACACGATGTCACTCGGCCTGACGCTCTCGGTCGTCTGTTCGGAAGACGTGCCGCGGATCGCTGGCGCCGACGTCGACGCGGCGGTTCGAGGCACATTTGTTCGGCGAAGCGCGGTCAACTCTTGGCTGCGCCTGTGCCGCGACTGGCCGAAGGGGCCTCTGCCTCAGCGCGTTGGCGAGGTGATCCGGATCGACGCTCCTGCGTTGATTCTGTCGGGCGCGTTGGATCCCGTGACGCCGCCGCGCTGGGGTGAGGCAATGGCGCGGCACTTCGCGCGAAGCGCACACGTTGTGGTGCCGGGTGCCGCGCACAACGCGTCCTTCATCGGCTGCGTTTCGGAGCTGATCGCGACGTTCATCGCCGCCGCGAATCCGGATGGCCTCGATTCTTCATGCGCGAACGCGATCCGCCCACGCCTTGATTAGCCGCCGATGATAGTTGCCTGCGATCTCCAGAAACGTTTCGGTCGTGTGACGGCTGTCTCCGGCGTATCGTTCACGGCGTCGAGCGGCTGTGTCACGGGAATCCTGGGTCCCAATGGCGCCGGCAAGACGACGACGCTCCGGATGCTCGCCGGGTTGATCAGGCCGGATGGCGGCTCGGCAGCCGTCGATGGCATCGATCTCGCGGCTGCGCCGCTCCGCGCCAAGGCGCGGCTCGGCGTGCTGCCGGACGGCGCCGGGCTCTACGTGCGGCTCACCGCCCGCGAGCACGTCGCCTACGCCGGTCGGCTGCATGGGCTGCGCGGGCGCGCGATGCACGACGCGGTCGAATGCGCGATCGACCAGTTCGGATTGAGTGCGCTCGCCGACCGGCCGGTCCTTGGCTTCTCGCAGGGCGAACGCAAGCTGTTGGGGCTCGCGCGCGCCCTCGTCCACGATCCTCCCAACGTCATCCTCGACGAAGCGACGGCCGGTCTCGACGTGCCGGCGGCTCGACGGCTCCGGCGCGCGATGCGCGCGCTGGCCGCCGCGGGAAAGAGCGTTCTCGTCTCGACACATGTGATGCAGGAGGCTGCGGCGGTGTGCGATCGGATCGTGATCGTGGCGGGCGGGCGCGTCGTTGCCGACGGCACGCCGGCGGACATTCTTCGAGCCGGCGGCAGCCCGGATCTCGAAAGCGCGTTTGTGCGGCTCATCGGAACGGATGAGGGATTGTGTTGATGTGGCCGCAAGCGGCAGCGGTGTTCAACAAGGAATGGCGCGATGCGATTCGCGATCGGCGATCCCTTATTGCGGCGCTGGCCTACGCGCTGGCCGGGCCGCTACTGGTGGCGACGATGCTCGTCGCGCTCGGGCGCAACGCCGAGAGGGACGAGACGCCCGTCGTGGCGATCGCGGGCGCGGACCGCGCGAAGTCGCTCGTGACCTTTCTCGATGAGCGGCGCATCCGCATCGTTCCAGCGGCGGGCGACATTGGCGCCGCCATACGCGACCGCCAGATCGAGGTTGCGCTCGTCGTGCCGGAGGGGTTCCCGGATCGATTCCACGAGGCACGCCCGGCCGATCTCTATCTGGCCTACGACTCGACGCGCGGGAGTGCGCGCCGGATGCTGCCGAAGGTCCGCGCCGCGCTCGACGAGTACGGTCGTGAAACGGCGGCTGCGCGGCTCGTGCTGCACGGTGTCTCGCCGGCGGTCGCGCATCCGCTGCGCGTTCGCGAGCGCGACGTTTCGACCGCCGCGTCCCGCGCCGCGATGATGCTGGCGGCGCTGCCGATCTTCCTGCTGCTGGCGCCTTTCATCAGCAGCATGAACCTCGCGATCGACGTCACGGCGGGCGAGCGCGAGCGCAACTCGCTCGAGCCGCTCCTCACGCATCCCGTCCGCCTCTCCGCCCTTGCCGCCGGCAAGTGGGTGCCCGCGGTCCTGCTGAGCGGCGCGGGCACTGTGCTGACGCTGGTGATCGCTCAAGCCGTCCTCCGGTCCAGGCGGCTCCAGGCGCTGGACGCGACTGTCGGACTCGCCTGGAGTGACACGGGGGTGGTTCTCGCGATCCTGCTGCCGCTCGCCCTCTTCGCTCCGGCCGTGCAGATGCTGATCGCGATGTTCTCCCGCAGCTACAAAGAAGCGCAGACGTATCTGTCGCTGCTGTTGTTCCTCCCGATGATCCCCGGATTTCTCTTCGCCTTCGACGCCGCGCGGCCCTCCGGCTGGATGGCGGCCGCTCCCGTCGTCGGCCAGCAGGTGCTGCTCGAGCGCGTGCTGCGGGGCGAGGCGTTCGACGTCATGGCATGGACGCTGCTGACTTTGGCGACATTGCTCCTTGCGGTCGCGTGCGTCGCCGCCACCGCGCGGTTGATGGCCAGCGAACGGATCGTACTCGGCCGGTGACGTCGGTAGACTGCAGCGTGGCGATGGGCGAGCCGGACGGTCGTGAGCTGCAGGAGGCGCGGTTCGAGCAGGCGCTCAACGCGCACGGCGCGGCGCTCCGGCGCGTGGCGGCGGCGTACGAGCGTGATGTCGCACGACGCGAGGACCTGTTTCAGGACATCTGCCTCGCGATCTGGCGCGCGCTGCCGCGCTTCCGTGGCGAGGCCTCGCAGCGGACGTTCGTGCTCCGCATCGCGCACAACCGCGCCGTTACCCACAGCACGCGGCGGCGGCCGCCGGCGCTGGAGCTCTCGGAAGCGGGTCCGCTCGCCGATCCCGCGGCGGACCCTGAAGCGGAGATGTCCAGGCGGCAGCGGCACGCGCGTCTGGAGGCGGCGCTGCATCGCCTGCCGATCGCGATGCGCCAGATCCTCACGCTGGCGCTGGAAGGCCTCGCACATCGCGACATAGCCGACGTGCTCGGCATCAGCGAGAACAATGTCGCCGTGCGGCTGTCGCGCGCGCGCGACCGGCTGCGCCGCGAGCTGCGCCAGGAAGAAGCGGGGACGAAATGATCGACCGGGACGACGCCGAACTGCGCGCGTGGGCAGCCGACTGGCGCGGCGAAGACGAGGCCGCGCCCGATGCGGCGGAGGTTCGGCGTCGAATCCGTACGAGCAGCCGGCGTCAGGCGGCATTCACCGTGGGCGAGTTCGCGATCACCGTCGCAGTGCTTGCTCTGGTCACCTGGCAGGCCGGGCGCCTGCCCGCGGTGTGGAACGTGGCGGCAATGGGCGCGTTGGGTATCTTGGCTGTCGCGGCCCTGGCGTACACGCTCTGGAACCGGATGGGCACGTGGAAGCCGGCCGCCGAGTCGACCGGCGCACACCTCGATCTGCTGGCGCTGCGCCTTCGGCGTCGTCTTCGGGCGCTGCACGTGGGGCTTTACCTTCTCGCCGTTGAGACACTCGTCCTGGCCGGCTGGCTGTGGTTTCTCCTCGGGGAGCGCGCCTCCCGCACCGGCGTGCCGGCGCCGGCGCTGCGCTACGTCACGAACTTCGCGCTGCTCGCCGTGTGGATCTGCCTGTTCGCCGCCGGGTGCATCTGGGTGATTCGACGCACGCGGCGGCAGTTGCACGAGGTCTTCCGGCTGCGATCGGAGCTCGGTAACGCGGCCGATTGAGTGCGCGGCTGAATCAGGAACTGCGGACCGCCGACTTCAGCACGCCGTCCCACGGCGCGCGGTACGGCTTCACGCACATCGCGGCCGCTTCCCGGTCGCCGACGACCTGCTCCTTCTCCGGGTCCCACCGGATCGTGCGTCCGAGGCGCAGCGACATGTTCGCGAGATGGCAGACGATCGCCACGCGATGGCCGTCTTCGACATCGCAAAACGGCCGCTTGCGTGTACGCATCGACTCCAGCCAGTCGCGCTTGTTCATCGCGAGCGTGTCTTCTCCGCCCGGCGCGCTGCCCTTCATCGCTTCGGTCGCCGGCGACGGCTTCCTGTCCGTGTAGACCGGTCCTCCGGCTGGATGGCCGGAGAATCGCGGAATTGCGTTCGCCGGATCGGACACCGTTTCCGGCTGCACGTCGTACGAGCCGCCGAGCACGAGCGTCCCTTTCGTGCCGTGATACTGCTGGCCGCGCGCCGACGTGTCGCTGCGCATCGCGTTGGCTTCGCGGATGCCGAATGTCAGCGTGAACCCGGGAAACACCCACGTGGTGTCCTGCGTGTCCGGCGTCTCCCCATCGTCCTCGAGCGCGTAGCGGCCGCCGAGCGACGACACCTGCGTCGGTCCTTTCGCGTTCATGACCCAGAGGATCTGATCGATGGGATGCGCGCCGAGGTTCGTCATCTGGCCGCCGGAGTAGTCCCAGAACCAGCGGAAGTGATACAGCCCGCGATGCGCGGTGTAGGGCGTCTTCGGCGCGGGACCGAGCCACAGGTCGTAGTCGAAACCTGACGGCGGCGCCGAAACAGGCGTTCGTCCGAATCCGGGATAGACGTTGCGGTAGGAAGCGATGCGCACGGAGTGGACCTTGCCGAGCGATCCGCTTTCGACGACCGTCTTCGCTTCTTTGACCGCAGCGCCGTGCCGCCGCTGCGTGCCGACGGCCACGATCCGGTTGTACTGCCGAGCGGCCCGGACGGTCCACTTGCCTTCGTCGATGAAGAGGGTCATCGGCTTCTCGACGTAGACGTCCTTGCCGGCCGCGCACGCGAGGATCGTCATCAGCGTGTGCCAGTGATCCGGCGTCGCGACGACAACGCCCTGGATGTCCTTGTTCTCGTACATCCGGCGGAAGTCGCTGTAGCCCTTCGCCGCGGGATTGCCGGTGAACGCGACGCCTTCCTCGACGCGCGGTTTGTAGACGTCGCACACGCCGACAAGGTCCACGTCGGCGAACTTCTTCAGATCCGCGATGTGCTGCTTGCCGATGAGACCGAAGCCGACGACGCCGATGCCGATGCGGTCGTTGGCGCCGAGGACGCGGCGGTAGGATGCGGCGGTCATCGCCGCGCCGGCCGCGCCGAGAAAGGCACGCCTGGTGATCTGCTGCATGTCCCCCTCCCGGTGGAGTCAGAGGTGAGGGGTCAAGGGTAAAGGGAAAGGGGAAAGGGGTAAAGGGTAAAGGGTAAGGGGTAAAGGGTAAGGGCCGACGGTACGCAGGAACTGCGCGCGGCTGGATCGGGCCACGATGCAAAGATTGCGTCATCAGGTTGCGATCGGGCCGTATCTTGTTCATTCGACAAGACCGACTTGCGAGGCACGTGCCGTGCTGTACGAACGGTATGGATTGGCCGGAATCCATGCGGCATCGCACGAAGGCGTTCGCGCTGGCGGTGATTCGATTTTGCCGCACCCTGCCTCGGAACGCCGAAGGTGACGTGTTCCGCCGTCAGCTGTAGAAGTCAGGCACGTCGGTCGGAGCGAATTACCGGGCCACGTGCCGAGGGCGAACCGCTGCGGAAAAGAAAGCGCGGATGGGGGTGGTTCTGGAGGAAGCCGACGAAAGCCAGTACTGGCTCGAGTTGCTGGAAGAAGTTGAAACGGGCCAGGCGACGCTCCGCAGGCCGCTGAAGGCCGAAGCAACGGAGCTCGCGAAGATCTTCACCAGCGCTTACGGCAAGATGCCATAGCTGATGGCGTTACCCCTTACCCTTTACCCTTTACCCTTTACCCGTTACCCTTTACCC
>JBMDXB010000037.1:0-68447 GCA_048594885.1 Vicinamibacterales bacterium
ACCGCGACCAGCGGCGGCGTCTGCACGGGCCACGGGATCGGCGCGCGCGCGATCGACGGCGTGCTCGGCGTGGCGAAGGCCTACACGACGCGCGTCGGTGAGGGCCCGCTGCCGACCGAGCTGACGGGCGAGATCGGCAACCGCCTGCGCGAGAGCGGGCAGGAGTTCGGCGCCGTGACCGGACGTCCGCGCCGATGCGGCTGGTTCGACGCCGTCGTCCTCCGGTACGCCGCGCGCATCAACGGACTGGATGCGCTCGCGCTGACGAAGCTCGACGTGCTCGATGGCATGCCTGAGATCCAGGTGTGCACCGCCTACCGGTGCAAGGGCGCGACGCTCACGGAAATGCCGAGCGACACCGCGCAACTGTCGGCCTGCGAGCCGGTCTACGAAACAATTTCCGGCTGGAGCAGCCCCACCAAAGGCGTGCGCCGCTTCGACGATCTCCCGCCCGAAGCGCGCTCCTATATTGCTCGCCTCGAAGAGATCACCGGCGTGCCTGCCGCCGTGATCTCGACCGGCTCAGCCCGCGAAGACACGATCATCCGCGACGGTTCAGTCGCATCCGCCTGGTTCGCCCGTTAACGAGCGGCTGCCCGGCAGCCTGCTTGCACATCTCCCTGGCGCACAACAGAGGAGGTGGATGCTGATGATGAAATGGATGCAATTGCCGCTCGCGCTCGCCATGGTTGCGACGCTCGCGTGTGACCGTGGCGATCGCCCGGTGAACGACACCGCGACAGGCACCGGGGGCACCGTCGGCACAACCGGCACGGACGACGGGCTCGGCATGGAACGTGGCTTCGTCGAGGATCAGCTCGAGGACGGCGAGGCGGAAGTGCGGCTCGGCCGCCTGGCGCAGGATCGCGCGTCCAATCCGGAAGTACGCGCGTTCGCGGAGATGATGGTTCGCGATCACACGAAAGCGGGCGACGAGCTGAAGCAGATCGCCAGCAGGCACAACCTGCGGATGGACGAGAAGACCGGCGATCACGGCGATCACAACGACCTGCAGGAGCGGCTGGCCAAGCTCTCAGGCGTCGAGTTCGATCGTGAATACATCGACGCGATGGTCGACGATCACGAGAAGGCGATCAACGACGTCGAGGACAAGACCGACTCGAACAACCAGGATGTGAAGCAGTGGGCGACCAGCACGCTGCCCACGCTGAAACAGCACCTGGAGCGCGCGAAGTCGATTCAGGAGAACCTGCGGAACGCGAACACGGGCCGGGACAACAGCAAGAAGTACTAGTCTAGGCGCGGTTCTTCGCGCAGAAGTCGTCCATCGCAGCCGCGTCGGCGTCGAGGAATTCCACGCCGGCGCGGTATCGCGGCTCGCCGGCCGGGGGCCGCGGCAACTCGAACTTCGCCCACGCAATCGCCCCGCGGAACCGCATCACCAGATCCTCGTACGGCAGACTGACCCGCACGCGCTGGTTCGGACGGAGGATGGTCGGCGAGAGCACCTGCGCGCCGACGGTCGAGACGTCGATGATGGTGGCGGGATTGCCATCGAGCTGGATTTCGAGGCCGGAGCGCACGCGGTGCCGCGGCGCGCGGCGCGTCCCGTGCCAGTCCAGCGGGCGCGGCGGTTCTTCGACCGCTGCCGGCGGCGCCTTCGCGCGGGCGCCGGCCTGTGCGACCGATGGAGTGCCGCTCATCGAACCGGCGGCGGCGCTCGTCGCCGGCCGCACGACCTGCCGCATGTAGTCGCCGGTGTGCGACATGACGCGCACTTCGGCGTGCGACAGTTGCGGGTCCGTCTTGATGCGATTGATGAGGGCCGCTCCGCGTGGGGTGGCGGCAAACAGCCGTTCGAGGACGATCAGCCGCGGACGGGAATCGAGGATGGCCTGAAGCGCCTGGATCGGTTCGGTGTCGGCAAACGTCAGGACCTCACCCTCCGAGGCAACGCGTTCACGCAGCGAGGGGATCAGGTTCGACGCTGCGATGCAGATGGCAGCCGCCGGCATCGGTCGGTCAGTGTATCACGCGTCCGTCCGTATAATGGCCGTGTGGGACTATCGTTGCGGCCGGATCGCCTGAAGCGGTACCGCGATCTCGCGCGCCTCCTTTTCAAGTACGGCCGCTCCGACCTGGTGACGCGCGCCGGTCTCGAGGAGATCCTCGCCGACGAGACCATCGGCATCGACGAACAGGCCGCGGCGGCCGACGGCGAGGGGCTCGCGCGGGAGCTCGAAAAGCTCGGTCCCGCATTCGTCAAGCTCGGTCAACTGCTCTCCACGCGATCCGATCTGCTGCCGCCGCAATACCTCGACGCGCTCGGACGCCTTCAGGACAAGGTCGAGCCCTTCTCCTTCGCCGACGTCGAGCGCGTCGTCCAGGAGGAGCTGGGCGTCCGGCTGTCGAAGGGCTTCTCCGTGTTCGAGGCGGAGCCGCTCGCGGCGGCGTCGCTCGGCCAGGTGCACCGCGCGTCGCTGCGCGACGGCCGCCTGGTCGCGGTGAAGGTGCAGCGTCCAGAGATCCGCGAGCGCGTCGCCGACGATCTCGCGGTGATGGACGACATCGCCGACCTGCTCGATCGCCACACGGAAACCGGCAAGCACTTCGAGTTTGCCGAGACGGTACGGGAGTTCCGCCGCACGCTCATGCAGGAGCTCGATTACCGGCGCGAGGCGCAGCACATGGTGCGGCTCGCCGACAACCTCGCCGGCTTCTCGCAGATCGTGGTGCCCCGGCCCGTGGACGACTACACGACCTCGCGCGTGCTGACGATGGAGTTCATCCCGGGCCGCAAGATCACGTCGCTCACGCCGTTGATGCGGCAGGACATCGACGGCCAGCGGCTGGCGACCGACCTGTTCCGCGCCTACCTCCACCAGATCATCATCGACGGCTTCTTCCACGCGGACCCGCATCCCGGCAACGTGTTCCTGACCGACGACGGGCGGATCGCGCTGCTCGACCTGGGCATGGTCAGCCGGCTCTCGCCGGCGCGGCAGGACCAGTTGCTGAAGCTGCTGCTCGCCGTCAGCGAGACGGACGGCGATCGCGCCGCGTCGATCGCGCTGCAGATCGGCGAGCCGCGCGGGCCGGTGGACGAAGCGGCGCTGCGGCGCGACGTCCAGGAGCTCGTGGAGCACTACCAGGACGCGCCAATCGAGCAGATCCAGATCGGCCTCGTGATGATGCAGATCGTGCGGACCGCGGGCGTCTACGGCATCAAGCTGCCGACCGAGCTGACGATGCTCGGCAAGACGCTGCTCAACCTCGATCAGGTCGGGCGGATCCTCGCGCCCGACTTCGACATCAACGGCGCGATGCGCAACGAAGCAGCGAACCTGATGCAGCAGCGCGTCTGGCGCAGCGCCTCGGCCGGCAACCTGTTCACCGCGGCGCTCGAGACGAAAGAGTTCCTCGAGCAGTTGCCGTCGCGCGTCAACAAGCTGCTCGACGCGGTCACGAACAACGAAATCAAGCTGAACATCGAGGTCGTCGACGAAGACGCGCTCATCGAGGGCATGCAGAAGATTGCCAACCGCATCACGCTGGGGCTGCTGCTCGCCGCGCTGATCGTCGGGGCCGCGATGCTGATGCGCGTCGAGACGAGCTTCCGGCTGTTCGGCTATCCAGGTTTCGCCATGCTCTTCTTCCTGGTGGCCGCCGGCGGTGCGCTGTGGCTCGCCTTCACCATCCTCACGAGTGACAGGACCGCGAAGCGGCGCCGCTGAACGCACCATGCCGACGGTGCGCGCCGTGCTCTTCGATCTCGACGACACGCTCTTCGACCATCAGCACTGTTCCCGCACGGCGCTCGAAGGCGTCCACCGCGGCCACGAAGCGTTCCGGCGGATGGCGTTCGTCGAATTCGAGCAGGCGCACGGGGCGCTGCTCGAGGAGCTGCATCACGACGTCATGCTGGGCCGCGTGCCCGTGGACGACGCGCGCATCGAGCGGTTCCGGCGGCTGTTTCTCCGCGCGGGCATGACTCCGGGGGACGACCTGGTCCGCGAGACCGCGGTGCGCTACCGGCAGTGCTACGTCGATGCGAGACGCGCGGTGGCTGGCGCCGCGGCGCTCGTCGCGCGCGTGCGGGAGCGCGCGGCCGTGGTGGTCGTCTCCAACAACATCCGGTCTGAGCAACAAGAGAAGCTGGAACAGTGCGGGCTGGTCTCGTTCATCGACGCCCTCGTCGTGTCCGAGGACATCGGCGTCTCGAAGCCTGATCCGATGATCTTCACCGCCGCGCTCGAACGCGTCGGCTGCGGCCCTGAAGAAGCGGTGATGGTCGGCGACTCGTGGGCTGCCGACATCCGCGGCGCGCGTGCCGCGGGTATCCGCGCCATCTGGTTCAATCAGTACGCCGCGGCGCGCCCCGAGCCGGCCGAAGATGTCGTCGAGGTGCGTTCGCTCGAGCCGCCAGACGCCGTGATTCAAGTAATCTTCGGCGTGCAGGGCCCCCGCCATTCAAGAGATGCGAATCGGCGTTGATGTCGGCGGTACGAAGATCGAGATCGTCGCGCTCGACGAGAGCGGCGTGGAGCATTTCCGGCGTCGAGTGGCGACCCCTCGAGGCGACTACGCCGCAACCGTGCAGGCGATCGCCGATCTCGTGCGTGGAGCAGAGGGCGTCGTTGGTTCCGCAACGGTCGGCGTCGGCATCCCCGGTGCGATCTCCCCGGCGACGGGACTCGTGAAGAACGCCAATTCCACATGGCTGATCGGGCAACGCCTTCAGGAAGACCTCGATCGTGTGCTCGCACGGCACGTGCGCATCGCCAACGACGCCAATTGCTTCGCGCTGTCCGAAGCCGTTGACGGCGCCGGAGCCGGCGCCGACGTGGTCTTCGCCGTGATCGTCGGGACGGGCACCGGAGGCGGCATTGCGATCAGGCAGAGCGTTGTCGTCGGCGTGAATGCGATCGCGGGGGAGTGGGGTCACAATCCGATGCCGTGGCCTGAGCCGGACGAGTGGCCGGGCCGCCGCTGCTACTGCGGCCTCACCGGTTGCATCGAGACGTATCTCTCAGGACCGGGGCTGGCGCGCGGCTACGAGGAACTGACGGGCGAGCGTATCGACGCGAGCACTGTCGCGACACGAGCGGAAGCAGGAGACGGCGCGGCGGTGACGACGCTCGAGCGTTACGAAGCGCGCATGGCGCGTGCGCTGGCGTCGATCATCAACGTGCTCGACCCGGACGTCATCGTGCTGGGCGGAGGCGTGTCGAACATCGCGCGGCTCTACGACAATGTCCCGAGACTGTGGCCGGCGCACGTGTTTTCCGATGCGGTGGCAACGGTCCTGCGCCGCGCGGTGCACGGCGACGCGAGCGGCGTGAGAGGAGCGGCGTGGCTTACGCCAGCGCCTGATCCAGTCGATCGGCGGTGATGCGGAAGTGCGAGGCGTTCCAGATGACCCGGCCGTCCTTCACGAGGATGGCCTGCGGCGTTTCGTGACGAACCCCGAGCAGGGTCGCGGCTTCATCCGACAGATTCCGATGACTCTGAACCGTGATCACCTTGTAGGATGCGGCGGCTCGCGCGCGGGCGACGTGCGTCTGCAGCTCGTCCAGCGCCTCGTGGCTCACCCCGCAGGTGCGGCTGTGCTTGAACAGGAGGACAGGACAATCGCATGACTCGGCAATAGCGGCCTGCAACTCCGACAGGTCGGAGAGATGCGTCAGTGTGCTCATTCGGGAACGATCAATTGTATCGCCTGAGCCCGACGAGGCAAGCGGGTCCGCGTCAGTGTGGCGCCTGATGAGACCGCGTGTGGAAGCCCGCGGCCTCGAGCTCGCGCCGGATGTCCGCGAAGGCCGCGCGCGCCTCCGCCGGCGCCTGCAGCAGGCCGAGCTGGCGATCGACGTTGTACATGCGGAAGCGAATCGCCTCCAGGTGAAAGGCCTTGATCGCCGTCGCCAGCGACTGGCCTTCGGCGACGAGCGCATCCCGCGCCGGACTGGCGGGCAGCGTCTTCAGGTGCGAGAGCAGCGTTTCGAGATATCCCAGAGCAAGCTGGCGATGATCATCCATGCGGATTTCGAATCTACCCAGCGATGCCGTTTTCCGTCAAGATAGCCCGATGGTCGAGAAGAAAACAGGACGCGCGAGGCTCGAGCCGCCCGACATCGCCGAGAAGGGTGGGCAGAAAGACGGCCAGCCGCAGCGGTCGGACGAGCGACTCTTCATGCAGCTCATGGCGTTCGGCGGCTGCACCTCGCCGCTCGCGGTAGCGAACCAGTTGTCGCGCGCCGGCATCGACGGCGTCCTCTACGAGGACCTGAGCGATCCACGTGGGATCGCCATCCTGACGCTGCACCGCGATCCCAACTTCTTCATCGACACCATTCGGCCGCTGCTGAACCGCGGCACGATCGGTGAGCTGCGGCGGAAACCGGAGCTGACGCTGTTCGGCCGCACCTATTCGCTGGGGTACGAGCCGGACCTGCAGGAGGTGCTCTTCGACCGGCCGCGCCGGACGGCGCTGAACCCGGAGTGGCGGTGGGCGGTGTGGTATCCGCTGCGCCGCAACGGCGCCTTTGCGCGGCTGCCGCTCGAGAAACAACGTGTCATCCTCGCCGAGCACGGCGAGATCGGCGTGCGATTCGGCGCGGCGGACTACGCGCACGACGTTCGGCTCGCATGTCACGGCCTGGACCGCGACGACAACGACTTCGTCATCGGCCTGATCGGCAAGGAGCTCTACCCGCTCTCGGCCGTCATCCAGGCGATGCGCAGGACGCAGCAGACGGCGCTCTATCTCGACCGCCTCGGTCCGTTCTTCGTCGGCCGAGCGATGTGGCAGTCCCCGGTCAATGCTGAATGCTGAATGCCGCATGCTGAAAATGTCAGAATGCCCGAATGGGTAAACGGCACGCCATTCAGCATTTGGCATTCAGCATTCAGCATTGACTACAAGACGCGAATCGCCTTCGTCGCCGCAGCGGAGAGGCGTTGTTTCGACGTCCAGTAACCCTGCCAGGGGTCGCGCCGCAGGCGCGCGAGGCGCTTCTCGAGCGTCAAGACGGTCCATGCCTGCGGATCGAGAGCGGGCGTCACCTCGTCCCATCTGACCGGAACCGAGACCGGAGCGTTCGCGCGGGCTCGCGTCGAGAATGCGGCGATCGACGTGTTCGTGCGGTTGTTGCGCAGATAATCGATGAGGATCTTCCGCTCGCGTCCTGCTTTCGCGAATGCAGTCGTGTACAGCCCCGGGGCATGACGCGTCATCGCTTCCGCGACCGCGCGTGAGAACTCGAGGCACTGGCGCCAGTCCGCCTTCGGCGCCAGCGGAACGACGACGTGCAGCCCCTTGCCGCCGGTTGTCTTGGCGTAGCTCTGGAGATCGACGGCTTCGAGCAGCTTCCGCACCTGGCGCGCCGCCTGCACGACTTCGTTCCACGGGACGCGCGAACCGGGATCGATGTCGAGGACGATGCGGTCAGGGAGCTCGACTCGATCGATGTGCGAGTTCCACGTGTGAATCTCGAGCACGCCCATCTGCACCAGCGAGACGATGGCGGCGATGTCGCCGGCGATCAGGTACTCGCCCAACTTGGTCTTCTCCTGGATGCGGACGCGCCGCAGTGCCGGCGGCGCCCACACCTTCGAGTGCTTCATGAAGAAGCAGTCTTTGGCGATCCCCTCGGGACAGCGCACGAGCGTCAGCGGCCGCCCTTCGACGTGCGGGACGATCCAGTCCGCGATGCGTTCGTAGAACCGCGCGATGTCCTCCTTCGTGAGGCCCGCGTCGGGGTAGAGGACGCGGTCGGGATTGCTCAGCTCGACACCGGCGACCTGGACGCGCGGTCGACGGCCCGAAACGGGCGGGACCGGAGCCGGGCGCTCCCGTGTCACCGTCTTCGGATCCTTGTCGGCGCGCAGTCCCTGAAACGACGGATGCCGAATCTTCCCGTCATCAGTCCACTCCGTGAAGACGACCTCGGCGACGAGCTGCGGCTTCGTCCAGTGCGCATTCCGTCCCAGCCAGCCGGGCGGGGGCGGCGTGAACGGACATTCCTTCTGTTCGATCGCTTCGAGCCTGCGGCGGAGATCGCGCGCCGATTGCGCGGTGAAGCCCGTGCCGACCTTGCCGCCGAAGACGAGCCGGCCGTTGTCGTAGTGGCCGATGACAAGCGATCCGATGCCTTCGCGCGTCCCTTCGGGATCGGTGAAGCCGCCGATGACGAACTCCTGGCGGAGTACGCACTTGGTCTTGACCCAGGTGTCACCGCGGCCGGATTTGTACGGCGAATCGCGGCGCTTGGAGATGATGCCTTCGAGTCCAAGGCGGCAGGCCTGCTCGAACATCTCGTGCCCGCGGCCGACGACGTGTTCGGAGTAGCGGAGGCGAGTGCGTGCGCGCGGCTTGCCAAGCAGGCGGAGCAGCGCCTCTTTCCGTTCTTCGAGTGGCTGCTTCGTGAGGCGCTCGCCGTCGAGCATCAGCAGGTCGAAGGCGAAATAGACGAGCGCGGCGCGCGATCCGCCGCTGAAGACGTTCTGGAGCGCCTGAAAGCTGGTACGGCCGTCGGGCAGGAGCATCGCCACTTCACCGTCGAGCAGCGCGCGGTCAACGCGCAACTCGGACGCGGCCCTGGCTACTTCGGGGAATTCAGGGGTCCAGTCCTTTCCATTGCGGCTGATGAGCGTGACGCTGCCGCGATCGATGAAGCAGCCGATCCGGTATCCGTCGTACTTCATCTCGTGAAGCCACGCGTCACCTTCGGGCGGAGCCTTGACGAGCCGTGCGAGCTGGGGCTGGTACGCGGCGACTGCGGTCGAGCGAGCGGCTGCGCGCGCCATTCGTTCGATTCTATAGAGGTTGTGCGTGCATCAAGGCTGAGCCGGCGCGCGACGGCGCTGGCCTGTATCGTGCAGACGCTCAACGGTGGGGGAGAACATGAGCACAGCAATGTCCATCAGGGTTCTCGTATTGGTTTCAGCAGTCGCCGTTGCGTCCGTCGGATGCCGGCGCGAACAGCCCGCGCCCGTGGCCGAGACACAGGCGCAATCACCGGCCATCGCGACGAATTCGCCGGCGCTGCTCAGCGGATGCCTGCGCGCCGGTGAGGCCGCGAACACTTTCGTGCTGATGACGTCCGGCCCGGACGCCGCGACCTACCAGCTCGTCCCCGACGAACACATCGACTTGCGCGAGCACGTCGGCCGCCGCGTCGAGCTGGACGGCGTGATTCGCCAGCAGCAGACAGCGCAGTCGCGCGCCACCGCTCCGGCGGACAACGAGGCGGTCGGCACCTCCGGGCAGCCGACAGTGTCAACACGCACGGAGGTCGACGTCAGGCAGTTCGAAGTGAGCACGGTCAAGTCTGTGGGGAGCGAGTGTAAGTAGGCGCCGGACCAGCAGAGGCCCGTGAACGAGGCTGTCTTGCCGAACCTCAAAGGGCGGCGCCTGCCGCGACTCACACCCGAGGAACGAAAGTCGCTGACACACGGCGACTTCTGGATCCCGGATAGCGAGCGTGCCGTCTACAGGCGCGCGCTGGAAGCGCTGAACGCGGCAGGCATCCCGTTCGTCATCGCCGGCGCCTACGCGATCTACGAGCACACCGGCATCTACCGCAAGACGAAAGATCTCGATCTGTTCTTCGAGCCGCGCGTCGTGCTCGACGCCGCGGCCGCGCTGCGCGCCGCCGGCTTCGTGACGCGGCTCGAGGACGCGCACTGGCTGGCGAAGGCCACCTCGGGCGATATCTTCGTCGACTTGATCTACGGCATGGGCAACGGCATCGCGTTCATCGACGAGGACTGGATTCGCCACAGCCGTCCGGGGATTCTCGCCGCGACGCCGGTCAGCATCGCGCCGCCCGAAGAGCTGATCTGGCATCGCCTCTTCATCAGCGAGCGCCACCGCCACGACATGTCGGACATCGTCCACCTGATCCTGTGTCTCGGCGACACGATCGACTGGGAACGGCTCGTCGCCCGCGTCGGCGAGCACTGGCCGCTGCTGCTCTCGCAGGTTCTGATGTTCTCGTTCGTCTACCCGGGATACCGCTCGAACATCCCGCGGTGGGTGCCCGAGCGGCTGCTGCATCTCGCGCAGGAGCAGATCGGCCGCGACGAGCCCGATCTGGACATTACCCGCGGGCCGCTCATCTCGCGATTCAGCTTCATGATCGACGTCCGGGAGTGGGGGTTCCTCGACCCTCGCTCCGACCTGGTGCGCGAGGCCCGCAACCATCCGACGGTGCGGGCCATCATGGAAGCCGACGTCTGGGACGAGCGGGGGGAGGACCGCCCCGAGCCCCGCGAAGAGGCCGTCGTCGAATAACCCCCGCCGGCAGGCCGCTGCCGCGGCAACGTTGGCCCTTGGCCGTTGGCCCCGTGGTCCTTGACGGCGTCAGCTCTCCTGAGAGGTACGCGAATTGATCTGCCGGGATTCAAACACCGGAATCTGCCGGTTTTCCACCGATCAGGAGAGCCATGCTTCGATCAATTCCTCCTCGTGTTTTCATCATCGCGCTGTCGGCCGCCCTGGCGGTCGCCATCGGCGCCCCGCGTGTCGCGGGTCAGGCCCCGAAGGAACCGGGCACCGTCATCCTGAAAGGCGCGCCGCTCGGCGGCGTCAAGTTCGATCACAAAACGCACTCGGAGCGGGCGAACAAGAAGTGCGAGACGTGCCACCATGCCTCCAAGCCGGAGAAGCCGTCCAAGGCCGCCCAGGAGAAGTGCACCAACTGCCACACCAAGGCGGTGGCCGCGCCGATGAAGACGACCACCCGGGGCGCGTTCCACGATCCGCTGGCCAAGTCCGGGACCTGCATCGACTGCCACGCCAAGTCGGTGGCCGCCGGCAAGAAGGTGCCGACGCCCGGCAAGTGCCCGGAGTGTCACAAGAAAGAGAACGTCTAGCAGGCCGCTGAAACACGGCGGCCTGCAAGGACCAAGGGCCAAAGGACCAAAGGCTTGGTTGCTTGGCCTTTGACTGCGTCAGTTCCTTGAGGCTGCCGGTTTTCCGGCAGAAATCCGGGAATCGGCGTCGGACGTGGGCACTCGACGGGGGGACCGCTGCTTGCATTCGTCCGGGCTGCGGTTCCCGTCATCTTGATTAGAGAGGTATCCAGTCCATGTCGATGCTGATTGTGGAGGAGTGCATCAGTTGCGGCGCCTGCGAGCCGGAGTGTCCGAACACGGCCATCGCGGGTGGCGACTCCATCTTCGTGATCAACCCGGATCTTTGCACCGAGTGCGTCGGCGCGTTCGATTCGCCGCAGTGCATCACGATCTGCCCGGTCGAGGGCTGCATCGTCACGGATCCTGCGCACGCGGAGTCGCGCGAGGATCTCGTCGCGAAGTACGAGCGCCTGCACGGGTGAGCCCGCGCGCCGCGTGATCGGCCGATCAGGGGCCGTCTCAACTCACGGCCCTTGATGGTTCCTCCTTCTTCATCGGCCTGCCTTCCAGGACCGGCGCGGTTATCATGGAAGGCTTATGACGCGTCCAATCTCCCTACTCACAGCCCTGATGCTGTCGGCCGGTGCCGCGCTGGCTCAGCCCGCGGCGCAGAAGCCGTCGCCCGCCGGGCAGAAGGCCGCCGGCCTGCCGCCCCTCATCGATCGCGAGCTGTTTTTCGGCAATCCCGAAATCAGCGGCGCGCAGATCTCTCCTGACGGCCGGTTCATCGCGTTCGTCAAGCCGTGGAAGGAGACGCGCAACATCTGGGTCAAGAAGACCGAGGAGCCGTACTCCGCCGCCAGGCTCGTCACCGCCGACCCGAAACGGCCAATTCCGGCGTTCTTCTGGAGCCGTGACAGCCGCTACATCCTGTTCGTGCAGGATCGCGACGGCGACGAGAACTACAACGTCTACGCCGTCAATCCCGCCGACTCGGCACCGGCGGGCTCCGAGGCGCCGCCGGCGCGCAACGTGACGGACGCCAAAGGCGCGCGCGCGCTGCTGTATTCGGTGCCGGTGAGCGATCCGGACGTGATTTACGTTGGTCTCAACGATCGCGACCCCGCCTGGCACGACCTCTATCGCGTGAAGCTTTCGACTGGCGAACGGACCCTTCTGCGGCAGAACACCGACAAGGTGTCGAGCTGGGTCTTCGATCGCAACGGAACACTGCGGCTCGCCACCCGGACGGCGGACAACGGCGACACCGAGATCCTCCGCGTCGACGAGAAAGCGTTCACCAAGGTGTATTCCTGCACGGTGTTCGAGACCTGCGGGCCCGTCGCCTTCCACAAGGACGGGCAGCGCGCCTACATGATGACGAGCCGCGGCGACGTCGATCTCACGCGGCTGACGCTCTTCGACCCGGCGTCGGGCAAGGAAGAACTCGTCGAATCGGATCCCCTGAAGCGCGTCGATCTCGGCGGCGCCCAGTTCTCGGACCGGACGGGCGATCTGCTCTTCACCCAGTACTCGGACGATTCGACACGCCTGTACTTCAAGGACAAGTCGCTCGAGGCGGACTACCAGTGGATCAAGAAGCAGTTGCCCGGCCTCGACGTGAGCCTCGTGAGCTCGACCGCCGACGAGCGCAAGTGGATGGTCGTGGCGAGCGGCGACAGGGAGCCCGGCGCACGGTATCTCGCCGATCGCGACAAGAAAACCGTGGTGCAGCAGTACCGTGTTTTCGAGAAGCTGCCGCGGCCGGCGCTCGCCGATCGCCGGCCGATCCGCTTCAAGTCGTCCGACGGGCTGGAGATCCCCGCGTACCTGACGCTGCCGAAAGGCCTCGCGGGGAAGAACCTGCCGCTGATTGTCGTCCCGCACGGCGGACCGTGGGCGCGCGACATGTACGGGTGGGACGCGATGGCGCAGTTCTTCGCCAACCGCGGCTACGCCGTGCTGCAGCCCAACTTCCGCGGCTCCACCGGCTACGGCAAGACGTTCCTGAATGCGAGCAATAACGAATGGGGCCAGAAGATGCAGGACGACATCACGTGGGGCGTCAAGCATCTCGTCGCGCAGGGGATTGCCGATCCGAAGCGCGTCGGCATCCTCGGCGGCTCCTACGGTGGCTACGCGACGCTCGCCGGCGTCGCGTTCACCCCTGACGTCTACGCCGCCGCCGTTTCCATCGTCGGACCCTCGAGCCTGCTGACGCTGCTCGAGTCGATCCCGCCGTACTGGGAAGCCGCGCGGAAGATGTTCCACGCGCGGATGGGGGATCCGACGACGCCGGAAGGGAAGAAGCAGCTCGAGCGGCAGTCGCCGCTCTATTCGGCGCAGAAGATCCGGACGCCGTTGATGATCGTGCAGGGCGCCAACGATCCCCGCGTCAAGAAGGCGGAGTCGGACCAGATCGTCATCGCGCTGCGCGATCGCAAGTTCCCGGTCGAGTACCTCGTTGCGCCGGACGAGGGGCACGGCTTCGCGCGGCCGGTGAACAACATGGCGATGTTCGCGAGCATCGAGAAGTTCCTCGCGAAGCATCTCGGCGGGCGGCATCAGGAGGACATGCCGCCGACGGTGTCGACGCGGCTTGCGGAGATCACCGTCGATCCGAAGACGGTGACGATCGCGAAGAAGGTCGACACATCCGCCGTCACCATGCCGAAGCCGGATCGCGAGCCGCAGCCCGGGACGGCGAATTACGACGTGAAGCTCGAACTGGGCGGCCAGTCGATGGCGGCAAAGACCGCCGTCGAGGTGAAGCAGGAAGGCGGCGACTGGGTGGTCACCGAGACAACGCGGCTTCCGGTGGGTGTCGCAACCGACGTCGCGGTGCTCGAGGCGAAGACGCTGGCGCTGAAGAAGCGGACGGCGTCACAGGGGCCGGTCAAGATCGAGCTGACGTTCGACGGCGGCAAGGTGTCGGGGTCGATGGCGATGGGCGCCGAGCCCAAGCCGGTTTCCGCCGATGCGGGCGGCCCGATCTTCGCGGACGGCCCGGCGGCCAACGTCGCGCTCGGCACGCTGCCGCTGGCGCCGGGCTACAGCCTCACGTTCCGCAACTTCGACATCCAGCGTCAGAAGAGCAACCTGCGCCAGGCCACGGTCGCCGGCATCGAGGAGGTGACCGTGCCGGCCGGGACGTTCAAAGCGTTCAGGATCGACATCAAGTCCGCCGAGGGGGAGGCGGGCGAGCAGACGGTGTGGGTCGCCGCCGACACGCGCCAGGTGGTGAAGGTCACGGCCACGCTGCCGCAGATGGGCGGCGCGAAGATGACGTCGGAGCTGACCAAGTAGCGCGCGCGGGAGCGGCGGCGCGACCGAACGTAGGGCGGGACTTCAGTCCCGTCTTGCGTTCTCGTTCTGGCTCTGCGGCAAGGCGTGCCTCACGATCCGAATTGCCACACGACGATGACCGTTGCGATGCCGCCGACGACGAGTGCGAAGATGAGCGCAGCGAGGACCCAGAGGAACATCCGGCGAAGCTGAGGATCCATCGACGTTCGAGTGGTCCGAGTAGTCCGAGGGATCCGAGTAGGCCGAGCAGCCTTCGGACTACTCGGACAACTCGGACCCCTCGGCCTGCTCGAACTAGCTCGTGAGCGCGCTGGCGACGAACGCCGTGCCGACCACCGCGGCCGCGAGCATCATCGCGATCACGG
Organism: Vicinamibacterales bacterium; assembly: GCA_048594885.1. Lineage (GTDB taxonomy): Bacteria > Acidobacteriota > Vicinamibacteria > Vicinamibacterales > 2-12-FULL-66-21 > JBMDXB01. The sequence goes on from JBMDXB010000037.1 coordinate 14,490, forward strand.
AGACGACGATCACGACGAGAATCGAGACCACGAGGTAGGGGATGACCTTCGCCTCCGGCGTCTTCATCAGCACCGGGAGCCCGAGGTACATCAGGTAGATCGAATACAGGGCGCCGACCAACGCGATCAGCGAGCCGAGGATCGGGATCACGTTCGCTACGCCCGCGACCCAGGCTGCGGTGTAGGCGTAGGCGACCAGCTTCAGCGCCTGGATCAGGCTCGGTTTGGACTCGAACGTCGGCGCGAGCTTGTCGATGATGAACGCGCAGACATAGACGCCGGCGAGCGCCAGCGCATAGCCGACGATCGCGCCGGCCAGCCCGGCAGCGATGCCGACCCTGAACAGGCCGAAGCCGAGAATCGACGATCCGATGAAGCCGGCCAGCGGCGGGATCGCCGCGAGGATCATGATGTAGCCGGTATAGAGCTTCGCGACGTCGGTCGATTCGGCGTCGATGACGGGCCATTCCGTCTTCGGGCTTGTCAGAATCTTCGTGACGCGGTCTTTCAGGTTCGGGACGTTGACATCAGCGACCTGCATCATCTGGGTTCTCCTTTACGACTACGACGCCTTGAACGAGCGTGCCTCCTGAAGCTCCGGGCGTCCCGAAGCGTCCCCCGCCTTGCAGATATCGAGGAGCAGCGCGAAATACTTGCGTCCCGCCGCACGGTTCCCCGAAGCAATCGCGGCTTTTGCGGCATTGTAAGTCGTCCGGAACCGGTTTGGCTCCTTAATCATCGTCGCCTCGAATTCCTTCAGCGCGTCGGCCGGCCGGCCGGTGGCGAGCAGCATCTCGCCGAGCACTTCCCGCGCCGGGACGAGCGGGCCCGGCGAGATGGCGCTCTTGTCGGTCGCGTCTTCGGCGGCGACGGCCTTGCGCATCGACTCGACGGCTTCGTCCTTCCGCCCCGCGGCGAACGCCAGCCAGGCCTCGGCGACCTGCCGCTGAATGGCGACCTGCTCGGACCACTCGGCGTCCTTCGCCGCGGCAAGCTTCTCGGCGTGCCTGCGCAGCTCCGCGAGATCGGCGCGGGCGGCTTCGACGTTGCCGCTGCGCGAGGCGCCGACGCTGCGCGCGAAGCGTGTCACCGCATCGACCCACGGATACGGCGTTGGCCTTGATTCGAGAGCGGCCGCGGCTTTCCAGTCACCGCGCTCCATCGCGTAGCGCGCGGGAATCGCGGCGATGGCGTACAGGCCTGCCGGCAGCGGCGCCGCTCCGCCCATCGCGTTGGTATCGAGCTTCGCGGCGATGCGCGGCGCTTCCTCCACGACTTTGCGCGCGGCCGCGTCCTGGCCGCTCTGCAGGTAGGCGTAAACCTGATAGTCCATCGCGTGCAGCGCCTCGGCGTGGACGCCTTCCTTGATCGCCGCGTTGGCCGAGGCGATGTTGGTGTCGATCGACTCCTGCCAGTAGCCGACACGCGTGAAGGTGTGCGACGGCATGTGCAGCGCGTGCGGCGCCGACGGCGCGATCTTCGCGTAGCGGCGCGCGGCCGCGAGCGCCTTCGCCGCCAGCGGCGGATGGTCGTAGGCGTGAATGATGTAGTGGGCGAGGCCGGGATGTTCGGGCTGGTCCTTCCACAGCTTCTCGAGGATCGCGGCGGCCTTGAGCTGCTGCGCGTAGGTCTTGTCGCTGCGCAGCGCCGTCTGGTTCACCGCCAGCGCGTAGAACGCCGCGGCTTCGCGATCGTCGGGGTAGGTCCTGTAAACGTGCTCCATCGCGCGCTCGTAGGCGAGCACGCGCGTGCGCTGATCGACCGTCTGGTAATCGTCGAAGAGCGAGGCGATCGCGGCGATGTAGTCCTGCTCACGCCTGGTCGGCTTGCCCGTCGTCTGCGCGCGCTCGACGGCGGCCCAGCCCGACTCGAGCGCCTTCTGAGAGCGCAAACCCGCGAACGGGTTGCTCCAGTACGTCATGGCGATGCCCCACTGCGCCATCGCGCACGACGGATCCTTCGCGGCGACGCCTTCGAACGCCTGCTTGGCCGCCGAGAACGAGAAGGAGTGCAGCAGCGCCACGGCGCGATTGAACGCCGGCGCGACGTCCTTGCTGCACGACGTCGAGAACTCCACCTTCCCCAACTGTTCCGGCACACCGTGATCGTGCTGGCCGGCGTGCTGCGCCACCGCCACGGCTGTTGCGAGGAAAACGAAAGCGAGGGTACGCATCTTCAGGGCCTCCTCCTGTGCGGAGGATCCTAACCGCGTTTCGCTGCTGGATGCGGATTACATTTTCGCGGCGACGGGGCTACAGGAGGAGGGGAGGAGGGGAGCACTTCTTTCTTTTTAAGAACAGATGCTGCTTCGGAAAATGAGAGCCGCTGGACGGGCAGACGGCGGGCTGCGCGATCAGGAAGGCACGAAGCCACGAAGACACGAAAACAACAGGGTTTCGTGCCTTCGCGCCTTCGTGGGAGCCGCAGGCTGGCGTGGCCGCGGACTTTTCATGCTGCGGGGTGAGCGGAGCTCATGGTGACTCCTGTCTCTGCGAGATCTCCGAGACGGACCGTTACGCGCTCGCTCGGCGAGCTGGCGCCGGAGGAGCCGTTGGCGTACCTGAGCTGGTCTTGCGGAGCGATTGCGGCAGGAAGCGATCGATCTCCTCGTCGCTGAGCACCGCCTCGTCGGCGGTCGCGAGCGACTGGCGCGCGCTCTGGTACACCGGGCGATCGAGCATCGGCGCGTGCTCGTCGATGGAATGCAGTTCCTGGAGGAGCGCGTCGCGGCGCAGGCGCAACGCGTCGAGGTCGAGCACGCCGTCGCGGACCTCGGAGAGCAGCGCGCGGTACTTCTCGCGGATGAGCCACAGGCGCGCGGCGCACCAGCGGTGCGCGTAGATCCGCGCCTCGAGATTGACCGCGACGTAGATGGTGAAGAGCGCGAGGGCAATGCCGCTCAGCACCGCCGCGACGACCGCCCACCGCATATCCCCCCGAATAGCGGACGCGATCGCCGCGGCCAGTGCGCCGCCAATCAGCGTGAGCTCGCCAAGACGCAAGTACCAGACGCGGCGCGAGAGCCGCTCCGCGAATTCCGTGTGCGCACGATAGCTGTGCACGACTCCGCCAAAGCTGAGCCGAATGTGATCGAGAAGCGTGACCTGGAACATGGTGTTGGCCGGGCTGCTGTGCAATTCACCGGCCCAGGTATCGGCTGCAATTTTTCGCCGGATTTTCGGGTGCTCGGATGCGGCGGGCGCTGCCGATCAGGTAATTCCTACCGCAGCAATTTTTTACGCGGAACGAAAAAGGGCCGCGGCGTGAGCCGCGGCCCGGACCCTCGGACTAATCGGACCCTCGGACTACGAGTACGACTTCGGGATCTCGAATCCCTTGCGGTACTCGCGCGTGAGGTACTTGTCCGCTTCCTTGTCGTTGACGAACTGTTCCTTCTGCCCGTCGAACTGAAGCTGACGGCCCACACGGTAGGCGATGTTCGCCAGGTGCGGCAGCGACGACGACAGGTGGCCTTCGAGCGCGTCACAGGTCAGGATCTTCGGATCGTTCTTGCGGATGGCGTCGATGAAGTTCCCGTAGTGGCCCGACTCGATGCTCGTCAGCACGTTCGGATCGCTGCCGCCGGCCGATGGCGGGGCAGAGGAGCCCGGCCCCTTCTCGTTCCTCTCGCCGAGCGGGCCCATGTACGACTGCCAGTCGCGGCCGTTGCCGTCGATCCACAGCCAGCCCTTGTCGCCGTAGAACAGGTTGCCGATCCGCTGCGTGCCTTCATCGTTCGTGTGGTTGCCGCGCGTGCCGAACTCGAGAATCATGCCGTCCGCATAGGTGAAGAGCGCCGTCTGCATGTTCGGCGTCTCCTGCGACGACTCCGGGCCGAAGTAGCCGCCGGTCGACACGATCTTCACCGGGTGCTCCTGCTTGCCGAGGCCCCAGCGCGCGATGTCGAACTGGTGCGGGCCCTGGTTGCCGGTGTCGCCGTTGCCGTAGTCCCAGTGCCAGTGCCAGTTGTAGTGGAAGCGGTTGCGGTTGAACGGCTTTTTCGGCGCAGGGCCGAGCCACAGGTCGTAATCGACCTTCGAGAGATACTGCGCGTCGTAGGTCGGCTCGTACGATTTCGATGTCACCGTCAGCGCGTACTTCTCGCCGGAGGCCATCGGGCCGTCGGGGTACTTGCCGATCGGCGGGCGCGGCTTGAAGCACAGCCCGCGCGCCATGTAGACCTTGCCGATGCCGCCGTCCCTGATGAACTGAATCGCCTGCCGCACGGCGCTGCGGCTGCGGTTCATCGTCCCGACCTGGACGATCTTCTTGTAGTGGTTCATCGCCTGCACCATGTTGCGGCCTTCCCACACGGTGTAGGTGGAGGGCTTCTCGACGTAGACGTGCTTGCCGTTCTGGAGCGCCCAGACGGTCGCCAGCGCGTGCCAGTGATTCGGCGTCGCGATGATCACGGCGTCGATGTCCTTGTCTTCCATGACCCGCCGCAGGTCCTGGACGAAGTTCGGCTTGAAGGTCGGCACCTTGGCCAGCACGCGCTGATCCTTGATGCGCGACTCGGCGAGGTTCGCGTCGATGTCGCACAGCGTCTTGATCTCGACGTCCTTGAGTTGCGCGAAGCCCTGCTTCAGCGCGTTGCCCTGGCCGCGGATGCCGATGTTCGCGCAGACGACACGGTCGTTCGCGCCGAGGATGCGGCTCCCAATGGCGGGCGCGCCGTGCGCCAGCGGCGTGAAGAACTCGGAACCGACGGCGACGCCGGCTGCGGCGGCGCCGATCTTGGCCGCGAAATCGCGGCGGGACATGCCATTCTGGTCTTTCGGATCGCTCGCCACGTGAACCTCCTCTATAGAGGAACTGACGCTGTCAAAGGAGTTTGGCCCTTGGTCTTTGGTCTTTGGTCTTTGCAGGCCGCCGTTTTCACCGGCCTGCAATCGTAGCACACCGTGTAACGCCCGGCAGGCCGAACAGGTCTAAGCTCGGGCAGGAACCCATTTGCATCTTCAGAAACGATCCAGCGGCGAACTGGAGGAGCTGACGGCGCTCGGCATCTGTACGCCAGAGGGCGGCCCGCTCGCGCACCGGCTTCCGGAAAACCGGCAGCCCGTGCCGCGGCGGGCGATTCAGGCTCCCGCAGTGCTCAACGAGGCCTACGACTACGCGCGACCGTCCTCTTTTTCGCGCGGACTGAACATCGACATCGGCGACAAGACGCTGATTCTCATTTCCGGCACCGCCAGCATCGACGAGCAGGGTCTCACGCGCCACGCCGGCGACTTCCGCGCGCAGTTGTGGCGGACGTACCGCAACATCACGTCGCTTCTCGACGCCGCCCACGCCACCTGGCACGACGTCGTGCGCACGACGTGCTATCTGCGCGACATCGAACGGGACTACCGGGACTTCAACGAGATCAGGACGGCATTCTTCGACTGGCTGCGCCTCGATCCGCTGCCGGCGAGCACGGCCGTCCAGGCACGGCTGTGCCGCGAGGATCTGCTCGTCGAGATCGAGGCGATGGCCATCGTGCCGCGGGGCAGCAGCGAACGGCGATGACTCCGCGGTGCTCGGACGCGGCGTTCATCCGGCGCCTGCACCTCGACGTCATCGGCACGCTGCCGGCAGCGCCCGACGTCCGCGCGTTTCTCGCAGACAACGCCCCCGACAAACGGCGGACGCTGATCGATCGGCTGTTGGCGCAGGAGGAGTTCGCCGACTACTGGTCCATGAAGTGGAGCGAGACGCTCCGCGTCAAATCCGAGTTCCCAATCAATCTCTGGCCCAACGCGGCGCAGGCCTATCACCGCTGGATCCATGCGAGCCTGCGCGCCAACATGCCGTACGACCGGTTCGCGCGCGAGCTGCTCACGTCGAGCGGCAGCAACTTCCGTGTGCCGCAGGTGAACTTCTATCGCGCGATTCAGAACCGCGAGCCGAGCGGGATTGCCGCGGCCGTGGCGCTGACGTTCATGGGCACGCGCGTAGAGCGATGGCCGGCGCAGCGGCTGAACGCCATGGCGGCGTTCTTCTCCCGCGTCGCCTACAAGCCCACGCGCGAGTGGAAAGAGGAAATCGTCTTCTTCGACATCACCCGCGTGCCGCCGGCGCGGTCAACGGACCTGTTCACGTGTCCCGACGGGACGACGACGCGCCTCGCGTCCGATGCGGATCCGCGCGATGCGTTTGCGGCGTGGTTGACGAAGCCGGGCAATCCCTGGTTCGCGCGCGCCGTCGTCAACCGCATCTGGTTCTGGCTGTTCGGCCGCGGCCTCGTTCACGAAGCGGACGACATCAGGCCGGGGAACCCGCCGTCAGATCCAGAGCGGCTCGCGTCGCTCGAGCGCGAGCTGATTTCGGCGCGCTACGACCTGAAACACGTTTATCGGCTCATCCTGAATTCCGAGGCGTATCAAAGCGAGGCGGCGGGCACGCCTGACCCAGCCGGCGATCCACGCTTCGCTCACTACGTGGTCCGGCCGCTGGACGCGGAAGTGCTGATCGATGCGTTGTGCCGGCTGACGGGGACGAGCGAGCCGTATTCGAGCGCGATTCCGGAGCCGTTCACGTTCATGCCGGCGGAGCAGCGCGCCGTCACGCTGCCAGACGGCAGCATCACGAGTCCATTCCTCGAGACCTTCGGCCGTCCCTCGCGCGACACCGGTCTCGCCTCCGAGCGCAGCGGCCGGACGACCGCCGCCGCACGGTTGCACCTGCTGAACTCGAGCCACATCCAGCAGAAGCTGGAACAGAGTCCCGTGCTGCGGGCGTTGATGCAGCGCCGGCGCGGTCCGCGTGACCTCGTGACGGAGCTGTACCTGATGTTTCTTTCGCGTTTACCCACGGACGAAGAGCTCACCGTCGCGGAGCGCTATGCGCGATCGCCGGGGATGAATCCGCGCATGGCGCTGATCGATGTCTCGTGGGCGTTGATCAACAGCGCCGAGTTTCTCCACAAACATTGATATGGCGGTCACCCGACGCGACGCGATTCGAACCGGACTGCTCGGCAGCGCGGGCCTGCTGCTGGCCGATCACCTCGCCGCGCGGCCGATGTGGGCGCCGCGCGCACAGTCCGTCATCCAGATCTGGATGTGGGGCGGCCCGTCGCACCTCGACACCTTCGATCCGAAGCCGGACGCCGGCTACGACTACTGCGGCCCGTTGAACAAGCCGATCGAAACGAACGTCCCCGGCATCCGCGTCGGTGAACTGCTGCCGATGCTCGCGCGGCAGGCCGACAAGTACTCGATCGTCCGCAGCATGACGCACGGCATCAACGCGCACGAAACGGCGTCGTACACCGTGCAGACCGGCCAGCCTTCCGGCGATCGCGTCGTCCACCCGTGCGCCGGCGCGGTGGTGTCGCTGTTCAAGGGCTACACGGCTGGCTACACCGGACTCGTTCCGCCGTACGTCGTCCTCACGCAGCTTCAGGGACGGTTCTCGGAATCAGGCTTCCTCGGCCCGCGTTGTCGCCCGTTCGCCACCGGCGGCGATCCCGCGCAGGCGCGGTTCGTCGTCGAGGGCGTCGTCGCGCAGGGCATCTCCGACGAGCGGCAGGGCGCGCGCCGCGAGCTGCTGCGGCAGCTCGATACGTTCCGCCCCGCGTTTCCGCGCGACGCATCGCTCGAGGCGTTCGTCCGCGCCGAGGAGCAGGCCTACGACCTCATTCTCGGCGACGCGGGCAAGGTATTCGACCTCGCGCAGGAGACCGACGAGATGCGCGAACGGTACGGCCGCAACACGTTCGGCCAGGCGTGTCTGGTCGCGCGGCGGCTGGTCGAGCGCGGCGTGCCGTACGTGACGATCAACTATCAGGGCTGGGACACGCACCGGCAGAACTTCCAGATCATGCGCCAGCGGCTGCCGCAGATGGACCGCGGCATGGCGACGCTGCTGCAGGACCTTGCCGATCGCGGGCTGCTGGACAGCACAGTCGTCTGGTGGAGCGGCGAGTTCGGCCGCACGCCGAAGGTGCAGTGGGAGGCGCCGTGGAACGGCGGGCGCAATCACTGGGGTCACGTGTTCTCGGCGGTACTTGCGGGCGGTGGTTTCAAGGCCGGATCGATCGTTGGCGCATCCGATGCGCGGGGCGAACAGGTGCGCGAGCGGCCGGTGTCGCCGAGCGACGTGATCGCGAGCATCTACGACCGGCTCGGTCTCGAGGCCGGCGCGAAGCTCCCGCATCCGCAGGGGCTCGACGTCCGGCTGCAGAGCGGCGCGATGCTCGAGGAGATCATGTGAGCTGGGGGGCCGGGGGGCCGGGGGGCCGGGGGGCGGCGCTCGCCTCTTTGGTGGTCTCGCTGCTCGTCGCAACCCATGCCCAGCAGCAACCGCGGCAGCCGAACGATCCTCGGGTCGGCTATGTGTATCCCGCGGGTGGACAACAGGGGACGACATTTACCGTTGCAGTCGGCGGACGATTTCTCGACGGCGTCGATGAGGTGATCGTTTCCGGCGACGACGTGACGGCGAAGGTCGTGTCGCTCGACAAGCCGCTGCCGCAGCGAGAGGTCCTGGAGCTCAGAGAGAAACTGCGGCAGTTGACGGAAAAGGCCGATCCGGCCACGCGGAAGGAAGCCGTCGAGTTGCGGCAGCGGATCGCCGAGGATATGAGGCGTCGCGCGAATCCGACCCTCAGCGAGATCGCGACGCTGGAAGTGACTGTGGCGCGTGACGCGAAAGCGGGCGCGCGTTTCCTGCGTCTCGTCACACCGCGCGGGGCGTCGAATCCGCTCGTGTTCGAAGTCGGCGAGTTGCCGGAAGTCAGCGAACCGCCGGCCGGTTCGAGTCCGACGGACATTGCGATCCCCTCGACCGTGAACGGCCGTGTCGTGCCGGAGGGCCGGCCGGGCCAGCAGTTGCGGACCGGCGACGTCGATGGCTTCAGGTTCCACGCGGCGAAAGGGCAGCGGCTGACGATCGGCGTCGCGGCCAGATCGCTGATGCCGTATCTGAGCGACGCGGTGCCCGGCTGGTTTCAGGCCGCGATCGCCGTGCGCGACGGCAGCGGGCGCGAGGTCGCGTACGCGGACGATCATCTCTTTCATCCGGATCCCGTCCTGCATTTCGTCGCGCCCGCCGACGGCGACTACGTGATGGAGATCAAGGACGCGCTCTACCGCGGCCGCGAAGACTTCGTGTATCGCGTGAAGGTGGCCGAGGCGATTGCCGCGCGAGAGGCAACGATCGAGCGCGATTTCGACAAACGCCTGCGCCTCCCCGCGGTGATCACCGGCCGGATTGATGCTGCCGGCGATCGCGACAGTTATAGCTTCAGCGGCAGACGTGGCGATCGGATCGTCATCGCCGTGACGGCGCGCAGGCTGGGCTCGCCCCTCGACTCGGTCGTCGAACTCCTCGATCCGGCGGGACGCCGCGTCGCCGCCAACGACGATGCGGAGGAGAGCGCGTGGGGGCTGAACACGCACGACGCCGATTCGCGGGTCGCGGCGACTCTGACGGCGAACGGAACGTATACGGTGCGCGTCAGCGACGCGCAGCGGAAGGGCGGCGCCGAATACGGGTATCAGCTCCGCGTCGGGCCGCCCGCGCCTGATTTCGAGCTGCGCGTGACGCCGTCGGCCGTCAGCGGCGCGCCGGGAGCATCACTGCCGCTGAACGTCGAGATTCGAAGAGTTGACGGTTTCGACGGGGAAGTCGCGCTGTCGTTGAGGGAAGCGCCTCGCGGCTTCGCGCTGACCGGCGCCGTGCCGGCGGGCCAGAACAAGACCACCGCGACACTGACGATTCCGCGGGCGCGGCGCCAGACGTTCAGGCTTCGAGTCGTGGGAACGGCGACCATTGGAGCAAGAACCGTTTCGCGCGATGCCGTCCCGGCCGACGACATGATGCAGGCATTCTTCTATCACCACCTCGTCGCGGCCGACGGCCCCTACGTGACGGTGCGAGGCCGCCGCTAGTTCAGCTTGGTCCGCCTGCGGCGCGCCTAGTCTATCGGCTTGCCGCGCAGCGCCTTGACCGCGCTGCGGCGCTTCTTCGATTCGAGCCGTCTCTCGCGCGAGCGTGCGGTCGGCTTCGTCGCGCGGCGGCGCTTCGGCTTCTTCGCCGCCGCCTGCACCAGCGAGACGAGCCGCGCCCGTGCCGCTTCCCGGTTCTGCGCCTGCGTGCGGTGCTCGCGGCTGTCGATCACGAGCACGCCTTCGCCCGTGATCCGCTTGCCGGCCGTCGCGGTCAGCCGCGACTTCACATCATCGGGGAGCGAAGAGGCCGCGACGTCGAACCTGAGCTCGACGGCTGTCGAGACCTTGTTGACGTTCTGACCGCCTGGCCCCGACGCGCGCACGAATCGCTCCTCGAGCTCCGATTCGGGGATCGCGATCGCGTCGGTTATCTGCAGCACGGCTAGACCAATGTACCTTGAAGCTCCTCGTAGGTACCTTTGAAGTCCTGGATTCCGGTGCGATCGAAGTGCCAGACGCGCGTGCCCACTTCCTCCAACAGGTCCTGGTCGTGCGTGACGAGGAGCACCGTACCTTCGTAGCGCTGCAGCGCCACGTTGAGCGCGTTGATCGCCTCGAGATCGAGGTGGTTGGTCGGCTCGTCGAGGACCAGCACGTTCGGCTTCTGCAACATCAGCCGGCAGAAGAGCAGGCGCGCGGTTTCCCCACCGGAGAGCGCTGCCGTCGGTTTCAGTCCTTCCTCGCCGCTGAAGAGCATCTGCCCGAGCAGCCCGTGAATGTCCTGGCGCGACGCCTCGGGATCGAACTGGTGCAGCCACTCGACGGCGGTCATGCCCTTCTCGATCAGGCCCGTGTGATCCTGCGGGAAGTAGCCGATCGACACTTCATGGCCCCAGCGTACCGCGCCGGTATCGATGTCCGCCGGTGACGGCGCGAGGTTCGGCGAGTCCGCGATCAGCGCCTTGAGCAGCGTCGTCTTGCCGGCACCGTTGCGTCCGACGAGCACGATCTTCTCACCGCGCGAGACGATCGCGTCGAAGTTGCGAACGACGTCGAGCGTGCCGTGCGACTTGGCGACGCCCTTCGCTTCGAGCACCGTGCGGCCGGACGGCCGCTTCGTCGTGAACTTGATGTACGGCCGCTGGATGTTCGACCGCGCCAGCTCCGTCGTCTGCAGGCGCTCCACCTCCTTGCGCCGAGACTGCACCTGGCTGGATCTCGTGCCGGCGGAGAACCGCGCGATGAAGTCGTTCAACTGCGCGATCTTTTTCTCCCGCTGCGCGTTCTCCGCTTCGATGCGCGTCCGGATCTGCGTCTTCGCGACGACCATGTCGTCGTAGCCGCCCGTGTAGGAGATGATCGTCTCGTAGTCGATGTCCGCCGTGTGCGTGCACACCGAGTTCAGGAAGTGCCGATCGTGCGAGATGACGATCAGCGCGCCGTCGTAGCGGACGAGGAACTCGCGCAGCCAGTGGATCGAGTCGAGATCGAGGTGGTTCGTCGGCTCGTCGAGCAGCAGCGCTTCGGGACGGCCGAAGAGCGCCTGCGCGAGCAGGACGCGGACCTTCTGTCCGCTCTGCAGCTCGCCCATACGGCGCTCGTGGAGCTCGGCCGGGATGTCGAGCCCTTGGAGCAGGATTGCAGCGTTGCTCTCCGCCTCGTACCCGTCCTCTTCGCCGACAATCCCTTCGAGCTCGGCGAGGCGCATGCCGTCGTCTTCGGTGAGATCGGCCTTGGCGTAGAGGATCTCGCGCTCTTCGAGCGCCGACCACAGCCGGTGGTTGCCCATGATCACGGCATCGACGACCCGAAACGCGTCGAAGGCGAACTGATCCTGACGCAGCACACCGACCTTCTCCGGCCTCACGACCGAGCCCTTCTGTGGAACGAGGTCGCCCGCCAGGAGCTTCATGAACGTGGACTTGCCGGCGCCATTTGGCCCGGTCAAGCCGTAGCGGCGGCCCTTGGCAAACGTCGCGGTCACCTCGTCGAAGAGGACCTTCGATCCGTACCGCATCGACACACCATGCACTGCAATCATCGACTGGCCTTCACTGTGGGTTGAATTTCGAGTGCGGAAACCATTTATTGTAGCATGCGCGACAGATCGGTCGTAGGGCGGAACTTCAGTTCCGCCACCAGACGTGGAGCATTCATATGGAGCGACGGACGTTCGTGACGACGATGATGAGCGCGGCGATGGCGGGATCGGCGGGACTGTCGGCGGGAGGGATGCAGGCGAAGCCGGCGCCCGAGTTCTACATCTGGCGGCAGTACTTCCTCAAGACCGGGACGCAGCCGCGGCGGCTGGCGGAGTTCATGGAGCGGGCGATGATTCCCGCGCTCAACCGGTTCGGTCACAAGCCGATTGGCGCGTTCGACGTGCTCGCCGGGCTCGCCACGCCGACGCTGCTGACGCTGACGCCGGTCGCATCGCTGGAGAGCGTCGGCACGCTGGACGGCGCGCTCGCGCGCGACGAGCAATTCAAGCAGGCGGCCGTAGGCTACATGGAGGCCGCCGCAACTGACCCCGTCTACGTGCGTCAGGAGACGTCGATCCTTGCGGCGTTCCCGAACGTGCCGCGCGTCGAGGTTCCAGCCGCCGCGGCGAAGAAGGGGCCGCGCATCTTCGAGTTGCGCACCTACGAGAGCCACAGCGAGGCGGCGCACGAGAAGAAGGTGCGGATGTTCGCGGAGATGGGCGAGGTCGACATCTTCCGCCGCGTCGGGCTGACGCCCGTGTTCTTCTCGCGGACGATCGCCGGGCCGCGGATGCCCAGCCTGGTCTACATGCTCACCTACGAGAACCTCGCGGCGCGCGACAAGGCGTGGGGAGCGTTCCGCGACGACGAGGGCTGGAAGAAGCTGCGCTCGACGCCGGGCTATTCCGACCCGGAGATCGTGTCGAACATCACGACTGTGCTGCTTCGGCCCACGCCCTATTCGCAGATTTGACACAGGGTCAGGTCTTGAATTGACGGTTTTCTTATGATTCAAGACCTGACCCCTGTGTCAAATCTGCGGCGGTGGGTCGGAGCGGTGGTGATCCTCGCGGCCCTGCTCCGCTTCTTCCCGATCTGGTTCGGGCTCGAGCATCCGCGCGCGCGGCCAGACGAGGAGACCGCCGTCGGCTATGCCGTCCAGGTGCTCGGCGGGCACTTCAATCCGGACTTCTTCCACTGGCCGTCACTGATCTTCTACGCGCTTGCGGCGGTGTACGGGGCCGCGTCGCTCGTGCGGCGCGCGCTTCTCATCGACGGCGCGTTCACGGCGGCCGACTACATCGTCATCGGTCGCGCGTTCGTCGCCCTTGCCGGCACGCTCACGGTCGTCGTGCTGTTTCGCATGGGCCGGCGCATCGCGGATGCGACAACGGGCCTGCTTGCCGCCCTGTTGCTTGCCGTCGCCACCCTGCACGTGCGCGAGTCGCACTTTGCCATGACCGACGTCGTCATGACGTTGCTCGTGTTCGCAGCGCTGGCCCTGCTGCTGCGCGCCTACGACGGCGCCCGGGATGTGTCACCGCGGGAAGTTGCGCCGTTCCCGTTTGCGAGCGCGGGACTGATCGGCGGCCTCGCCGCGTCGACGAAATACAACGGCGCGGCAGTCGCGGTGCCGATGGCCGTGGCGCAGCTGCTGCTGTTCCTCCGCTGGGGCGGCGGCGTATGGTCGCTGCCCGGCTGGCTGCCAGCGATCGCGTTCGCGGCCGCGTTCGCCGCCGGCTTCGTTGCGGCGACCCCGTACGCGTTGCTCGACTGGGAGACGTTCTCCGCCGACCTCAAATACGACTTCACGCACCTAGCCACCGCGCACGCGGTGGATCTCGGAAGAGGGTGGGTTTACCATCTCCGCCGCTCGCTGCCGTACGCGGGCGGGTGGCCGATGTTCATCGCGGCGCTTGCCGGCCTCCTGCCGTTTGCCAGGCGTCATTGCCGTTACGCCGTCCTCCTCGGCGCCTTCGCGGTGGCGTTCTACGTCGCCATCGGCAGCGGCTACACGGTGTTCTTTCGCTATGTCCTGCCGCTCGTGCCCATCGTCTGCCTGCTCGCGGCCATCGGCGTGCGCAACGTTGCGCGGTGGATCGCGGCCCGCGCCGGCGCCTCCGAGCGCGCCGTGCTCGTCGCGCTGACGGTTGCAGTAGCGGGTCCGGCGCTGGTGAACAGCCTCTGGCTCGACGTGTTGCTCGCGCAGACCGACACGCGCGTGCTCGCCGCGCGGTGGCTGACGTCGCGGTTGCGCGCCGGTGACTCGCTGCACGACAGCGGCAGCGAGTACGCGCGCCTGCATCTTCGCGTCGAGGGCATTCACGAGTGGGTGTACGACGAGGCTGCAGGGAGATTTGGAGATGTCGAGACACTCGCGCCCGACTGGTTGATCCTGCAGGACTCGCCGCTGCGGGCCTACGCGCGAACGCCTCCACCGCTGCGGCAGCTTGCCGCGGAGCGGTACGTGCTCGCGTGGTCGGTTCGCGGCACGACGGGCAGCGCGCGCCGTGCCGTCTACGATCAGCAGGACGCGTTCTTCCTGCCGATCGCCGGCTTCAGCGCCGTCGAGCGTCCCGGCCCGAACATCTCGATCTACCGGCGCCGCGATCTTTCGCAGCCGCGCAACTGACCACGTATACTGCCGCGAAGAACGGGCGGGGCTGTAGGGCCCGGCCTTGGCCGGGCCTGACTGGCTCGCTGATTCATGATGCGCATTCAGCTCGTCGTCCTCCTCGCGCTCGGCGCGTTGGGTGCAGGCCAATCCGGGCCTGAGCCGACGCGCCCGAACATCGTGCTGATCCTCGCCGACGATCTCGGTTACGGCGACGTCGGCGCGTTCAACCCGAAGAGCCGCATTCCGACGCCGACGATCGATCGGCTCGCGCGTGATGGCGTGCGCTACGTTGACGCCCACAGCAACTCCGCCGTGTGCACGCCCACGCGCTACGGGCTGCTCACCGGCCGCTACGCCTGGCGCACGTCGCTCACGAGCGGCGTCCTGTGGGGCGAGGGAGAGCCGCTCATCGAGCCGGCGCGCGTAACGCTTGCGTCGATGCTCAAGGAGCACGGCTACGCGACGGCGGTGATGGGGAAGTGGCATCTCGGTCTCGGCTGGGCTGCCAAGCCGGGCGCAACGCGCACGACCCGCACGCGCAACGAGATCGGCTGGATCGATTTCTCGAAACCGTACAGCGGCGGCCCAACGACGTTGGGGTTCGACAGCTTCTTCGGCATCGCGGCGTCTCTCGACATGCCGCCCTACGTCTACCTGGAAAACGATCGTGTCGCCGTGGAGCCGACGACGACCTTGCCGGGCGTGCCGCCAGGTGATCCCGCGTTCTACCGGCCGGGGCTTGCGTCGCCGGGCTTCCGTCCGGAGAACGTGTTGCACGACGTGACGGCGCGCGCGGCCGCCTATCTTCGCCAGCGCGCGAAGCAGAAGCAGCCGTTCTTCCTCTATCTCGCGCTCGCGTCGCCGCACACCCCGGTGATGCCGACGAAGTTCCGCGGCCGCACGGGCATCGGCGCCTACGGTGATTTCGTCGCCGAGACCGATGCCGCGGTCGGCGATGTGCTTCGCGCGCTCGACGAATCCGGCCTCACGCCGTCCACGCTCGTCATCTTCCTCAGCGACAACGGCCCGGCGCCGCTCGGCGGCATCGCCGAGGCGGCGAGCCACGGTCACGACGCCAGCGGCGGCTGGCGCGGCGTGAAGGCCGGCCTCTACGAAGGCGGCCATCGCGTGCCGTTCATCGCGCGCTGGCCAGGCCGGATCCGGGCGATGACGACGTCGACGCGCACCATCGGCACAAACGATCTGATCGCCACGATCGCCGAGGTCGTCGGCGGGAAGCTGCCGGAGAACGCTGCGGAAGACAGTGTCAGCTTCGCGGAGAACCTGCTGGATGCCAATCGCGGGCTCGCGCGCGGGCCCGCGCTCATCCTCCATTCCGCGAACGGTTCGTTCGCCGTGCGGCAGGGACCCTGGAAGCTGATCCTGACGTACGGCTCTGGAGCGGACAACGATCCATCTCCAGCAGGGGTGCCGTCGCGGCAGTTGTTCAACCTGCAGAAGGATCCGAAGGAAACGGCCAACGTCGCCGCTCAATACCCGTTCGTCGTGCGCGATCTCGAGGCCGTCCTGAAGAAGTACCGCGACGCCGGACGCAGCCGCGATTGATGCTGATCGTGCTCAGCGGGCTGCCCGGCGTTGGCAAGACCACGATCGCTCGCGAGGTTGCGCGCGTCACCGGCGCGCTTCATCTGCGGATCGATTCGATCGAGCAGGCGCTGCGTGAGTCAGGCGTCAAGGTCGAAGGCGAGGGTTACCGTGTCGCGTACGCCGTTGCCGAGGACAACCTGCGGCTCGGCCGAACCGTCATCGTAGACTGCGTCAACCCGTGGCCCCTGACGCGCGACGAGTGGCGCGGCGTCGCCGAGCGCGCCGGTGTCGACGTCGCGGAAGTCGAGATCGTCTGCTCGGATGCCGCCGAACACCGCCGCCGCGTTGAAACGCGCGTTCCGGATATCGCTGGTCATGTGTTGCCGACCTGGCAGGAAGTCGTCGATCGCGATTACCGGCCATGGAATCGTGAGCGGCTGGTCATCGACAGTGCGCGGTTGTCGGTCGAACAGAGCAGCCAGACGATTCTGTCAGCCGTAGCCGAGCCCTTCAAGGCTGCCGACGGGGCGAGGCAGTCGCACGCACGGCGCCGCTGATGCGCATCTGGCCAGACTCGCGCAAGGCAATCTGTTGCGCGACGCCCTCCGTGGCGCGAGCCGTCCGCCTACACGGCCGCGGTCCGCGGCAGCCGAGCGGCACGACCAGCCACACGCGCGTGCCGCGGCCGGGAGCCGTCGAGAAGCCGAGATCGCCGCCCAGCCGCTCCGCTCGCTGCCGCATGCTCTGCAACCCGAGTCCGTTCCCGACGGCCAGCGGATCCACGCCAACCCCGTTGTCCGCAATCGTCAAGACCAGCACCGGCCCCTCGATACGGAGACTGACGTCGGCGCGGGTGCAGTTCGCATAGCGGAGCAGGTTGTTGGTGGCTTCCTTGAAGATCAGGAACACCTCGCGGCGCTCGTGGCCATCGAGCCGGACGTCGAGATCGTCGGCCGGTCCATCCAGGCGGAACTCGATGTTCTGTGCTTCGAGGGCATCGCTCGCGAAACGGCGCATGCGCTGCATCAGATCGCGCAGCGAGTCGCGCTCGGGATTGATCGCCCAGACGACATCGCTCATCGCGTCGACGAGGTGTCGCGAGATCTCGGCGATCCGCTCGAGCAGCTCGATCTCGCGGCGAGCGCCCGCGGACTTTCGTGCCACCTCGCTCAGGACCGCCACCTGCGACAGCGTCGACCCGATGTCGTCGTGCAAGTCCATCGCGAGCCGGGTCCGAATTCGCTCGATCTCGACGAGTCGTCCAAGCCGGTATCTATACATCGCGTGCACCATCACGATGACGGCGGTGACCGCTGCCGCGAGAAACCACCAGCGTGCCCACATCGGCGGCGGAATCGTGAAGGTCAACACTGCAGGGGCGCCGCTGGCGGCGCCGGCGGCCGTCGCACGCACGGAGAAACGATACGTTCCGGGTGACAGCCGCGGGAACGTGACGCTCGGTTGTTCGTTCGGCCGGCTCCATGGTTCGGCATCGTCGAGCCTGTACTGATACTTCAGGGTTTCGCCCGGCCGGAACGACAGCGCGACGAACTCGATCTCGACGCGGCTGTCCGGAGAACCGGCGGTCAAGGGCCCAACCGCTGCGGACCCGAGATCGGGGACCGGCTGCCAGACGCCATCGATTCGCACGCTCTGGAGAAGCGCCACTGGCGCGGGTGCCGGAGGCGGCGCCGGGCCGGGGACCAGCCGCGAGAGTCCGCGGCCGGTCGCGAACCACAGGGTGCCGCCTCGATCGCGATACGCCGCACGAGTCTCCAATGCGGCGAGTCCGTCAGCGGTGGTGAAATGTCTGATGCGGCCCGATTCCGGATCGAGACGATCGACGCCGCGCCGAGTCCCGATGAATACGCGGCCGGATGCATCCTCCGTAATGGTGACGACGGCACTGTTCGAGAGACCGTCCTTGGTCGTGTAACGGAGCTCGCGCGGACTGTCCGCCGAGAGATTGTCCATGCGAATGAGGCCGTCCGCCGTGGCGCACCACAGTCGATTCGCCCGGTCCACATGGAGAGCGGACACCGATCCGCTCGTGACCGTAGTGAAACGGCCGTCGCGATAGCGGACGAGGCCGCCGTCCCAGAAGCCGATCCAGAGATTGCGGTCTTGGTCCTCCGCAAACGCGGTCACCGTGCTGAGCGGCAAACCGTCTCGCTCGGTGTAGCGATGGAGCGTGCCGTTAGCTCGCTCGAGCCGCGCCAGCACCTCCGGCGACGGCACGCGCCTGGCAATCCACACGTCGCCGCGCCAATCCACGAACAGCCGGAAGATCCCCCGCGCCCCGCTCCCACCGCCGAGGCTGTAGACGGCACTGGGACGGGTTGCTGCCAGGCGCGCCGGCCGGACCGCTGGAAACCGGTACAGCGTGCTGCCGGATGGAATCCACCATTCGCCCGCGCGATCGTGCAGGGCGAGGGCATATCGAGGCTCCGCACGCGCATGGCCGAGAGGGAGCCGCGGTACGATCGTGTGGAACCGCCGGCCATCGAAGACGTTGATGCGCGAGCCGCGGCTGACGGCGCACAGCTCGCCGCTTCGGGCTTCGAACAGCGCACCGACGGCATCGTGATCGAGACCGTCGCTCGTCGTGTACGTCGTCAGCCCGCCGCGGGCGATGCGTATGGCGCCGGAGGCCAGCGTCGCGATCCAGATGTTTCCGTGGACGTCTTCCGCCCACACGCGAAAGTCGATCCCTTCCAGACCGTCGGCCGCGCCGTATTCCATCACTCGATCCGCCGCCATCGCCCCACGACGCGCGGCGAATGCGTACACACCCGCATCGCCTCCCGCCCAGACGATTCCATCGGACGACTTCAGGACGGAGGCGATCCTCGCCCTGGTGACAGGTCGCTGTACCGTTGACCAGAGCGCGCCGCGGCGCAGCGTTCCGCCATCGAGGAGCCGCGCCGGTGCGATCAAGAGACCCGCCTCATGACCGATCCACAGTTGGCGATCGGAATCCATCACCAGAGCCAGCACGTGATCGGTTCCGTGCGCCGTTCGAACCCGGTGGACGATCGCCCTGCCGTCCGGCCATCGACGGATCAAGCCTGCGGACGTGCCAATCCACAGACCGCCATCCGGGTCTTCGAGGAGGGCCCAGATTTGAAGCAGGTGATCCGGGTGCGCGGCAAGATTGAGCGGGACCGCGCGAAACGTTGGACTCGATGGATCACCCTCCACATTGAACAGGCCCGCGTCCGTCCCGAGCCAGAGCCGGCCCGATCGTTCGCGGTAGACGACGTTGACGCGATCCGTCGCCGGCCCGCCGCCGACTGAAAACACGGTGAATCGCTTTGCGGTGCCGGGAGCGTCAGCGCGGCCCGACGGCTGTGCCGCGGGATCGTACCGGACGACTCCCGCGCCGTTGGTCGCAATCCAGTATGACCCCTCGGGAGTTTCCAGCAGATCGTTGAGGGTGTGAATGGGCAGCCCATCCTCGACGGAGTAGGAGACGAACGTTCGCCCATCGAAGCGGCTGAGACCTCCGGCCGTGCAGAACCACAGGAACCCGCGCGAATCCCGCACGATCTTCGCCACGCGATCGTGCGCGAGGCCGTCGGCGGTGGTGTACGACCGGAGCGGCAGGCGCTCGGCTGCGACTGTCGTTGGCACCGCGACCGAAATGGTCACCGCAGCAAGCCATGCGAGCCACCACCGCCGGCTCGCATGAGCTGATCTGCACGTGGAGGGGAACATGGCGGACCCCGCAGGGAACGGCCGCCATCCTAGCTACCTATTCGCGTAGTGACAAGCTCGGCCGTCGGACCTATTCTTCCCTCAATGTCCGATCGCGAAGCTCGAGGCATGACAACCGTCACCGGGCCCAATCCGATCGACGTCACGATCGTCGAAGACCAGCGCGACATCCGCGAAGGGCTGGCGGCGCTGATCGGCGGCACAGCCGGTTATCGGTGCACGGGAGCGTTCTGCTCGATGGAAGAAGCCCTCGCGGGCATGACCCACGGCGGACCGCACGTGGCGTTGATCGATCTCGGTCTGCCGGGCATGTCCGGCATCGAGGGCATCCGAGTGCTGAAAGCCCGCCGACCGGACGTGATGGTTCTCGTCCTCACCATCTATGATGACGACGAACGGATCTTCGATGCGATGTGCGCCGGCGCGTGCGGCTATCTGCTGAAGAAGACCGCGCCCGCGCGGCTTCTCGAGAGCATCCGCGAGGTCATGGACGGCGGCGCACCGATGTCGCCGGAGGTTGCGCGCCGCGTGATCGATTTGTTTCGCGAGATCCGGCCTCCGGCGCACGCCGACCATCATCTGACGCCGCACGAGGCCCGGTTGTTGAAGCTGCTCGTCGACGGGCACAGCTACAAGAGCGCGGCTGCGCAGTTGCACGTCACGGTCAACACGATTTCCTTTCACCTCCGCCGCATCTACGACAAGCTGCAGGTCCACTCCAAGTCCGAGGCCGTGGCCAAGGCGCTCCGCCAGCGGCTGATTCGCTGAGACGCTCCACTCCGTCCGTGTCAGATCATCGCAATTGATTGCCACCCGTTTAGGTGGTGACGTGGCGCCATGCGGTGCGTAGATTCATCCCGCGAGTTCGACTCTGCCTCGAGCGAAAGGAAACCCTCGCCGTGAGCAAACTGACCGTTCTGCTCCTCGTTGGGCTGGCGGCCCTCGCGCCTCGAGAAAGACTCGCGCAAGTGCCGCCGCCGGACGACAGCCGCGACGTCATCGAGTGGCCGAGCCGCGAGTTTCGCACGATTCAGAGCGCGATCGATGCGCTGCGCGACGGCGGCACGCTGCGGTTCTCCGGTGGTGAGTTCGTGGTCTCCGCGCCGCTGCTCGTCAACAAGCAGGTCGTCTTCCAGGGCGCCGGTTGCAGGGAACAGGCGCGAGGCAGCAGCGACAACGTGCGGTACACACGTCTCGCCGGTCCGCGTCCCACGCGCGTGCAGCCTCCGAGCGAGGCGGCAGGATTGTTCACGTTCGTCGGCTCCGGCGGCGGCGTCGTCCGCGGACTGGAGCTTTCGGGGTTCGATGCGGCCATCCAGGTGGTCAACAGCGACTCCGCGGAGGTCGAACGCTCACGCATCACCGTCGAGGACACGTGCATCTCGGAAACGGCACGCGGCATCTCATCATCCCACTCGGCGGTGCAAATCATCGCGAAGAACGTCGTGATCCGGGAGGTGCTCTGGAATGGAATCTCTTTCACGACCGCGAAGAGCCTCGCGGATTCGATGTTCATCGCTTTTGGACTGACGGTTGCGAATACCCACCAGGCCTGCGTCGTCGTCATGAATTCGACCTTCAAGGCATCCAACGCGCATCTGGTCAAATGCGGGTTCAACGGCGGACTTCCGGGTGGGGGCGGTGGCATTCTCGCCGTCAACTCCACCGTCCAGTTCACGGATTCGACGGTGAACGCGCCGAACGGACCCGGCATTGCCGCGAATGCAGGCACGACCATCCTCGAGCGCTCGCAGGTGTTCCTCGCCCGTGGCATGGGTGTCCTGTTGTTCCAGCCGGCCGCATCGTTCATGCATGACAGCCATGTGTGGCTGACGCAGCCGTTCCCCTCCGGCCACCCGCAGGCCGGCCTGTTCGGCGACGGTGTCGTCGTCGCGGGCGCCGGCAGCCTCTGGTTGGGAGACACGTTGATCGAAGACGTCTCCCGCGCCGCGTTGACGAACTACGGGAGCTTCGTGTCGCTGGGCGACCTGGCGGTCCGGTGTGCGGGTGTCTTCCATCTGGAAGGTGAGATCTACCTCGCCAACAACTTCGTCTTCCAGGATCGCGGAAGCAACAAGTGCGGCTGCCCTGATGCCAACGGAGGCTGTGAAGCCGTCACGGTCGGCTATTCCCCGCCGCAGTCGATCAGCCCCAATCCGTGACCTTCTTCGCAATCGCCCTCGCGCCCTCGCGGTTGCTTTCTCGACTGAGCGGAGGAAGGAGAGAAATCATGAAACGGCACAAGCGGTACTTCGCAGCGGCAGTGGCTGTCGCAGTAGCTTGCCTTGTGGTCGTGCTCACCCCGGTGGGCCCCGCGGTGGCGGAGAGCATGAAGCCCATTCTCACGATCGACCTGGAGAACCCGGCCCGCCGGGCCTTCGAGCAGAACGTTGACTGCGAGATGGAAGGCGGTGACCTGAACTGCAGCGCCGACTTGACGGCTCCGTCCGGCAAACTGCTGGTTGTTGAGACCGTCACTGCAATGGCCGTACTCCCTCCGTACGGCCAGAGTGCTATCGTGACCGCCACCAATCTGAGCACGGGCGTCGTCCACCGTTTTGCGTTGGTTCGCCAAGGGGTGTGTGGAACGCAGGAGCTGCTGATCGGCACCCATCCGATCCGGCTGTACGTCGCTCTCACCGCAACGTTGAGGCTGACTCTCTTTCGCACTGACGCCACCGCGTCAGCCGGCTTGGCGGCGGCGGTTTCGGGCCATCTGGTGGACTGCGGGCCGGGGCCGGGTTGCCCGATTCCGTGAGGGGCTACCGCACGAACTCTACGTAGCCGAACCGCTCGGGATCGTGGAAACCGCGCTCGCGGCGCGTCACCGACCACGCCTGGAACTCGTTGTCCGGTCCGTCGGGGTTCTCGGGCCCGCCGGGCCGCTTGATTCGATATAACCCGACCCGCCAGCGATCGCCCGGCTTCGGCGCGGCGCTCGTGCCCGCGCCGGCGAGTGATGTCCACGGAATCGCGATCTCCGCGATCCATCCATTCGCGCTGCGCGTCACGGCCGTCTGCAGTCCAGCGATGTCCCATTTGATTGCGGTCGGAATGTCCGGCCGCGGCTTCTCGACGAGCAGATCGACGACGACGTTGTGGGGGCTGACCTCGAGCTCGGCGTAGTTCATCCCGTCGCCGTCGGGATCGAGGAACACTTCGACGACCTCCTGATCCCACAGGTGATCGTCGCGGTTCTTCATCGTGCCCCACGGCGCCGGGTCCGTGCAGATGAACGCCGTGTAGAGATTCGTGTCGTCCCACACGATCGCCGCCTCCGTCGGGAACTTCAGCGGCTGCGACGGATTGCGGATCGAGCGGAACTCACCGACGCGCGGCGCAGACATCCAGCTCGTTTCATCGAGCGTGCCGTCGATGCGGATGGCATCGGCGGTTCGTTTCGCCTGATAGGTGGGGATCTGGGGTAGCTGTGCCGCGGCAGCGGTGGCCAGGGTGATCATCGTGAGGGCGCCTCGCGCCATGCTGTAGTATCCACCAGTGCAGGCGCTCGTGCAGGACCTCCGCTACGCCCTGCGCACGTTCGGCCGGGCGCCGGAATTCACCGCCGCGGCGGTGCTGTCGCTGGCACTGGGCCTCGCTGCGAACACGGCGATTTTCAGCGTCGCGAATACGCTGCTGCTCCGGCCGCTTCCGTACGCCGATCCTGAGCGGCTCGTGATTCTCTGGAACCGCTCGCCAGGTCTCGGCATCACGGAGGACTGGTTCTCGACGGCGCAGTACTTCGACATCAAATCGCACGCGACCCACTTCGAGCAGGTGGCGGTCGCCATCGGCGCCAACTTCAATCTGACCGGTGACGGACCGCCGGAGCGGATTGGCACGATTCGCGTCTCGTCGAACCTGCTGCCGATGCTCGGCGCCACGCCGGAACTCGGACGCCTCTTCACGCCGGAAGAGGACGTGGAAGGCGCGGCGCCAACGGCCATCCTGCATCACCGAACGTGGATGCGCCGCTACGGCGGCGACCGCGGCGCTCTCGAACGCGCCATCGTCCTCAACGGCGTGTCGCATCGCATCGTCGGCGTCATGCCGCCGTCGTTCTCGCTGCGCAGGGAGGTGATGCCGACGCTGGGACTCGCGGCGGATGCCGAGATTCTCCTGCCGCTGCCGCTCGGGCCGAAGGCGCCGCTCATCCGCACCCGTGAGGACTACAACATCCTGGCGAAGCTGCGGCCCGGCGCCTCCGTGGCGCAGGCGCAGTCGGAAATGGACGCGCTGACCGCGCGGCTGCGCCAGGAGCACCCGGACGTGTATCCGCCGAATGGCGGGCTTACGTTTCCCATCGTGCCCCTGAAGGCTCAGGTCCTCGGCGACGTGCGCTTCCCGCTGCTCGTGATGATAGGCGCCGTCGGCCTCGTGCTGATCATCGCGTGCGCCAACGTCGCGAACCTGCTGCTCTCGCGGGCTCTCGACCGGCAGAAGGAGATGGCCGTGCGCGCCGCGCTGGGCGCGGCCCGGTCGCGCATCCTGCGGCAATTGCTAACCGAGAGCGTCGTGCTCGCGATCGCCGGCGGAGCCGTCGGGCTCCTGTTCGCCGTCGTCAGCCTTCACGGCATTCGCGCGTTGGGGCCGGCCAGCGTGCCGCGGCTGCACGAGATCGCCATTGACGGCAGCGTGCTCGTGTTCACGCTGCTGATTTCGCTCGCCTCCGGCATCGTGTTCGGGCTGGCGCCCGCCATACGCCTCGACGCGGAGAGCCTCCACGATGTGCTCGAGAACTCGGGTCGAGGCGTTTCGGGCGGCGCCGTGTGGGGCAGGGGAGGATCGTTGCGCCGGCTGCTCGTCGCCTGCGAACTGGGATTGGCGGTGATGGTGCTCGTCGCCGCCGGCCTGTTGATTCGCAGCTTCGCGCGCGTTCAGCACGTCCCGCCCGGCTTCGATCCGGCCGGCGTGCTGACGATGGAGCTGACGCTCACACCGCCCAGGCACGCCGATGGGCCAGCCGTCATCGAGTCGTACCGGCAGTTGTGGCCGCGGCTCGGTGCGTTGCCGGATGTGACGGCTGCCGGCGGCGTGTCCGCGCTGCCCCTCAGCCAGATGATGTCCTGGGGACCCATCACGGTCGAAGGCCGGATCCCTCCGCCCGGCGAGAAGTTCATCAACGCCGATCAGCGCATCGTCGGCGGCGACTACTTCCGCGCGATGAGTATTCCGCTGATACGCGGACGTGTGTTCGGCGACCACGACGATCGTGCGAATCCGCGCGTCGCCATCGTCGACGAGCTGATGGCGCGGCAGTTGTGGCCCGGAGCCGATGCGATCGGCAAGCGCATTCGCCTGGGCACCGACTCGATGCTGCCGTGGGTCACCGTCGTCGGCATCGTCGGACGCATCAAGCAGGACGCGCTGGATAACGACTCGCGGATCGCGATGTATTTCCCGCACGCGCAGTTCCCGACGCGTGCGATGAACGTCGTCCTGAAAACAGCGTCTGATCCGGCGCTGCTGGCACGCCCCGCCGTCGAAGAGGTCCGACGCATGGATCCCGACCTGCCGGTGCACAACGTGCGATCGATGGCTCAGCGTGTGGACGACTCGCTGGCGCGCCGCAGGTTCGTGATGCTGCTGCTGGCGGCCTTCGGCGCGCTCGCGCTCGCGCTGGCCGCGGTCGGCGTCTACGGTGTGATGGCGTACCTGGTGAGCCAGGGCACACGCGAGATCGGTATCCGCCTCGCGCTGGGCGCGACACCTCGGGGAATCCTGACGCTGGTCGTGCGCCACGGCATGACGGTGGCGTTGGCGGGGGTGGTGGTCGGTCTCGCCGCAGCCCTTGTGATCGCGCGGTTCATGCGGCGGTTGCTCTTTCAGGTCGAGCCGGTCGACGCGCCCACCTTCCTCGCCGTCACCCTGCTGCTCTTCGGCGTTGCGCTCGCCGCCACGGTGCTGCCCGGGCGGCGCGCCGCTCGCGTGGATCCGATGGCCGCGCTCAGGAGCGAGTAGGAGGCTTCACAGGCGTGCTCAGTTGCGGCTCGCGGTAGTAACCCATGGAGCCTGCGACGACGCCGAGGCGATACTGCCGGTTCTGCATCAGCCAGGGCCGCCGCCAGGACGATGGACGGGTGGAGGAGTAGATGCGCAGCTCGCCCGGCAGGCTGGTGATGATCTCTTCGCGCCAGTCGCCAAAGAAGTCGCCGACCGCGATGGCGCGGCCTTCGAGCTTCATCACCGTCTCGTCCGGATACTCGAACAGCCGGCCGTCGACCAGGATCTCCTTCTGCGCGTCGTCGTCCCACCACATCGCCAGCGGCGAGAGCGTGCCGAACGACTTGCTCGAGATTCGCGTGCCGTCCGCGGCGTAGAGCCAGTACTGGCTGGCGTCCTGCTCGCCGGCGTAGACCTCGATGCCGTCGTGTTTCGGATCGATGTCGCCGATCATGCCTTTGGAGTGCACGTGGTTCGTCGGTCCGTCGTACGCCCAGAGGATCTTTCCGTCGCGCGCCGACGCGAGCGCGACACCTTGCGACGGCCGCCGCGGCTCGATGCCGAAGAAGATCTCGAGGCCGGGCCGCCTCGGATCGATGTCGGCGACGAAGCAGGGATCCGGGTGACCGAGCCCCGTTTCCCAGATCACCTTGCCGTTCTCGTCGAGTGCAGTGGAGCCGAGGACCAGCTCGTCGCGGCCGTCCTCGTCGATGTCCGCCGTGATCAGGCCGTGCGTGCCCGGGCCTGGCAGCTTGTGCGGGTTCTTCGCTTCGCGCAGCCAGAGCGGCTTCAGATTTCTGTCGAGCGCCGCGGTCTTCATCAGGTCGTACGTGCCGCGCTGCATGATGAGCGACGGCGTCTTGCCGTCGAGGTAGGCGACGGCGAGCATGTGCCGCTGCGAGCGGTTGTACTCGTTCCAACCCGCGCGTGAGTGCCAGTTCGTGCGCGCAACGACCTTCCCGGTCCGGCCGTCGATCTTGATCAGATACTCGGGGCCGTCGACGACGCGGCCGTCGATCTGGCGTGGATCTCCCTCGCCGGCCTTCGTATAGACCTCGGCGTAGCCGTCGCGATCGATGTCGTAGACGACGAACGGGGCGTACCAGGTGCCGGTCTCGATCGCCCAGCCCATGTCGTAGCGCCACAGCAACCTGGCGCTCGCGCCGTCGTACGCGTCCAGCTTGTACGTCTCAGGACTCCGCTTCCAGTAGCGTTCCCGATGGTACGGGTCGGTATTGAAGTTTGGATGCTGGACGACGAAGTCGAGCACGCCGTCGCCGGTGAGGTCGCCGATGCCGACCGTCTTTGCCGTGTAGTTGCCGTCGAATGCGACGGACACGTACGGCTTGTGCCAGTCGGTGGCCGTCACGTACGCGGTGTCGCTCGACGGCGTTTCGCGGCCACTCGTGATCGCGTGGATGCGATACCGATACGAGCTGCCGGGCCGCGTCGTCTTGTCGAGGAAAGTCGTGCTGTCGGCGAGTGGCGTTTCCGTGATCCGGACGAAGCCGGCGTCCGCGTAGAGATCGCGCCGGTAGACATGGAATGCCGTCGTTGCGGTGTCGGACTCCAGCAGCCGCCACGAGACCGTCACGCGGCCGTCTTCATTGGGCAGCGCAACAACACCGCGCGGCGCCGCGGGCGTCTTGTCAGCCTGGGTCGCGGCGAGCGGGACGGCGAGGATGAGCGCCAGCAGGCCGCCGGATCGAATGGCGAATGGCTTCATGGCGGTGCATTCTACGCCACGCGGCGGAACTGAAGTTCCGCCCTGCGGCTGTGGGCGTTCGTAGGGCGCGACTTCAGTCGCGCCGCACAGCGCGCTATGATGGCGCCCGCGAATGATTCGGCGCCTTGCCGTGGTTCTCACGCTCATCTTGGCAGTGGCGGCGCTCGGTGCGGCGCCGCAGACGAACGCGGTACGTGTGTGGCAGGGGACGATCCAGATTCCGACCTATGCCGAAGGTCCCGCGAACCCCAATCCACCGTTCGATCTCTTCATCGTCGGCCGCCTGAATTACCCGTATCCAATCCGCGATGCGCTGACCGACCGGCGCGAGGTGGTGAGCTGGCGCAGTCTGCATCTCGAGAACGAGTACTTGCGGCTGACCGTCCTGCCGGATCTCGGCGGCCATATCTACAGTTGCCTCGACAAGCGCAACGGCCGGGAGATGTTCTACGCGAATACGTCGATCAAGAAGGCGCTGATTGGCTACCGCGGCGCCTGGGCGGCGTTCGGCGTCGAGTTCAACTTTCCGGTGTCGCACAACTGGATGTCGATGTCGCCGGTCGATTTCGCGACGATGCAACAGGCGGATGGGAGCGCGTCGATCCACGTCGGCAACGTCGATCAGGTGTACGGCTCGCAGTGGCGTGTCGAGCTTCGCCTGTCGCCGGCGCGCGCGGTGCTGGAACAGCACGTCGAGCTCTACAACCCGAGCGACGTCCGGCATCGCTACTACTGGTGGTCGAACGCGGCCGTGCAGGCGTGGGAAGACTCCCGTCTCGTCTATCCGACGGAGCTGATGGCGACGCATGGATTCACCTCGATCGAGCCGTGGCCGATCGACCGAAACGGCCGCGATCTGAGCGTGATTCGCAACCAGACGAGTGGGCCGGTGTCGCTCTTCACCTACGGCACGCGCGAGCAGTTCGTCGGCGTCTACCACCCGCGCACGAGCGGCGGGACAGTGCATGTCGCGTCGCGCTCAGAGCTGCCGACGCACAAGGTGTGGTCGTGGGGCAACGATCGCGAGGCCGCCTTCTGGCGCACGGCGCTGTCCGATGATGACAGCGCCTACGTGGAGCTGCAGGCCGGATTGTTCCGCAATCAGGAGACCTACGCGTTTCTGGAGCCGCAGGAGTCGGTTCGTTTCACGGAGTTCTGGCTGCCGGTGCGCGATCTCGGCGGTATCACTCGCGCCAATACCGATGCGATCCTGCACATGGAACGCGTGTCCCCGACGCGCGTCCGACTCGCGCTCGACGTCACACGCGCGATGCCGAACCCGCACATCACGGTGCGAAGCGGCCGGACGACGACGGCGACGCGCGATGCGTTGAGCCCGCGGGAGGTCTGGCGCCGCGAGGTGGACGCGACCGCAGACCCGGTGACCTTCGAGCTGCGCGACGCCGAGGGCGGCATCGTCCTCTCCCACACGGAAGGCGTCTTCGATCGCATCGCTGCGAAGGACGTGCGTCTCGGCTCGACGGCGAGCGACCGCGCCACGGAACGACGATCGGCGTCAGCGATCGGCCAACGCGGCACCGATCACGAACTCGAGGGGCGCCGGTTGGCGGCGCTCGCGGCGTACCGCAACGGTCTGGAAGAGCACCCGCGGGATGTCGCGCTGCTCAAGGCGGCGGGACGGCTGGCCGTCACGCTCGGGTGGATCGAGGCCGGATCGGAGGCATCGGCGCGGACGATCGACTGGCTCGAGCGGGCGCATCTGCAGAACACGACCGATTTCGAGACCGCGTACTACCTGGGGCTGGCTCTTGCAGCAGCCGGCCGCGAACGGGATGGACGGCGGCACCTCGAGAGCGCGGCGCGATTTCACGCGACGCGTATCCCGGCCCTGGTGCAGCTCGCCGCCCTCGACGCGCGTGCGGGAGATGTCCGTGCGGCGCTCCGGCGCCTGAAGACGATCAGAGAAGAATCGCCGCGCGCATGGACCGGCCGGGCTCTGGAAGTGGCGATGCTTCGTCATCTGGATCCGGGTGCGGCGCGCGAATGGCTCCGGCACGCACGCTCACTCGATCCGACGAACGGCGTGCTGCGTCACGAGCTGGTGCTTCTCGGCGATCGGGATCCGCAGCTCTGGTCGCACCTCGGCGCCGATGCGAACCGGGTACTGGATATCGTCGATCGATATCTGCTGATTGGTGACTACACGAGCGCGCTCGATCTGCTCGAGCGCAGCTACCCGAAAGTGGAGCCGCCGCTTCGCGAGCCGGGTGCCATCGCGCCCGGAGAATCGCCGCTCGTCCAGTATTACCGCGGCTACCTCCGCGAGCGGCTCGGCAAGAGCGGCGCCGCCGACTACGAGCGGGCGCGGTCGCTCTCATCGAGGTACGTGTTTCCCGCACGCCGATCGTCGTACGCCGTTCTGCAGGCGGCGCTTCGCGCGAAGCCGGACGACCCGACGGCGCTGCACCTGCTGGGAGCGCTGTCGCTCGCCAGCGGGCTCGTGGATCCGGCAATCGACGCGTGGCAGCGCGCGCGGCGCGCGCAGCCGGCGATTCCGACGCTGCACCGCAACCTCGGGATGGCGCTGCTGCATGCCCGTGCGGATGACGCGGGGGCACGTGCCGTGCTCGAAGAGGGAACGGCCGCGGATCCGGACAACGTTGAGGTCTACCTGACGCTCGATGCCGTGCTGAGCGCCGGCAACGTCACACCACGGGATCGCGTTGCCGCGTTGCGGCGGTTCCCGACGGTCGAGAAGATGCCTGCCACACTCGTCTTCAAGCTGGCGCTCGCGCTGGCCGAGGCGGGCGAGGCCGCCAACGCCGAACGGCTCTTTCACGGTCGTTTCTTCCCGCGCGAGGAAGGTGGCACCAACGTCAGGACGGTGTACGCGCAGGTGCTGCTGTCGTCGGCGCGCGCAGCGAGCGAAAGCGGCAAGTGCGGTGACGCTATCGCCATCCTCGATTCGATGACGCGCGCGCGGGAGGATTTGGCGTTCACGCGCGGCGGACTCGCGGACGTCTACGATCCGCCGCCGATGTTGAGGCAGATTGCGATGATCGAATCGGCGTGCGGCCGGCCGGCGGCGGCCCGGCAGCGCTGGGAAAAGATCGAGCGCGCGCTCGGGAAAACCAGCGCGCCAATGTCCACGGCGCTGCTCGCCGAGGCGACGCGACAGCTTGGACGGCCGATGACGCCGGCGTTGCGCGGCCGCGTCGAATCGGCTCTCGAAGAAGCCGGCCGCGTGCTCGACGTGGCCGGGACGAGCAGTCCGGGCCAAATGGAGCTCGCGCGGGGGCTTCTGCTCGCGAGCCTGGGCCACGACGCCGAATCGGCCGCCGCGCTCCGCCGTGTGTTCCTTTTCCCCGACCGCGGTCTGTCGCACGCGATGGCGCGCGACGCGCGCCGGACCGCCGGGACGAGGTCGAAGCCGAGGTCGAAGCAATGATGCGATACAACGCGGCTTTCATGATCGCAGCGCTCCTGTGCGGCTCGACGGCGGAGGCCGGCGTTCGCCGCGTCTGGGCCGTGCACGACGGCGAGAAAGTCGAGCGCGACGCGGCGAATCATCCCGCCGCCACACGCAATGCGGTGTGGGAAGGCCGGGACGTCCGTCTGTTCGCCGCGCGCAACGAAATCATCGCGTTCCAGGTGATCGTCGAGGCCGACGACCGTGGCGTCGCCGCGTTGTCGCTGCGCCTGCCGTCGCTGAACTCCGGCGGCGACCGGATCGCGTACCGCGCGTCGGGCGCCGATCCCACCGACTATGTTGGCCGCCCGATTCAGATCTTCTCCGTGAACTACATGCACGTCGCGACGCCGTCGCACGCGTCGTGGGTGTACCGTCGGGGCACGCCCGCCGAGCCGCCGGATCCGACGGGATGGAAGCCCGTGCAGCTCGTTCCCGAGAACGCGCGCGCGGGTCGCGGCGGCCTGCCCGTGTCGATCCGTCCAGGCGAGAACCAGGCGATATGGATCGAGATCTACGTGGATCGCACCCGCAAGCCCGGGCACTATCGCGGGTCGATTGAGGTCACCGCCGACCGCGAGCGTCGCACGCTGCCGGTCGATCTCGAGGTCTTCGACTTCACGCTGCCCGACGAGAACAGCATGCACGCGATGCTGTTCTACACGAGCGATCAGGCCGAGCGTTACATGGGCCGCAACCTCGACCCTGCATTTCATCGCTTCGCACACCGCCATCGCGCCGAGCTGGTGCACGCCTACGACGAGCAGACGCTGCCGACGGTGATGGGCCGGTTCACCGGCGCGGACTTCACGCCGGAACACGGCTACGAAGGCCCGGGCGCGGGTATCGGCAACGTCATCGCGCCGCGCACTTTTTACGGTCCCGGCAAGGACTTCGACGACCGGAAGTCTGCATGGGCGCGCAGCGACGCGTGGATGACGTTCCTGCGCGAGAAGCTGCCGCGCGCGCTCACGTTCCTCTACATGCCTGACGAGCCGCGGCCTCCGGCCTATCCGCGCATCCTCGCCATCGCGGAGAACATCCATTCGAACCCGGGCCCGGGCCGGTCGCTGCCGATCTTCGTCACGCACGAGTACGACGAGGCGCTCGACCCCGCGATCGACATCTGGTGCTCCGGCCCGAAGGGCTTCAAGCTCGATCGCGTCGCGAAGGAGCGGGCGCGCGGCCGCGAATACTGCTTCTACAACGGCGGCCGGCCCGCCGGCGGCGCGATCACCATCGACGCGCCCGCTACCGACGCGCGCGCGACGATTTGGGCCGCCTTCAAGCACGACGTGAAGGTGTACTTCTACTGGCACTCGGTCCACTGGCGTCACAACTCGCAGATGCAGCAGGCGGACCGCAATCAGAACGTCTGGGCGAACAGCATCACGTTCGACAACCGCAAGCAGGAGAACCGCTCACCAGACGATGCGGGATACATCCATGGCGATGGCGTGCTGATCTACCCGGGAGAGGAGCGGCTGCATCCCGAGCAGGACCGGGGAGTCGCCGGACCGATCTCGACGATCCAGCTCGCGAACTTCCGGCGCGGCCTGCAGGATCATCAATACCTGACGCTCGCGCGGAAACTCGGTCTCAACGCGCTGGTCGGCGAAGTCGTCCAGGCCATCGTTCCGCGGGTGTTCTCCGATGCGGGCGAGCGCGTCAGCTTTCCGGAGACCGGCGACCCCTACGAAGCGGCGCGGTTGAAGCTGGCGCGCGCCATCGCCGCAGCGCAGCGATGAGCCGGTGCGGCAGACCTGTAGGCCTGGACTACGGCACGGGTCGCCGTCCTTTTCCAAACATCCACCCGAAGCTGAGGCCGAACTCCGGGCCGCTGTAGTTGGATCGGAGGCCGACGGGCTGCGAGAAGCGCACCGGCATGACGTTGTAGCCGGCGTTGAGGCCGATGGCGAACGCACGGGAGACGTGAAAGTCGACGCCGGTGCCGAAATGCACCACCGCAGCGGTCGACGTATGCGCGCCCGTGAGCACGGTCGCCGGCGACAGGAAGCCGTCCCTGCGGACGAAGGAGCCGGCGGTTGATCCAACCACCGGACCGGCGCCGAGCGCAAAGAACGGCTTGATCGGCTGCTGCTCGCGGCCGGTCGTCCACGGATTCCACCGCACGGTGACAGGCACGGTGACGATGCTTGCGGATCCGGAGAAGACCTCGCCTTCCGGACCGATGAACGAACCGGAGACACCGGGAAGGCCCAGGACGGCGACGGCGACCGACACATCTTCCCGCAGGTATCGCCGGTACTCGAAGCCGCCAAAGGAGTCCATCGCTCCGACGCCGCTGGATATCACCGCCGCGCCCGTCTTCCACATGCCCCAGCGGAAGCTGAGGCGGTTGCGGTCATCGACCGAGAGGATGCGCGGCTCGGCGTCGCCGCGGCGACGGGTCGCTTCGATCGCCGCGGGTCCGAACTGCCGCGGCTCCAGCACAATGCGTGCGCCGTCGCCGACGTCGGTCTTCGCGACGAGCGACGCGCGGTGCACCTCGAGACGGATCTCGTAGGCGCCCGGCTCCAGCGCGAGCTCCACGCGACGGCCGCGCGGCTTGTACAGCTCCACCACCAGCTCCTGGTTTGCGTTGCGCACGAAGAAGCGGCCATCCAGATCCTCGCCAAGGACGAGCGTCGCCGTCGTCTGGCGGATGTCGGTCATGACCACGTCGCCGGTGCCGGAGAGGCTGATGTCGTACGACGGATGCTGGGGGCCGCCCTTGGTGTCCACCGTGCGCCCGAGCGTTTCGTTGAACGCGAACTGGTAGGCCTCGTTGAGCGTGACGCGGCCGTCGCCCGAAAGGTCCGCGGCGCCGCGGAAGCCGGACACGAGGTAGTGCGTGAAGTAGGACGCGCGGATGCGATCCGATTCCTGGGCGGCTTCCGTCGCCGAGCTCGACGTCAGGAATGCGTGCCCGCGCATGTTCGACGCCTCGTCCACGACGAACGCGGGGCGCGCGCGGCCGCTCTTGATGCGCGTGAACGCGCCGGACGCGCAGGCGTCGAGGACGGCGATGCGGACGTCGGCGGGAATCTGATCGAGCCGATCGCGAAGCGTGCGGTACGAATAGCGGTCGTCGCCGAGGAGCAGCCCCTGCTCGTCGGCGTGGCCCGAGTAGTAGAGGAGCACTTCGGTCCGCCCGCCGGTTGCGGCGCGGCGGGCATCGGCGACGCGCGCCGCAAGCCGATCGAGCCCGTCGATCAGGTCGCGCAGCTTCGGCTGGCGCAGGATCGTCTCGTTGGCGGGACTGACGCCGCCGAGGTCCACGAGCACGCGCGCGAACCGCTCGGCGTCGGCGATCGCGTACTGGAGCCGCGGCCGCTCGGCGCCGCCGAAGTTCGCGCCGACGATCAGTGTGAAGCGCTGCACGCGACCCTGCGAGGCAGCCGTGCGCGGAACGAGCAGGGCGGCGATGATGAGCACAAGTACTCGTGTCGTCACGGTCTGACCTCTTTCTGCAGGGAGAACGTCACTTGTCCGAGCTCGCGTGAGATGGGCAGCGCGGCGGGAGGCGAGCGCAGGTCGCGCGCGGCGGCACGCTTTGCCGCCTCGACGACCGGTGCCACATCGAACGCGTCCTCGGACGTCACGAAGTAGAACCGTTCCCACGCGGGCGCATCGTCCAGTTCGTAGGCCTGGTCGAGGAGCACGGTGCCTCCGCCGCGCAGCGCCGCCGCGCGTGAGCCCCCCGGCGGCAGGTGCAGCGTCACGACGCCACGGCCGTCGATGGAGAGGATGACGCCGTATCCGCGTCCGGCAGCGACATATCCAACTCGGAGCAGGTCGCCCGCGCGTGCCGCCGCGCCATCGGCGAGCGTCTCGCTGCCTTGCGGCGTGCGGCGGTAGATGGCGAGCGACGGACTCAGTCCCTTGATGCGATCGCCATCGTCCGCCGGCTTCCATGGAACGGCGAAGGCGATGACGACGGCGGCGGCCGCAAGGGCGGACGCAAGCGCAAAGCGGCGAATGGCCGGTGCGGTTGGACGTGGCCGGCGCGTTTCTGTCCGCATCCGTTCCCGAATGCGCCCGGCAAGCCACTCGGCGGGCTGCCGCTGCGCTATCTCGCGGTCGGACGCCTCGAGCGCCGCGAGCCGCGCTCGCAGCGTGGCGTCCTCGATCAGCAGCCGCTCGATCCGCGCGGTGTCCGTCGCCGGCAGCTCGTCCAGGCGGTACTGCTCGAGAAGCAAATCGGGAATCGGACGATCTGCGCTCATCGATCGATCTCCACGAGCGTCTCACGCAGCTTCCGCAGCCGCTTGCGCACGCCCGAGACTGACATCCGGGTCACTCGTGCGACTTCCTCGTGCGTGAGGCCGTCGATGTAATGCATGACGGCAATGGCGCGGCTCGACTCCGGATGGCGGCCGAACAGCCGATCAAGCACGAGTCTCGCCTCGACAACGGCTCCGGGCTCCTCGGCCGCCGCGATCGCATCGAGCAGCGCGTCGTCCGAGTCCGAGCGCGCCGCGGGGCGCCGCGCGCGATCGCGGATGCGGTTCAGACAGACGGTCGTCGCGATGCGATAGAGCAGGCTCGATGGATATTCGGCGTCGAGCCGCTCGCGGCGCTCGATCAGGCGGACGAACACGTCCTGACACGCGTCGAGCGCTTCGTCCTCGTCGCGGAGCAGCCGCCGGCAACGGCGCAGCACCATCGCGCCGTACTGCCGGCTGAGCGCCTCGACGTCCAGCGCGTCTCTCACGCTGCCGATGTAACACCGCGGAACGGTGAAAGTGTCACTCGTCGTGATGGGCGTCCCCGGGAGGGATCAAGGCGGCAGCAAAGCTCGGTCCGCTGGAACGTGGCGTGTTTTGAGGAACCTCACCAGCGCGCTGTTCGTTTTGTATGACTGACGTTCCCCCCAACAGGACAACAGCGGTTCGCGCTGCCGGATTTCCGGCAGCGCTGTGCAGTGACAGATCGCGAAGCCGGTGGTGTTCAAGGGTGTGATGCCATTGCCGGAGAGTGCAGGGAAGGCGTGTACATGAACGCAGGTCAGTTGACAGTCGGCGCAGCGGCGCTTCTCGTTCTCGTCTCGTGCGGGGGCGGGCCGAACTCACCGTCGCCGGTCGCCACGGAACAATCGCTTCCCGTCACCGTGACCACGCCGCATTACGTGTTTCGTCATGCCGACGGGGACGGTGTTCAGTCCGAACGGCAGGAGCGTTACCACGAATGGGCGGTCAACAGACTGGGGCTGACGCTCGAGCGGCCGATCACGTATTTCAAGTATCGCGATCGCGCGCACATGCAGAGCGTGACCGGGAGAGTCACCAACGGTTGGGCCGATCCGGCGACGTATGCCATTCACTCGATCTGGCCGTGGGACAACCATGAAGTCGTCCACGTCATGACGGCGCTCGTCGGCAGGCCGACTGATTTCTTCAACGAGGGGATCGCCGTGGCGATGCAGATGGACCCGCAGGGGGGCCGCATGGAAGCGTTCTGGAGCAGCCGCGCGATGCACGAGTGGGCTCACACCTTCCGGCTGAATGGAGAGCTTCCGCGGCTCGCCGACATGGTCGAGACGAGCGCATTCCGCCGGCTCGACGACGTGAAGAGCTATCCGATGGCGGGTTCGTTCGTCGGGTTCGTGATCGACGATCGCGGCATGGATCGGATGAAGAGCTTCTTTCGCGCCGGTTCGCGCGAGGCATCGCGCGCCGAGATCGAGCGTCAGTTCAGCGCCGCGTTCGGGCTGACGCTGCCGGACGCCGAAGCACGCTGGCATGCGTACCTCGACGCGCGTTACGGCGTCAGGTGATTCGTCGTGGCTCGACGTGCGCGTAGGGGCCGACCTTGGTCGGCCCAGGGGCGGAGCAAGCTCCGCCCCTACGAAGCTACACGCGTGGCACGATCGGCGCGTGCGGGACGATGCGTGATGACGCGGTGACGAGGTAGCGTCGCACGCTGGCTTCGCTGGGCGACACGAACTGCGGCTCGATGCGCTCGAACGGCTGCCGTCGCCGTCGCTCCGGCAGCACGCAGATCTGGAACGGCACGCTGAGGAGCGTGACGATGCCGGTGAGCCAGATCGCCGGCGGGTGGAAAAACTCGGGGTCCATCCGGTTGTAGACGCCCGTCGCGACCAGGCCGGCGCCGAGCAGCACCGATCCGCCGACGCTGGCAAGCTTCCACAGCGGCATCGCCGCCGCGCGCGGCACACGCGCGTCGTGCGCCTCGGGCAGCTCCAGCGTCGGGAACGCCTTCACCAGCAGGAGCAGCAGCAGCGCGAACAGGAAGAAGCTGCCCATGACCATCATCCACTCCTCGCGCGTCGGCACGTAGGGCGCGACCTCCCACGGCAGCAGCGGGTGATAGAAGCTCGGGACGACGATCAGCGCACGCGTCACCCACAGACCGGCGTTGATGAGCAGCGCCGCGACGACCGTCAGCGGGATGCTGCAGATGCGCGGATTCACTCCCTGGATGAACAGCAGCGCAAACGGGAAGAGCATGCCGCCGACCACCGCCGACCACGTGATCGGGCTGAAGCGGCCGAAGAGCAGATCGCGGAACACCATCCGCTCGCCTTCGGGCGACGCGTAAACGCCCGTCAGCCATTCGCTGAACAGGAAGTACATGTAGAGCAGCGTGACGAACCCGAGGAAGATCCCGAGGCCTTTGAAGATACGCGGATGGAAGATCTCTTCCCAGTGGAACGCCTTCCGCAGCACCGCAATCACCATGATCACCGTCGAGAAGCCAGAGACGATGGCCCCGAGCACGAAGTAGGGCGCCTGGAACGGGTTGTACCAGCCGGGACGTCCGGCCTGCAGCCCGAAGATGTAGCCATAGACCGAGTGGACGGACACCATGATCGGCAGGATGACGACGGCGAGCCACCAGACGACGCGATTGTGCCGCGCGCGCGACTCGGCCGTGTCGCGGTAGCCGAGCGCGATCGCGCGGAAGAACGGCCGGCGCGCCGGCGCTTTGTGGCTGCACACCCACAGATCGCGCCGCATCGCGAGATAGAGGTAGACCGAGCTCCCGACGACGTAGGTCGTGATGACGGTGCAGGACCAGACGAACGGTGCGTGATAGCGGCCGAACCACGCGACGTTGAAGATGAAGCGTTCGGGATGCCCGACGTCCATCGTGATGTTCAGCACGGCAACGGTAATCGACGCGAGCGTGACGAACTCGGCGAGCCGCGCGAGCTGCTTGTAGCGTTCGAGCCGCAGGATCCGCACGACCGCAGAGATGGCGATGCCGACGTGGCTGACGCCGATGAAATTGACGATGTTGGCGACGACGATGCCCCAGATCGCGCCGTGCGAGCCCTGGCCGGTTACAGCGTGGCCATGCAGCAGCTGGATCGCGAACGCGTAGAACAGCGCGGACGAGCCGAGCGCCAGCAGCACGACCGCGAGCAGGAAGCCGCGCGTCAGCGGCAGATGCCGCAGCAGCGTGGCCTCGTCTTCGTGGGCTACTCCTGCCATTTCGCTTCCCTCAGATAGACGACCTTGGGATGCGTGCCGAGCTCCTCGAGCAGCCGGAAGGCACGCGGGCTCTTTGCCAGGCGGCTGACTTCAGACGCCGGATCGTTCAGATTGCCGAAGACGATCGCGTCGGCGGGGCACGACGCCGCACACGCTGGCAGCCGTCGTACGTCGGCGTCCGTCAGCGCGCGATTCTCGTCGCGCGCTTTCTGCCTCGCCGCGCGAATGCGGTGATGACAGAACAGGCACTTCTCGATGACGCCGTGCGGCCGGACGGCGACGTCCGGATTGAGCTGCTCGCGAAGCTCCGCCGGCCAGTGCGGCTCGGACCAGTTGAAGTAGCGCCGCGTGTACGGGCACGACACCTCGCACAGCCGGCAACCGATGCAGCGGTCCGGCACCTGCTGCGTGATCCCTTCCTCGCTCTGCGTCGTCGCGCCGACGGGGCAGACCTTGATGCAGGGCGGATCCTCACAGTGGTTGCACGGCGTCGGGAAGAATTGCTGATGGAGCGACGGATAGGTACCCTCGGACGTGCGCAGCAGGTTCATCCAGAAGATGGCGCGGCCCTTTTCGGTGTGAACGGGGCCCGCCATCGGGATGTTGTTCTCGGCGCGGCATGCGACCGCGCACGCCTGGCAGCCCGTGCAGCGATCGAGGTCGATCGCCATGCCCCATTTCGGCCGGCCGGTCGGCGGGAGCGGGTCGGACGCTGCGGTTGCCGTGCGCGCGACGCCCGCCGCCGCTGCGCCCGCGAACACGCCGAGGAATCCGCGTCGCGTCGGAGTCATGCGCTCATGCCTCCTTCCGCACGCGCACTCGCGTGCCCTGGTGCGCGAGGATGCCGGTCAGCGGATCCGACAGCGCGACGAGAAGTCCGTGACTCGCGCGGCCCGCGTCGTCCGCCGTCGCCGGCCAGGGACCGTGGCCGAGCGGCAGCCCGATGGTTCCCGGCCGGGTGCCTGGCATGACGCGAACGTGCATGCGGCGCCGCCCGGCAGGCGACTCGATCCAGACCGCGTCTCCCTGACGCACCTCCATGGTCCGCGCATCGTCGGGACTGAGATCGACGACCTCCTTCCACGCGAGGAACCCCGAGGCCGGCAGCTCGCGCAGCCACGGCAGGTGACGCACGCCGCCTTCGGCGTAACCGATTGAACGATAGGGCGCCAAGAGGAACGGATAGTCGCGTGCGTCGCCGGCAAACCGTGGCGGCTCCCAGTGCGGCAGGCAGAGGGCGTCATCAGGGGCCGGCGCCGACGGGCGATGCGCTTCGAGCCGAGCGGCAATGGTCTGCGAATAGAACTCGAACTTGCGAGACGGCGTCCGGAACGCCTCCTCCGGGCGTTCGAACACCGTCTCGCCCGACCATACGCCGTTCTTCTGCAGCTCCGCGAATGCGGTCTCCGGCGCGGCGCCCTGCAGATGCTCGAGCAACGCGTCGCGATACGAGGCCCACGGGAACGCCGCCGCGACGGACGTCCCGATGGCGCGGGCGAGGCGCACGATCACGTCGCCCGTCGCCATCGTGTTGTGCCGCGGCCGCACGACGGGTTGCCGCAGACCGATGACGGGCCTGCCCGAGCTCGGCGCCGGCTCGGCCAGCTCCCATCGCTCGAGATACGTGTGGTCCGGCAGCACGAGATCGGCCCACAGCGTGGACTCGTCCGGCAGCGGCGAAAAGCTGACGACGAGCGGGACCCTCTGAATCGCCTCGCTCCACTTCGCGCCCTCCGGCTTCGAGAAGACTGGATTCGAGCGATACAGCATGAGGACGTCAACGGGATATGGCCGGCCCGAAAGGATCGCATTGGGCAATTGCTGGATTGCCCCGGTGCCGAGCGGGCACGACGCCGTTCCACCACCGTCGATGCGAGCGACAGCCAGTCCGCGGCGTGCGGTCTCGTCAAGCTGCGCCGGGTTCCAACCCGTCTGCGCTGCCGGACGCACGAGCACGCCGCCCGGCCGCTCGAGACTGCCGAGCAGCGCGTTCAACGAGTGAATCGCCATCGTCGAGCCGAGCGCATTCGTTGACGCGGCCGCGATGCCGTCGGAGAGGGCGATCGCCGGACGGTGCGCGTGCAGTTCGCGCGCGAGTCGCTCGATCGTCGCGACGGGTGCGCCCGTGATGTGTGACACCTTCTCAGGTGGGTAGTCCGTCAGCACGACATCGCGGAATCCACGGTGCTCACGTCCGTCCTTATCGCGCCAACTCTCGAAGCCGAACGTGTGGTCACGGACGAACGATGCGTCGAACAGGTTGTCGCGGACGAGGACGTGCGCCAGGCCGAGCGCAAGTGCACCATAGGTGGCCGGCTGAATCGGCACCCACTCGTCTGCCTTGGCGGCCGTCACGGAGAAGTCGGGCGAGACGTGCACGAACTTGACGCGGCGGCCCGGCCGGCCCCGCCGCATCGCGCCGGTGGCGCGCGTCATGTGAATCGTCTGGCACCAGGATTCGAAGAGGCTCACGCCGAAGCCGAGCACGTACTCCGTTTCTTTCCAGTCGTATGCAGGAATCTCGGCGATGCCGTGCATGAACGACATCGTCAGCACCTTGGCGGCGTCGCCGGTGGAGAGATGTGTCACGTGGTTCGGGCTGCCGTATGCGGTCAGGAACCTGTCCCACAGCCGCGGCACCGGACCGCGCGCTTCGCCGTCGACGACGACGACGCCTTGCGGGCCCTTGTCGTGCCGCAGCGTTCCGAGCACGCCGGCAAGCTGCGCGATCGCGTCATCCCAGGAGATCTCGACCCATCGTCCCGAGCCGCGGGCGCCGTCGCGGCGCATCGGCCCGCGGATGCGATCGGGGTGATAGAGCAATTGCAGTCCTGCCTGTCCCTTCGGCCCGATGCCACCGCCGTTGATCGGATGGTCAGGCGCGCCTTCGATCTTCACCGCGCGTCCTTCATACACGCGCACGCGCACACCGCAGCCCGCCGGACACTGCCCGCACGTCGTGGCGATCCACCGTTCCTCGCCGCGATGCCAGCCGGCCGGCACCATGGCGACAGGCGCGGGGCCCGCGTATTTGCGGCAGCCTGCGGCCACCGCCGTGCCCGCCGCGCCGAGCGCACACAACAGCCGACGACGAGAGAGGTCGCTCACGAGTGGCTCCTCACTTGTGGCAGGTCAGACAGTCGGTGCCGGCGCCCCGCTTCGTATGGCACGTGAGGCACTCGGACATCGTGAACACACGAACCTTGTCGGGCGGCGTCAGCAGCCCGGACACGTCCTGATGGCACTCCGTGCACGCCATCGACGCGAAACGCACGTGTGCGGTGTGCGAGAAGTACACGTTGGGCGGCATGGTGTTGATGCGCACCCACGGGACGTCCTCGAGGGCGGGTTCGGGAGGTGTGTCTCCGGCACGCACGAGCACGATCTTCGGCTCGGATCCGCCCTGCACCAGGCGCATGCCCGCCTCGTGGCAGGAAAGACAGACCGTGGCGCTCGGAATCGTTGCCGCCGGCGAGGCCCAGGCGCCGCGGTGGCAGCCGACGCACGGCCGCACCTCGCGATTGGCGCGCAGCGCGTCGTTCTGGAACGGCACGTGGCAGCCGGCGCACGCCTGACGCTCCGCGAGATCGTCATGACACGCGGCGCACTTGCCCTCGGCGAGCTCCTGCGGCGGCTCCTCGGTGCCGAAGATCTTCAGGTGCATCGCGATGCGGTCGGCGCGATGACGGCCCGACGTGAACTGCGCGACGTGCGCCGAGTGCGGGAACTCGATCGGCTGCGAGACCCGCACCTGGACCGGCGTCTCGACGCACGCCGCGACGGAGACCAGCCACGCTCCCGTGATGAACGGCAGATAGCGGCGCACGGCGGCCTCTAGGAGATCGATCCGGGGACTTTCGCCATGGACGCGAGCCCGGCAAAGGCGCCCGCGTTCATCGACTCCATCAGCGACGACGGCACGACCATCAGGGTCGTCTTCTCCTTCATGCCCTCGTAGAGCAGGTTCATGCTGCGGAGCTGCAGCGCCACCTGGTCGGAGGCATACACGTTCGACGCCTGGTGGAACTTCGCCGAGATCTCGACTTCGGCGTCGGCGAGGATGACGCGCGCGAGCTTCTCGCGCTCGGCCTGCGCCTGGCGCGACATCGCGTCCTCGAGCGCCGGCGGGATGACGACGTCGCGGATCTCGACGGACATGACCGAGATGCCCCAGTCGTGCGTGCGCGCGTCGATCAGGTTCTGGAGCGCGACGTCGATCGACTCGCGCCCGACGAGCATCCGCGCGAGATCGGTCTTGCCGATGATGTCGCGCAACGCCGTCTGCGCAGCCCAGGCGACCGCCTCGCGGTAGTCTTCGACGCGCAGTGCCGCCTTCTCGGGATCCTTCACCGACCAGAACAGCACGGCATCGACGTTGACCGGCACGGTATCGGCCGTCAACGTCTTCTCGGCGGCAAAGCCGGTCGCGCGCACGCGCGAGTCGAGCCACATCGTCACGCGGTCGACGAACGGGATCAACCAGAAGACGCCGGGGCCCTTCAGCTCGCGGTACTTGCCCAGGCGGAGGACGACCGCACGCTCCCACTGGTTCGCCAGCCGGGCCGAGAGGCCCGCATACACGCCGATCGCGGCTGCGGCGACGATGCCGGCGATGCGCGCGTTCGTGTCGGCGGCGGCCAGCCACACGAAGCTGGAGACGAGCGCCGTCACCGCCGCGAAGATGACGAGGCTCACGACGTTGACTCCGAGCTTGTCT
The DNA here is from genome assembly GCA_048594885.1 of Vicinamibacterales bacterium. Taxonomy (GTDB): domain Bacteria; phylum Acidobacteriota; class Vicinamibacteria; order Vicinamibacterales; family 2-12-FULL-66-21; genus JBMDXB01. The sequence goes on from JBMDXB010000037.1 coordinate 57,511, forward strand.
TCACGGCCGCCGAATCCATTCACTTCGCCCTGCGCGCTCATGAACCCTCCTCAATTGAATGGCGGGGTCCCCTCCACCCCGCCAAGCTCACTCCGCTACGCGAGCGCTCCGCCGCTCGCTCCGCTCCGTTCGCGCCACTGCGAGTGGTTGACGAACGTGTCGCTGACGGTCCGCTGCAGCTCGCGATGCCACATCGTCTGCACGACGTGCAGGCGCCGGCCGATGACGCGCGCGAGGTTGGTCATGATCCGGACGCCTGCATCGGGCAGCGCCGCCAGCATGGTCTGAAGATCTCGCCGCCCGAAGGCGAGCAGCTCGACGTCGGTGCCCGCGCGGGCGCTCATGGTGAAGCGGTGCGGCTCGATCAGGGCCGACCACGCGATCGTGTCCCCCTCGGCGGCCTCCTCGACGATGACGTCGCGGTCGTCGCCGGTCATCTTGAGCGGCAGGGTGAGCTCGATGTTGCCCGTACGCACGATGAAGAGCTCACCGGCGTCCTCGCCGAGCCTGAAGACGTACTCGCCGGCCGGCACCGAGCGCGCGTGCGCGATCGGGACGAACGGCGCGCACTGCTCGGGTGTGAGGCCGCGGAACAGCGCCGAGGCGGCGATGGTCGTGGCGGTGTCCATCAGCAGGTCCCGAGGTGCTGACGCGCGCCGGCGCGAAGCGTCTGTGGCGTGGGATTGTCGATGAACTGCTCGGCGGCCATCACCTCGCGGCGCACGTAGTGTTCGAGCTGCCGCAGCATCAGCTCCTGCGCGACGGCTTCGTCGCTGGGGCTCACCGCATACAGGCCCGCCGCGTGCGGCATCGCTTCTTTCGCGATCCGCTCGTCAACGCGTTGAGCCTCGATGTCGCGATAGGCGAAGGCGAGGCCCGCCATCATGCCGCCGAACAGAACGACCGCGAGCGCGATCATGAAGAACTCGATCGCCATGTGCAGTTCCCTCCGTGTCGCGCGGCGGAATGGAATTCTCATGCCGCGGGGAGCGTGCTCCGAAACCCGCGAATCTCGCGTGTTTTCGCCGTCCGGCAGGCGGCGCGCGGCGGCCTTTTTGGCAGCCGCGGGAGCCTGATGCAGAAGTCCTTTGTTTGCGGGCGTTACCGTGATATGTCACTTCGGCAGACATCAGCGAAAGGCAGGCCCTGATGCCCGAACGGAAGTGGTTCCTCGAGCCACTGGCGCTTCGGCTCTTCGTGCTGGTGGCGGCGCTGGTCCTCGGCGTGCTGCTGCCGGCCGGCTATTTCGCCGCGAACCAGTACTACCAGTCCGCCCTCGATCTCAAACGCAACGAAACCTACCTGCAGGACAACGTCATCGCCATGGCGCTCGAGTACCAGATGCTCGAGAACCGGCGCGATCTGATCCGCCGCATGATCGACGGCTTCTCCAGCACGCCGTCGCTGAAACGGCTGATGCTCGTCGATCACGGCGGCCGCGTGCGCATGACCAACGATCCGGCGTTCGCCGATCGGGTGTTCGAGCGCGACTCGCCGACCTGCCTCGTCTGCCACAACGTGCCGTCCGCCGAGCGCGCGACCTCCACGGTGATCGAGATGGCCGGCGGCACCGTGCTGCGCAGCGTCTACCCGCTGCGCAATCAGCCGGCGTGCCACGGCTGCCACAACCCGGCGCTCACGGTGAACGGCGTGATGATCACCGACACGGACGTCACCGACGTCCGGCGCCGCCTCGAGGCACAGACGAAATGGATGGCCGTCCTCGTCGGCCTCATCGCCATTGCGCTCCTCACCGGCGTCACGTTCGTCGTCCGCTTCGTCGTGCTGCGCCGGCTCGAGCGCATCGAGGCGACGACCCGCGCGATGACGGAAGGGGACTTCTCCCGGCGCGTGGAGGTGAAGGGCACCGACGCCGTCGCGCGGCTCGGGACGGAATTCAACGCGATGGCCGATTCCGTCACCGATCTCCTGTCGCAGCTCAAGCGCCAGCGGACGCAGCTCGAGAACGTCATGAGCAGCGTTGACGACGGCCTGCTGGTCGTCGATCGGACGTTCACCGTCGTGGCGATCAACAAGTCGCTGGCCGAACGGATCGGCGATCCGCGCGAGACGCTGCTGTATCGCCGCTGCTGGGAGATCTGGCCGTCGGCCTGCGAGTGCAGCGGCGGCGCCGCCTGCGATCGCTGCCCGGCGCGCGAGTGCTTCACCACCGGCCGCGTGCACAAGTCGCTGCGCACGCGCTACAGCCGCGACGGCAGCCTGCGCGAGGAAGAGGTCTACGCCTCGCCGATCGTCGACGGTTCCGGCGAAGTCGAGCAGGTCGTCGAGGTGTGGCGCGACATCACGGAGCGCAAGAGCCGCGAAGCGCGCATGGCGGAGTTCCAGCGGCTCGTCTCGCTCGGCACGCTGGCCTCGGGCTTCTCGCACGAGATGAACACGCCGCTCGGCACGATGCTCGTCCATCTCGACGACGTGCGGCGATGCGCGGAAGCGGATTCAGTACCGCTCGACGCCGTGAAGCCGCAGATCGAGATTATCCGCAGCGAGATCCTGCGATGCCGCGACATCACGCAGCAGTTCCTGCAGCTCTCGCGCGGGCAGTCGGCGCGGCGCGAGCTGCTCGAGATCCCGCACGTTCTGCGATCGACGATCCCCCTCATCGCGCACGTCGCGCGTGACGCCGGCGTCGCCATCCGCTTCATCGGCGGCGAGGGCTCGCCGGTGTCAATGGCCAACGGCGGCGCCGTGCGGCAGGTGCTGCTCAACATCCTGCTGAACGCCGTCCAGGCCAGCGCTGCCGGCAGCGAAGTGCGCGTCGGCTGGCGCACCGACGGCGCCCACTGGATCTCGGTCGCCGACGACGGCGCGGGGATGACGCCGGATGTCCGCGAGAAAGTCTTCGAGCCGTTCTTCAGCAACCGTCCGTCCGGGACCGGCCTCGGGCTGTTTGTCTCGCTCAACCTGGCGCGCCAGTGGGGCGGGGACATCCGCGTCTCGAGCGATCCCGGCCGCGGCTCGACGTTCGAGGTCGCTCTTCCGCTCGCGGAGGCCGCATGACGTTCAACCGTCTTCTGATCGTGGACGACGACGACGGGTTTCGCGGCGCGCTGGCTTCCGCGATGAGCGCGCGCGGTTTCGCGGCGTCGCCGGCGCCCGGCGGATGCGCGGCGCTTGCGTGGCTGGCCAGCAACGAGTGCGACCTCGTGCTGCTCGACCTGAAGATGCCGGACATGTCGGGCCTCGACGTGCTCGATCGGATCCGCGAGCGGTGGACGAACGTCGAGGTGATCGTGCTGACGGGACACGGCACTATCGATACGGCCGTCGCGGCGATCCGTCGCGGCGCCTTCCACTTTCTGACGAAGCCGTGCTCGCCGGACGAAGTCGAGGTCACGCTGCAGAAGGCGATGGAGCGGCGGGCGCTCATCGAGCGGACGAGCGTGCTCCAGCAGGCGCTCGCGCCGCGCGATCTGGCGGGCACCTTCGTCGGCCGCAGCGCGGAGTTCCAGGAGCTGCTGCGGCTGATCGACCGGATCGCGCGTGTCGATTCGTCGGTGCTCGTGCTCGGCGAGACCGGCGTCGGCAAGGAGCTGGTCGCCAAGCTGATTCACACGCGCGGCGCCCGCGCCCGGCAGCCGTTCGTGGTCGTCGATTGCAGCAACCTGCACGAAGAGCTGCTGCAGAGCGAGCTGTTCGGACACGAGAAGGGCGCCTACACCGGCGCGGCCTCGCTGAAGCACGGGCTGTTCGAGGTCGCCGACAAGGGGACGATCTTTCTCGACGAGATCGGCGACGTGCCGCCCGCCGTGCAGGCCAAGCTGCTGCGCGTCCTCGAAAGCGGCACCTTCCGGCGCCTTGGCGGCACCGCAGAGCTGGCGGTGAACGTGCGCGTCGTCGCGGCGACGAACCGCAAGCTGTCAGAGCTCGTCGCGCAGGGGAAGTTCCGCGAGGATCTCTTCTACCGGCTGAACACGATCCACCTCGACGTGCCGCCGCTGCGCGACCGGCCGGACGACATCGCGTGCCTGGCCGCGCACTTCGTCGAGCGGTTCAACCGCAGGTTCGGCCAGAAGAAGCAGTTGAGCGGGGAAGCCGTTGCCGCGCTCACCTCCTACTCCTGGCCTGGTAACATCCGGCAGCTCCTCAACGTCGTCGAACAGGTGATGGTGATGGCCGACGAAGACACGATCCGTCCGGCGCACCTGCCGGCCATGCTGCGCGCGCCGGGCGCCGCGCCTGTGCCGCGGCCGCCGCTCGACTCGACGATCGTGCCGCTGCGCGACGTCGAGCGCCAGTACATCGAGTTCGTCATCCGGCAGTTCAACGGCCACCGCGCGAATGCCGCGCGGGCGCTGGGCATCGGGGAACGGAGTCTCTATCGAAAGCTCGACGAGTTCGGATTGGAGTAATTCGGAATTGGTCCGCAGCGTTTCAACACGGAGGGCACGGAGGACACGGAGCATCCTTGCATGACTTCGTGCGTTCCGTGTTCTCCGTGTTCGAACGCTGTGTACCACGGTCGCGAGAAAACAGGGGGGAACTGCCATGCTGACCACGAACTGGGAACAGCACAAGACCGAATACGACGTCGTCGTCGTCGGCTCCGGATACGGCGGGTCGATCACGGCCGCGCGGCTCGCGGCGGCCACTCACGCAGGCAGGAAGCTGTCGGTCTGCATTCTCGAGCGCGGGCGTGAGCGCTGGCCCGGCAACCGCAGCTTCCCGGACACGCCGGACGAAGTGGCGTCGGAGTTCCGCAGCGATCTGAACCCCGACGGCATGTACGAGTTGCTCATGTATCCCGGGATATCAGTGCTGAAGGGATGCGGCCTGGGCGGGACGTCGCTGATAAACGCCAATGTCGCGGCCGTGCCGGACGCCGAGGTCTTCGAGCAGCCGGAGTGGCCGAAGGCCCTGACGCTGGACCATCTGCGCCCCTACTACGATCGCGCGCGCACCATCATTGGCGCGCGGCCCGACCCGCGGGCCTGGAAGTACCCGAAGGTCCACGCCCTCGACAAACGCGCCCGCGAGCTGGGCATGCGCGCGGTGCCGCTGGATCTTGCGATCAACTTCACCGGTACCGGCATCAACGAGTTCGGCATGCCGCAGGCGCCGTGCCGGGGCTGCGGCGACTGCGACACTGGATGCAACAAGCTCGCGAAGCGCGCGCTCTACATGAACTACCTGCCGATGGCCCGCAACAACGGAGCGCAGATCTTCACACAGTCGAACGTGGACTGGGTTGCGCGGCTGCCCGGCGGCGGCTGGCGCGTATACGGGCGCAACCGCGAAGAGAGCGCGATGGGCGAACGGTTCACGCTCGACGCGCGGAGCGTCATCCTGGCGGCAGGCTCGATTCACTCGACCGAGCTCCTCCTGCGTTCGCAGGCACACGGGTTGTCCGTGTCGCCGGCGGTCGGCACCCGCTTCAGCGGCAACGGCGACTTCTTCGGCATCGCCTACAACGGCGATTCACGCACGCTCATCTCCGGCATCGGCAACAACTTCAATGACGAGACCGCGAAAAACCTGCCCGGACCGGCGATCGTCAGCGGCATCCACTACAACGGCGTACGTGCGGTGGCGGACCGGTTTCAGGTCGAGGACCTGACCATTCCCAGCGCGTTCGTCGAGGCGTGCCGGCGCGTGTTCCCGACGCTGCCGCGGCAGAGCGCCAACGGAGACTCGCCCGAACAGCGGACGCGCATCCAGCGCGATCAGAACCTGGCCACGAAAGACGATCTCGACGGTGCGTTCAACCACTCGATGATGTACATGGTCATGAGTGCCGACGATGCGTCCGGGCGGATGGTGCTCGATTCAGCCGATCGCGTCAGAGTCGAGTGGGCCGACGCCGGACGGCAGCGCGTGTTCGCGCAACTCGACGAAGAGCTCCGCCGCCACGCCCAGGCGCTCGGCGCGAGTCACATCGCCAACCCCATGTGGTCGATGTTGAATCTGGGCCAACTGACGACGTCCCATCCGCTCGGCGGGTGTCCCGTCGGCGAGGACTACGAGCAAGGCGCCGTCGACGAGTTCGGCCGCGTGTTCAGAGGCGACGGCGGCGTGCACGATGGGCTCTTCGTCGCCGACGGCGCCATCGTGCCGCGCCCGCTCGGTGTCAACCCGTTCCTGACGATCAGCGCGCTCGCCGAGCGCATCGCCGAACGAATGGTGAATAGTGAATGGTGAATCCTGAATGGTGATGCTGCATCTCGCGATCGCGCTGACGGTTGTCACGCTCAGCGCGCAGCCGGATCTCGCGAATCTTCAGCATCCAGACCCCGCCGTCGTCGGCGTGGAAGCCGCGACCGAGGCGTATCTCGACACGGTGCCGCCCGACAAGCGCGCGCGGTCCGATGCGTACTTCGAGGGCGGCTACTGGCTGATCCTGTGGCGGTTCCTGTGGGCGTCGCTGGCGGTGCTGGTGCTGCTGCACTTCGGGTTGTCGGCGCGGCTGCGCGATTTCGCCGAACGGGTGACGCGACGCGTCTTCCTCCAGCCGGGGGTCTACTGGATCGGCTTCAGCCTGTTCACGGCGCTGTTCGCCCTGCCGTTCAACATCTACGCGGATTACGTTCGCGAGCACCAGTACGGCCTCTCGACGCTGACCTTCGGCGGGTGGCTGGGTGAGGTCGGGAAGGCGCTCGGTCTCGAGCTGGTGCTCGGCGCGATGGGGCTGATGGTGTTCTACGCGGCGCTGCGGCGCGCCGGCCGGAACTGGTGGCTGTGGGGCACTGGCGTGGCGCTCGCGCTCCTGGTGTTCGTGGCGGCGATCGGGCCGGTGTTCCTCAGCCCGATCTTCAACACCTACCGCCCGCTGCAGGATGCGTCCATCCGCGAGCCAATCCTCAGGGTGGCGCGCGCGAACGGCATCCAGGCGAACGAGGTGTGGGAGATGGACGCGTCGCGGCAGACGACGAGAATCAGCGCGAACGTCAGCGGCATGCTGGGCACCGAGCGCATCACGCTGAACGACAACCTGCTGCGGCGGACCTCACGCAGCGGCGTGCTCGCGGTCATGGGGCACGAGATGGGCCACTACGTGCTGAATCACGTCTACGAGCTGATCCTGTCGTTCGGCGTGCTGATCGCCATCGGGTTCGCCGCCATCGCCCGGCTGTTCCCGGCGCTCGCGGCGCGGTACGCCGCGCGGTGGCGGATTCGCGGCGTCGCCGATCCGGCGGGGCTGCCGCTCATCGTCCTGTTGTTCGGCGCCTATTTCTTCCTCATCACGCCGCTCACCAACTCGATCGTTCGCAGCAATGAGTACGAGGCCGACGTGTTCGGACTGAACGCCGCACGGCAGCCGGAGGGATTCGCGGAAACGGCGCTGCTGCTCGGCGACTACCGCAAGCTGCGCCCGGGGCCGATCGAGGAGATCATCTTCTTCGACCACCCCTCCGGCTACACCCGGATCCGGACCGCGATGCGCTGGAAGGCGGAGCACGGGCCTCACGGATCTCCGGAATCCGGGCTGCCGGGAATCCGCCATTGACAGCAACTCGTCCGCAGACCTAGAGTTAAGAGACTCTCCCCATAAAACTGGCAAGAACGGCCGGAGGATTCGTGTATTCGAACCCTGCGGCGAAAGTACGACATTGATCTCGGCGAACTTCATTCTGGAGGCGGAATCATGCAGTTGAGGAAACGGGCGCTTGCGCTCCTCGTGGCAAGCGCCCTGTCGTGGCCCGTCGCCGCCGTCGCGCAGGAGCAGACGGGCGGCATTCAGGGCGTCGTCAAGGACACCTCGGGCGGCGTGCTGCCGGGCGTGACGGTCGAAGCCCGCAGTCCCCAGGTCGTCGGCGTGACGACCGTCGTCACGGACGCGCAGGGCGTCTATCGATTCCCGGCGCTGCCGCCGGGAGCTTATACGATCACCGCGACGCTCGAAGGCTTCGCGCCGTCGAAGAACGATGCCGTGGTGGAGCTCGGCAAGCTCCTCACGATCGACATCGCGCTGAAGGTCGCCACGGTCACCGAGACGGTGGAGGTCTCGGGCGGATCGCCGCTCATCGACGTCCGGCAGAACGCGACGTTCGCGACCCTGCAGCGCGACCTGATTTCGCGCATCCCGAAGGGCCGTGACTTCACCACCATCCTGGCGACCGCCCCCGGCACGAACAACGAGTCGTATGCCGGCGGCACGCAGGTGGACGGCGCCAGCGGCTCCGAGAACCGGTTCATCATCGACGGCATGGACACCACGGCGATCCGCAGCGGCACGTCGAACAAGACAATGTACTGGGACTTCGTCCAGGAGGTCCAGGTCAAGTCGTCCGGCTACAACGCCGAGTACGGCGGCGCGACCGGCGGCGTCATCAACGTGCTGAGCAAGTCGGGCAGCAACCGGTACTCCGGAAGCGTCGGCACGTACTACACGGGGAACGCGCTGCGCGGCGATATTCGGCCCACCTGGCGTGTCAACCCGTGGACAGACCTCGGCGGCAGCTTCCCCGGCGACCTCGAGCAGGTCAGGGGGCGCGACAACGATTCGTGGGACAACTGGAATCCGGTCGCGGACTTCGGCGGACCGCTGATGAGGGACAAGTTGTGGTACTACGCGGGCTTTTCGCAGAACCGCAACGACTACTCGAGGACGCTGAAGTACATCTACTCGGATCCGGTCGGCCTCGAGAAGACGTTCGACTGGTACGACCAGCAGCGGTACCTGAACTGGAACGGCATGTCGCAGCTCTCGAACAACATCCGGCTGCGCGTCTCCGGCTCGAACCAGTGGAACACGACCCGCGGGACGGCCCCGCCCGTCCAGTATCAGGGATCCACGTTCCAGGGGTTCACGGGCGCGCGGGCCGTGCTGAACGGCCAGAGCACCGACGGCGGCTGGACGAGCTCGACCTATTACACGGATCCGCAGAAGTTCCGCGAGAACTACGAGCTGGTGGGCGACGACTACACGAACCAGATGTTCTCCGGGAACCTCGACTGGATCGTCAAGCCGACGTTCTTCATCAACATGACGGCCGGCTCGCTGACCTACGACACGACGCAGCCGCCGGAGTTCGCGGCGCAGACGCCGCGCATCTACTACGCGTCGTCCAACACCACGTACCTGCCGGGCGTCATTCCCGACAGCATCCGGCATGCGTCCGGGTGGTATGACGTTGACCGCAGCAACAGCCTCTCGGCGCGCCAGTACTATCAGCGGCTGTTCACGAATGTGAACGGCACGTGGTACCAGCAGGCGGGCGGACAGCACACCGTCAAGGCGGGCGTGCGGTTCGAGCGGATCAACAACGAGATGAACACCGGCTACCAGTACCCGATCTTCAGCATCTACTGGAACTCGACGCGGACGACCGCGGACGGCCGGCGCATGCGCGGCGACTACGGCTACTGGCGCGCGCGGACCTACGGCACGTTCGGCGAGGCGCACTCGAACAACTGGTCGCTCTGGCTGCAGGACAGCTGGACGATCAAGAACAAGCTGACAATCAACGCCGGCGTCCGCACTGAGCAGGAAGAAGTGCCGAGCTATTCGGGCGGCGCGGGGATCAAGTTCGGCTTTGCCGACAAGGTCGCGCCGCGCGTCGGCTTCGCCTACGACGTCAAGGGCGACGGCAAGTGGAAGGCGTACGGCAGCTACGGCTGGTTCTACGACATGATGAAGCTGTCGCTCCCGATCTCGTCCTTCGGCGGCGACAAGTGGAAGGACTGGTACTTCACGCTCGATTCGTTCGACCTGAGCCAGATCAAGTGCAACCCGCCGACGTCGTCCGATAGCGGCAACTGCGGCCCGGGCACGCTCATCGAGTCGATCGACTACCGGTTCAACTCCAGCATCGCCGATCCGCGCCTCTCCGAGTATTTCGGCGGGAAGCCGCAGAACACGATCGATCCGGACATGAAGCCGTACAAGACGGACGCGCTCGAGTTCGGCCTCGACCGTGAGTTGAACAGCACGATGTCGGTGGGCGTCCGCTACATCCGCAAGCGGCTGATTTACGCCGTCGAGGACGTCGGCGTGCAGTTGAAGCCGAACGCCACCAACCCGAGTGGCATCGAGGTGTACTTCATCTCGAACCCGGGCTACGGCGTGACGCAGGTGCTGAATCCGAACTTCCCGGACTTCAAGACGCCGCGCGCGCAGCGCGACTACGACAGCGTGGAGCTCCGGCTCCGCAAGCGCCTGTCGCAGAACTGGTCGGCCAACGCGAGCTACCTGTGGAGCCGCCTCTATGGCAACTTCTCGGGTCTTGCGAGCTCCGACGAATCGGGCCGCACGGACCCGAACGTCAGCCGCTACTTCGACGCGCCGTATATGAGCTGGAACGCGCAGGGGCAGCCGAACCTCGGCCCGCTCTACACGGACCGCCCGCACCAGGGGAAGATCCAGGCCACCTACGACTTCAACTTCGGCACGGTGGTCGGCCTGAACGCGGTGTTCCAGAGCGGCATGCCGGTCGGCGCGCTGGTCAGCTGGCAGGGCTACCCGGTGTTCATCAGCACGCGCGACAGCCTGGGACGCACGCCGTTCCAGCAGCGCTACGACCTGAACATCGAGCACAACATCAAGTTCGGCAGCCGCTGGATCAACCTGGGGGTCAACATCGACAACCTCTTCGATCTGAAGACGGTCACCGACTACAACCAGACGATCAACCGCGACACGCTCCACTTCGACGACGAGACGTACTTCGCGGGCTTCGATCCGTTCCAGTTGATGCGTGAAGAGATTGCCGCCGGCGGCGACATGCGGTTCAATCCGCTCGTCGTGGACGCCAACGGCAACTACAACACCAGGCCGTACAGCTACATGGGCCGGCGCGCGTTCCGGTTCAACGTCAAGTTCAACTTCTAGAGGCCGGGGGACTTTGTCCCCCGGACCCCCTTACGCCGTCGCTCGCGGGGGCCCCGTGCCCCGCTCCGCTCCGGCGGCGCGCCTACGGCGCGCCAGTCGGTCGAGGCTACTTGCCGCCCGCGGCCAGCCGCTTGTCGATCTCGGCGATGGC
>JBMDXB010000038.1:0-11538 GCA_048594885.1 Vicinamibacterales bacterium
CGCGTATCTCGGGACGGCCGTGTCGTTGCCGCTGGAGATCTTCCGCGCCGAACAGGCGCGCTGGTTACAGGTGTCGGTCGCCGGCCGCGACCTGCCGCGCGTCATGCTGGTGGCGGTGCCGTATGCGCTGAAGGCGGCCGACGCCGAGACGGTGGGCGGGAAGCCGGCCTCGGCGTTCGTGCTCGCCGGCGAGCCGACAGTGGGCGCGAAAGGGACCATCAGTGCGGTCTCGTCGGTCATCGACCCGCTGGTCACGTCCGGCACGCCGGGCCGGCTGGCGGTGTTCACCACGGCGACGGACCTGGGGGACTCGGTCGTGTTCCAGACGGGAACGAACATCGGCGTGGGGACGGGCGCGCCGGCGGCGCCGTTCCATGTGGCCGCATCCGAGACGCCGGGGGCGTTCATCGATGTCTACAGCAACGCGTTGGGCGCGCTGCCGCTGGTGTCGCGCGCAGCGCGCGGGACGGTGTTCGCGCCGTTGCCAGTGCAGACCAACGACATCCTGGGCGGGCTGGCGGTGCGGGGCTACGCGCCGTCGGGGTTCACGGGGGGCAAGGGGCAGATCATGTTCCGCGCGGCGGAGAACTGGACCGACGCAGGGAACGGTACATATCTGCAGTTCGCGACGACGCCGGCCGGGTCGACGGCGTTTGCGGAGCGCATGCGGATTACTTCGGCCGGCCGGGTCGTAGTAGGCACGGACTTCCCATCCTTTGCGCAGCTGCGGGTCGTGGCAGCCGGGACGAGCGATGCCATCTATGGTGACACGTCCATGCCGGCTGGCTGGGGTGTGCGAGGTTCCTCGCAGACCGGGGTCGGCGTCTACGCCACGTCGACTTCGGGCATAGCTTTACGCGCGACATCGGCCGGCGATGTAACTGCGGTTTTCTCCGGGGGGGATGTCGGGATCGGTACCGACACTCCGCAAGACAGGCTTCAGGTCGCGGGTGACATCCGCGTCGGTACGGCGAGCGCAGGCTGCGTGAAGGACAATGACGGCAGCGTGATTGCCGGCGCCTGTGCCTCAGACCGGCGGTTCAAGCAACGCGTGACGCCGTTTGCCCGCAACCTCGAAGCGGTCGCGCGGCTGCAGCCGGTGTCGTTCACGTGGCGCGCCGACGAATTCCCAGACCGACATTTCGGCCACTCGCGCGCCTTCGGCCTCATCGCACAGGATGTCGAAGTAGTCCTGCCGGACCTGGTGACGACCGATGCGGACGGCTACAAGGCCGTCAAATACCACCACCTGCCGTTGTTCCTGCTGCAGGCCATTAAGGATCTGAAGGCGAAGAACGATGTGCTCACGGCGGAAAACGATGTCCTGAAATCGGAAACCGATCGCGTGAAGCAACAACTCTCGATGCAGGAGGCGCGGCTGCGGCGGTTGGAACAACTCGCGGCGAAATAGGCCGGGCGCGCTGAACCCGAACCGCCGCGCTGCTGCAAGCCTACTGGCGAGTCATCATCTGCGTCGGCGCTCTTGACCTGCCGGCATTCTTCGGACCGGCGGTTCCAACGCGCTGTGGCGCCGGTTGGCCGCAGCCTCGAAGCGACGGTGCGCGCCTGCAGCCGGTCTATTTCACCTGGCGCGCCGAGGAATTTCCCGACCGCCACTACGGTTGCACGCGCTCGTTTGGACTCAGCGCGCAAGAGGTGGAAGCGGTCCTGCCGGACCTCGTGACGACCGACGAGGGCTACGAGGCGGCCAAGTGCAACCAGCTGCCGTTTCACATGCAGCAGGCCATCAAGGACCTGAAGGCGGAAAACGACCGCTTGAAGCAGCTGTTGCAGACGCAGAAGAAACGGCTGCGGCGTCTGGAACAGCTCGCGAACAAGTAAGAACGGAAGGGCTGCCGCGTCTCGTTCCGTTGCTCATTGCATCCCGTTATCGCATTGAGGCTGATATACTTGATGGCCACTATCGCTCGACAGCGCGGCCTCTCGGCTGGCGCCCGCGACTCCAGGAACTGGATCACGCGAGCGGCGATGCTGCTGTGCCAAACCTCGCAAGAATCCGTTTGCGGAGACCCGTGAATGATCGAACGTGATGAATTTGCCGAAGAGCCGGGAGAGGCGTTTTCGCTGAAACCGGTCCTGAAAACACTGTGGGGATACCGGCGTGTCATGCTGCTGGCCCTCGTTGCCCTCCTTGTGTGCTACGCCGCAGTGATCCTGCTCGCCTACGCTCTCACGCCGAGGGAGACCATGGCATCGTTAGGCGTCAGGCTGACTTTTGAAGGGGCGGAGCAGGACCAGTTCCCGAACGGCACCAAATTCAGCGCGGCCGAGATCGTGGCCGGACCCGTGCTGGCCGAAGTATTCAAAAAGAATCAACTGGAGCGGTATCTGAAGTTCGCCGATTTCAAGGATGCCATGTTCGTCCTGCAATCGAACCCGGACCTCGACCTGCTCTCGTACGAGTACCAAGCCAAGCTCGCTGAACCGAGGCTGACTGCCGTCGATCGCAGTCGAATCGAAGAGGAGTTCCGCAAGAAGCGCGACAGTCTGAAGTCTGCATCGTTCTCTCTGAACTTCAGAACAGCGGAGCGGGTTTTGCGGATACCAGAGCCGATGATGAGCAAGATCCTGCACGATACGCTCTCGACGTGGGCGCAGCAGGCGGCCGAGCGAAAAGGGGCGACCCGATACAACGTTGCGGTGCTGTCGAAGAACACGCTGAAGAAGGACTTCTTGACGGCCGAAGACTACGTGGTTGGCGTCGACATCCTCCGCAGCATGATCGAACGTGTCCTGAGGACGGTGGATGATATCGCGAAGATTCCGGGCGCGGAAGCGGTGCGGCTCGGGGACGACCAGGTTGCGCTTGCAGATATCCGGGCAAGTCTCGAGGACCTGATCAGATTCAAGGTGGAGCCATTGTTCGCACTGATCAGAACCAATGGCCTCTCTCGCAACCTTTCCCGGGCGGATGTCTACTTCTCGGATCGGCTTCTTGACGTGCAGCTCAGGCGCGAACAGATCCGGCAACGCATGACGTCGTTGCAGGATGCCCTGCGCGGGTATCAGCAGGCTGGCGGGTCGAACGGCGTCGCGGCCAGTACCGAGGGCCGGACTGGAGGGGTGACCCCGCAGGTAACCGAGTCTTTCATCGATCGAGTCGTGCAGTTGTCAACCCAGGCAAACGACGTTCGATACCGTCAAGAGTTGACGGATCGAATCATCGATGATGGTGTGCTGCTGGCGGACCTGAACAGGCAGGCCGAGTATTACGATTCGACTCGGAAGGCCTTTGCGGCGGGCAGGCAGGTTCAGAACACATCGCTGGAACCGGAGGTGACGCGACGCACGCTTCAGCTCTACTCGGACGTCGAGCGGTCCATCGATCAGGTCCAGGCCATGTACAAGCTGATTACACAACAGAACCTGAATCCTGACACCGTGCTCTACTCGGTCACGAGTCCTTTTGTCGTGACCGCAGCGCGCTCACTGTCGCTGCGAACGGTTGCTCTGTATTTGTTGATCACGTTGTTTGGTGCGACGATCGTCATCCCCATCATGTGCCTGGCGCACGACTATTTTCGCCACTGGATTTCTCCCGCCCCGGCGCCGCGCGACCTCTCGCGTCCGTCAGGCAGCGGGCACGTGGCTGGTGTCTGACCTGCTGCTCGCTACTCCTCTATCACCGGGCGCCCGACCATCAACACGCCGCTCGTCTCTGTGGCACCCGTCTGCAGCGGTGACAACGTTCGGGGTGTGACGACCTGCAAATCGATCCGCGCGAATCGCGCCTCGACCTGACGCATGAACGCCAGCCGGACCAGCCGCCAGTCTTCGCCTTCGTTCAGCAGAGCGCGGTCAGCTTCCCGCCCGTCAAGGAAGATGCGCACTTCTATGGAGGGAGGCGCGTCCGGTCCACGTCGCAGCGGGATTCGGACGGCGCGCGCCGAAGATGTGATGAAAAAGGTCGAACGTCCGCCTGCCCAACGATAGCGTGATCCGTCCTCAGCCCGCTGCCATTTCGAGAACCCGCTGCTCGCGTGTTCGACGTCGGCCTCCCGAACAGCAGCGGCCGCTCGAAACGGGAGTGTGACGACGAACGCGATCGCAGCAGCCGCAGCGACCGCGCGGACCGCCCGCGGAACAGCCTCCTGTCGGGCTGACGGGGCTGCCGCGAGACCGAGCGCCATCCAGAACGGATAGGCGGCTCCGCCGATCAGCAGCGGATGACCGCCCAGACAGGTGATCAGAAACGCGCCGATTCCGAAGAGCAGGGCCCTGGAGGGCGGATTCGCGCACCGCCATGATTGCCGCATGGCAAACACGATAACGGCGAGAAACAGCAGAAGTCCCGTGACGCCCGATTCCGCGAGAATCTGGATGTAGTTGTTGTGGGCGTTCTCCCGTTGGTCCGCGTACCGTTCGGACTCAGCATAAAACCGTCCGAACCCGATCCCGAACACCGGTTGCTCGCGAGCGAGCTTCAAGCCCGCCTGTGCCAGCTCGATTCTGGCGTTGAGCGCCGCATCTGAGCTCGCATTACGTCCCTCCGGGTACCATTTCCAGGCCGCGAAGCCGCCGACAGCCAGCAGCGCCAGTACCGCCAGAATTGCCAGCCGGCGCCGCGCGACCCACTGTCCCGAAATTGCAGCGAAGGTCGCCGTGGCGAACGCAGCCACGAGCGCCGTGCGGGAACCGGCAATCCACAACCCTGCCGTTATGAGAAGCGTGGAGGCCGCCGCAGCCGGCCGAGATCTGTATGCGAGGCCCACCGCGAGGAACAGCATCAGCGCGAAGTACGAACCGGCTGCGTTGATGTCGGCAAAATGGATGTTCACGCGCAGAGTGCGAATGTATTCGAGGAATACGGTCCACGACTGCTCTCGTGAAACCGACACCATCACGATCCTCAATACATTCAAAGAAGCGGCGGCAGCGGCGCCGATCACCATCATCGTCAACACTCGTCCGCGTCTCTCGGGAACAGCGGCGCAGAGGTCCGCGACGAGGAGAACGATCAGCGCACCCTCCACGAACCGCATCGCTGCGGTCACGTCGTTCACGCGCATCGTGAGGAAGTCTCGAACGAGCAACGCGGCCAGCAGCTCGAGACGTGGGACGTCGGGCTGCTCCGTGACGGTCCTGGCGGCCCCGACGACCGCGGAAGTGCAGGCAGCCAGCACTAGGAGTGCGGCGCTCCACTGAAGCCACGTGGACACCGCCAGCGGCCGCGCTTCGAGTGCCCGTCGCGCTGACCATCCTGACAGGCACGCGAGCACCATCGCTCGTTCGAAGGGCAGGTCGATGGGTTCAGCCCGTATCAACACGAATACGACCGTCGCGAGCGGACTGAGTGCTGCCAGTACGAGTGCCGCATCGAATGGACGGACTGCCGCGAGCAGAACAAGCGACACGGCGAGCGCTTGCGGAGCCCAGCCGGCCGGTTGGTAGTGCAGCGACAGCAGAAACGCCGAGAACAGGATGGCCGCGCACCCCCACAGGCTGCGATGCGCCCACGCTTCCAGAGGTCGGAGTGACACGGGACTAACGGAATTCGGTAGAGTCGTGATGACCCTGCGGCTTGCGGCAGACCACATGATACCCGCTCGTCATGATCCCTTTCTCGGGCGTCAGCCTGCGGCTGTCGCCGTACTCGGCCGTAATCAGGAACGAAAACGGCCGGACGATACGCGCCGCGATCAGCCAGACGCCGCGCAGCGGCGTCGCCCGTAGCGTCTGCGCCTGCATGCCCAGCCGCTGGATCAGGATCGCCAGAGTGCCCACCGCGTCGCTCTCCTCCTCGATCCGCACGTCGTCGAACCGCTGCAGCAGATGACGGAGGCCGTACTTCGTGAACCGGAAGTAGTCGTGCGGCGCGTCGTGGATCGGAAACAAGAACCGCGTCGTCAATACCATGCGGCCGCCAGGCGCGAGGACGCGATACATCTCGTCGATCGCGCGCTGCGGCTCCGGCAGGTGCTCGAGCACTTCGGTGCACAGCACGCATTCGAACGCGCCGTCGACAAACGGCAGCGCGTGCGCATCGGCGCGCACGTGCAGGCCGGCGGCCGGCTGGAGATCGACGGCAATGCGCCGGGGAAAGTGCGCGGCGTAGGGACCGTTCTGCGCGCCGAGATCGAGCGTCCGCGCGCCCGTGGCCTGCGCGGCGATGAAACGGTCGAGCGTGACGCGCGTCAGCTTGGCGGTCAGGGCGCGCCCGAGCCGCCCCACGTTACTTCCCGACCTTCGTCAACGTCAGATCGAACGATCCCACGGCGAGCTGCGCCTGCATCTTCACCGGCAGCCGTCGGGCATCGTCCGAGAGCCAGAGGGTGAGGCGACGCGCGCCCGTGCCTTGCTGGGCCGGCAGCGTGGGCGTGATCTTCCAGGCGCGCACCTGGCCGATGCCGCTTTTCACCATCTCCGGCGCAGCGACGGAGACCTGCACGCTGTAGGTCTCGCCGGCGTCGCAGATCGGGACGGCGAACTTGTCGCCGGCTTTGAGCGCGAGCGCGCGGAGCACGTAGATGGCGCCGAGCGGGTCCTGTGAGTACGGCGCGATGCGCAGGTCCTTGGTGACGAGCGTGGCCGTCTTGACTTCATACTTCGCCGTGTTCACCTGGTGGTTGAACATCGTCGTCTTCATGCGCTGGCGGCCGCGCTCCCTGCTGAATACGGACGCGCGTTGCGGCAGGAGCGTGTAGGCATCGACCAGCGAGTCGGTCTTGTAATAGAGATCGTAGAGCTTCGCCACCACCCCGGTCGGGTTCCCCTCAGCCGCGACGTAGTAGGCCGTCGATCCGAACGACGGCTTCTTCTCGAGCACCGACAGCGTGGCCGTGCCGGCGGTCAGGAACGTGGACCAGGAGACGTCGTAGGTCAGCGCCTCTCCGACGGCGAACGGAACGGTGCGTTCCTTGCGCGGCGCCGGAGCAGCCTTCGCGGCGGCGGGAGCGGGCTTCCGCGCCGGCGGCTTCGCGGCGGGCTTGCCGCGCTGCGCGCCGGCCGGGCCGGCGGCCAACGGCAAAAAAGCCAGAGCGAGCGCAATCAGCGCTGGGACTCCTCGCTTCATGCCGACTTCTCCGCAACCACTGCGTAATCCATATACGTGAACATCCTGGCGTTCAGCTTCTCGACGTTGGCGTTGAACGCTTCGATGATTTCGACGATCGAACCCTCCGCTCCGGCCGGTACGACGATCGGCTGCAGCCGGTCCTGCGGCGGCACCGCCGAGCGATACTCAATCGACGCGCGCGTGAAGCCGCTGGCGACGACGAGGTATTTCAGCGTCTCGGGATGAAGCGGCCACGCGTGCGTGATGTCGCGAATGTAGCTCTCGAAGAACGCCACCCAGCACGCCGGGTTCAGCGTCTCGATCACGAGCCGGCCGCCAGGTCGCAGCTTGTGGAACGCGAGCTCGAGGAACCGCAACAGATACGCCGGCTGCAGATGTTCCACAACTTGGGCGGCAAACACGCCGCCGAGCGACGCGTCCGGGAGCGACGAGAGATAGCCGACGGCGTCCGCCTCCGTCACGTCGAGCCCGCGCGCACGGCAGACCTCGGCCATCTCGTGATTGAGATCGATGCCGCGCGCCGTGATGCCGCGGCCGGCGAGCAGGTCGAGGAACTCGCCACGCCCGCAGCCCACATCGAGCACGTCGGACGTGCCCTCGAAGTACGGCAGATAGCTTTGAAGCCGCTCGCGAATCGCGTCGCGCGAGCCGCGGAACTGATCCTCGAATCCAACATACTTGTATGCGTCGAGCGTTGAGCCGAAAGCATCTCCCGCCGGCTCCGCAGCCTCCGTTTCTCCGGCCCCCCGTCCCCCCAACGCCCCAGCCCCCCAACTCCCCAGCCTCTCCACTTCGCGCTTGAGCGCGAGCGACGCCTGCTGCGCGACGCCGACCATCGCGCGCAGGTCCTCATGCGCGGCCGCGATCGCCGCGGTGCGCGCCTCGTAGCGCTGCTCGCGCGCCTTCAGCGACTCCCACCGCTTCGCGAACTCTTCGGCGGCGGCGCTCAGCGCCGCGTTGAGGACGAGCGCCCCTCCCGCCGCGTCCCTGTCCTTGGTGTCGACGTAGAGCGTGATCTGCTGCAGATACGCGATCAGCAGCATACGGAATTCGATTACTGCTTCCAGGTGCTGCCGCAGCACCGCGACGATCTGCTGCAGCGCCTGATGCGCACCGCGCGCGGCTGTGGCGTTCCGATTGACGTGATCGACCATCCACGAGTTGAACGTCACCTGCCGTTGAAGGTACGGCTCGAGGACGGGCCAGATCATGCGAACGAGCCGGCCGCGCAGGCCGGAGCCGGCCGCGGGCGGTCCCGGCAGGATGTTCCACGACTCGTTGAGCGGCGTGATCTGGTGATCGTCGAGCAGCGGCGGGACGTCCGGCAGCTCGGGAATGGACCGCAAGGCGCGATCGAGCGCCGTCAACGCGTCCTGGTAGCGAAGGTCGGCTTCGCGCCGCTCCTCCTTCAACAGCCGGAGCGTAACTTCGAGCGGCTGGTGCTCCGTTGCTGGCATTACAGAATGGCGGGGACCCCTGCACCCCGCCAAGCTCCCTCCACTACGCCGGCGCTTCGTCGCCGGCTCCGTTCCGGTCGCGTCACGCGGTGATCAGCCCTTCCTTCGGGCTGCTCGCCGACGCGTAGGCGCGGCGCGGAATGCGGCCTGCGCGGAACGCGAGGCGGCCCGACTCCACCGCGAGCTTCATCGCCGTCGCCATCGCCACGGGATCGGTCGCCAGCGCGATCGCGGTGTTCATCAGCACACCGTCAGCACCGAGCTCCATCGCGACGGTCGCATCCGACGCGGTGCCGACCCCCGCATCGACGATCACCGGCACGCGCGCCTGGTCCTTGATGATGCGGATGTTGTTCGCGTTCTGGATGCCAAGGCCCGATCCGATCGGCGCGCCGAGCGGCATCACGGCCGCAGCGCCCGCTTCCTCCAGCTTGCGGCAGACGATCGGATCGTCATTCGTGTAAGGCAACACGACGAAGCCCTCGCGCACCAGCACGCGCGTCGCCTCGAGCAGCGCGATGTTGTCGGGGAAGAGCGTCTTCTCGTCGCCGATGACCTCGAGCTTCACCCAGTTCGACAGTCCCACCTCACGCCCCAGCCGCGCCGTGCGGATCGCCTCCTCGGCGGTGTAGCAGCCCGCGGTGTTCGGCAGGATGAAGATGCGCTCGCGATCGATGTAGTCGAGGAGCGATTCCTTCGTCCGATCGGTGAGGTTCACGCGGCGCACGGCGACGGTCACCATCTCGGCGCCCGACGCTTTGTGCGCGTCGGCCATGATCGTATGCGTCGGATATTTACCGGTCCCGACGATCAAACGGGACGTGAACGTCTTGTCAGCGATTACCAATGGGTCCGTCATGTCAATTCCCAAAGAACCAAAGACCAAGGGCCACAACGAAACAAAGACCAAAGACCAACGTACCAAAGACCAAATTAGACAAAGACCAAAGACCAAGGACCAAAGGCCAAGGACCAAAGGTCAAGGGCCAAAGGCCAAGGGCCAAAGGCCAAGGGCCAAAGGCCAAGGAGCAAAGGCCAAGGGCCAAAGGCCAAGGAGCAAAGGCCAAGGAGCAAAGGCCAAGGAGCAAAGGCCAAGGACCAAAGGCCAAGGATCAAAGGCCAAAGGCCAACGCAGCTGCGACCGACAGAACCATTCTCAGCGCGCCGAAACCGTCAAACCCCCAATCGTCAATACACTCCCCAATCGTCAATCCCAATCCGCAATCGCCAATCCCAATCCACAATCGCCAATCCCAATCCGCAATCAGCCAATCCCAATCCGCAATCAGCCAATCCCAATCCGCAATCGACGATCGGCAATCCGCAATCGATTTGAGCCTCCACCGACGAAGTTGACGATTTCTACTTCGTCTCCTTCCTGTATGACGGTGCCGTCGTACTGCGCCTTTTTGACGACGACGAGGTTGTGTTCGACGGCGACGCGGCGGGCGTCGATGCCGAGCGAGGCGAGCAGCGCGGAGACGCTCATCGGGCCGTCGAGGTCGTGCGGCTCGCCGTTCAGGCGAATCCTCAAAAGGATACCTCCAATGTCGAAGGCAGAACTAAAGTTCCGCCCTACGTACGACTCCTCTTCCGAACGGCTCCAGCAACGCGGTCAAGCGGCGATCTCCGTTGTTCACCAGGTGCGAGGGCAGCGGCGGGCGCGGAGCCTCGCGTTCGAGCGCCATCGCGATCACCCCGCGGTAGTCGTCGAGCGACCGCTCGAGCGAGTGCTCGGCCGTCCAGTAGTCGCGCGCGGCGGCGCCGAGCGAGGCGCGAAGCGTCGCGTCGGTCGCGAGGCGACGCATCGCCAGGCGAAGCGAATGATCTTCGTCCAGAATGTCGATCGCCACCGTTGCCGCCTGTGCCGGCCCGCCGGCTCCCGGGCTCCCTGGCCCCCCGTTCAGCGTCCAGGTCCGGGGATCGAGCGAGGGCACATCCCACATGTGCGCGAGATCGATCGTGATCGTCGGCTTGCCCGCGGCGAGCGCGCGCAGCCAGGGTCCCGACACCTCGCCAGCAGTGGGCCATCGCAGATTCAACGAGACGTCACACGCCGCGATGCAGTCCGTCAGTTCCTCGTCCGTGTCGACGTACCCCGTCGTCGTCACGCGATCGGCCAGCGCGCGGCGCTGGATTTCGCCCGCGAGATCGAAGTGCGCCGCGGGCGCGCCGGCGAGCAGCAGGTGGGCGGAGGGCGCAGAACGGATGGTGGCGGCGAACGCGTCGAGGATTTGGGCGATTCGCTTGTCCGGTGAGAGTCCACCGAAGACGCCGAACAGCAGCGCGTCCGCGGGAATGCCGTATCGCTCGCGCACGGCGCGGCGCGCGCATGCTGCACGGCCGTCATCCACCAGCGCGCCCTGGCTGAGGCGAATCGCTTCAATCGTCGCGGCAGGGAAGTCCGGCCGCAGCTCCTCCGCCATCACCCGGCTGTGGACCGCTGTGACCGGCGACGCTGCCATGACGAGCCGGATCATCGGCCACATGTAATAAAGGTGCGAGTCGAAGCCGGCAACCCCAATTTCGGCGACATCGGCATTGACATCCGGGTGGTTCGCCTCAAACTCAGCGCGGTAGTCGTCCGGCCTCCGTTCCCGCAGCAGCGACGCCGCGCGCGCGTGGTGAAGATGCGTGTCGTGCAGCACGAGCAGGCCAGGGTCACGGAAGAGGTATGGCCACTGATAGTTGTGATGCGACGAGTTGCCGAGCTGATAGACGGTGAGATCGTACGGCTGCTTGTGGTGGCGCCAGACGAACTCGTAGGCGCTGAGGGCTCGCGGATTGCCAAGCGGTTGATCCACGAAGACGTCGATGGTGAAGTCACGCTCGAGGGCGGCGACCAGCTCCGCACTGTTGGTGGCGATGCCGGACCGCACCGGCGGCATCGGACTGAACCAGGCGAGGCGAATCATTGGATGATTGCCCGATTATCTCACCGACGTGATAGCATTCTCTGTTTGAGGCAGTCCGATCGAGGCTGCCGTCGAGGCGCCGGGGGCGCCCGCGCCCGCCCGGGGTCGGGGGCACAAAAAACCCCGGGCC
>JBMDXB010000039.1:0-14786 GCA_048594885.1 Vicinamibacterales bacterium
GCGGTGTTTATGTGGGGGTCGGCGCAACCAAAAACGCCCCAGTGCGGTGCGCGCGTTTGTGTGTGCCGCCCCCACTCGATCCACTACGCCGGCCGAAGGCCGGCGCGCGGCCGCTGCAGATCACGCCGCTCGTTAGCTGGATCCCTCCGCGTCCTCGGCGCCTCGGCGATCTCTGCGTTCCAACTTGCTGAAAGTGGTCGCGAGCTTCGAGCCACAACCATGCCCAGATTCAAGTTGCTGATCGAATACGCCGGCACGCGCTACAGCGGGTGGCAGATCCAGAAGAACGCCCGTACGGTTCAGGGGGAGATCGACCGGGCGATACGCGAAGTCACCAAGCGCCGCGAGTTCGAGCTGTATGGCTCGGGCCGGACGGATGCCGGCGTGCACGCGCTCGCGCAGATCGCGCATCTCGAGCTGTACACGAACCTGCCGCCCGAGTCGCTGCGCCGGCAAATCAACGACGCGCTGCCCGCCGACATTCACATCCGAGAAATCACGAAGGTCCCGCACCGCTTCCACGCACGCCACGACGCCGTGTCCCGGAGCTACCTGTATCAGATCTCGCGAAGACGCACGGCGTTTGGCAAGCCGTTGGTATGGTGGGTTCGCGATCCCCTCGACGTTCAGAAGATGCGGGACACGGCAGCCACCTTCGTCGGCGTGAAGGACTTCGCGGCCTTCAGCGACGACGATCCGGAGGAAAAGTCGACCGTCGTGCTGCTCGACTCGATCGAGATCGTCGAGTCCGGCGCCCTCATCCTAATCCGCGTCCGCGGCTCGCACTTCCTCTGGAAAATGGTCCGCCGCATCGTCGGCGTGCTCGCGGCCGTGGGACGGGGCGATCTGCGAGTGCAGGACGCCGTCGCGATGCTGAGCGGCTCTGCCGATCGCAAGGCACCTACGCCGGCCGAACTCACCGCGCCGGCGGCGGGGTTGTTTCTGGAAGGCGTGTACTACGAGAAGGACGACGGGCCGGGTGCGATCCGGCCCGTGCTGGCCATCGATCTATGACTTCTTCTTGATGCCGAGCGCATCCAGCTTCTGCTGCATCACGGTGCCGGCAGTCTGAGTGGTCGGCTTCTTGTCGATCTCCAGGATCTTTCCATCGGCTCCGATGTAGAACGTCCAGCGCTGCGCCACCTGACGTTCCGGCGGAGCATTCACGTTGATGACGCCATATGCCATCGCCGTCTTCTTCCCGGGATCGGCGAGGATCGGGAAGTCCGCGTTGTGCTGCTCGGCGAACTTCTTGTTCGTCTCGGCATCGTCGACGCTCGCCATGAAGTAGACGATGTCGTAGGTCTTGAGGACGGGCCCGCTCTCACGGAGCGAGACGCATTCCGCCGTTCACCCCCCGGTGAACGCTTTGGGGAACCACGCCAGGACGACGGTCTTGCCCTTGTAGTCCGACAGCTTGTGCACCTTGCCGTCGGATCCCGGGAGCGCGAAGTCGGGGGCCTTGTCGCCGACCTTCAGGTCCGCGGAGAATTGCGGCGGCGCCGGCTGCCCCTGCGGGGCCGGTGGCTGTCCCTGTGCCGACGCTGCGGCGAACGCCACGGCGCAGAAGCTCGCGGCCGCACAGACTGTGAGCAGTTTCACCATCAACACCTCGTGGCCGGCCATTTTATATCAGGAGTGCTGATATCATCCCGTCCGCCAACCCGATCAATTCAGGAGGAGCCGGACAGATGAACTACATCGCAGCCCTGCAGAACCCGATCACCGCGCTGCTGACCGCGCTCGGGGTGCTCACGGGGGTGTACGTGATCGGCTGGTCGCGCGCGGCCGGCGGGCCTTCGGCGCTGCACATTGCGATTGGCGGCGTGACGAACTTCTTCGACG
The DNA here is from genome assembly GCA_048594885.1 of Vicinamibacterales bacterium. Lineage (GTDB taxonomy): Bacteria > Acidobacteriota > Vicinamibacteria > Vicinamibacterales > 2-12-FULL-66-21 > JBMDXB01. The sequence continues at coordinate 1,846 of JBMDXB010000039.1, forward strand.
CGCTCGGCATCGGCTCCTTCGCGACGACGACCGCGGCATACCGGTTCTTCAGGCTCGTGCCCGATCGCGTGATTCCCGGCACGCTCAACGCGGGGCATACGCTGCCGACGGTCGCGCAGGCGTTCATCTTCACGGCGATCATTCCGGTCGACGTGGTGACGTTGATCGCGATGATCACCGCCGCGGTGCTCGGCGCATGGCTGGGGGCGGGGATCGTGGCCGGCTGGTCGAAGCGCTACGTGCAGTACGGCATGGGCGCGGCGCTGCTCGCGGCCGCGGGCTTCATGCTGATGCGGCAGTTCGGCCTCTTTCCCGAGGGCAGCGCCGAGATCGGCGTCCGGGGCACGAAGCTTCTGCTCGCCGTCGTCGGCAACTTCGCGCTCGGTGCGCTCATGAGCCTCGGCATCGGCCTATATGCTCCATGCATGGTGCTCGTGAGCATGCTGGGTATGAGCGAGCGCACCGCGTTCCCGATCATGATGGGCTCGTGCGCGTTCTTGATGCCGGTCGCCAGCCTGCGGTTCATCCGAGAGAAAAGCTACAGCGCGATGGCGGCGCTCGGTCTCGCCATCGGTGGCATCCCCGGCGTGCTCCTCGCCGGCCTCATCGTCAAGGAGCTCGACCTGAGGAACGTCCGCTGGCTGGTCATCGTCGTCGTCATTTACGCCGCGGTGATGATGCTGCACTCGGCGATGACGGAGCGCGACGAGACGCCGCACCGGCGGCGCGTCACCGGATGATGCGCAGCCCCGTCGGCGCAGACGGCGGCGGGACGGGACCGACGATCCTCAGAATGACACCACGGGAGTAGCTGACGATGTACAGCTCGCCGGCGGCGTCCACGCCGAACGAACTGACGCCGGCAAGCGTCGCCGAACCGCCGAGATCCGCGGTGTGCTCGTTCACCGAAGTCACGCGCGCCTCGCCGCTGGCGTCGATCGCCAGCGCCGCGGACCACACGCGGCTCCGGATGAAATCCGCGAAGAAGTAGCGCCCGCGATAGGCCGACCCGAGCGCGCGGCCGCGATATACGTAGCCGCCGGTGACCGACGCGCCGACCGTGTGGTTGTACTCGTGAATCGGATCGACGAGCGGCCCGAACGCAGGCGGCAGCGACGTGACATTGTCGTGCGCGCCTTCGCGATTGCGCCAGCCGTAGTTGCGTCCGCCGCGGCCCGCTGGCTCGTAGTCGATCTCCTCCCAGGCGCCCTGCCCGACGTCGCCGATGACGAGCGCGCCCGTCCCGCCGCGTGACGGGTCGTCGAACGAATAGCGCCACGGGTTGCGCAGGCCGAAGCTCCAGATCTCCGCGCGTGCGGTGCCGCCCGCGAACGGGTTGTCTTGCGGAATGGCGTAACCCGTCGGGTGGGAATCGGGAACGTTGACGTTGACGCGCAGCATCTTGCCGAGCAGCGTCGACGGATTCTGCGCGCGGTGGCCAGGATCGTTTGCCGATCCGCCGTCGCCGAGCCCGATATACAGGAATCCGTCCGGCCCGAACGCCAGATGCCCTCCGTTGTGGTTGGGAAACGGCTGTTCGATCACCGCCGGCGCTCCCGCGCCGTTCCATCGCAGATCGAAGCGCGACGATGCCTCGGCGACCAACGGATCGGCCGATCGACGGAACCGCGCGATGACGGTGTCGCCGGCCGTGTCGGTGAAGTTCACGTAGAAGCGGCCGTTCGATGCGTAGTTCGGATCGAACGCGAGGCCGAGCAACCCCTGCTCGCCACCGGAGCGAACGAATGGCGTGAGATTCAGGAAGTCGGTTCCCAGCACCGTGCCGTCGCGCACCACACGGATGCGGCCGCCCTGCTCGACGACGTACTGGACGTTCGCGCTGATGGGATCCTGGACGAACGCGACCGGCTGGCTGAAGCCGGAGGCGTGTAAGCGAGTGGCGAGTTGCGCAGCCGCGTTCGACGCGATCGCGAGGCACACGACTGCCGCCGTGAGGAGCCGCATGCGCCGATCCTAGCGCATCGGCGATCGCGTTATGATGCCGAAGTCATGCGGCGTCCTGCGGCCATCGTCCTGACGGCCCTCTGCCTGGCCTGCGGCAGCAAGCCCCCAACACCCACGCCCACCCCGAACGGCATCGAAACCATTCGCGGAACGGAGCGTCTTGGCTGGGACCAGCAGGCGCTGGACACCGTCGAGCTGGCCACGTTTCGCTACGCCGTCTACGTCGACGGCGCGCGGACGGAAGTCGCCGATGTGAACTGCGCGCCGACCGCGGGCGCGAACGGCTTCAGTTGCAGCGGACGGCTGCCGCAGATGTCACCGGGGCAGCACACGCTCGAGCTCGCCGCGTTCGTGCTCGACGGCAGCGCGATCGTCGAAAGCGGGCGATCCTCGTCACTGCGCGTCAACGTCACATCGTCCGCGACCGCCACCGGCAGCGTCAGCCTGACGCCGGGAGCTATCGTGACGACGCGCGATGGCGTGAAACTCCAGCTCGAAGTCGTCCACTCCGGCATCGACGAACCTGTAGACATCGCACTCGATGGGCGCGGACGGCTGTTCGTCGCCGAGCGAGCGGGCCGCGTTCGGGTGATTGAGAATGGGCGTCAGCTTGCGCGCCATGGCGCGGAGCCCCGTGGCGACGAAACAGAGATCGCGGAGGCTGACGCGCTGATGTCGCTCGCGCTCGATCCGGACTTCGAGCGAACGCACTTTCTCTATCTCGCGCACACGACCGTCGCACGCGATGGCTCCGGCGCGCCGGTGTTCCGGCTCTCGCGGTATCGCGAGGTGGACGGCCGGCTCGGCGAGCGCGCGATCCTGATCGACGGCGTCCCGGCTCGCCCGGACACGCCGTCAGCGATTGTGCGCTTCGGCGCGGACGGGAAGCTGTACGTCGCGTTCGACGACGGCGGTGACGCCAGCAGCGTCGACGACGCGGCCTCGCTCAACGGCAAACTGCTCCGCTTGAACGCAGACGGGACGACGCCTGACGATCAGCCTCGTGCGAGCCCGGTGCACGTCGGCGGCGTCAGCTCGCCGCGCGGTGTTGCCTGGCTCGCGAACGGGTCGCTGTGGATGGCCGATGGCGAGCCGCAGCACGAACGGCTGATCGCAGCGGGCGTCGCGTCCACGCGGCCGCGCCGCGCCGCCGTTCGATCCGTTTACTCTTTGGATGCGGGCTCGGACGCGTCGGATACGGTGGTGCATCGCGGCGACCTGCTCGTCGGGTCGGGCGGCGGACACATCCTTCGCGTTCGTCTGGATCCTGAAGTGCCCTCGCGCGTGCTGTCGAGTGAGAAGCTGCTCGAGGGACTCGTCGATTCGATCCGCGCGCTGGCGGTGCAAGGCGACGCGATCTACTTCGCGACGCCGTCCGCCATCGCGCGGCTGGTGCGTTGGCGGAACTGAGGTTCCGCCCTACGGATGCCCGGCTTGCCAGCTGCCGTAGGGCGCAACTTCAGTTGCGCCAGGCACTCATCTCGGCCAGAGCCAGCCGAACACGCCTGCGGTGAGCAGCGCGTACACCAGGCCGTCGAACATCGACTTCAGCGTCGTGCTCCACTTGCGCTTGAACCAGATCGACTGCGGCGGCAGCCCCATCGAGTAGCCGAGGAAGGCCGCCGTGCCGGCGAAGCGGAAGACGTCGAGATAGCTGTCGCCCGGCTCCAGCGCCCGGCCCGCCACGTACGCCGCGAAGATGCTCACGACGATCGAGTAGACGAACCACTGGAACAGCTGCATGCCCATCGCGAAGGAACCGGACGGCATGATCGTCATGACAAAGACGGGGCCCTTGTCGCGCTTCGCGAGGTACTGCGGGTCCTTCATCGATTCGGGACCGCTCGGGCACGGCGCCATGTAATCGCCAGGCGGGATCTTGTGGCGTCGCAGGCTCTCCATCACGTTGTCCTCGTCCGGAATCTTGCCGAAATCGCTCCGGTGGATCGGGAGGACCATGTGGATGATGGCGCTGACGATGAAGACAACGACGGCGGAGACGAGGATGGGGACGGCGAGGGACACTACGGACACCATGAGCACGTCCTTTGAAATGTGGCCCGCCGCCCTGAGCCTCTTCGAAGGACGGCGGGGCGATGCGCGGGGACCTTACGCCTTCAGGTGTTTGTTGACAAGCTTCGTCATCTCGAACATGTTGACGCTCGCCTTACCGCCGAACACCGGCTTGAGCGTCCCGTCCGCCTTGATCATCCGCTTGTTCTTCGCGTCCTGCAGCCCGTTCTTCTTGATGTAGGCCCACAGGCGCTTGGTCACCTCGGTGCGCGGGATCGGCTTGCTGCCGACGACTTCCGCGAGCTGCGGGCTCGGCGTCACCGGGGCCATGAACGCGGCGTTCGGCTTACGGGTGGTCTTCTTCTTCGCACTCTTCGCCATTAGGTCTCCTCTGAAAGGGCGACATTGACGCCGACAGAATGCCACGAAACCGCGCCGCGCGCGAGAGCTTTGACGCGCTCGTCGCCCCGAGAAGGCGTGGCGCCCTCAGACAACGAGCCTGACCGGCAGCTCCGTGGCCACCCGGCCGAAGGCGCGGGCGGCGCTGCCAATGGCGGGCGCCACGCAGACGATCGGGGTCTCGCCCGCCCCTGCCGACGGAAGGTCCTGGCGATCGAGCAGCACGATCTCGATGGGCGGCACGTCCCTGAACCGCGGCACGCGGTACTGGCTCAGCGAAGCGTTGACGACCTTTCCGTCACGGAACTCGATGGCCTCGAACAGCGCGCCGCCCAGCCCCTGGACGACCGACCCTTCGACCTGATTGTGTACGCCGTCGGGATTGACGATGGCGCCGCACTCGAACGTCACGACGAGGCGCTCGACCTTGAACCCGTCCGGCGTGCGCGAGAGCTCTGCGGCCGTCGCCACGTAGCTGCCCTTTTCCGTGCCGCAGGCGATGCCGAGCGCACGCCCGGCGGCCGACGGCTTCGGCCAGCCGGACTTCTCCGCGGCGGCCGTCAGCACCGCGCGCAGCCGCTCGTTCTTCAGGTGCCGGAGGCGAAACTCCACCGCGTCGGCACCCAGTCCGCGCGCGATCTCGTCCATGTGCATCTCGCGCGCGTAGTGGTTGGCCGTCGCCGCGAGGCCGCGATACGAGCCCTGCCGCAGCGGCGAATCGGATCGGTGAAACGCGACGGCCTGATTCGCCACGTCGTACGGCGTCGCGATGCCGGCGGCGCCGGAGTTCCAGTTGTCGAACTGCCACGCCGTCAAGCGGCCGCTCGCGTCGACGGCTGCCTTGATATCGATGACGCCGGCGGGCCGCGCGTACGCCCACATGAATTCTTCCGCCCGCGTCCATACCAGCTTTACCGGCCTGCCCGCCGCCTTGGCGAGGCGCGCCGCTTCGATGGCGGCGTCTCCCTGATGCTTGCCGCCGTAGCCGGAACCCATGTCAGGCACGATGACGCGCACTTGATCGTCGCGGAGCTTGAACGCGCTCACGAGCTCGGACTTCACGCCGAACGGACGCTGCGTGCCGGTCCAGACCGTCAGCTTGCCGTTGCTCCACTCGGCAACCGCCGCTCTCGGCTCGAGCGGGACATGCGCGATGTACGGAATGCGATAACTGGCCTCGAACGTCCTGTTGGCCTCTGTCAGCGCTCGCGCCACGTCGCCGGATATCGCCGGCGCACCGCCGCGCCCTCCGCCCGAAGCGGAGGTTTTCTTCAGATGTTCGTAGATCGTCTCCGAGCTCGGTTGCCCTTCACTGGCGCGCCACTCCGCCGCGACCGTGGCGGCGGCGCGATGCGACGCGCGCTCGTCGGGCGCGACCACGCCGATGAACTCGCCGTCGCGGACGACCGTCACGCCCGACATCGCCCGCGCGCGGCTGTCGTCCACCGACACCAGCGTCGCCCCGAACGACGGCGGCCGCACGATGCGGCCGAACGACATCCCTGGGCGGACGATGTCGGGGGTGAACTGATGCTGGCCCGTGACCATGGCGCGGCCGTTGACCTTCTTGACCGGTTTGCCGCGAACGGTCCACTGCGCTGCTGCCGTGACTGGCGGCTCGGCGGCCACGACGCCGGCGAGCTTCTGCCCCGCGGTGAGCTCGCCGTACGACAGCGATCGGCCGTCGCGAGCGACGATGCGTCCCTCTTTCGCGTCGAGCGACGCGCGATCGATCTGCCAGCGTTCAGCGGCGCGATCGATCAACATCTCCCGCGCCGTCGCCGCCGCCCTCGACAACTGACGGCTCATCCGCGGAGTCGTCTGCGATCCGAACGTGCCGGCGTCGAACGGCGTGAGATCGGTGTCCGCCATCACGAGCGAGATGGACTCGATCGGCACGCGCAGCTCGTCGGCGACCGCCTGCGCGAGCGACGTGCGGATGTTCTGCCCGATCTCCACCTTGCCGGTGTAGGCCGTCACCCTGCCGCGTTCGTCGACGTGCAGCCACGCGCCGAGGTCCGCCGTCTCACGACCCTGCCCTCCACGGCCGGATTCCCGCTGCGCAGAGACACGCGGAATCGCCGTCAGCACGATCAGTCCGCCGCCGACGAGACGAATGAAGTCGCGCCGATCGACTTCGAAGACGTACCGCGACGACTCGAAGAGTTCATAGCGCTCCGGTTCGATCGCCTCGAACGACTCCCCGGCCCGCCGACTCTCCGGCCCCCCGGCCCCCCGGCTCCCCGGCTCCCTTCTCATCGCCGCACCTCCGCCGTCGTCCGCATCCGCTCCGACGCCAGCCTGATTGCCTTGACGATGCGCGGGAAGGTGCCGCAGCGGCAGACGTTCCGATCGAGCGTGCGCACGATCTCCTGCTCGGACGGATTCGGGTTGGCGCGCAGCAGGGCGATCGTCGCCATGACCATGCCGGGCGTGCAGTAGCCGCACTGGAATGCCTCGGCGTCGATGAACGCCTCCTGCACGGGATGCAGGCGCCCGCCCTCGGCGACTCCTTCAATGGTCGTGATCGGCTTGCCGGCGGCGACCGCGAGCGTCGTCACGCACGAGCGCGCCGCCTGGCCGTTGAGGAAGACCGTGCAGGCGCCGCATTGCCCTTCACCGCAGCCGTACTTGCTGCCGGTCAGCCCGAGGTCGTAGCGGAGGACGCTGAGCAGGCTGTCGCCCGGTTGGCCCTCCACCTGATGGGTTTTGCCATTGACGCGCAGGGTATAGCGGGGCATTCGGCAGATATTAGCACCGGGCCAATGCTGAATGCTGAATGCCGAATGCTGAATGATCGTCGAATGCTGAATGGGTGAAGGCTGAACGGTCAGGGCTGCCGAAACGGCAACGCGCCGCTGTGAGGATGGCTGGCGTAGTGCTGCCGCAGCAGGTCCTTGCCGTAGTCGTTGCCGTTGGGCGTGCGGACGACGGAGTGGACGTGGATGCGGCCGGGCACGCGCGGGCCGGGCAGCGCGACGGGCGTCTGGTGATCGAACTCGATCAGGATCACCGGGCTGTGGATGCGGTAGTAGAACACGCTGTCCGGGCCGCTCTGGCCAATCCACGCGAACCAGGTCTGGCCAATGTGCTGACGCACTTCATCCATCTTCACCTTCGCGTGTCCGTCACGCATGTTTCCGACATAGAGGGCAATGAGATCGACGAGCCGCTTGCGCTGTGCCTCGTTCAGCTCGGACGCGCGGACGCCGGCGTACGGCAGCACGAGGTTGTCGCGAAACGCCTGCGCCTGCGCATCGTTGCGCACCTTTTCGGGTGAGATCGTCGCCTTGCCGCGCTGCTCCGGCGTGAGCGACTGCATCAGGGCGACGCCGCGGTCCTGCTCCTCCTGCAGCACTTTCGTCCCGGCGTACTTGCCGTCGGTCGCGATAACGGGCTCCGAGCCCCAGAACGCCGGCGTCATCACCACCTGATCGCCGAACACGAAGTAGTTGACGATCAGATGGTGGCCGTCGAGCTGCCAGCCCCACGGCTCCTTCGCCGACGGCTCGCCCATGACGGTGATCCAGTAGAGATGCTCGCCGTACTCCTCGAAGCGCTTCGTCATCTCGGCGATCGTCTCGTTCAGCCGCATGATGTTGCGCGCATTCTCGAGACCGCGGGCGCTGAGACTCGCCTTCAGCAGTCCGTAGGCCTGCTCGCGTTGCGCGTCGGACATCTCCTTGAAGCTGACGCCCTGCCGCGCCGCGCGATGCACGTTGTTCCACTGCCGCCACTCGTCATCGTCGGCCTTGAACACGGTCTTCGAGCGCTGCTCCGGCGTCAGCGCGGCGAGGAACTTCGCTGCGGCGTCTCGAACCGGCGCCGTCGACACGCCGGCGGCGCGGATCGAGAACAGTCCCGGAACGACGGTGCCGTCGGCCGTCACACCCTTGAACGGCTCCAGCGGCTTCTGACCCTGCGGCGGGCCTTGCGGCGGCCAGATGGCGAGCACGGGAATGGGCGACAGAACGGCGGCGAGGACGAGAATGCGAAGCTGCATATCAGTGCGTCATCGCGTACAACACCACGTTGATACCCACCGCATACCCATCTGGCGAGAACTGATAGAAGTACTGCGGATCCTCGCCCTCGCGCTCCCACGCATCCGAGATGTCGGTGTTGTGGGTCATGAGGATCATCAACCGGCCCTGCTTGTCGAAGACGCCGCGCACGTTGACGATGGCGCTCTCCTCACCAAGCTCGGAGGTGCCGCCGCCCATGCGGCGCCAGCGATTGATCGACGGAATCTGCGGGATGCGGGAGAGCGTGAAGTGCGTCTTGAACAGCGGATGATCGGGCGTGAGATCGACAATCGGGTATTCCTTCGGATCGAGGATGCGGGCCAGTTGGACCGTCCACTGCTCCCACTCGAAGTCTCCCCAGAAATCGTCGGCCCACATGAAGCCGCCCTTGAAGAAGTACTCGCGCAGGCGCGCCGCTTCTTCGTCGCTCAGGATCGAGGCGCCCGGATCCTCCATGTGGAGATACGGACAACTGAACAGCAGGTCGTCGGTGGCGCGGACGACGAAGTAGCCGGGATCGCCGTCAGGCTGCCGGTTGACGCGGGTGCGCGTCAGCTCCGACAGCCGGATCATGAAATTCGTGTCAGCGTCTGGATAATCGGTCGACCAGCCCTGGCCGCTCGATGTGCGGAAGCCCTGCGCGAAGTAGAGCCGGCAGAAGTTGAAGGTGCCGTCGAAGCTCGCGGGGGTCGCGAACCGCGGCGGCGCGCGGCGGAAGCGCGGCCCCCAGTAGTCTTGGGCCACTGCCGCCGTGGCGGCTGCGGCGACGATCGCCGAGGCGATGAGAAGACGCTGCATATGGATGGCCGAACTGAAGTTCGGCCTACTTCTTGATCGCGAGCGACTTGTAGTACTCCTCGACCTTCTTGCGGAACTCCTCCGGGACGTTGTCGCCGCCGGCGAGGAAGACCTCGTTGCCCTTCAGTTCCGCGCTCCGGCGCAGCTTGTACTCGAACTTCTTCAATCCCTCGGTGACGAACGACTGCAGGCGCTGCAGCTCGGCGACGTCTTTGTAGACGCGGTCGTCGTCCAGCGCGCGAAGCCCCTTGAGGATCTCGTCCAGCTCCCGCGGGTCGATCTTCTGTCCCTGCACGAGGCGCCGCAGCTGCTGCGCCTCCTGGGTCCACTGGCGGATCTCGTTGCGGAACTGGCGGACGTCATCGGAGGTGTAGCGGCCGGGACGGCGATCGCCCCACGACCCGCCCTCACGCCAGGGACCTGTCGTGTCGCCCTCGCCCGCGCGTCCGCCTTCGGTACGTTCGCCCGCGTTCCGGCCGCCTTCGCCGCCCTGCTGCCCTTGCTGACCCTGCTGTCCTTGCTGGCCCTGCTGGCCTTGTTGACCGCGTTGGCCCTGCTGCCTACTGTCTTCTTGCTGGCTACTGCCTTCTGCCTTCTGCCTACTGTCTCCAGCGCGCTGGTCGGCGCGCTCGCGCATGCGCTGATCGAGGGACTCCAGCCCGCGCGCAAGCTGGCGCGCGCGATCCATCGCCTCGTTCGCCGGATCGGGCCGGCTGCGCCCGACAGCGGACGCTGCCTGCGACAGCTTGTCGTTCAGCGCCCGAAGCGACTCGCCTATCTCGCCGTCGAAGCGCTGCGATTCCGCCGCCTCGCCGCGGCCGAGCATCTGCGTCGAGTAGTTCATCTTGTCGCGCACGCGCCGATCCCGTAGCGTGCTGGCCGCCTCTTCGACCTTCCGTGCCGCCTCGCGTTCGTCGCGGCGGATCTCGGCCGCCGTGCGATCGAGCTGCTTCTCGAGCTCGCCGACGCGCGACGTCAGATCGCGTTTGCGCTCGGTCAGTTGCTGCACCTGCTCCTGGCGGCGTTCGCCCCCCTGCTCGAGGCCGCGCACGTCATCGGAAATCTCCTTCTGATCGCGCGCGAGTTCCTCGGCGCGGCGCTGGGCGTCACGGATGTCGCGCTCCGCGCGCCCGGATCGCCCCTGCTCGAGCCGCCGCTGCGCGTCGCGCAGCCGCTCGAGCGCCTGCTGCGCCTGCGCGCCCGACGCCTGCTGTCCGTTGGCCGCGGCACGGCGCATCGCGTCAGCCGCGTCGCGAAGCTGCCTCGCCGTCTGCTGCAGGTCGGATCGATTCTGCTCGCGCGAGAGCTGCTCCAGCCGTCGCGCCGCCTGCTCGATCTCCTCGGCCAGCGCGCGCTGCTGATCGCCGCCGCCGCTCTGCATCTGCCCGGCAAGCGCGCGCCGGCGCTGACGCTCGGCTTCCTGCTCCTGGCGCCGCGCGAGCTCCTTCAGCTTCTCGAGCAACTCGTCGACCTGCTGGTCGCCCTGCTGCTGCGACGCCTGCTGGCGGGTCTCGAACTGGTTGGCCATCTTGTCGAGCTCCATCTCGAACAGATCGGCGAGGTCCTGCGCCATCGAGCTGCGCCCTCCGCCGCCACCACCGCCGCCTTGCTGACGGCCCATCTGCACCTGAAGCTCGTACTCTTCCTCGGCCTTCTGCAGGAACTGCAGCGCGCGCTGCTCCGGCGGCAGCGCGCCATCGGGGCTGACGGCCTGCAGCTTCGCCTCGGCTTCCTTCATGGCGTTGGCGGCCTGCGGCAGCAGCTCCGCGACTTTCTTGAACCGCGGATCCTGCTCGACGAGCCGGCTGTTCATCCGCGTCATCAGCCCTTCGACCTGCTCGCGCAGCCTCGCCTGCGACAGGCCGATGACGACGGAGTTCTCGCGCAGCTTGTCCGGCGTCAGCTTCTTCCGATCGCGCTGGACGTTGAACGTCGCGGCGATGATGCGCCGCTGCTGTTCCGACAGGGCGCCCACTTCGCCGCCGCCACCGCCGCCGCCGCCGCCGCCGGCGCCGGCATCGGACTGGGCGCGACGAAACTCCTTCCGCAGCGGACGAACGCGCAGGAAGTAGATGTCGCTCGTCGTCTGCTTCTGCCCCGCGACCGCGTCGTTGTCTGCGGCGCGCGCGTAGTAGGACACGAAGTCGCCGGCCTGCACGCCGAGCTCTTCGAGGTAGAACGTGTGGCCCGCCGTGACTTCGGGCAGCCGTGACTTGCCGTCGAACAGCCGGATCGACTTCTCCGGCCCGCCGTTCACCGAGTAGACGAGATCGAGATCGCGCACGCCGTAATCGTCCTCGGCGCGCGCCTCGACGAACACTTCCTCGATCGGCGACGCGTTCGTGTCGCGACCCGGCTTCGCGATCGACACCGTCGGCGCCTGATCGCTGAGCACGTCGATCGTGTACTGCGGCGACGCCGAGACGCGCTGCCCGCTCGGCGCGTCGAGCTCGACGTGATAGAAACCGTCGCGAACCACGCGGAACGCCGTCGTCAACCCGCCGTCGGCTCCGGCGGCCAGTGGCGCGGCGGACTTGTCGTCCATCACGATCTGTCCACCCGCCGATTTCATCGTCGGGACGACGCGGACGCGGATTTCGGTGCCGCGGAGCACGGCGATGTCACCGCCATCCTCGATCTTCTGCGGCGGGAGCCCCGTGTACGCCGGGAAGTGGTATTCGAGCTCCAGCTTCTCCACATACGGCAGATCGACGACCCTCAGCGTGAACACCGGCGAGCGGACGCCCGACGCCTCGACGAAGTACTCCGTCTGCCCGCTCAGATCGAACAGCATGCCCTCGAACGTCCCGTCGTCGCCGCGGAGCAGCGGGACGTGCTCGAATTGCGGTTCCTTGCCCTTGCGCACCATGAGCGATGCACGGTCGGTGTCGAAGCCGGAGAGTTGGGCGGTGATCGGCTGATCGACGCCACGCGGCACCGACGCATTGCCCGGCGTGACCTCAATCCGGTACGGCACGGCCGCCTCGACGCTGCTGGAGACAGCCAGCATCGCCGACAGCGCGTGGCGCAGATAGGCGGGCCCCAGGCTGAAGATCGCGATGGCGGCGAGCGCGACCACCGCGAGCGCGGCGGCGTACTGGCGCAGCGGCCGCCGCTCGACGCGGCGTCCATCTTCGATCGCGCGGCACTTCTCGATCGCGGAGTCGATCAGGCGCCGGATCAGCACACTCGACGCGCCCGAGCCGCCCGCCATCCGGCTGGCCGTTTCTATCTCTACGGCGCTGATGATCTCCGCCTGCAGGGCGGGCTCGTGCTCCTCCAGGTACAACGCGACCTGCTCGTCGGTGACGCGCCGCAGCAGCGGACGCACGAGCAGGAAGGCGATCAGCGCCACGATCGCGACGACCACCAGGATCCGGAAGCTGAAGATCGCCTCGGGACTGAAGCGCGCGGCTTCGAGGCCGAAGGCGCCGGCGAGCAGCACCAGCAGCCCGAGGCCGGCAACCGCAAGCGCGCCGCGCAGCGCCAGCTTCATCCGCCACCGCCGCCGCACCCCACGGATGATCCCGATCAGCTCCGAATGCATATGGCCTCTCCGTCCGATTGCCGATTGCCGATCGTCGATTGCGGATTGACGCGATCGACGATTGCCGATTGGGATTGGCGATTGCGGATTGAATTGACGGATTGACGATTGCGGACTGGATTGACGGATTGACGATTGCGGACTGGATTGACGGATTGACGATTGCGGACTGGATTGACGGATTGACGATTGCG
>JBMDXB010000004.1:0-32640 GCA_048594885.1 Vicinamibacterales bacterium
CAACATGCTTACGTTTGCGATCCCTCTCGATCCCACACCGCGCGAAGCGCGGCACGCGGCGGGAGTGTTCACGTTAGCTACGCCCCTCGGCGTTCTTTGCGACCTTTGCTTCCTCGGCGTTGTCTTTCTGGCCCGCGGCGAATCAGCTGCGCGCGTCGAGCATCCGGGCGAGCTGCCGCAATTGCAGCCGTGTACCAGCTCGCCTCAATACCGCGTCGCGAATCGCGATCGCGATCGGACTGCGCAACTGCGCTACCCGGCCCGCGCACGCGTCGCCGAGCGCGACGGCGTCCTCCAGCGCCTGACACGCGCCCTGACCGAGGTACGGCAGCATCGGATGCGCGGCGTCGCCGACGAGCGTCACGCGACCGACGGTCCACGACTTCAACACGGGTCGATCGTAGATGTCATGGCGCAGGATCGATGGGAATCTCGAACACGCGCTGAAGGTCCGGGAGTGACATCGCCGTGAGCACACGGCCGTCGCCGGTGCGCGACGCGCCCATCGGAGACTCGACGCTCGCGGCGCGGACGGCGTCGCCGACGCCGAGCCGATCGAGCGCGCGCATGCCGTTGGCCCATACGGCGAGCCCCGCGCCGACCTCCTCGATCCGCCCGGCGCGCTCGAACACCTCGACGCCGGCGCGCGCGCGCCGGAGCGCGATCGCGGCTGCCAGGCCGCCGATGCCGGCGCCGATGACCAGCGCCTTCACCGGCCGCCGCGTCATCGTCTCGATCGGCCGGTCTTCGATGCCAGGTACGACGACGACTCGATCTCTCCGGCTTCCGGGTCGCACGACGGCTTGCAGATGCCGTCACACATCCGGTATCCAGGCGGGCAATCCTCGTCCGACAGCCCCTGGCCGGCCTTCAGCCGCTCGAGCCCCAGCTTGCGCACCGCCTCGCGCAGGATCTTTTCCGTGTGCTTGTAGGTCGCGGGGTTCGTCGCGTAGAGCTCGATGCTGTAGGTCTCAATCACGCACGCGAACCATCTGATTGCCGCCAGCGACATCGCATCGTCGGGCGACGGCGCCCACCTGGTCTGCTTCTTCATCGTTGTCCTCTCTTCACCAGCCATATGTCTCTCTTTCGTTCGTCGCGTGCGTAGATGATGGCGTCGGACCGCTGTGGCGCGATCGCCGAGAAATAGACGCCGGGTGATTCGTTCGTCGTGATGCGATGCAGCGTGCCGTCGGCGAGCGACAGCGCGTAGATGTTGTGGATGCCCTCGACTGCTCTCGTGACGAACATGCGGCGCCGCGCGTGATCGACGGTCGCGGTCGACGCGGCGTTGTCGACCACGGTCCGGATCGTGCGGCGTGCGCCGGCGAGCGACACCTCGTCGAAATGGTTCTCGAAACGCCGGCCGCCGGTGTGCCGCGCGTCCTGCAGCAAGAGCGTACCGTTGTCGGACCAGCCCGGCAGGTAGCGGTTCGACAGCGAACGCTGCTCCCGCAGCACGACGCGACTGGATCCGTCCTCCACGTTGACGGCGTGCACTTCCACGGCACCGCCGGCGGCGACCAGAAATGCGAGATGCCGTCCGTCAGGAGAGAGCCGGAGGTCGCGGATCGTCGATTTTGCCGGCCCTCTCGCCAGGACGACGGCATCGGACGCCGTCGCGAGGGGCGCGCGGAGCACTTCCGGGCCCCGATCGCCCTGCGCAATGAAGAAAAGGTCGGCGCCGCTCGCGCTCCACGTCACCGTCTGGTCACCCCAGTCCACCGGCAACAGCAACAATGTGGGCAGCACGCATCGCTCGGACACCGTCCGCGCTTCGCCGGTCGCCAGGTTCCTGGCGACGAGCCGGAGATGGCTGACGTCGGGCAGCCGCTGGAGGTAGGCGACCCATGCGCCGTCCGCCGACAGCCGCGCGGCAAACCCGTCGGCAATCGGTTGCGGATCGGTCTGCATCGCGCCGCTCATCGCCGTCACGAGGATGCGCGAGTCGAAAAACTGGTAGCCTTCCACCGGCGCCGGCTTCGCGCGCTGAAACGCCAGCCGCGTATCGTCCGCCGTGACCGACGGCCAGAAGTCGCTGAGCGCGTCCCCCGTGAGCTGTTTCGTCGTGCCGCCTGCAATATCGAGTCGCCACAGGTGCACCGTGTTCAGCGCCTGCTCGAAGGCGAGCACGGAGCCGTCCGACGCCGCGCCGCCCGCGCGCTCGACGGTTTCGCTCGACGTGATCTGCGTCATGCGCCCCGAGGCCGTCGAGCGCTGCCAGAGATCGAGCTGGCCGCCGCGATTCGAATGGAAGGCGACCGCGCCGGTCGTGCCGATCCACGACGGCGCGCGCTCGACGAAGTCGTCATCCGTGAGGCGCCGCAGTCCTGTTCCATCGAGGCCCGCGGTCCAGAGATCGGTGCGACCGTCGGCGACCGCCTCGATGATGACACTGCGCTCGTCGGGCGCGACATCGAGATGCCGAATCGTGAACCCGTCCGGCCACGTCACCTGAAACTCGCGGAACTGTCCGTCTGGAATCGTCACGCTCACGATGGACTGTCCCGGCTGCCGCACGCGCCGCAGGTAGATCACGTTTCCAGTCCACCGCGAGATCGTCGGCTCGACGAGGGAGGTGTCGAGACGCACGCTGACGCGCGGCGTGCCGCCGAAGAATGCCGGCACGACGACGAGGAAGCGGTCGCCGCCCTGCCGCATGACGCAGGCGAGCTCGCGGCCATCCGGGGACCAGGTGTGGCTTTCCGCCACGCCCGTCAGCGCGACCGGCACGGCGTCGCCGCCGTCGAGCGACTTCACGAAGATGCGCGTCTGGTTGTCGCGATCGGAGATGAACGAGAGCCACTTGCCGTCGGGGGAGATGCGCGGATCCGATTCCGCGCTGGGCCACGTCACGGCCGGCAGCAGCGCGCGGGGCGTGGCGTCATCTCCCGGCGCGCGCCAATACCGCCATGCGACGGCGAGAGCGGCTGCCACGAGCACCAGCGCCGCAACCTGCAGCGCCCACCGGGGAAGCCCGCGCGGCGCCGCGACAGGAATGCCGGTGCTGGCCGTGCTGAGCGCGTCGGCATAGCGGCGCAGCGTCTCGGCGACCTGCATCGACGCCGGACGATCCTCGGGGTCGCCTTCGAGGCACGCCCTGACGATGTCGCGCACCGGCTCGGGCGCGTTGGGCGCAAGCGTGTCGAGCGGTCGCATGCGTCCCGACAGCATCTGCTGCACGTAGGCGTCGCGCGTGATGCCCTCGTACGGGAGCTGTCCGGCGAGGCACTGGAACAGCACGACGCCGAGCGCGTAGACGTCGACGCGTGCATCGATGCGCCGCCCGAGGGCCTGTTCGGGCGCCATGTATTGCGGTGTGCCGGGGATGAGTCCGGGACGGGTCAGTGCAGCCTCGGTCGGCAGGTCGCCCACGGCCGCGGCGCGCGCGATGCCGAAATCGAGCAGCTTCACGTGCCCGTGCGGCGTGATCATCACGTTCGCCGGCTTCACGTCGCGATGGATGATCCCTTTCGCATGGGCGTTGGCGAGCCCTTCGGCGATTTCCGACCCGTAGCGCAGCGTGTCGATCGTCGGCGGCACCCCGCGTTCGAGGATCGCCTCGAGCGTCTCGCCCTCGACGAACTCCATGACGACGAGCGTGCCCTCCTCGGTCTCGAGCAGCTCGTAGATCTTGCAGATGTAGGGATGGTCGAGCGCCGCGGCGGCGAGCGCTTCGGCGCGAAGACGGAGGACGGCTTGCGTTTCGGCGCCGACCGCGTCGCGGATGGCCTTGATCGCAACCGGGCGATTCAGGCGCGTGTCGATCGCCTTCCACACGACGCCCATGCCGCCGGTGCCCAGCGTCGAGACCACGCGGTAGTGACCTATCAGACCCGGCAGCAGGCGAACGTCCTTTCAGACGATGGGGAGCGGGTATGTGCGGAGAGGATACAACCCTCACCTCGAACTTGCCAGCATGAGCCACGCGGCGAGCGCCGCGGTTTTCTGTTCCGCTCGCCAGGGGCCTGTGACGCCGCGCCCAAGCTCCGTGACGGCAGCGCGGAGATCGCCGTCCGATCGATTCAGCCGATCGGCCGCGACGGCATACAGGTTCTTCTCGCGCCACACCGAGCAGGCGACGTCGCAGCTCGCCGCCGCGTCCGTCACGACGGTTCGAAAGAGCTGTCCTTCGAGCGCGTGAATGCGGATGTGAACGTTGGCGATCGTCGCCGGATCGACCAGGCTTCCAACGACGATGCCTGCGCCGCGAAGGTCGTGTCCGGCGCTCCGATAGTCGCGGAGCACGCTCGTGATGGAGCGCCGCCCGAAGCGGTTGACCGAGGCGACGAGGCGTTTCAATTCGGGGCCCTCGCCGCGCGCGGTGCCGAACCCTGCGTGATACGGCTGCCGCGAGGCGGGCTCCTGCGGATCGCTGAGCTCGACGCGGCGCGCGTCCAGCACGAGCGGCGCGGCGCGGCTGCCGCCGACGACGAGCACGACGCTCGCCCAGCCGGACTTCACGGTGATGCCGATCGCCGCTCGTGACCGGGTCATTCGGGCCGAGAATTATCACCCATCGACAGCGTGCAGTCGGGACCTATTCGAAGATCTCGCTGATGCGGCAACGGAAGCCGGCGATGGCGTCCGACAAATCGAGTTCGTCACGGACCGACAACGTCATCGCCGCCCGCGACGGCCGAAACACCGATGCGGTCTGATTGTCGGGATCGATGACGACGACGGCGGACGTTTCTCGAGCGAGGTACTCCTCGATTTTTTTTCGAATCTCCGTCGGCCGATCGTCAGGCGAGAGTACTTCGAAGGCGACATCCGCGGCTCCCTGCCAGTAGCCTTTTGGTGCAGGCACTGGGATCCGATCGCGCCGGATGAACGCGACGTCCGGCGCACGGACCGTGTCAGGATTCGTCGCGAGCTTGACTCCAAGCTCGACGAGGACTGTACCCAGATCGGCTGGTCGCACGTGTCGATCCAGCATTGCTGCAACGCGCGCGGCGATGCGGCCATGCACGAATCCGGGCGGGCTCATTCGAACGACCCGCCCTTCCACCAGCTCGTACTTGTATCCGTCGTCCGGGTACCGCTGGAGCTCCTCCGCCGTAACGAGGCGTGCAGCTTCCGCCATGGAGTTCTCTCTTCGCATGGCATTCTAGCATCGTCGTTGCGAGGGGGATGCCGCGCGCGATTGGGCCGAATTCGGCGTCTTGAGCAGCGCGTGTCGCAGGAATTGCACGCGCGTCTCACCGTCGAGTACGCACATCTGTGTATAGTCTCCGGTATGCGCCAACGGCTCTGTGTGATCGGCGTCGCTGTGGCCGCCATCGTTGGACCGAGCGTCACCGCGTACGCGCAGGCGCCGGACACCAGGCGGTGGGAGATCGAGTTCTACGGCGGAGTCTCGGCGGCGAAGGCGCCTGAGACGGGAGCCACGGCGCTGCCGCCGGCCGGCGGGCCGATCGCAACGTCGAGCCCGATCTTCCCGAGCCGCCAGGTCGTGTCGTGGTTCTTCGGCGACGGCGCGACGCTGCTCAACGACGTCAACGCCTCGTTCGCGCTCACGCCGCGCGTCGCGCCGCTCGACACCGCATTCGAGTCGCCTGGGTTCGAGGCCGGCGCGCGCGCTGCGTTCGGCGTGCGGGTGCGACGCGCGCTGACGGCGCGCGTGTGGGCGGAATTCGGACTCGACACGGCGCCTGCGAGCGCGGATCTGCCGGACGCGTTGGACGACGCGGCCGAGTCCACACGCGCGTCATTCGAGTCAGCATTCGGCGCGCTGCTGTCGACGGGGCCGTTCACGAACGTCTCGATTGGGGCAACGCGTCAGGCAACCAGTGGGTCGCGGCGCGATGTCGTGGCGACCGCGGCGCTGAACGTCGACGTCACCCCGCTCCGATCGTTCGTCCCATATTTCACCGCTGGCGCCGGCGTGGCGTCCGGCACCGGCGATGCACCGTCGATGGTGCTCGAGGGGCGCTATCGATTCAGCGTGCTGAATCTCACATCGATTGAGGAGATCGATCGAGTAACGGTTCACGTCGAGCGCGACGCGACGTTTGTTGCCGTTGCCGGCGGCGGCGTGCGGCGCGATGTGTCACAGCGATGGGCATTCCGGGTCGATGGCCGCCTCTTCATCGGCCCCGGCGGTCAGCGCCTCTTGCTCGATGCCGCGCCGTCCAATACGCCCGACACGCCTGCTGGATTCATCGAGTCCTTCACGCATCCGAGCGTGCAGTTCAGCAACCACGCCTCCACCGGACGCCAGTCATCGCTGAGCGCGGCGCCGGTGCAGCGGTTTGCGGTCTTCGAGAGCGACGGCCTCGCCACGCGCGCGTTGGTCACCGTCGGGCTCACGGCGCGGTTCTGACTGTTCTGGTGATAAGTAGCTCTACAACGAAGGAACGGAGACAACGGAGAACGAACGGAGATCAAAGAACAGCAATACCTTCTCCGTTCGTCCTTCGTTTGCTTCGTTTCTCCGTTGTGAAAATTGCAGTGCAACCCGATGTCCTTACCGAATTGGCGGTAAATTCAGATAGAAGATCCCCAAGCCGTGCGTGGCGGCGACGAGAATGCGTTGCTCAGGCACGATCTCGAGATCGACGACCAGCGCCTCGGGAAACCCCGCGCCCGCGGCCTCCCAGTTCGACGATCCCCGCCGCAGCCGCAGCGGGCCGAAGTCCGTCGCCGCGTAGAGATCGCCGCGAACATCGTCATAGGCCAGCGTGTTGATCGGCAGATCGCCGAGATCGAAGTCGAGCGGCGTGAACGTCGCGCGCTCCGCCGCCGGATCGTAGGCGACGCGGAAGATATGGCCGGGCGTCGACGGCGTCAGCGCGTTGAAGCCCGAGTAGGCGACGTAGGCGACGTTCGGATCGCGTCGATCGACGACGATGCGTGAGACGAAGCGGTTCGGCGTCGACGCCGTGTCGATGCGCACGAACCGCACGTCCGCAGCAGCGGCCGCGTCGGCGTTCTTCGACACGAAGAGGCGGCCGAAGCTCGTGCCCGCCCAGAGCGTGCCGGCGTCGGCGGGCGTGCGCTCGGCGGAGACGATGATGCCGCCCCCGCGGTCGCGGCCGTAGACATCACTGGTGAGGTCGCCCGGCTTGCGGCTCGCCGACTCGGGATTGGTACCGCCGGCAAACGGATACGGCACGCCGAGCGGTACCCAGTCGCCGCAGATCAGGCTCGACGTCCCGCCCGGGAACCGGCAACTCGCTTCGAGCGCCGCCTGGCTGCCGCCGTTGTTCCGCGTCCGCCACACGTGCTGGAAGCCGGCGAACTGCGTGTCCGGGTTCACCTGGTCGAACGTGATGAACTGGCGCCCCGTGGATGCCGTCACCGTTGCGCGCTCGCTGCTCGCGCGGATCGGATCGTCGGTGCGCACCCAGAATGCCTGCTCGCCGTTGCGGAAGTTCGTGAAGAAGCGGTTGCTCTGAAAGCTCGCGAACAGCACGCCGCTCCGCGTCGGGTGGAATCCGCACGCCGACGTGCCGTCGCCGAACGGAAACAGCGACTTCCACACGCTTTCGGGACCGCTCCCGTCCATCCAGATCGTGCTGTTGTCCTGGAGCCCGCCCATCATGCGGCGCAGCGGATCCCTCGGATCGAGCGCGATGTTGTAGAACTGCAGCGTCTGCAGCCCCTTGTTCAGGAAGTACAGCCGCGACGGCACTTCCGCCATCGCCGCCTGGCACTGCGGCGAGTTGGGGAAGAACTGCCCGCATCGTCCGGCCGCGTTCTCGAAGCGCCCGTCGTTGCGGACGACGCCGCCGTCGGACCCGACGAACGCGATGTCCGGATTCCGCGGGTGAAAGACGATGGCGCGGACATCCACGTGGCTGTCGTTGCCCGCCGCGTCGACGCCGAACCCCGAGAAGCTGACGCCGGCGTTCCGCGATCGAATCGTCGGCTCGCCGAATGCCGGGGTCGCGACACCGCCGACGAGCACTGTGTCCGGCTGGCTCTCCGGCGTGGCGACGACGAGATCGTAGAAGCACTGGCTCGAGCAGATGCGCGCGCTGGTGATGCCGGGGTGCGACGCGTCGTTCGACGACAGCTTGATCCAGGCCGACGTGTTCACGAGCGCGCCGCCGGCGCCCGTGGCCGCGAGCGACGCCGCCGGCACGTCCACGTTGTCGGCGCGATAGAGCGCCTGTTCGTTCGGCGCCTCCGTGCCGTTGTAGACGTACATCCGCAGCCGCCCGTCGACGACGGCGAGATCGAACATCGCGAGGTCGCGGAAGCGCCGCAGTCCGGCGATCGCGTAAACCGGCTTGAACGAGCCGTCGCCGCCTTCGAGCGGCGGCGCCGATCGGTGAATCGCGTTGTTGAACGCCGAGGCATAGATGATGCGCGGATTGCGCGGATCGAGCTTGACGTGACGGACGCCCGCCATCGTGTCGCCGACGCCCACGCCGAGATGCGGGTTCGCGGGAATCACCGGATCGAGCGGCGGCGTCCACAGCAGCCGCCACGTCACGCCGCCGTTCTCCGTCTTGTAGAGGCCGACCCGCGGCTGCGGATAGCCAATCTCGGTCACCTGTCCGCCGCGCACCGCCGTCATGCCGAGCATCGCCGTGGTCGTCGCGACGTAAATCGTCTGCGAGTTGCCCGGTTCGGTCACGATCGAGCTGATGCCACGGGTGAACGTGAAGTCGATCGCGGCCGGCGAGACCGCCGGATCCACCACCATGGTCGGAACGCGCGTCCAGTGATCGCCGCCGTCGGTGGAGCGGTAGAGGCCGGTGCCGGCGCCCGAGGTGTGCGGCGAGTTGGTCTCGCCCGTGCCGACGAAGAGCGTGTTGCCCGCGCGGTCGTTCGGGTCGATGGCGAGCGCGCCGATGCTGTTCGTGCCAATCCCGGCCGACACCCACCGCCACCCCGCGTCCTCGGTGTTCATCGCATCGTCCGTGCGCCACACGCCGCCGCCGGCGGTGCCGGCCCACAGACGGCAGGGACCTTCGACCTGGCACCGCGGTGAGATGGCGAGCGCCACGACGCGTCCGGAGACGTTGATCGCCGTGCCGGCGCTTCCCGCCGGCACGCTGGTCTCCGGCCCGAGCGTCATCCAGGCGTGATCTTCGGCTTGCGTGCCGCGGTAGGCGATGCCGCGAAAGACCCAGTAGCGGGCGGCTGCGGCGCGCCGGACGGCGGGATGTGCGGGGTCGGCGGGATACGCCTGCTCGAACGCGCGCAGGTCGTAGAAGCCGAGCGGAGAGAAGTCAGCGGGCGTATTGGACGTCCGCTGACCGGTTTCGGGAACTTGCGCCGACGCGGCGGCGCTCAGGAGCGCGACAGCGATGACCCTGGCTCGGACCCTGGACATGCGGCGGAGTGTAACATCGCCGATCGCCGATCGCCGATCGCCGATCGCCGATCGCCGATCGCCGATCGCCGATCAGCGATCAGCGATCAGCGATCAGCGTCGCTACGCCGCGGCGGTCGCCGGTTTGCCGAGCACCTCGCCGAACACCTTCACCGCCTTCTGCATCTCCTCCCGCGTGCCGACCGCGATGCGGCAGTGCGTCTTCTCGAACGGCGGGAAGTCGCGCGCGACGAGAACGCCCTTCGCGCGGCACGCGGCGCGGAACTCGGCGCACGGGCGGCCGATGTTGACGAACATGAAGTTCGCCTGCGAGTCGGCCGGCTTCATGCCACGATCGGCGAACCACTTCATCGTGAAGTCGCGGACGGCGGCATTGCGCTTCCGCTCGGCGGTGATGAATGTGTCGTCCTGCTCGGTCGCGGCGATGCCGGCGTGGATCGCGAGGACGTTGAGCGAACTGGTGCCGCTGCCCGCATCCCACTCGCGCAGCTTCTTGATGCTGTCGGCGTGACCGACGGCATAGCCGAGACGCAGCCCCGCCATGCCGTACGCCTTCGAGAACGTCCGCGCGACGATGATGCGCGGGTTCTGGACGGCGAGCGGGATGAACGTCTCATGATCGGGATTCGTGACGTAATCGAAGTACGCCTCGTCGACGAGAATCGTCGTATCCGGCGACGTGCTGTTGATCTTCGCGACGAAGTCGCGGGTCGCCCGCGCGCCGACGAACGTGGACGACGGGTTGCTCGGGTTGCAGTAGAAGAGGAGCCCCGCGCCTTTGGCCGCGGCCGCGAACTTGTCGAGGTCCGGCCGGAATTCGCTGTCGAGCGAGACGCCGATCACCTGATGCCCCATCAGGTTCGCGTAGTCGGCGCATTCCTCATACGTCGGGATCGTCGCGACGAGCGGCTTGTCCTTCGCGGTGAAGACATGCGTGACGCTGCGGAGGATCTGCGTCGAGCCGCAGCCGAGGACGATGTTCTCCGGCTTGACGGCGTGCTTCTTCGCGAGGGCATCGATCAGATTCACGTGGCTGCCGGAATAGCGTCCGGGACGGCTGCCGTCCGCGCCGAACGCGGCCTGAATCGCGTCGAGCACCTTCTTTCCCGGACCCATCGGGTTCTCGTTGCTGCTGATGCAGATCACGCCGGGCTCGACGGCGTGCACGGCCGGTTCGATCGCCGACCAGATCAGGTTCTCGCGGCCACGCGCCGAGATGAAGGAGGTGGTCAGCGCGCCGGCGGCTCCGATGCCAACGTTGCGGACGAATCTGCGTCGTGTCAGGGCCATGGCTACCTCTCCCTTCCGGCGGTGGTGATCGGCTTCAGCGCGGTGCGGAACACGTCCGCCGCGCGCTTCATCTCGGCCATCGTGCCGATGGATACGCGCGCGTGCGTGCCCTCGAACGGCGGAAAGTCACGGCCGACCATCACGCCTTCTTTCGCGCACGCGTCGCGGAAGGTCTTCGCCGGCCTGCCGACGTTGACGAACAGGAAGTTGCCCTGGCTGTCGGTGCACTTGCAGCCGAGATCCTCGAAGACTTTCACCGTGAAGCTGCGGACCTCGGTGTTGCGCTTGCGCTCCGCCTCGATGTGCGCCGGATCGTTCAGTGCCGCGAGCGCCGCGGCAACGCCGTAGACGCTGACGTTGTAGGGCATCTTGAAGCGCGCGATTCGCTTGATCGTGTCGGCGCGGCCAATCGCCCAGCCGACGCGCATGCCGGCCATGCCGTACGCCTTCGAGAACGTCCGCACGACGAAGACGTTCGGCGTCTCGAGCGCGAGTGGGATCGCCGATTCGTACGATGGATCCGTGACGTATTCGTGATACGCCTCGTCGATCAGGATGACCGTCTCGGGCGACCACTTGCGGATGCGGTAAACGAAGTCGGCAACCGTCTTCGCGCCGTGGACCGTCGCCGTCGGGTTGTTCGGGTTGTTGAAGAATACCAGCCCCGAGCCCCGCGATGCGGCGAGCATCGGCGCGAGATCGAGCTTGAACGCCGAGTCGACGCGAGTCTCGTTCACCGGGTGTCCCAGCCGTTGCGCCGTGCGTGTCGGGTTCTCGAAGGTCGGCGACGCCGTGACGAGGCCACGCTCCTTCGTCGTGAAGGCGCGCACGGCGCTCTTCAGGATCTCCTGCGAGCCCGCGCCGAGGACGATGTTCTCCGGTTTGACCTTGTGCTGCGCGGCGATCGCCTCGACGAGATTGCGATCGGCCGGGGTGCTGTTGAAGGGGTAGCGGCCCGCCTCGGGGAACTTGCCGACGATGGCATCGAGGACCTTGCGGCCGGGGCCGAGCGGGTTCTCGTTGCTGCTGATCCGGATTTCGCTGACGCCGGGCGGCAGCGGCGGGCGCGGGTTGCGTCCCTGCGCAAGCTCCGCGATGTACTCTTCGTGGCCGCGCGCGGCGACGAGCGCGGCGGTGCCGGTTGCAGCGCGTCCGCCGGCCAGGACGTCGAAAAACCCACGGCGCGATCGGAGCATGGGGAATCCTCCTTCAACGCTTCCGCTGGCCGGACTCCGCGGGTGGCCGAACGGAGAGATGCGCGATTGTATGCTGCCGCTCGTCAACTTCCAAGGACCAAGGACCAACTTCCAAAGTGTTCAATTCCCAACTCCCAAAGACCAACTCCCAAAGACCGAAATGGCCTTTGGCCTTTGGTAGTTGGGAGTTGAACAGCTTGGCCTTTGGCCTTGGTAGTTGGGAGTTGACCAGTTTGGCCTTTGGCCTTTGCTATTTGGGAGTTGACCAGTTTGGCCTTTGGCCCTTGGCAGTTGGGAGTTGACCAGGCGCGCCGTGTTAGATTTACGCCCGACGGAGGAGGCCCCCCGGATGGCATACCGACACGCGTTCACCGTCGCCGCCGTCGTCAGTGCCGCGGCGACGCTGCTGAGCGGCCAGCCGAATCCTTACAAGACTGCAGAAGGTTGGGCGAAGATGCCCGGGGAGCGCACCTGGGGATCGACGAGCGCCGTCGACATCGACAGAGACGGCAAATCGATCTGGGTCGCCGAGCGCTGCGGCGCGAACGACTGCGTCGAGTCGAAGCTCGACCCGGTCCTGAAGTTCGACGAGAACGGCACGCTCGTCAGGAGCTTCGGCGCCGGCCTCATCCTCTCGCCGCACGGCATCGAGGTCGATCGTGACGGTAACATCTGGGTCACCGACTGCGCTTGCACCGGCGCCTCGCGCAAGTACGCGGCCGCGAACAAGAAGGGACATCAGGTCTTCAAGTTCAGTCCCGCGGGCAAGCTCCTGCTGACGCTCGGCGCGCCCGGCGGCGGCACGGGCGCGGACGGCTTCTACCAACCGAACGACGTTGCCACCGCGCCGAACGGCTACGTCTATGTCGCCGAAGGCCATGGCGGCGACAACGCGCGCATCGTCGTGTTCGATCGCGGCGGGAAGTACCTGCGCGAGTTCGGCAGGAAAGGCACGGGACCCGTGGAGTTCGATCAGCCGCATGCGCTCGCGTTCGATGCGAAGGGACGACTCTTCGTCGGCGACCGCAGCAACAACCGGATCCAGATCCTCACGCAGGACGGTGCGTTCTTCGAGGAGTGGACGCAGTTCAGCCGGCCGAGCGGCATCTACATCCGCAACGACACGATCTACGTGACCGACTCCGAATCGGGCTCGATCGTCCGCGCGCGGACCGATTGGAAGCGCGGCATCCGCATCGGCTCGCTGAAGGACGGCAAGGTCACCGCGCTCATTCCGGATCCCAACGAAGACGCCAAGGGTACCAGTGCTGCCGAGGGCGTTGCCGTCGACGCCGCCGGCAACATCTATGGGGCCGAGGTCGGCCCGAAGGCGCTGAAGAAGTACGTCAGGCAATCAGTCCAGGGGGCGAAACCACTTGCCCGGGTTCGCGCTGAGCACGCCGCCAAAGAACTGCGCGTCCATGTCGGCCGCCGACCATGAACGCCAGGCAGTCGGCCGGATGCACAGCGTGATGTCGTCGGCCGCCGCGAATGCCGGCGCGATCGCCGGATCGGTCATCGCTTCCCGGGTGAGATATCGCTCCTGAATCGCCGCATTGATGGACCGCGCCTCGTCGCCGCGCAGGATCGTCACCGGCCCCGCGCCCGCCACCCACCGCTCGCGTCCCGGCTCGCGGATCTCGACGACGAGCGAGGCCGTGGGACGTGCGGCGGCGTTCGTGCCTTTCCGGCTCGAGGAGGCCGTTCCGACAAACAGCTGGCCATCCCGAAAGAGGTACCACACCGGCGTCAGGTGTATCAGACCGTCAGCATCCTGCGTGCCGAGTACCGCGTGGTGCCGTTCGTCGAGAAGCTGTCTCGCCCAATCCGTCAGTGCGGCCATGTTGCCCTCCTCTGGGGGCGCGATCATCACACCGTCCGCCGCGGGCTGGCAAGGGGCGCGTGTTTGCTCTTGTCATCCCATAGGAGTTGTGCCAGACTCCATATGGCCAAGCCATAGGAGCACGCCGATGGCCGACAAGCGCGACGTCTGGCAGGGCACGCTGGCCCTGATGGTGCTGAAGACGCTCGAGACGATGGGGCCGCAGCACGGCTACGGCATCGCGCGGCGCATCGAGCAGACGAGCGGCGAACAACTCTCCCTCAACTACGGCACCCTCTATCCCGCCCTCCTCAAGCTCGAGCAGGAAGGCTACCTCGCCTCCGAGTGGGGCGTCTCGGAGAACAACCGAAAGGCCAAGTACTACAAGCTCACCCGCGCGGGGCGGAAGCGCGTCGCGGCCGCCGCTCAGGAATGGGAGCGGACGACGGCAATTCTCGCCCGTTTCCTGTCGCCGGAGCAGTCGTCGTGAGAACGCTGCGCGCGTGGCTCGTACGTCCGACGAGCCTGTTCCGCGGCGGACGCCGCGAGCGCGAGATGGCCGAGGAGCTCGAGAGCCACTTTCAGCTTCACATCGACGACAACATACTGGCCGGCATGTCCTCCGCGGAGGCGCGGCGCGCCGCGATCCTGAGGTTCGGACCCGTCGAATCGATCGAGGAGGCCTACCGCGGGTGCGCCGGGATTCCGGCGATCGAGATCGTGCTGCAGGATCTGCGGTATGCGGCGCGGCGCATCCGCCGTCAGCCGCTGTTTGCTCTCCTCATCGTCCTCACGCTCGCGCTCGGCGTGGGCGCCAACGCGGCGATGTTCGGTCTCGTCGACGCCGTGATGTTCCGCACGCCCGATCACGTGCGCGATCCGCAGGGACTGGTGGAAGTCGATGCCGGAACGTACATCAAGTATCGCGAACTGAGCGAGCAGCTGCGATCCGTCGATCTGGCCGTCCACACGAATCCCGTGACACTCAGCCTGGGCTGGCGAGAAACGTCGCGTCACGCGGGAAGCGCACACTTTCGGGAGCGTCGGACGTGCGATCCTCGCATCGAGCTCGCCGAGCGCTGCCGCCAGGCGCCGGAGGTTGTCCGTCGTACGTGCCGGGCAGATGTCTGCGTCCAGCGTGGGCATCGGCGAGCCGTGCAGCACCGCGGCGAGGCCGCCGACGAGGACGTACTCCACACCGTGGCGGTCGAGGCAGGCGAACAGAGCATCCGGATCCCACCCGGGCACGTTACTCGCCGCTGATCAGGGCCCGCCCGGCCGGACAGAGAAGTAGAACGCGACGAAGGCCGTATTGGCGTCGAGCCGCTGCTCAGCGGTCCAGTGGAGACGCTCCACAATGAGGCCGCGATCGTGACTGTCGCTCTCGATCGCCGCGACTTCGCGCGGGTCCGCGGGTGCGTCGACGTCCGCATCTGAAGCCATCCACGTTTCCTCGCTCGGCAGTATTCTAACGCCGGCATGCGGACGCGAAGACCATCTCGACAGAACGCCCAGACGCTGGTAGTGTGACACCGCCGCGCAGGTCCACGCGCCGGGACATCCAATGCAATCATTCACACGGGCCTCATTGGTTCTGTCGTTTGTTCTCATCGCCGGCCTGGTTCACCGCGGAACCGCGCAAGAGCCTGCAGCGGAGAAGACGTCGACCGCCGCCGGCGTCTACACGGCCGAGCAGGCACAGAAGGGCGAAGAGACTTACATGGCTGTCTGCGTCGCGTGTCATCCCGCCGGCACCTACACGACGCCCGCGTTCAAGAACCACTGGAACGGCCGTCAGCTCTCGGAGCTCTTCATGCTCGTGAGCGAGACGATGCCCAAGCAGGAGCCGGCGAGCCTGACGCCGAAGGAGTACGCGCAGGCGGTCGCCTACCTGCTGAAGATCAACGACGTCCCGGCAGGGAAGACGGAGCTCCCGACCGACGTCGAGGCGTTGAAGAAGATCACGATCGAGATACCAGGCGCAACCGCGGAAAAGAAGTGATCAGGCAGGGAGGCTCGATGTTGAAGCGCTCCATCACGTTTGCGTGCTGCGCCGGCCTCGCGCTCGCCGGTGTGCTCACGGTCCGCGGCGATCAGAACGCCTCGGATCGCCGCAACGATCTCGTTCGCGGCAACAAGCCCGGGGAGTGGCGCTACTGGGGAGGCGACGCGTGGAGCACGCGCTACTCGCCACTCGATCAGATCAACGAATCGAACTTCAAATCGCTCCAGGTCGCGTGGCAGTGGAACGCGGGCGCGTTCGGCAAGGACGAGTACTACCGCACGACCCCACTGTACGCGAACGGGCGGTTGTTCACGGTGGCGACGACGCGGCGCATTGCCGCGGCGATCGATCCGGAAACGGGCGAGACGCTGTGGATGTGGCGGATGAACGAGGGCATCCGCTGGCAGAAAGCGCCGCGCCAGTTCGCCGGCCGCGGCCCCGCCTACTGGACCGACGGCAAGGACGAGCGCGTCATCGTCGTCACGCCCGGGTATCACCTGGCGGCGCTCGATGCGAAGACGGGGGTCCCCGATCCGAAGTTCGGCAAGAACGGCATCGTCGATCTGATGGACGGGCTCGGCTTCCCGCTGGTGCCGCTCGCGGTGGACGACCCAGGTCCACTCATCATCAGCGACGCCGCGCCGGCGCGGCGCGCCAAGCCGGGCGAAACATGGGACGAGAAGACCAAGACCGGCGCTGACGGAACGGTCGGCATCAATCCGTCGCTCGGGCAGATCGCCGCCAGTTGCCCGCCGATCGTCGTCAACGACGTCATCATCGTCGGCAACTCGCACATCCATGGCTACTATCCGATGCGCCTGCGCAATCTCCCGAGCTACATCCGCGGGTTCGACGTGCGCACGGGCAAGCAGCTCTGGAAGTTCAACCTCGTGCCGGAGCCCGGAGAGCCCGGAGCGGAGACGTGGCTGAACGGATCGAAGCCGGGCACGCCTGGCGTCGGCAAGGTGGACGCGTGGGCGACCTACTCGGCGGATCCCGAGCTGGGCATCGTCTACATCCCCGTCGGCATGCCGCTGATGGACGAATACGGCGGCCATCGTCCCGGCGACAACCTCTATGGCAACAGCCTCGTTGCGCTCGACGTGAAGACGGGGAAGAAGAAGTGGCACTTCCAGATGGTCCATCACGACATCTGGGACTACGACACGCCGATGGCGCCAAACCTGCTCGACCTGAAGGTGGACGGCACGCCGCGGAAGATCATCGCGCAGCCGACGAAGCAGGGTTGGCTGTACGTCTTCGACCGGGTCACCGGCGAGCCAATCTGGCCGATTGTCGAGACCCCGGTGCTGCAGAGCGACGTGCCGGGTGAAGTGTCGGCGAAGACGCAGCCGATTCCGTCGAAGCCCGCGCCGTACGCGCACCAGGGGTTGGTGGAGGCGGACCTGATCGACTACACGCCGGCGATCAAGGAAGCGGCTCTGAAGCTGGCGCGCAACTGCCGCATGGGGCCGTACTTCATCCCGCCGTCGGCTACCGACGGCACCAGTCAGTATCGATGCTCGTGGTATGCGCCGGGCGCAAGCGGCGGCGTCAACATCGACGGCGGCGCCGCGGTCGATCCGGAGACGGGGAAGCTGTACGTGGCCGCGCAGTCGGGGCTGAGCACCGCGCAGGTGCAGAAAGATCCGTGCTCGGAGTTCCGTTACAGCTCGGTGCACGACAGTTGCGGTCAGCCGGGCGCGCCGCCGCCGCCACCGGGCTACAAGAAACCGGACAAGCCGATCGGCGGCTTCGAGCGCAGGGCAGGCGGCTCGATGCTGGGCGGCGTCTCCATCGTGAAGCCGAAGGAGCTTGGAGGAATCACCGCGTATGACATGAACAGCGGTGACAAGGCGTGGTGGATCCCGAACGGCGGCCAGCTCGTGCCGGTGACGTCCACCGATCCGCTGTTCAAGGACGTCAAGCTGCCGCCGGCGCCGCCCGGGCGCGGGCACGCGCAAGTAATCGCGACGAAGTCGCTGGTGATTTACGGCACCGGGCGTGCCGGTGGACCTCCGGGCGTCGAGCCGCGGCTGCACGCGGTCGACAAGGCGACGGGGAAGGACGTCGGCTTCGTGCAGATTCCGTCGAAAACGAGCGCGGTGCCGATGACCTTCTTGCACAAGGGCAAGCAGTACATCGTCTTTGCGACGGGCGCCGCTGCGAACACGTCGCTCGTGGCGCTGACGCTGCCCGCCGCGAAGCCGACTACTTCTTCGGCCTCGTCGACTCGACCCGGATCGCGCTGAGGCGTTCGGCTTCCTGCGGGAGCTCGCCGGTTCCCGCGGGAAACTCATTCACGCTGAGAAGGTAGGCGAGCACGTCGACGTGCTCGGCTCGCGTCAACTTCTTCGGATCGTCGGTCGGCATCGTCTTCTGCTGATGGTCGACCATGTCGCCGACGGTCTTCCCATCCCATCCCTTGATGTAGCCCGCGCCCACGAGCGGCGGGATGATGCCGACGCCCTCGAGGTCGGCACCATGGCACGCCGCGCAGTGCTGCGCGTACAGCTTCTCGCCGCGCTTCGCCTGTTCGACGGTATAGACGCCGTCCCATACGGAGCGTTGGCCGTCGCGCTGAGCGAATCCAGCGCTCGTGGCAAGCAGCAGGAGCAAGAGTCCGAGATTCAGTCGACGCATCTGTGTATATTCTGCCGCAATGATGAAAGCGGTGCTCATCGCCTCCTTCGCGCTTCGATTCGGTCAACTGTGGGATGGCGCCTCGATGGTTCCGGACGCCGTTGTCGTCGTCGAGGGCGATCGCATCGTCGCGGTCGGCAGCGGTGAGCGCGCGATTCCGGCGGGCATGACCGTTGTGGATTTGCGGCCGCTGACGGGGATTCCAGGCCTCATCGACCTCCACACGCACATGACGTATTTCTGGGACCGTCAACCCGGCACGCGCCCGCTCTCTCAACCTCGTCGCCGTCCGGCCGTGACCGTGTTCCTCGCGCAGGAGAACGCGCGGCGGACGCTGGAGGCCGGCGTCACGACCGTGCGCGATCTGGGCGCTTCGGCGGAGACTGATTTCGCGATGCGCGACCTGGTCAACCGCGGCGCGATGATCGGTCCGCGCATGTTCATCTCCGGCCCGGGCATCGGCGCGCAGCGCGGCGGACCGAGCGTCGATGCGATGCGTCTGGCGACCGAGGAGCGGCTCAAGACCGATGGCGACTGGATCAAGGTCTACGCGTCACGCGGCAGCTTCGAAAGTGTCGAGACGACGCAGACGATCACGTTCGAGGAAATGAAGGCCATCGTCGACACAGCGCACGCGCAGAGGCGGAAGGTGGCCATCCACTCGTACGGGCCGTCCGGCGTCCGCGACGCCGTGCGCGCCGGGGCGGATTCCATCGAGCACGGCGTCGATCTGGACGACGAGACGCTCGAGGAGATGAAGAAGCGCGGGACCGTGTGGATCCCGACCATCGATCACAATCGTTACTACATCGACGCGCGTGAGGAGTACGGCTTTGCGCCGGAGTCGGTGGGGCCGCTGCAAGACTACATCGCGCGCAATCTGGAATCCACGCGCCGCGCGGTGAAGGCCGGCATTCGGATCGGCATCGGCTCGGACGCCGTCTTCACGATGTTCGGACAGAACACGCGCGAGCTCGAATGGTTCGTGAAGGCCGGCATGACGCCGGTGCAGGCGCTCGAGTCGGCGACGAAGGTCGGCGCAGAGTTGCTCGGTGTGGCGGATCGCCTCGGCCGCATCGCACCGGGTTACCTCGCCGACATCGTCGCCGTCGAGGGCGATCCGACGCGCGACATCAAGGCGGTGATCACCGGCGTGAGGTGGGTGATGAAGGACGGGAAGGTGGTCGTCGATCGTCAAGAGCGTGGGGAAGCTCCAGCGAAGCGGGCTCGCTGATCTGTCGCGGCCTTCACCGCGCGAACACGTCTCGCTGGATACCAGGCGCTGGTATCGTTGATGCGTCACGATGGCAATCACGAAACGACGCCACGCGTATACCTATGGCGACTATCTGACGCTCGAGGCGGACGCGCCGACGGTGCGACACGAGTTCGTCGACGGCGAGATCCTGGCCATCGCCGGCGGCAGCGATTTGCACTCGGCCCTCACTGCGGCCGTCAGTGGGGAGCTCTATCGGCAACTGCGAGGCACCCCGCGCGGGCTCCGCGATTCGAACCTACGCGTGCACATCCGCGCCACGGGGAATGCCTTCTATGCCGACGCGATCGTGGTGTGCGGGGAGGCTGAAGTCGTTCATGAAGCTCGCGGCGGCGATTCCCTGCTCAACCCGAGCGTCATTGTCGAGGTGCTCTCGCCAACGACCGAAGAGTACGACCGCGGGCCGAAGTTCGACGACAACTATCGGTTCATTCCGTCGCTGCGCGAGTACATTCTGGTCGCGCAGGACGAAGCCGCGATCGAAGTCCGGTCGCGCAGCGAGGCAGGCGACTGGACATCCCACGTGTCTCACGCCGGGCAGAACGCGACCGTCGCAACGCTCGGCTGCTCGCTGGACGTGGACGTTATCTATCGGGAAGCTCGAAAGAACCTGCGTTAGACGGCGATCCGCCCGCGACGGCTGCCCTGAAGGGCTGCACTACGACAGTCATCCTAGCGGCACCCGGGAAGACGGAACGCGCCGATCTTCGTCGAATAGCTCGTCGCATCCTTCTTGAAGTAATCCCCGACGTACCAGATCGTGCAGTCGTCGCTCGGATCGACGGCGGTTTGCGTGTAGTCCTCCCAGCGGTTCGTGTTCGTCTGCGCGCCTTCGCCCTCCGCGAGCACCGTCTCCCGCAGCGTTAGCTGGCCGGGCGGATCGGTTGCGAGACGACCGGCGAAGCGCTGGCCGGCGAAGCGCGGCGGACCGCCGAACGAGTAGCCGATACCGATGTTCCCTCGCTTGTCCATCGCGGGGCTCGCCATCCAGCGGTAGAACCCGTCGGGCGCGTACGTGCCCTGCTGATGCAGCTTCACGTTCGCCTGCTTGTCGACGCGGAACTCGTACCACCGAACGCCGCCGCCGCCCGCTTCGGTGTTGACCGAATGCACCGCGACGATCGACTGCGCGTCGCCGATGCGGCGGTAGACGAGGCGCGCCATGACCTTGTCGCCCTGCGCGTCGAGCCGACGTTCGACGCCGGGCTGCGGGACGCAGTGCGTGAGTTGGCCGCCGCACAGGTAGTGGTAGGCCGCCACCGGGATGTTCGTCGGGCCGACCAGCTTCGTCTTCGACGCATCTTTCCAGTCCACGTGGAATCGCCACATCAACACGACGTTGTCTTCGAGCACTTTCTTCAACTGCGCGCCGCCGGCGGCCATCATGATGTTCGGCGCGCCTGAGGGCGGCAGCGACTTGCCGTCGATGTCGGCGTTGTTCAGGAAGTTCACGTCCGGGACGATCAGGCACTGTTCCGACGCCGGCTTGCCGTGCAGCATCGCGTCGCGCTCGACGACGCAGGCGTGCTTCTCGATGAAGTCGTCGCTCGTGCTGGTCGGAACGTAGTAGCCGTCGCGCCAGATCGCGGGACGCGGGTAGTCGGGGAAGAGCGGGCGGAGGAACTCGTAGCGGTAGTACGGACCGAACGGATCGGGTCCTGTGCTGATCGCGTAGCACATCGAGTACGGGCCTTTGAGTTGAGGCGCTTGCCCACGACCGCGTCCGCCTTCGGGCTGCGGCTTGTCCGCCGAAGGGCGGAGCGCGGAGGCGGGCGGCTGAAACAAAGAGACCGCCGGTCCGGGCTGGTTGGCGCGCCCGACGACGCTCACGTACGCCGTGTAAGGCTTCTCGGGCGCCGCGGGTTGATCGGGCCGCTCCGGTCCGCGGCGGAATGTGGGCATCACGATCAGCCAGCGATCCGCGAGCTGGTCGTAGCGGACGACGGCGTCGCCGTTGTTGATCGCCTCGCACTGCCCGCCGAACCCGCGGAACACGTTGTTCGTGTTGACCGGGCCGTAGAGCGCCTTGCCCGTGGTGTCGAACGTCTTCCCCTTCTTCGTGAAGATCGCCATCCGCGAGTTGACGGTCTGGACGATGTGGTCGGGGCCGACGGCGAGGCTGTTGTCCGAGGGATTGCGTGACGTCGCGGTGCCCTGTGGGCCGTCGAAGCCCACGCCGAGGCCGTCGAAGCTCGCGACGAGTTCCGCTGGCGGCCGCGTCCCCTGAGTCGTCTGCTCGACGGCCGCGCCGCCGGCGGCGGTCTTCATAATCGGAAGGGGAGGAGGCTGCGGCGGCTTCTGTTGCGCCGCTACGAACGCGGCGGAGAGGACAGCGCTGACTGCAATCGTTTTCATCGGGGCGACACGTTACCACGATGAGAGGGCGCAGAGCATGATGTTGACGGGAGATCGCGCGCCTGTCGCCGCGTTCCTGTCACTCGCGGCACGGGCGCGGCCTTCGGCCGCGCTAGGTCAACGCAGAGGGAGCAGAGGACGCAAAGGACGCCGAGAGATCGCGGTCATCAGCCACGCAGAGAATACGAGCGGTCGCGCCGCGCTTCGCCGGCCGCAGGCCGGCGCGCGACCGCACAGATACCGCAAGTTGTCGAGATCCCTCCGCGAGCCTCTGCGCCTCGGCGGCCTCGGCGTTTCCCCGTGCGCGTGGCACGGGAGAGCAACCAAGCCGCTGATTATCAGGCGCGTTCGAGACATGCCGTATGATCGAACCATCCCAGTGAGGTGAGGCTACTCATGACACGCGTTCACCGAATCCTGCTGACCACCGCCCTGGCGGCCTCGTTCGGATCGATTTCGATGGCTTACTTGCAGACAGGCATCGCATACCCGCCCACGCGCACGGGCACCGTCGTCGACGACTACCACGGCACGAAGGTCGCGGATCCGTACCGATGGATGGAGGCGGGCAAGGACCACCCCGACGTGGCCAAGTGGATTGAGGCGCAGAACGCGCTGACAGCCTCGTTCCTCGAGAAGCAGCCGATCCGCGCACACTTCAGGAAACGGATCGACGAGCTGTGGGATTACCCGAAGGCGTCGCTGCCGACGCTCGAGGCGGGCGCGATCTTCTACCGGAAGAACGCCGGCAAGGAGCCGCAGGATCCGCTCTACATGCGCAAGAGCCTGACGGACCCGCCGAAACTGCTCTTCGATCCGAACCCGAAGTGGCCGAAAGGCGAAGTGGCGTTCATGACCTATGCGCCGTCGCCCACGGGCGGACTGCTCGCCTACACCCTGGCGCCGCGCGGCGCCGACTGGCAGACGGTGCACGTTCGCGATATCAACACGGGCAAGGATCTCGCGGATGAAGTGAAGTGGATGCGCTTCTCCGGCCTGTCGTGGACGAAGGACGGCAAAGGCTTCTTTTACTCGCGCTACCCGGAGCCGCCCAAGGGACAGGTGATGGAAGCCGCGCTCTCCGGCCACGCGATGTACTACCACCGCGTCGGCACGCCGCAGTCGGCCGACACGCTGATCTTCGAGAGCAAGGACAAGCCGGCGTGGTTCGTCTGGGGTGGCCTCACCGAGGACGGCCGCTACCTGCTCGTCTCGCACGCCGAGGGATCGAGCAACAACAACCACCTCTACGTCGCCGACATGGGCGATCCGAAGAAGCCGAACATCGCCGCGCCCGTGAAGCCGCTCGTCACCGAGGACGGCGCCGAGCACGGGCCGATCGGCAACGTCGGATCGACGCTCTACCTGCGCACCGATCGCGATGCGCCGAACCGCAAGATCATCACCATCGACATCGCCAACTCCGCGAAGGCGAACTGGAAGACGGTTATTCCCGAGGCGAAGGAATCGCTCGAGACCGTGGCGATCATCGGCGGCCGCATCGTCACCGAGCACCTGGTCGACGTGCAGAGCCGCGTGACGCTCTACGACCTGAAAGGACAGCGCGAAGGGGAGCTTGCGCTTCCCGGCACCGGCACGCTCGCCGGCCTGAGCGGACGTGAGGACTCGCCGACCATCTTCTACATGTTCAGCTCGCCGCTCTATCCGTCAACGGTGTTTGCCTACGATCCGGCGGCGAAGAAGAGCACGCCGTTCGAGGCGGCGAAGCCGCCCGTCGACGTGACCAGGTACGAGACGAAACGGCTGTTCGCGACCTCGAAGGACGGCACGCGCGTGCCGTACTTCGTCACCGCGCGCAAGGACATCAAGCTGGATGGCAGCAATCCGGCGCTCCTCTACGGCTACGGCGGCTTCTCGGTGACGACCATGCCGACCTACCGGGCGGATGTGCCGGCATGGCTCGAGCTCGGAGGCATCTGGGTGACGGCGAACATGCGCGGCGGCGCGGAATACGGCGAGGCGTGGCACAAGGCTGGGATGCTCGAGAAGAAGCAGAACGTGTTCGACGACTTCATCGCCGTGGCCGAGGATCTGATCAAGAACAAGTACACGGCGCCCGCGAAACTGGCGATTCACGGCGGGTCGAACGGCGGCCTGCTCGTCGGTGCCGTGATGGAGCAGCGGCCGGATCTGTTCGCCGTCGCATTGCCGGCGGTCGGTGTGATGGACATGCTGCGCTACGACCGGTTCACCGGCGGCCGTGCCTGGGTGACGGAATACGGGTCCTCTTCGAACCCGTCGCAGTTCCAGTTCCTCATCAAGTACTCGCCGCTGCACAACATCAAGAAGGGCACGTGTTATCCGGCGACGCTCGTCATGACCGCCGATACCGACGATCGCGTCGTTCCGAGCCACTCGTTCAAGTTCACCGCCGCCCTTCAGGAGGCGCAGGGGTGCGACAAGCCGGCGCTGATTCGCGTCGAGAAGGGATCGCACGGGTTCCGCTCGACGGCCGATCGCATCGCCGAGCGCGCGGACATGTGGACGTTCACGGCGGCGCAGATGGGCGTGAAGCAGCCCTGAAGGGCTGGACTACAACTGTCGTAGTCCAGGGCTTTAGCCCTGCGGCAGAGCGGAGGCGCGATGTGGACCTGTGAGACGTGCGGCGAGCGGCACGACGACACGTTCGAGACGTGCTGGAAGTGCGCGGGAGGCACTAAAGCGGAAGCGAAGGCGCGCATCGACCCGATGAAGTGTCCGCGGTGTTCGACCGGACTCGAGTTCGTCGGCACCAAGCGGCTGCACGAGGGATCGAACTGGGGCATCCTCGGCGAGCTCGGCGAGATCTTCGTCCACAAGGAGAGCTTCGACTTCTACGTCTGCCCGCGGTGCGGCCGGGTCGAGATGTTCGTGGACGGCGTCGGCGAGGAGTTCAGGAAGGAAGGATGAATGCTGAATGCTGAATGGTGACGGAAGTTCGGCAGTCCGCGCTGGGTGCCTGATTCCAGGCCGGAATTCGGCGGCATCCCCCGAGGCATCGCTCTTGCTCCGCTCCGACGCATGCATCCGTTTCCGCATCGCTATGACGCATCTGCGGCGGCATCGCCGGATGGCGGCGTTCTCCTCACGAGCGCAGGGCTGCCGGCTCTCGAGACCGCAGCGCCCGCCGAATTCGACGGTCCCGGTGACCGCTGGTCGCCCGAGACGATGCTCGTCGGCGCTGTCGCGAACTGCTTCATCCTGACGTTCCGAGCTGTCGCCCGCGCCGCCGGGCTGAAATGGGAATCGCTCGAATGCCAGGTCGAGGGCACGCTCGACCGCGTCGATCGCGTCACGCAGTTCACGGCGTTCCACGTGCGCGCGACGCTGGCCGTGCCGCCAGGCACGGACGTCGAGCAGGCGCAGCGTGCGCTCGCGCGGGCCGAGCAGGGCTGCCTGATTACCAACTCGCTGAAAGCCCCGTCACATCTCGAGGCGAAGGTACTGGTCAGCACGGCTGCCTGAAAACGGGGACACCCACCGTTTTTGTCGCGATGAACGCAAAAACGGTGAGTGTCCCCGTTTTCAGCGCGATACACTTTTCGGCGTGCTACACATTTCGCTGAACACCTGCTGGCGCGCCGGTGCGCTCGTCGCGGCGTTCGCCGCGGCGTCCTGCGCACACCCGACGCCGCGACCTGTTGCCACGCCTGCCGCGCCGCGGCCGCCCATGCACAGCATCATCCCAGCTCCCGTGACGTATCAGCCGTCTGCTTCCGGCGCGTTCGCGATCGGTCCGTCCACGAGCGTTCTCGTGAGCGGAGCGGACCAGAGCGCTGTCGCGGTCGGTCATTACCTCGCCGCGCTGATTCGCCGGCCCGAGCCGTCCGCGGCGCCGCGCGTCGAGACCGGCGTGGACGCGCGCGACGGCAGCATCCATCTGTCGCTCGGCGCGGCGGTCGATTCGGTCGGCGAGGAGGGCTACGAGCTGACCGTCACGCCCGCGCGCGTGACGATCGCCGCCAACCGTCCGGCGGGCCTCTTCTACGGCGTGCAGACGCTGCGGCACCTGCTGCCGCCGGCCATCGAGTACGAAGGCGCGCGAGGCCTGAAGCCGGTGATTCCCGCCGTCCACATCGTCGACAAGCCGCGCTTCGCGTGGCGCGGCGCGATGCTCGACGTCGCGCGGCACTTCTTCATCGCCGACGATGTGAAGCGCTACATCGACCTGCTCGCACTGCTCAAGATCAACCGGCTGCATCTGCACCTCTCGGACGACCAGGGCTGGCGGCTGGAGATCACGTCGTGGTCGAATCTGGCGAAGCACGGCGGCAGCATGGAGGTGGGCGGCGGTCCGGGCGGCTTCTACACGCAACAGCAGTTTGCCGACATCGTCGCTTACGCGAACGCGCGGTTCATCACGATCGTGCCGGAAATCGACATGCCGAGCCACATCAACGCCGCGCTCGCGTCGTATCCGGAGCTCAATTGCGACAACGTCGCGCCGCCGCTCTATACCGGCATCGAGGTCGGCTTCAGCGCGATGTGCGTCGACAAGGACATCACCTACAAGTTCATCGACGATGTCGTCCGGGAGATCTCGGCGATCGCCGGCTCGCCGTACTTCCACATCGGCGGCGACGAGGTGAAGAAGCTCACGCCGCAGCAGTACGCCGCGTTCATCGAGCGCGCGCAGGCCATCGTCCAGAAGCACGGGAAGCAGATGATCGGCTGGGACGAGGTCGCCTCGGTCAATCTGCTGCCGACCTCCATCGTCCAGCACTGGCGGCCGAAGACGACGCCGCGGGCGGCGCTGTCGAAAGGGGCGAAGATCATTCTCTCGCCTGCCGATCGCATCTACGTGGACATGAAGTACGACAAGTCGACCGCGCTCGGCCTCGACTGGGCAGCGCGCGTCGAGGTCCAGGACGCCTACGACTGGGATCCCGCGACAATGCTCGAAGGCGTGCCCGAGAGCGCGATCCTCGGGGTCGAAGCGCCGCTGTGGTCCGAGACGGTGGCGAACATGCGCGACGTCGAGTTCCTCGCGTTCCCGCGTCTGGCCGCCGTGGCGGAAATCGCGTGGAGCCCGGCAGCGTCGCGCACATGGGACGAGTTCCGCGTCCGCCTCGCCGCCCAGGCACCGCGCTGGACGGCCCTGGGAATCAACTTCTACCGCTCGCCCCAGGTGCCGTGGCCCAAATAGATTGCGGATCGTCGATTGCGGATTGCGGATTTCGATTGCGGGATTGCGGATTGTCGATTGCATTGTGGATTGGCGATTGACCGATCGATTGGCGATTGACCGATTGATTGTCGATTGACTGATTGATTGTCGATTGACTGATTGATTGGCGATTGACCGATTGTTGGCGATTGACCGATTGATTGGCGATTGATTGACGATTGGCCGGCCCCACTGGTCGCCAATCGCCAATCAACCGCCAATCCCCAATCCGCGATGCCATCCCC
Organism: Vicinamibacterales bacterium; assembly: GCA_048594885.1. GTDB lineage: Bacteria > Acidobacteriota > Vicinamibacteria > Vicinamibacterales > 2-12-FULL-66-21 > JBMDXB01. Next base: position 27,289 of record JBMDXB010000004.1, read on the forward strand.
AATCCCCAATCCGCAATGCAATCCTCAATCGGCCAATCCCAATCGTCAATCCGCAGTCACGTCAATCCGCAATCGACCATCGGCAATCCGCAATCGGAGGGGGCAGTAAACCTCCGCCGTCGCAACTTCGTCCAAGTGCCCATGACCAGTCTCCTCGCTGACGTCCGCCTGGCTTTGCGTGTGTGGCGCAAGGCGCCTGTGTTTACCGCGATTGCCGTTGTCTCCATCGCGCTCGGGATCGGCGCGAACACCGCGATCTTTACGCTCGTCGATCAGGTGATGCTGCGGCGGCTGCCGGTGGCCAACCCGGAAGAGCTCGTGCAGATTACGTTCACAGGGATCCGCTACGGCAGCAATTGGGGCGACGGCAGCGAGATCTCGCACCCGATGTTCCGCGACCTGCACGGCAACAACTCTGTCTTCACCGGCATGTTCGCGCGGTTTGGGTTCGCGCTGCAGGTGGGGCACGCGGGCCGGACGGAGCGTGTGGTCGGCGAGCTCGTGTCGGGCGACTACTTTCCCGTGCTCGGCATCCAGCCTGCCCTCGGGCGGCTGTTCTCGCGGGACGACGACCGTGCGCCGGGCGGGCATGCGCTGGCGGTGCTGAGTCATGCGTACTGGACGTCGAGATTCAACAGCGATCCGGCCGTGATCAACAGCACGATGGTGGTCAACGGGCATCCGTACACGGTCGTCGGCGTCGCACGCGCCGGGTTCGATGGCGTCGAGCTCGGGCGTCCCACGCAGGTATGGATTCCGCTGCTGATGAAGGCGCAGATCACGCCGTCCTGGAACGGACTCGATGAGCGGCGCTTCAACTGGGTGAGAGCGTTCGCGCGGCTGAAGCCCGGCATCACGCCAGAGCAGGCCGCGCTGTCGCTGCAGCCGTTCTACCGGACGCTGCTCGAGCAGGAGGTGAAGGAAGCGGCGTTTGCCGACGTGCCGGCGGCGACGAAGGAACGTTTTCTTCAGAACAAGATCGCGATCGCGGACGCGTCGCGAGGCCGGTCCGGATTCCGACGGGCGATGACGACCCCGCTGTGGGTACTGATGGCGACGGCGGCTGGCGTGCTGCTGATCGCCTGCGCGAACATCGCCAATCTGCTGCTCGCGCGCAGCGCGGCGCGGCAGCGTGAGATGGCCGTGCGGCTCGCGCTCGGCGCCACGCGGCGGCGTCTCGTCCAGCAGTTGCTCGTCGAAAGCGTGCTGCTCGCGCTCGCCGGCGGCATCGCAGGCCTGGCGCTCGCCGCCGCGGCCGCGCCGGCGGTGCTCAGCTTCTTCGTCAGCCCGGATACGCCGCAGCCGATCTCGACAGCGCCCGACTGGCGCATCCTTGCGTTCACCTTCGGCGTCGCCACCCTGACCGGCATCCTCTTCGGCCTGGCGCCCGCGGCACAGTCCACGCGGCCGAACGTCGCGCCGACGCTCAAGAGCGAGTCCGGCGCGGTCGTCAGCAGCCACGGCCGGCTCCGCAAGGCGCTCGTCGCCGCGCAGGTGGCCGTCTCGCTGCTGCTGCTGATCGGCGCCGCGCTGTTCATCCGCACGCTGGACAATCTGCTCCAGGTCGACGTCGGGTTCCAGACGACGAATCTGATCTCGTTCGGCGTCGATCCGTCGCTGAACGGCTATGCGCCGGAGCGGACGCGCGAGTTCGCACGCTCGTTGCTGCAGCGGTTGCGGACGACGCCGGGAATCGCCGGCGCCGGCTTTGCCACCACGCGGCTGCTCGAGGGCAATCAGTGGAACAGCTCGATGACGATCGCGGGCTATCAGCCGCAGGGCGACGAGAACAATCCCGTGTGGTGCAATGCCGTCAGCCCAGGGTATTTCGAGGCGATGGGCATTCCGCTGCTGCTCGGCCGCGATTTCACCGAGCGTGACGTGCGCACGACGGCACCGGCGAGACCCGAGGATCAATACCGCTTCGCGATCGTCAACGAAAGGTTCGCGAAGAAGTACTTCGGCGAAGGAGGCAACCCGATCGGCAAGCGGATCGGGTTCGGCACCAACCCGAACACGCCGACGCCGATCGAGATCGTCGGGGTCGTCGGCGACGCGAAGTACACGGACGTGCGCGACGACATCCAGCGGCAGGCGTTCTTCCCGTATCTCGAAAGCGCGCGGCCGGGTGGCTTCACGGTCTACGCGCGGACGACGCAGCCGGCCGACCCCGCGTTCGCGGCGATCCGGCGCGTCGTCGCGGAGCTGGACCCGAACCTGCCGATCTTCGGCACGCGGACGCTGGAGCGGCAGGTGGAGCAGTCCCTCCGCCGCGAGCGGCTGGTGGCGACCATGACGGCGACGTTCGGCGCGCTGGCGACATTGCTGGCGGTGGTGGGTCTGTACGGCGTCATGTCCTACACCGTTGCCCGCCGGACCCGCGAGATCGGCCTGCGCATGGCGCTCGGGGCGCAGCCGGGAAACATTGTCTGGATGATCGTCCGCGAGGTCATCGTCATCGCCGGCGCGGGGCTCGCCATCGCGGCGCCTGCGGCATGGTGGCTCGGCAAGCTGATCTCGTCGCAGCTCTATGGCGTCGTTCCGACCGACGCCGCCGCCGTGGGCGGCGCGATCGTGTTGCTGGCGACCGTCGCGATGCTCGCCGGCCTCGTGCCGTCGCTGCGCGCGTCGCGAATCGATCCGACCCGGGCGCTGCGCTTCGAGTAGTCGACCTTTTTCGCGCGCGGCAACGTATACACCTGTGAACCACGCCAATTGAAGGCCAGAGGCGTCGTGAGGGGTCATTCATGCTTCAGGACCTCCGTTTCGCCATCCGCCTTCTCGGCAAGGAGCGCTGGCTGTCGGCTGTCGCGGTTGCAGCGCTCGCGCTCGGCATCGGCGTCAACGCCACCGTGTTCACACTGGTGAACGCGATTCTCATCCGCGGTCTGCCGTTCGAAGACTCCCACAACCTCTCCTTCCTGTCCTGGCAGCCGAAACACGGCGAGTGGGCGCCGCTCTCCTTCACGGAGCTGCAGGAGTGGCGCGCGCAGACGAAGACCTTCAGCGGGCTGGCCGGCTGGTCGTACAGCAACATGAACATCAGCGACGACCGGGGCCTGCCGGAGCAGGCGCGCGGTATGTACGTGACGGCGAACGCGTTTTCAGTGCTCCGCCAGCAGCCGCTCCTCGGCCGGGACTTCGGGCCGCAGGACGAGACACGCGGCACGGACCTGGCGGTCATCCTCGGGTATCGCGTCTGGCGGACTCGTTACGGCGGCGATCCGAACGTCGTCGGAACGCTGACGCGCGTCAACGGCAGGCCGTCAGTGATCGTCGGCGTGATGCCGGAGGGCATGCAGTTTCCGCAGAACACGGACGTCTGGGGCGTGTTCGTGCCGACCGACGAGCAGCAGCGGCGCACTGCCCGCATGCTCGACGTGTTCGGCCGCGTCCGCGACGGCGTCAGCCGGCGCGAGGCCGCGGCGGAGATCGGCACGATCGGGTCACGTCTCATCACGCAGTACCCGCAGGACTACGAGGAGATCACCGGCGCGCGCGTCGCCACGTTCAACGACCGCTTCAACGGCGGTGGCATCGAGGCGGTCTTCATGGCGCTGATGGGCGCCGTCGGCTTCGTGCTGCTCATCGCCTGCGCCAACGTCGCGAACCTGCAGCTCGCGCGCTCGGTGAGCCGCGCGCGGGAGGTCGCGGTGCGCATGGCGATGGGCGCGACGCGCTGGCGTGTGGTGCGGCAACTGCTGATCGAGAGCATCCTGCTCGGCATTCTGGCCGGCATCCTCGGGCTCGCGCTCGCCTCCGTGGGTGTCCGCGTGTTCGACGCCAGCGTCGCCGACACCGGGAAGCCTTATTGGGTCATCTTCAAGATCGACTACGTCGTGCTCGCGTTTCTGGCCGCCGTCTGCGTGCTCACCGGCGTGCTTTTCGGAATGGCGCCGGCGCTGCACGTGTCGAAGACGAACGTGACCGGCGTGCTGAAGGACGGCGGCCGCGGCACGACGGGTGGACGCCGCATGCGTTGGTTGACGGGGACCATGGTCGTTGTCGAAGTCGCGCTGACCATTGTGTTGCTGGTCGGCGCCGGGCTGATGGTCCGGAGCTTCCTCAACCTGCACAAGCTGGAGCTCGGCTTCTCCACAAAGAATGTCATGGCGATGCAACTGCAGCTCTCGGGGGACAACTTCAAGACGCCGGAGTCACGCCGCGCCTTCTACGATCGGCTGCATCCGCGTCTTGCCGCGCTGCCCGGCGCCGAAGCGGTGGCGCTGGCGACGGCCGTGCCGCCGTTCATGAACGCGAGACGGACCCTTCACGTCGAGGGGCGGCCCGCACCGAAGATCGATGACACGCCGGGCGTCGTGTTCGTCCAGGTCAGTCCACCGTTCTTCGATGTCGTCGGCGTGTCGATCCTGCGCGGCCGCCGCTTCAGCGACGCGGACGGAGCGCCTGGCGCGGAAAGCGTCATCATCAACGAACGACTGGCAGCGCAGTACTTCCCGAACGAGGACCCCCTCGGACGACGGCTGAAGTTCGTCGTGCCGCCACCGGCTCGCGGCGCCGCGCCGGCGCCCGCCGAGCCCTGGCGCACGATCGTCGGCATCGTCCCCGCGATTCGGCACAGCTCTCCGCAGGATGAGCGCCCGGTCGGTGCCATCTACGCTCCCTTTCGGCAGGAAGCGTCGCGCTACGCCTCCGTGATGGTGCGCAGCTCGTTGCCTGCCTCGACGATGATGGATGCCCTGCGGCGCGAGGTGTATGCGGCCGATCGCGACCAGCCCGTCTACAACATGCGGACGCTCGATCAGATGGTGACGCGGGCGATGTGGCCGTACCGGGTCTTCGGCACCCTGTTCGCGATCTTCGCCCTCCTCGGCCTGTTGCTCTCGATGGTCGGGGTCTACGCGGTGATGGCGTACTCGGTGACGCAACGGACAGCGGAGATCGGCGTGCGCATGGCGCTCGGCGCGCCGGGTCCGCGCGTGACCTGGATGGTGCTGCGGCGCGGCATCAGCCAGCTCGCGATCGGCATGACGATCGGGCTGGGCGGCGCGTACTTCATCTCATCCGTGCTGCCGCGCGAGCTTCTCATTCGCATCGAGCCGACGGATCCGATCACGTTCGTCTCGATCGGGATGCTCATTGCGGTGGTCGCGATCGCCGCCTGCCTGGTGCCGGCGCGCCGCGCCATGCGCATCGATCCGATCGTCGCGCTGCGGGCGGAGTAACGCCCGATAACTTTTCCCTGCGTTTTACGTAATACACCCAGAATCGCGCCTGCCCGCCTGGCGCTCCATCAGCAGACCGTCATAGCCGACGGGCGTCAGACCGTCGGGCGGGGGGCCCGCAATCCCGCCCCCACCCCGTGGGAAACCGAATAAAAGCGAGGGGTGT
>JBMDXB010000040.1:0-17117 GCA_048594885.1 Vicinamibacterales bacterium
GGGGGGTTTTTTAATTGGGGGCCAGGGGGGTGGGGGCGCCCCCGCTGGGGCGTGGGGGGGGGGGCGGCGGCCGGGGCCCCCCACCTCCCGGCTCGCCGCAGGGTGGCCGCGCCGCGCAGCCGGACAACGGCGACTTCACGACAGTCCAGCGCTACACCGCTCCGGTCCCGCCGAGCGTGACCGCGCAGGACGAGTTCTTCGAGTTCCTGTTCAGCGGATCGAAGGTCACATTCGCCGAGCTCGAGGACAAGGTGGCGAAGCGCCAGCCGATCGAGCCGTTCGCGATGCCGAACGCGAAGATCACGTTCAACATCGATCCCGAATACACGATCGTCCGGATGCGGCTGACGCGCAATGTCGTCGGCATCGTCGAAGGCAGCGATCCGAAGCTGAAGGACACCTACGTCCTCTACGGCGCGCACTACGATCACACCGGTTACCGCGAGGGCGTCGTGCCGCAGGGCCGCGGCGGCCAGCCTGCAGGCGCTCCGGACGATCGCATCAACAACGGCGCCGACGATGACGGCTCGGGGACGGTGGCGATCATGAGCATCGCGCGCGCGTTCGCGCTCGGTCCGAAGCCGAAGCGATCGCTGCTGTTCGTCTGGCATGCGGGTGAGGAGAACGGGCTGCTCGGCTCGCGCTACAACGCCGACTACCCGGTGGTTCCGATCGAGAAGATGGTCGCGCAGCTGAACATGGACATGGTCGGCCGCAATCGCGACAACAAGCCGGAAGAATCGAACACCGTCTATGTCGTCGGCTCCGATCGCATCAGCACCGAGCTGCACAACGTCAACGAGGAGGCGAACGCCTCGCTGCCGAAGCCGCTGACGCTCGACTACGAGATGAACGATCCGGCGGACACCCAGTCGATCTACACGCGGAGCGATCACTACAGCTACGCGGCCAAGGGCATTCCGATCGTCTTCTACTTCACCGGGCTGCACCCGGACTACCACCGGCCGAGCGACACGGTCGACAAGATCGTCTTCGACAAGGTCGCGCGGGTGGCGCGGCTCGCCTACGAGACCGGCCGCCGTGTCGCCAACCTCGATCACATGGTGGTCCGGGACAACAAAGGCCCCCGAGTCGGGAAGGGGAGCAAGGGGAGAATAGAGTAGTCCCTAGTCCTCCCTGGTCATGGGTCCCTGGTCATGGGTCCTGAGTCCCGGGACCTCCGACGAGGGACCAAGGACCAGGGCCCCATGACCAGGGACCAGGGACCTACTCGCGTGTGAGTTGCCCGCGAACGGCGCCGCCGGGGTTCAGCGGCGTGTGCACGTTGAAGTAGAAGTTGCCGGGGTTGGCGAGCATTGCGTTCAGCGCGTTGAGCGTCGTTGCGTCGGTGTTGATCGGGACGGAGTTGAAGATGACGTTGCTGGCGCTGCCGTCGGGCATGCCGACGGCGTTGGTCGCCGACAGCATCGTCCCGGGGATGCCAATCCGCACGCCGCCGGCCACTCCCGCCGCGCCTTCGTGAATGTGCGCCGCCACGGCGCGGCTGTTCGGTGGGAAATTCGACAGGTTGACCAGGAAGTGCGCCAGACCGCCCGTGATGGTCCCGGAGCCGTCCCTGGTGAGATCGAACGTGATGCGCACGTCGCCGCGCGCGCCGTTCTCCGCGTTCGAGATCGGCGGCACTTCGTTCGCGGCGCTCAGGTTCGCGGTCATCACGAGCACATTCGGGTTCGACGGCGCGGTTGGGTTGTCGTCGCAACCGGTAGCCAGCAGCGCGGCCAGGCAGGCAAGGGCAAGTCGCTTCATTCCATCCATCTCCTTCGCGGCAGCAGGGGACGCCGCCTCGTCACAGGCAAACCGCATACCGTGGCAGGACGCGTCAGCCGACCCTGTGAACCGGAGCGCCGTTCAAATCCCGCGCCGGGGTGGGATTTCGGTTTCGGAAAGGGGTTTCGTATCCTGAAAGGCATGGTGACGCCCGCGACAATCTGGCGAGCGGTGCTCGCGCAGGTCGCCAAACGCGACCGTCTGGAGCTCGCGATGCTGGCCGGCGCGCTGGCGGTGACGACGCTGGCGCTGCTGTTCATTCAGCTGACGGGGGCGGTGCTCGAGGGGCAGACGCAGCAGCTCGACGAACGGATCCTGCTGTCCCTGCGCAAGGCCGACAACCCCGCGCTGCCGGTCGGTCCGCGCTGGCTGCGCATCGCCGCCCTCGACCTCACCGCGCTCGGCGGCGCGACGGTTCTCGGACTCGCGGTTGCCGCGGTCGTCGGATTCATGCTGCTGCACCGGCTCTACCGCAACGCGGCGTTCGTGCTGCTGGCGAGCGGCGGGGGCTGGGTACTCAATGCCGTCATCAAGGAAGTGATCGAACGGCCTCGCCCCGACGTCGTGCCGCACCTGCAGGACGTGCTCACGCTGAGCTTTCCGAGCGGCCATGCGATGACGTCGGCCGCGGTGTACCTCACGCTGGGTGCGCTCGTGATGGAGATGAGCAAGAGCCGTATCGTGAAGATTTACACGATGTCGGTGGCCATGTTGGCGACAGCGCTGGTGGGGGCAACGCGCGTGTATCTCGGCGTGCACTATCCAACCGATGTGCTGGCCGGATGGCTGATCGGGCTGTCGTGGGCGATGCTCTGCTGGATGCTTGAGCGCGCGCTGGAACGCAGAGCGGGCCTGAAGCGGGAGCGGGCGCGGGCAGCCTAGCCGTTCGTCCTCGATCGGCGGTAGTCTTATCTCATGCGACGCGTTCTTCCGATCGTGCTCGCGCTTGTCTTTGCCACTCCGCTGCTGGCGGAACAGCCCGCGGGAGCCCCTGGCGGGCCCTTCGTCCTCGGTGTATTGCGCCGCGACGGCGTTGCCATTCCCTTTGCGACGTTTGATGGGCGCCGGTTTCGCGCCACGTGGCCGCGTGAGCTGCGCCTGGTCGAGCTGCCGATTTCGATCGAGAACATCGACCGCGATTGGTGGGGCACCGTGCCGCCGCCGCAGTCGATGACGCTGTGGGCCGATGGCAAGGCGGCCGGCGATCTCAAGCTCCTCGCCACGGCATTCATCAACTTCCGCTGCGACCGCCGCCTGGGCCTGCGCACGAACTACCACCCGGCGGTGCTGCCGCCGCCGGCGAGCGAGCAGCCGTTTCCGAAGGATGGGTTGCTCATCACCGGCTCGCAGCGGATCGACGCCGTCGAGACGGTGGCCAAGGACTCTCCAGAGTTCGCCGAGGCCGCCGCCGCGATCGCCGACAAGTTCAACAGCGAGGAAAACTACGCGACCACGACCTTCACGAACTGGCGGCATCCGGTTCCGAAGGATGAGCGGCGCAAGCTGCCGATCGAAGTCGAGGCGCTGTACAAGGCGCCGATGGATGAACCGGGATGGACCGCGTATTACGTCGAGGCAGTGCGGCGATACGAGCCGCGGCCCGAAGATGACGATGAATGCGGGCTCCTCACCTCAGCGCGCGGATGGCTGCGGAAAGGACCGAAGGGGCGCCGCGAGGTCACGCTCGGCGCGCAGATTACCTACTGCGATCGGCACGGCGTCTCGTTCATGCTGCCGCTTGGCCTGCTCAAGCTTCCGAGCGGCACGCACTGGATCTACCAGCTTGCCGGCTACTACTCGGAGTCGTACCTGATCGCGAAACCCAAGCCGGGCGAAGCGGAGCGAATCCTCGCGTATCCGGCGATGTCCTGTCCGATCTGGATGATGTGACAGGGGGCCGGGGGGCCGGGGGGCCGGGGGGGCCGGCGTCACTGAACGACGGCGCGCGCCCAGTCCCAGCCTTCCAGCCCTTTCGCGTTCACCGCTCTCACGCGGATCACCGTGCCTGGCGCGACGTTCGACAACGTTGCCGACGCCCGCGTCACGCGAATCTGCTGCGCCTCCGGCCGGCTCTCGGGACCGTACGCGACGACGTATCCCGTCACGCCCGCCTCCGGACTCGGCTTCCAGGAGACGTTGACGCTGGCGCCGGCGCGCTGCGCTTTCAGATCGACCAGCCGCGACGGGCTCGACGCGAGCAGCATCAGCGTCGCGGCGGTCGTCTTCGCGACCTCCGTCACGAGCTGATGGTTGATCGTGTCCAGCAGATCGTGCGGCTGGTGATAGTGCGGATTGCCGAGCACCGGATACGACCCAATGCCGCCGACAATGTCGCCGTAGGCCTCGTAGTACGCGGCCGCGTCCGTGCTCTTGTAGTAGAGCGCGTCGTAGGTGATCAGGTTCGTGAACTGCATGGCCGCCGCGTGCTGGATATCGCGGATGCCGGCGTTCGAGTAGCGGATCGTGTTGTCGAGCCGGTGATCGTTCGCCCAGCCGATCATGTCGTTGTTCAGCGCGCCGGCGATGCGCATCTTCGTGTTGACCGCCTGCCGTACGAACTCGCGGCTGCCGAGCAGTCCCGCTTCCTCTCCGGTGAACGACGCGAAGACAATCGTCGCGGGCTGCGGATGTTTGGCGAGCAGCCGGGCGGTTTCCAGCAGCGCCGCCGTCCCGGACGAGTCGTCGTCTGCGCCCGGCCCCGACGCCACCGAATCGTAGTGGCTGCTGACGACGTAGACGAGTTCGGGGTTGACGGTGCCTTTCAGCGTCGCAAGCACGTTCGCCGTGCGGCCGTCGAGCGCGCCGCGCGGCTCGAACCACTGGTATTCCGGCGCGTAGCCGAACGACGTGTAGGTCTCGAACAGGTAGGCGGCGGCCCGTCTGTTTCCGGGCTGTGAGATGTGCTTGGAGTCGAAGTCGAACAGCGCCTTCTCGTAGCCATAGACCCGCGCCGTCGACGCGTCCGCGACCACCTTGCGGACCTCCGCGGCGAGCGGCGCGTAGAGACGCTGGCCTTTCGCGCGAAGCGCCAGCTCGGCGTCGAGGTTGGCGCGGACGCGCGCGCGCAGTTCCTCGCGCGTCACCGTTCGCGCGAGATCGACGAGGTAGACGCCGCGCTCGGGCGAGACGGTATCGCCGTCCCGCTCGGCCACGATGAGGAGGCGAGTGCCTTCGGCGTTCGGCACCCAGGCGTACTCGGGCGCGATCGTCCGCACCGTGTTGTTGTGAAACAGCCGGGTGCGCCGCATCGTGGTCAGATCGTAGAGATGCGAGCGGCGATGCCGCGGCTCGCCAATGGCCGCCAGCAGCAGGTTGCCGGTCAGGAATCTCGGCACGATGTCATGCTGGATTTCACGCGTTACCCGCACCGCGTCCTTGCCGTCACGTCCCGTGACGAACAGCTCCCAGTCCTCTTTCAACATCCGCTGAAAGACAACGCGGCCGCCATCTGACGAGAGCGCCGGAGTGTCCGCACGATCCGGGCCCGCATACGCGATTGAATACTGGGCCGGGTTGGCGGGCGGCGCGATGACGACCTGATACGTGGCTCCCTCGCGGCGCACGTAGGTGAGACTCTTCCCGTCCGCCGAGAATGCCGGCGCCGAGCCGGTCACCGTCGTTACGCTTCCCGATGCGACCGTGAGTACGCCGAACGTCGCGGGCTGCGCGCCCCCGCCGCCCTGGCGTCCGCGGCCGCCGGCCGTGCGGGTGGTGACGAGCGCGAACGTGCCGTCCGCGTTGACCGCGGCGATCGATTTCTCGCCGGGGCCGTTCGTCAGAGGCGTTGGCTCGCGGCCCGCCGACACCGAATAGATCTGCGACGGACCTTCAGCGTCCAGCGCGCTCAGCAGAATCACGCCGCCGGCCGCAAACGCGAGCGCCGACTTCTGGAGCGGGCCGGTCGGCATCTCGGTCTCGTTGCCGCTCGCAAGGTCGCGAATGGTCACCGGCGTGTCGCGCGCATTCGCGCCGGCCTTGAGGTAGGCGAGCTTCGTGCCGTCGGGTGAGAACCACGGGCGGATTCCCGCGAGCTCCGCGACGCGTTGTGGCGTCCCGGCCGCCGTCCACAGGTGCGTCTTCCGCCGCGGGAGAGCGCCTGATTCGTAGACGAAGTGGCGGCCGTCGGGCGAGAAGCGTGGCGCATCGCCGTCGGGCGTCAGCTCGATCGTGTGAAACAGCTCGCCGGTCTGAAGCGCGATCGGCTCGAGCGCACCGGCGTAATCGGGGGAGTCGAGAATCTGGAGATAAGTGGTCAGCGCGGTGACGTAGTCTCCGGCGTCCCACGCACGTGCGGCGGTTTCGAGCGGCGTCGCCGGCGCGCGGCGTGCAGCCGGCGACAGCGACGCCAGTACGACAAGTGTCGCGAGGACGGCGGGCGTGTGCATGCGTGCATGCTAACCCGTCGCGCCCGCCCTTGGCGTGCCTAGACCCGGTTTCATCAACCTCTCATCGTAGACCTCGGTCGGCCCTGGGGCGGAGCAAGCTCCGCCCCTACGTGACAGAGGTACGAAACCGCCTCTACTCCTTGCGCGCCTGCTCGAGCAGCTTCTTCAGCTCGGTCAGATGCATGCGAAGCTGATCGATCTGCGCGCGATCGAGCTTCACGTCCGCCGCCGCCCCGCCCGTCGACGGCGGGTTCAGGATCGCCTCGATGGCGGCGATGTGCTGCATGGCGGCAGCGTGCTGTGCGTGATGGCCCTGTCCCGCCATGCCGGACTGTGCCGGCTGCGGGTGCTGGTGCTGTGGTTGCGCCGGCTGTGCGGCCTGCGCGGGCTGCGCCGCCTGTGCGGGTTGCACCGGTTGTGCGGGCTGGGCGGGTTGCGCAGGCGCCGTGCCCGTCGTGCCTGTGGTCGGCGGCGTCGACTGCGCCGCCACCGCAGCCGCGGGCGCCGCGGCGCTGCCGCCGGACGCACGTTCGAATTCGAGCAGGTGGTTGCGGAACTCGACCAGCTTTGCGCGGACCTTCGGATCGAGCGAGGCGATGCCCGCCGTGCCGACGGCTCCGGCCGTACCGGTGGCCGGCGGCGGCACGTTCGCTTCATCGGTCCGCTCGGCGCCGAGCACCGCCGTCAGGTTCGCGGAGACCTTTGCGTACGCCGCGCGCCATTCGTTCTGCGTCGTGATCAGCTCGTTGAAGTTCGTGATGAGCTGCGACACCTGCGTGCGCGCGTCACCCGCGAGCTGCGCCGCTTCGGGCAACTGCGTCAACTGGCTGAGCGTGTCGCGTGCCGCCGTCAGGTGACGCCGCGCAGCCTCCTTGTCGACGTTCGCGGTGGACTGCGGCGCCGGCGCCTCCGGCGTCTGCGTTGCCGGCTGCGTTGGCGTCGCCGGCTGCGTTTGAGTGGTCGAAGGCGGTTCCGCAGGTGGCGTGTCGGGCTTCGCGGTGGTCTTCGGCTGCGCCGGCGGCTGCGTCGATTCCGCAGCGGGCGCCGCGTTCCCGCTCATCGCCGCCGCGAACGCCGTGATGTGCGTGCGCACCTCTGCGAGTTTGGTGCGCGTCGCATCGTCGATCTTCGACGATTCGCTCGTGAGATCGGTCAACGTTTTGTCGACCGACGCCAGGTGCGTCGCCCATGAGGGCGGCGTCCGCTGGGCGCGCGTGCTCTTCGGGGACGCTGCGGGATTCGCGACGCTCCGCTCGAGCGACGTCATGTGCCGTTTGAGCTGCGTCAGCGTCGCGCGCGCAGGCCCGGTGACCGAGGTCACCTGGATCTGATCCAGCGCCGTCTTCGCCTGCTGCAAATGCTCGTTCGCGGAGTGCTGCTGGTGTTGCGCGTGCTCGCCGGGTGGAGTCTGTGGTTGTTGTGCGGCTGGCGGCTGTGCCGGGGACGCCGGGGGCGCGGTCTGCGACGCACCAACGGCCGGCAGCGCAATCAACGCGGCAGCAGCGATGGCTGCCGGCAGGATTCTCGAATTCTTCATCTCGTGACCCTCCGGATTTCTCCTCTTGTTCGTACGCCTGATCAGCGTCGAGCAAGTGAGGTGCCACGAGAGCTCATCAGCGCCGCACGCTCCAGATTCCCGAGCCTCGTGCCGCGATGAAGAGAAAGATGAAGCAATACAGCGCCGCTAATTCTCCGCGGTTCTGGATCGGCCACATCCCCGTTGGCTGATGCACGGTGAAGTACGCGTACGCCATTTCTCCGCTGCAGATGAACGCCACCGGCGTCGTGAACAAGCCGATCGCGACGAGCGCTCCGCCGACCAGCTCGATCACACCAGCGGCGCCGGCGAGTGACTGAAGCGGCACCATTTGCCCGCCGAGCAGGCCGAACTTCTGCAGGCCGTGGAACAGGAAGAGCACGCCGGTGACGATCCGCAGCAGTGCGTACGCCTGGGGTTCGAACCGGCCGAGCGGCGATTTTGCCATTCCGGAACTCCTTTGCTGAGTTGCGGCGCGTGCATCAGCTGTGCAAATGATGCTCCGCACGGATGAGACGCCGCACTGCCCGCATGCCATCCATGATTATCGAAGAGTCCGGCGCCTGCTGAAAGTCTGTTTCGCTCACCCGATACGCCACCAGCGTGATACGAGGGTGAGGCGGCGCGTCTTTCATCTGCAGCGTTCGAAACAGCCGAACGGCCATCACGGCCGACATCTCGTGAGTGCCGGCGGATCGCGTGTCCCACGACGAAAAGATCGGTTCGTCGACAACGGCTACGCCGGCAGTCGTCTCGTTCAAGATCGTGTCGACGAGAATCACGTGATCGTATGCGGCGAATCGATCGAGGTTGCCAATGAGATCGGTGTGAACGTCCAGCAGCGTGACGTCGGGCGGCACGTCGCCCTCCGTGGCGAGGGCGTCGATCACTGACGGTCCGAAAGCGTCAGCGCCCGACAGCCGGTTCCCCAGGCCGAGCACCAGCCAGTTCGAAGGTGACATCAGGTTGCGCGTCGCTGCTGGCGGGAGCGAGTGGCAGCCGGATCGTGAAGCGCGTGCCGTTCGATCCCGTGGTCACCTCGATAGTACCGCCTGCGCCGGTGACGATGCCATGAACGATCGCCAGCCCGAGCCCGGTGCCTTTGCCGACGCGCTTGGTCGTGAAGAACGGCTCGAAGAGATACGGCAGATTCTGCTCCGGGATGCCGCAGCCCGTGTCGGCGACGTGGATCAGCACGTCGCCGGCGTCCGCTCGACGTGCCGTCGCGACCGTGACTGTGCCCCCGTCTTCCATGGCGTCCACGGCATTGACGAGCAGGTTCGTCATCGCCTCCTGCAGTTGGCCGGAGTCGATCAGCACGCTCGGCGCCGTGGGATCGAAGCGACGGTCGATCGTGATGTTGTGAAACACGGCCTGCCGCTGCAACAGCAGCACGGCGCTGTCGATGATCGCATTGACGTCGGTGCGCGTGACGCGGACGTCGGATTGGCGTGAGAAGTCGAGCAGCCCCTTCACGATCTCGCGGCAGCGCAGCGCCTGTTTCGCGATGGTGTCGAGATCCCCACGGAGGCGCGAGTCGCTGCAGCCTTCGGCAGCCAGCATCGACAGCGAGAGGATGCCGCCAAGCGGGTTGTTGATGCTGTGCGCAACGCCGGCGGCGAGCCGGCCGATCGACGCCAGCTTCTCGGACCGCGCCATCTGCGCCTGCACCGTGACCAGCTGATTCGTGCGTTCCCGGACTTTGTCTTCGAGCGTATGGCCCCACTGCTCGAGCTCGCGTTTCGTTCCCTCCAGGCTCGAGAGCATGTCGTTGAACGACCCTGCCAGCACGCCGATCTCATCGTCGGAGGCGACCGACACGCGCACCGCCATGTCTCCCGCGGCAATCTTCCGCGTCGCGCTCACCATTTCCTCGAGCGGCGCAATCGTCCGGCGCGTGATGAGATACGTCAAGGCGAAGACGATCACGAGGCCGAGCGCGCACACGGCAAGAAACGTCAGCATGACGTCCGTGCGCACCGCGAGGATTGGCGCCTCCAGCGTCCCGACGAAGAGCATGCCGACGACGTGCCCTGAATGGTTTCGCAGCGGCCCGTAAGCGCCGATGCGCCAGTCCTCGGCCATGCGCGTGCGCCCCTCCCAGCGCCCGCCGTCTTTGAGGACGCTCGCCACGACGTCCGGCGCCGCCCGCGTGCCGATCGCCTCTGCCGACAGGCTTGCGCTGGTAGCCACCCGAACGTCGCCGAGGAAGATCGATGCCGATCCGACGTCACGGTCGTCATATCTGGCGTCCCCATACACCATCCGTTTGACGCGCGAGACGATGTCGGTGCGCCGGTTGAGCAGCACGCCGCCGACCAGCGTGCCGGCGGGTCGTTCCTGCAGAGACACCGGAGCAGCGGACACGAGTGCGAGCGCGGACGTGACGTGATCAACCCGTGCCCGCGCCGGCATGCCGGGGTCGAGCGCCGACAGGCACTCTTCGCTCAAGACCTCCGCGGCGCCAGCGCTTCGTCCGTCGGCGGCAGCGTCCACGAGCGCGCGCAGCGACGGGCTCGAGAGGCACGCCGCAGCAGTCGTGTCCGCGTTCCGCGCCGGCGTGAAGGCGAGGAAATCGAGCCGCGAATCGCGCGCGAGCGTCCGCAGCACGGTCGAAATGTTCCCGTTCGTGCCGATCGCCTCGTGCAGCGATGGAGCATCCGCCGCGCGCGTGACCGACGCCGTGGCCACCGCCATGTCCTCCGAGTACATCGCGAGTGCCGCGTCGAGACCGTGTACGGCGCGGCTGCGCGCATCAGCGAGGAGCGCGTTGGTGATGATGCGGGATCCGATCAGCGTGGAGACGACCGTGCCGCCGATGACGACGAGCGTGAACGCGCCGTTGATCCGGACGCGCAGCGAGATGCGTCCCCTGCGCCAGCGCCGCAGCGTGTCGAGGAGCGCGCCCTTCACCGGCGGTGTGTCCGGATCACGTGGACCGAGCAACTCACGCACGGGTCGTACGCCCGCGCGATGATCTCGAGCCGATGCCGCAGGTCGTCGTCCGGCGCTCGGGGCTCCCTGCCGACCGCGGCACGGAACTGCGCCTCGACATGCGCGCAGTTCTGGGCCGTTGGCGTGATGACGTCCGCGGCCGTCACGATGCCGCTCGCGTCGATCTCGTAGCTGTGGAACAGCATGCCGCGCGGCACTTCCGCCGCCGCGGCGCCGCGTCCGGCGCGGACCGGCGGGCGCTGTCGCGGCTCGGGCATCAAGCCTGCCTGCAGCATCTCGTCGACGATCCGCAGCGCCTGCTCGACCGAGAAGACGAGCTCGACGAGCTGGGCGAGGTCGTTCAGCACGACGTTCGTGCACGGAACGGCGGGCCCGAGCACCGACCACACCTGTCGTGCGCGGCCGCTGATGCGATCCCCGTTGAGCGTCAGGCGGGAAAGCGCGCCGACCATATAAGGCTGGCCGTCGGCGAGCGAGTGCTTTGCGGTGGAGTGCGGGACCGCGCGCTCGTTCGTCACCGTGCGGTAGGCATCGACGGGAATCGAGCGGCCGTCGCTGAGACGAATCGCGTCGCCAAAGAAGTACGAATCGCCGCGAGGTTCGAGCGCGGCACAGCGGATCGGCTCGGCGGCGAAAACTGGCACGTCAATCGCGCCGACCGCCTTCACCGCATGCTCGCAGTCCTCGAGACCGGCGATCAGATCGTCGCGAAGCCGTGCGAGGTCGCTCGCAGCGGGAACCTTTCCGAAGCCGCCGATGGCGTAGTTCACCGGATGCACGGCACGCCCGCCGACGACTTCCTGAATCGTGTTGCCGAGCTTCTTCAACCGCAGCGCCAGCGCGACCGTCTCCGGTGATTTCGCCGCCAGTTCGATGACGCTTGCGTGGCGCAGCAGATCCGGCAGCGCCAGGCAGAAGACGTGCAGCGCGTGGCTCTCGATCGCCGCGCCATGAAATGCGAGCTCCCGCAGCCGCTCGGTCTGAGGTGACACCTCGACACCCAGCGCGCGCTCGAGTGCCTGCAGCGCCGTGATGGCGTGCCCGTGCGAGCAGATCGCGCAGATGCGCGAGACGATGCCCGCCACTTCGACGATCGGGCGCCCGCGAACGAGCCCCTCGAACAGCCGGATGCCCTCGAGGATGTCGAACCGGACGGTGTCCACGCGATCGCCGTCGATCGCGACGGTGATGCCGGCGTGCCCTTCGATTCGCGCCAGGTGATCGACGACGATCGTGCGCGTCATGGCCGGACCTCCTCGTGCGGCGCCGCCACGCCCGTGAACAGCCGTTGCCGCCGGCGGAAATCCTCGATGGTGTAGCCCGCCTTCGTGATGATCGCTTCCATCGACGCGACGTTCGCTTCGTCGGCCGGTCCGCGGCAGCCGATGCACGGCGAGTTGTATCCAGGGCACCGCGCGCCGCAGCCGCCGGCCGTGATTGGACCCGAGCAGTGAATGCCGTACGTGAGGAGCAGGCATTCCTGCTCCTTCATGCGACACTCCGCGCAGACCGGATACGCGATCCGCTGCGGCATGTCGCCATTCAGCAAACACGCCACGGCTTGCAGGAACTCTTCCTTCTCCATCGGGCAGCCAGGAATCGTCGCGTCCACCCGAACGACGTCACGCAGCGGCCGGTGTGGGTGCAGGTCGTACCCGCTCGCGGCGGTGCCGTAAACGTCGATGGCCGCGGCATCGCGAGAGTTGCCATCCCACGCGGCCGCGATGCCGCCGAAGCAGGCGCAGCTTCCGCACGCGACGACCAACGCGGCGCGATCGCGGATGCGGCGCAGCGCTTCTTCCTCGCGGGCGCTGCCCACCGATCCTTCGACGAACGCGATGTCCAGCGGGCCGGTCGTGTCGTTGTTGGACGACCCGCCGAGGAAGTCCGCGATCTCGACTGCGCCGACGAGCGACAGCAGCTCGTCCTCGCAGTTGAGGATGACGATCTGCTCGCCCCAGCAGCCGCTCAGTCCGAAAATGCCCACGCGCGGTTTGCCAGCCATGACTAGACGACCTCGGGAAGGTTGATGGCATCCCAGTAGGTGAAGACCGGGCCGTTGATGCAGGTGTACTTGTAGCCGACGGAGCAATGCCCGCACTTGCCGACGCCGCACTTCATCCGGCGCTCGAGGCTCATGAGGATCCGATCTTTCGCGAAGTTGCGCGCGAGCAGCTCGCGCAGCACGAACCGATAGACGATCGGCGGCCCGACCACGGCGGCGTAGGTGCGGCGCGGATCGATCTCCGCGTGCTCGAACAGCGTCGGCAGGAGGCCGATGTGATGCTTCCAGCCGCCGTCCGGATCGCGATCGACGGTGAGCAGCGTCGTCAGGGCATCGACGTCTGTGAGTGAGCTGAGCTCCTCGCGGAACAGCATCTCGCGCGGCGTGCGCGCGCCGTACATCAGCGTCACGTCGCCAAAGCGATCGCGGTTGTCGAGCGCGTACCAGAGGAGCGACCGCAGCGGCGCCATGCCGAGGCCGCCGGCGATGATCAGCAGATCCTGCCCCTCCATCTCCCCGACCGGGAAGCCGTTGCCGTACGGGCCGCGCACGCCGACGAACGCGTTCATCGGCAGACGGTGGAGCGCTCCGGTGACCCGGCCCACGCGCCGCACGCACAGTTCCAGGAACCCGCGCCTGGTCGGCGACGAGGCGATCGAGATGGGAATCTCGCCCGTGCCGACGACGCTCAGTTCCACGAACTGCCCCGGCCGGTGCGTCCAGCGATCGTTCAGGGCGTCATCGAGGAAGCGCAGTTGAAACAGGTGGTTGTCCGGCACCATCCGGTGGATGCGCGTGATGCGCGCCAGGTGCGGAAGGTACGGGTTGGCCAGCGGCGCCACGCCGCGCGGCGCGATCTGCGTCTGCATCGGATTCCCCTCTGAGCATCCGGATGACCGTCACGATGTCGATGCCGGCCGGGCAGGCGACGATGCAGCGGCCGCAGCCCACGCAGCTCGGTCGGCCGTACTCGGCCACGAAGCCGCGCTGCTTGTGGTAGTACCGGAACTTGACGCGCGAGGCGCGGCTCTCGCGGAAGTTCTCGCCGCCGGCGACGGCGGCGTGCGTCTTGAACAGGCAGGAGTCCCACACGCGGACGCGGCGCCCGGCGCGCGTGCCGAGCGTCACCTCGTCCTGCACGTCGAAGCAGTAGCAGGTCGGGCACACGTGACTGCAGGCGCCGCACGACAGGCAGCGCTCGCCGAGGTCCTCCCAGACGCGGCTCTCGTACTCCATCTCGAGGATCTCGGCGAAACCCGCCATCTCGACGTTCGTCACGTACGCCGCGCGGCGCTCCGCTGCCCGGCGTTTGAATTCGGCGATGTCCGCGGGCCCCGGCTCTTCGAGCAGGCAGCCGCTGAGCGTCACCATGTCGTGCCCGCGGCTGGTGCCCACGAGGACGAGATAGGCGTCCCCCAGGTCGCTCAGATACAGATCGAACCCGCTCTCGACAGAGTCCGCGTTGATCGAAGCGGCGAAGTGGTTCTCGTCCGGCTCGACGTCGATGCCGATCACGGCCGTGTGGCGGCGTCGCGTGACGTAATACGGATCCGGATACGGCCCCTGGGCGAAGACACGGTCGAGGATGTTGAGCCCGACGATGTCGTACGCGTGCAGGCCGAAGAGCACGCGCGGCCGGGCGGCGTCAGCCAGCAGGTCGCTGTAGCCTGTTTTCGGATCGAACAGGAACGTCGCTTCGCGCGGCGGCAGGAACAGCTTTCGCGGCGGCAGAATCGTCCGCTTGTACGACAGATCGACGTCGGACCACTTGGTCGGCCGCTCGAACACGTGGCTCTTGCCGCGCCGCACCGGCGCGTACAGCTCGCCGAAGGCGGGCAGCACGCTGCCGAACAGGTCGAGATGCTCCTTCGGCATCTTCAGGATCTTCATGGCACGGCACTCCCAGTTGCCGTCGGGGTCCCGGCGAGCAGTCTTCTGACTTCCGCGACGAGCCGCTCGGGATCCGCCGGCTTCGCGAGGAAGAGGTCGGCGGGCATCCAGCCGGTGTCGGGCCGCACGCGAAAACGCGGATACTCGGTGTAGAGGGACGACACGATGATGACGGGCACCCGCGCCAGCGCGGGCGTGCGGCGGATCCGTTCGAGCGTGAACAGCCCCTCGGTCCGCTCGCGCATCATCACGTCGAGCAGGATCAGGTCCGGCTCGATCGCCTGCGCGAGCTCGAACCCGCGCTGGCCGTCGGGAGCCGAGCGCACCTGGTAACCGGCGCCTTCGAGCAGATGCGCGATCGCGCGCACGAAATCGGGGTCGTCGTCGATGATGAGAATGGTTCGTGGTTCGCTCATGCCGCCCTCTGCGTGCCGCTGCGTGCGGCCAGCGGCAGCCGTACGGTGAACGTGCTGCCGGTGCCCGGCGTGCTGGCGACGCCGATCGACCCGCCGAGCTCCTCGACGATGCGGCGGCAGATGGCGAGGCCGAGACCGCTGCCCGGGATGTCGCGCGCCTGCTCCGCCCTCACACGGTAGAACTCCTCGAAGATCTTCGTCAGGCTGTCCGCCGGGATGCCGATGCCCGAGTCGGTCACCTCGATGCGCGCCATCTCTCCCTCGCGAACGGCGCGCAGCGCCACCGTGCCCCGCGGCCGGTTGTACTTGATGCCGTTGATCACCAGGTTCGAGATCACGGTGCCGACGCTGCCGGCGTCGCCGCGGACAGGCGGAAGATCCGTTTCGACGTCGGTCGTCACCGTCACGCCGGAGCGCTCGGCCTGCGGCGCGGCCGCCTGCGTCACCTGCGGGACGACGGTGCGCAGTTCCGTGGACATGTCGCGATGCGACACGCCGTCGCGCTCGACGTTCGCCAGCGTCAGCCAGTCGTCGATCAGGATCAGCATCTCCTCGAGCCGGGCCTGCGAGCGCGTCACCCACTCTCGCGTGTTCGGCGTGAGCTCCGGGCCCGCGGTGAAGGCCAGCACGTCCAGGTACTGCCTCGCGGCGGCGAGCGGCGACTTGAGCTGGTGCGTCAGGAAGGTGACGATGCGCCGCTCGGCGCGTTCTTTTTCGTGCCGCAGCCGCCGCGAGTCGTGCGCCAGCCGCCACCGCTCGCAGCAGCGGTTGACGACGACGCGCAGCTCGTCGGGCGTGAACGGCTTCGGCAGGAAGTCGTATGCGCCCGCCTTCATCGCGTCCACCGCCGTCGCGATCGTGGCGTAGCCGGTGATCACTGCGATCACGAGCTCCGGATCGAACTCACGGATGCGGTGAATGACCTGCAGGCCATCGAGCTCGGGCATCTTCAGGTCGACGAGCAGCAGCTGCGGCTTGACCTCGTGCAGCCGCGCGAGGCCTTCATGGCCGTTGTCGAATGTCTCGACGACGTAGCCGTTGCTTTCGAGGATGCGCCGGCACGACAGCAGCATCACGTCGTCGTCATCGATGACGAAGACGCGCTCGGCCGTCTGCGGCTCGCACGCGACCGTCATCGCGGCGCTCCTGTCGCGATCGTCTCCGGCAGCTCGCCGACGAGCGCGGTCACCTCGGACAGGAAGCGCGGGATGTCGAGCGGCTTCGTCATGTAGACGTTCGGCGTGATCATCGGCGCCTCTTCCGACATGCCGAATCTCGTTGCCGGATCGATCGTGATCGACGAGACCATGAGCACCGGGATGTGCCGGATGCGTTCGAATCCCGGCGCGAACTTGACGGCCTCGTTCACCTCGTACCCTGTGCAGTCGTGTTCCAGCATCACGTCGAGCACGATCAGGTCCGGCAATTCTACGGACGCCTTGCGCAGACCTTCGGCGCCGGTGGAGGCGGCCGACACCGCGTAGCCATAGGCTTCGAGCAGCGCCGTCGTCGAGGCGACGAAATCCGCGTCGTCGTCGATGATGAGGATGCGGCGCGTCGCGCGGCACGTGCTTGCGCTGGGACGCCGGCGATCCAGCGATGCGAACGCGCTCTCGAGGATGCTGCGCATCTCGTCGATGGCGACGGGCTGCAGCGCCAGGTAGAACGCTCCCGCGAGCCGGACGCTGCGCGTGAGGTCCTGCGAGGGGTTCGCGGCGACGGCGATCACCGGTCCGACGCCCGCGGCGCGCCGGCACGCGGCGATTGTCGCGACGCCGTTCGACGGATCGGGCGCGAGATCGACGACAACGACGGCCTCCGCGCGCGCGGCGCAGGCGATGACGCCGGCGGGCGGGGTGCGCGGCGCGAGGACGTCCACTTCCATCGGCACGGATTCAAGCGCCCGCACGATGGGGATCCACTGCTGATCGAGTTCGGCCACCAGTACGATTCGCCTTGTCATAACAGCTCCTGCCGCCAACAGGGCAGATCCGGTGCCAGATGCGCCGGGCACATTTGCGTCGACCTTCGCGATTCAGCGGGCCTGCTGTCTGATCCGCGTATACATCCGTCCCTGGTCCCAAGTCCCTGGTCCCAAGTCCCGGGTCCCGGGTCCCGGGTCCCGGGACGAGTCCCGGGAC